>JAAYDI010000052.1 GCA_012729315.1 Planctomycetaceae bacterium
ATCGCTCAGTACTACCAGCTGATGCGCTGGTCGACATCGCCGCTGCTGGCGGAGCTGGGGGAGCGCGTCAACCGGCACTACCGGAACGCCAACGTGCGGGTGGCGGTCTCTGCCGAGCTGGTCAACCGCCTGCTGCCCAGTCCCCAGACGATGGACGAGCACGTCGACGACGTGTTGCTGGGGGGGCGGGTATTCGGCCGCAGCCGAGTCTCGACACGACTGAATCTGGTGCTGTTCCCCGACCGGCAGCGGTGGCGGATGGGGCTGGAGGTCGAGGGCAGTGTGGACTCGCGCACCGAGACGAAGCGCGGGCCGGCCGTGTTTCACAACACGGGGCGTGCCCGCTATTTGGCCCGCAAGCTGCTGATGATGGACCATCGCGGACTGCACACCGAGGAGGCGGAGGCCGCGGCGATATCCAATGCCAACCTGACCCGGCTGGAGACAGACGTAGATGCCATCCCGGTCGTGAATCTGCTGGTGCGCGCCATCGCGCGTCAGCAGTACGACAGCAAGGCCAGCGAGGCCAAGTGGGAGGCTGAAGGGTTGGTGGCCAATCGTGTGCAGTCGCGTGTTGACCAGGAAGTGGACAAGCAGGTGGCGGAGGCGACCGAGCGGGTGCACAGGCAGGTCCTGGAACCGCTGGAGTCGCTGGGGCTGCGTCCCGAAACGGTGGACCTCGAGACGACGCCCGAGCGGCTGATTGCGCGTTACCGCCTGGCGCGATACGATCAGGTGGCGGCCTTCACGCCCCGGCCGCAGGCTCCCGCAGATAGCCTGATCAGCGTGCAGATTCACCAGTCGGCGCTCAATAACGTCGTCTCCAGCCTGCAGCTCAACGCGCGGGAGACCGACCTTCCCAGCCTGTTCCGCGCGGTTGCCGAGCGGTTTCGCCGCAGCAATTACCAGGTGCCCGAGGAGGTGCCGACGGACGTCATGCTGCGGTTGGCCGAGCACGATCCGATCATGCTGTGCTGTGCCGACGACCGTCTGCATGTGACTCTGCGCATCGCGCGACTCGAGGGAGGGGACCACAATGTGTTCCGGGACTTCGAAGTGCGCGCCTCCTATCGGGTCGACGTGCAGGGGTCCCGCGTGCAACTGGAACGGGACGGTTACGTGCGTGTCAAAGGCCAGCGCCGCCGGCTCTCGGTGGGTGATGACGTTGTTCTGCGGGGAGTATTCAGCAAGGTGCTCGCCCAATATCCGCAGTTCGATCTGCTGGGCAACATCCTGACCCGCAACGACCGGCTCCAGGACCTGCGTGTGACTCAGTTTGTGATGCGTGACGGGTGGATCGGCGTGTCGCTCGGAACCGGCGCCCCTCCGCCAGAACGTCTGGCCGGAGCGCCCGCGCAGGGCACCCGCGAATGACGTCGCCGTCCGCCGCGCGGGCCGCAGCGCCGCGTCTGGCACGGTGTCTGCCACCCGCATGCCGGCAGCGCGCTTTGGTCAGACATGGTCAGGGACTATCTGAACGGGCCGGGCAGCATCACTGGCGGCAGCGTGCCGGGTCACTGGCGGCAGCGTGCCGGGTCACTGGCGGCAGCGTGCCGGCACCCTTCAGGTAGCGCGTCCGGTACTCCTCGGCAAGATGGATCATCACTTCCAGCACCAGCATGTCGGCTCGATTCATCACATGCCGGGCGCTGCGGCTGCCGAGGCCGGAGATCATGTCTTCCAGCACCTGCAGGTGCAACAGCATCGCCTGCTGCGGGGTCACGGCCGCGCGCGTCAGCGTCTCGGCGAGGCGTTCCATTTCAGTGGCCAGGTTGCCGGACCCCATGATCACATACGCTCGCAGCAGTTCGCGGTAGTGTTCTGCCAGGTGCTCAGAGAGGCTGTCCGGGGCGCTCTCGGGCATCCGATGCGGCGTGCCCGGCTCCCACATGTCCCCGATGTCCCCGGTCGGCGCGTCGCAGCTGGCGGCCAAGTCGGCCAGCATCTGCCGCTGCTGCTGCAGCAGGCGATGCGCTTCGGCGTGTTCGAGCCGCAGACGCGTACGCTGCGACTGCTGCAATCGCCGGTTCTCCGCGATCAGCGCGTGCCGCTCGATCGCCCGCGCCACAATCCAGATCAGCGCCCGGGTGGTGGCCGTGTGCACGCAGACGTACGCGTCGCCGCCTGCGTCGAGACAGTACGCCGTCATCTCCTGCTCGCTCGCGTCGCCCAGCACCACAATCGGCTGGTCTTCACTGCTCCCGGCCCGGATGGCGTCGAGCACTTCCAGCGCGTCGAGCGATGCGGCTTCATGGCTGACCAGCACCGCGTCGTACGGTTCCTCGCGCAGCCGCGACAGGCCGGCCGCCATGCCCAGGGCCTCTTCCAGCTGCACGTCGCTGGCACTGTCCGCCGCAAACGCTTCCGCCAGCCAGCCACCGGTGCGCTGGGGACCGGTGATGAACAGCACGCGCATCCGGGGTGGCAGATACCCCCAGGGGGTCGCTGGCAGCCTCTTCCCACCATTCTCCAGACTAGCGCCCATGCCGTGCGTTCCCCGAAAGACCATTGGGGTGTGCGTCCCGGTGGCGAGACACATGTCCCGTCCCCGCTTGCACGTACCCCACCGGCTGCGGGTCTTGTAGCCAAACCGGGCAGTCACGTCAATGGCGCCGTGCCACGCGGAATAGGCCGGATGTTTGGCACGTCGCACGGCTAACAAGTAAGCCGGCACACAGGTCGAAACGGCCCCGGTGTCGCCGCCGCTTCGCAGTCCGCTTGCCTTTCTTCACCTCCGCCTTTCACGGTATACTCGGCAAAACACTTGTAGTCCCCAGTTCTCCAATCCATCGCGAGGCAGCTCCATGCGGGTGGCGTATCTCGATTGCTCTAGCGGTATCAGCGGCGACATGACCCTCGGCGCGATTGTGGACGCCGGTATCCCTCTCGAGACCATTCAGCAGGGCATCGATTCACTTGGACTGCCCAGTTGTCGGCTGGTGGCGACGGATGTCAAGAAGCACGGATTCCGCGCGACCCACATCGAAGTCCAGAGTGAGCCCGAACACAAGCACCGCCACCTGCACCATATCACCGACATGATCGATCGCAGCGCGCTGTCGGCCGCGCAGCAGCAACTGGCCAAGCGCATCTTCACACGCCTCGGCCAGGCGGAGGCCAAGGTGCATGGCACAACAATCGAGAAAGTGCACTTCCACGAAGTCGGAGCCGTCGACTCGATTGCCGACATCGTCGGCACCGCCATCGGCTGGCAACTGCTGGGCGTCGAACGCGTCGTGTGCGCGCCGGTCCCCACCGGGCAGGGAACTGTCCAGATTGCTCACGGTCGTGTCAGTGTCCCGGCTCCCGCCACCGCGGAACTGCTCACCGGCATCCCGCTGGCCGCATCGAACGTGGAGGCTGAATTGACCACCCCCACCGGCGCGGCGATCGTGGCCACGCTGGCAGATCAGTTTGGTGGCCTCCCGTCCATGCAGATCGAGACGATCGGCTATGGCGCCGGCACTCGTGACCTGGACGATCAGCCCAACCTGCTGCGGCTGCTGATCGGCCAGAGCCTGGACGCCGCGCACCAGGGGGACCGGGCCTGGCAGGAAGACCCGGTGTGGGTTCTGGAAACCAATCTGGATGATGTGCCCGGTGAATGGATCGCCTACTGCACGCAACGGCTGCAGGATGCGGGTGCGCTGGATGTCTATCTGACCCCCATCCAGATGAAGAAGAACCGGCCCGCGGTGCTGCTGAGCATCTTGTGCCGGGCTGCCGACCTCACGGTCCTGGAACGGATCGTCTTTGCCGAAACTGGATCCTTGGGCATCCGCCGCTGGTTGGCCCACCGGCACACGCTGTCCCGCCAGTCGTGCGCTGTGCAGACTGCGTGGGGAGAGGTCACTGGCAAATCAGCGGTGCTGGCTGATGGCACGACCAGTTTTGCACCCGAATACGAGTCGTGCCGACAGCTCGCTGCGGCGAGCGGCCAGCCGCTGCGCGATATCTACCGCGCGGCCCAACAGGCATTCGGGCAATCGGCCGATTGCTAGCCACGGCGGCCAGAGAGCCGGCGGCCAGAGAGCCGGCGGCCAGACTCTGTCAGACTCCGCCAGCGTCTGTCTGTTCCGCCCTGACCCGGTCGGTCGGAATGCGCCGATTGTGCGGAATCTAGCGGCTGATCGGGCCAGACGGTTTGTACCGGCGCGCGGTCGCGCCGTGCTCGCCAGACCCTAAAATCTACTGAATCACCCCACTTTAACGCGCCGATCATGATAGCAACGCAACCAAGTACACCGGGGTCTCCCTGGACCGGGCGGCTTGGCGTGCGTACCGGCCCTCTTTCCGAGACAAGTGGACAGGTCAGTGCATCGTGACGAAGCCAATCCCGACGTATTTGAAACTGCATGTGGAGGAATCGCTGACCGCGCGTGTGCCGGTGCCCGAGATTCCGGGGCTAGCGGCGGCGTTAGATGCCTTTCGCGACATCACCGGGTGGCGGTTGTCGTACACCGACACGGCGAGCGTGCCAGCGAGTGTGGCCTGGACGATGCCGATCGGTGTTCCTGAGGAGGAGGAAGGCCGCCTGGAGCTGTGCCCCGATCCGGCGGGTGTCGCGTCTGCGCTGGCACTGGACAAAACGCAGCCGCTGGCGGCAGCCATTGGAACTCTGGTGACGGAGATATGTCGCGCGCAGTCGGTGGTGCGGCACCGTGAGGCGGAACTGGCGGCCGGCATCCCGGTGACGCTGCGGCCGGCGGAGCAACAGCAGTTGGCGTTGCGTCTGGAAGCCGTGTTGCGTGGCGGCGCGGAGGCGATTGGCTGTCAAGCTGCCGCGCTGTACCTGCTGGACGACGCCACTGCCCACCTGAAGCTGCGTGCTGCCTGGCGTCTGCCCAAGAACCGGTTCCTCGACGCGCCGCGGCCGCTGCGTGGTGCGGTCGCGGATCTGGAGGCGTTGGTCGGTCACGCGGTGGCCTTGGAAGACACGGCGCTGCTGCCGCACTGGAAGGTTCCGGAGAACTACCCGGCCGCGCTGTGCGTACCGGTGGCGTCCTCCTCCACGCCGCTGGGCACGCTGTGGTTCTTTGCCCAGGCGACGCGCGAATTCACGCCGGAACAGACACACCTGGCCGAGATCGTGGCCGGCCGACTGGTATCGGACCTCGAGCGCGAGGTGCTGGTCCGCGAAGGGGTCCGCAACCGGCAGACGGACCAGGCCCGGCAATTGCTCACCCAGTGGCAGAACGAGCAGCGTCCCAACGTGCCACCCCTGGTGGACGGCTGGCAGGTGGCGGGCTGTCTCAGTGGCGACGATCCGCTCAACGGCCTGGTGTACGACTGGTGCGTGTTGCCCGACGGGCGCATCGCCGTAGCGTTGGGACAGGCAGACGGACTGCCGGTGGAGGCCAGTCTGACCGCGACGGCGCTGCACGTGGCGCTCAAGTCGCATGCGACCTATCCGCACGAGGCGCGGCAGATGCTCGATCGACTTAACGAAGCGCTGTGGACCTGCTCCACCGGCAACCGTTTCGCCTCGCTCGTCTACGCGCTGCTCGATCCCGAGACCGGTGAGATGGAGTATGCGATGGCCGGCGAGACGCACGCGCTGGTGGTCGGCCCGCACACCTGTACATCGCTCAGCGCATCCGAGATGCGGCTCGGCGCCGACCCGGACGCGCACTTTCGCCAGCAGCTCGGCCGACTGGACCCGGGCGACTCCCTGCTGTTGTTCACTTGCGGCGATCTGACGTCGATCGATCCGGAGGCGGTGGAGACGGACGAAGGCAGGGCGGTCGCAGCCCTTGTGGCGTGGCCCCGCGCGACGGCCGAGGAGCAGGTCCGCGCCGTGCTGGGCGAATTGGCGGCCGAATCGCAGCCGGATCGGGCCGTCGTCGTCGCTCGCCGCATCTCGTAAGCGCCTCACGCTGCCGGCCTGATCCCTGGCGGAAAGAGAGCGTCACAGGTCCGCACTCAGTGCGCGGACGTGGGCGACCACGGCAGCGCCCAGGTGCCCCAGATCGTAGCCCCCTTCCAGCACGCTGACCACACGGCCCTGGCTGTGGCGGCAGGCGACGGCCACCAGCGCGTCGGTAAGCGGACCGTAGGACTCGGGATCCAGACTCAGGTGTGCCACATTGTCGCCAGCCAGGGCGTCGAATCCGGCGCTGATCAGGAGCACTTGCGGACGGTAGCGGTGTAGAGCCGGCAGGACATGCCGGTCGACCGCCTCGAGATACTCGCGCTGGCCACAATAGCGGTCCAGCGGCACGTTGAGTGTATATCCGAGTCCGTCGCCGCACCCCCGCTCCCCGGCATGTCCGGTCCCGGGAAACTCCAATGATCCCGGCCGTTCGTGCAGGCTCACATACAGCACGTCCCGACGCCGCTGGAACATGTGCTGCGTCCCGTTGCCATGGTGCGCATCGAAGTCGACGATGGCCACACGCGTCACGCCGTGCCGTCGCACCAGATGCTCGGCCGCGATCGCCACGTGATTGAACAGACAGAATCCCAACGCCTGATCCGCTTCCGCGTGATGCCCCGGCGGCCGCACGGCGCAGAAGGCCCGCACCACCTCCCCGGCCATGACGGCATCGCAGGCTGCCAGCACGCCCCCCGCCGCCAGCGCCGCCACATGATAGCTCGCCGCACACAGGTACGTGTCGGGCGAACCAATGAATGTGAATCCGCCGTCACACATCAGCTGCACAAGCTCGACATAGGCCGGGTCGTGGACCAGCGCCAACTGCTCGAACGTGGCCGGCGAGAATCGCAGCGCTGCCAGATGCTCGAGCAACGCCGCGCCGCGCAACGCCTCGACAATTACCTCCAGCCGCGCCGGACACTCCACATGCACGCCCCCCAGGTCGTGCTGCAGAAACCGCCGATCGAACACCCATCCGACCTTCATCGCCACGCGGGCTCCCTTCAGGACTGCCGGCGACCACAAAGAAGGCAGTCCACAACGGGCCGGTGTGGCGGCGGGCATCAAAAGGATAGCAGATGGCCGTGCCACACGCTCATTGAGCACGGCTAACAAGTAAGCTGAATAAGACAGCTTGACCCACAGGACAGGTGGCGGTATGGTTCCGCGGCTGGGAGGGTAACTGCGCGCCAATCGCGTTCGACATGGAAGTCGCAATGACGATGCGGATCGTAATCCTGCAACTGCTCCTCGGAATCGTCCTTGTGAGCGGCTGCGCGCAGTGGTCGACACCACCGGCGACCGAGTTGACCAGACTCCCCCTGCCGAAACTGGCCCCCGACAGCGTTGTGCTGGACATCACGTTCATCCGGATTCCGGAAGAGCGGGTGGATTTCGAGGCGCGTTTCTGGCCCGAAGCGGATGAATCGGCACTCGATCCCGATCTGCGACGGCGGCTCGTCGCCAACGGGTTCCGCAGCGGCATCCTGGGCTCGCCACCCCCCGTCGCCCTCCAGGAACTGCTTGACGAACTGCCCATGGCCGACCTGGACGACGGGTCCACTCGTATCCAGGCCGGCACCGAGATCGCCGTGCGGAGCCATCGTCTGCGCAGCCGGTCAGGGCATCTGAGCAAAGTCGCGGTCCATTCCAGCCCCGTACCGAAACTGGTCGCCCTGCTCTACGACGAGGGGGGGCGCGTACGCGGCGAATCGCTGGACCAGGCGCAGTGCTTCTTTTGCGTCACGTCCCACCCGCAAGGAGATGGACGCGTCCAGGTCGAGCTGGTGCCCACCATCGAGTACGGGCAGCCCCGGTCGCGCTTCAAAGGCCAGCAGGGTGCCTGGACTATCGACAACGTCAGCCGGCCCTCCCGCGTCTACGACGACCTCAAGATTGACACCATCCTGGCACCGGGTCAATGCGTGGCCATCGGCTGCAACGACACGCAACGCGGACTGGGCAAACAGTTCTTCGCGGCCGACGCCGAGCAACAGGAACCACGCCTCCTGCTGATCGTGCGTCTCCAGCAGACGCAGCGGGACGACCGGTTCCTGCAGGAAGACGTGCTCGAGCCGATCACCACCGCCGACTGATCCGTCCGCGGACCCGGGATTGCGGCCTCGCGGGGTCACCCCGATAATGCGGGAATCCTGGAAATCCTGGCTGCGACCACCTCTGTAAGAGCTGGCCGCTGAGGGTCACTCGACCCATCCGTTTGACCGTACCCTGATGACCCGAAGGAGTAACCTATGGCATTGGTACCGCTCCGCGTTTTGTTGGACCATGCGGCGGAGAACAACTACGGCGTGGCCGCTTTCAATGTGAACAATATGGAGCAGATCCAGGCCATTATGGCGGCGGCACAGGAGACAGATTCGCCCGTCATCGTGCAGGCCTCGCGCGGCGCGCGGTCCTACTCGCAGGACGCCTATCTGCGGCACCTGATGCTGGCCGCGGTCGAACTCTACCCGCACATCCCGATCACCATGCATCAGGACCACGGCAACAGCGTGGCCACCTGCAAGAGCGCCATCGAGAACGGCTTCACGTCCGTGATGATGGACGGGTCCCTGGAAGAAGATGGCAAGACGCCGGCCACGTTCGAGTACAACGTGCGTGTGACTCAGGAAGTGGTCAAGCTGGCCCACGCGAAGAACGTGTCGGTGGAGGGCGAGCTGGGCTGTCTCGGTTCGCTCGAAACGGGCAAGGGCGAGAAGGAAGACGGCCACGGTGCCGAAGGCGTCCTGTCGCGCGACCAGCTGCTGACCGATCCCGATCAGGCGGCCGAATTCGTCAAGCTGACCAATGTGGACGCCCTGGCCGTGGCCATCGGCACCAGCCACGGGGCCTACAAGTTCACGTCGAAGCCCACCGGCGAAGTGCTGGCCATGACCCGCATCGAGCAGATTCACAAGAAGCTCCCGAATACCCACCTCGTAATGCACGGCAGCTCCTCGGTCCCCCAGGAATTGCAGGACGTCATTAACAAGTACGGCGGGAAGATCAAGCAGACCTATGGCGTGCCGATTGAGGAAATCCAGCGCGGCATCAAGCACGGCGTGCGGAAGATCAACGTCGACACAGACAATCGCCTGGCAATCACCGGAGCGATCCGCAAGGTGTTTGCAGAAACGCCGGAAAAGTTCGATCCCCGCGATTACCTGAAACCGGCTCGTGAGGCCATGAAGTTGGTGTGCATCGACCGCATGGTCGCCTTCGGACAAGCCGGCTTCGCAGCCAAGCTGCGCAAGGCGGCCGGCCTGTAACCGAACGCCGCAGATTACCCATACCACCGCATCTATCAGGTCCAGGCCCGTCCGCCTGGACCTGTTTCTTTTTTTGCGCACGTGCCGGCACCAGTTATGCTGTCGTCCAGCGCTGCGGGGGTGCCGTGCGCGGGGTGTGCGTCTCCAATATCTCAGGCCAGGCGTTCGCATTGCCCCCGAGTCCAAGCCCGACTACAATCCCCGCGCTTGCCCACAACCACGATCTCTTTTCGACCCCACGTCAAGGCGACGCCGTACATGAAATTGGAAGACCGCTGCCGTGGCATCGAGCTGGTGTTGTCCGACGTTGATGGAGTGCTCACCAACGGGGGCCTCACCTTCAACAACCAGGGCATCGAGACGAAGGAGTTTTACATTCGCGACGGCCTGGGCATTCGGCTGTGGCAGCGGGCGGGATTCCGCTTCGGGATTCTCACCGCGCGCACATCGCACATTGTGCGGCTGCGTGCGGTGGAGTTGGGCATTGACATTGTCCGGCAGGGTTTCGAGGACAAGCTGCCGATTGCCCAGCAGATCATTGAACAGCAGCAGTTATCTCCGGCGCAGGTGTGCTACATCGGGGACGACCTGACCGACGTGCCGGTGATGCGTCGCGTGGGGTTGGGCGTCGCGGTGGCGGACGCGGCTCCGGAAGTGCGTGCCTGTGCGCATCTGGTGACGCAGCTGGGCGGCGGCCGGGGTGCGGTTCGCGAACTGCTGGAGGCGTTGCTGAAGGCCAAGAACCGCTGGGATGACCTGATTCGCAAGTACCTGGAACAGTAGATAGTAGTCCTGCAAGTGCGTGACGTCTTGATTCGCCGTGGAACACAATGGCCCCGGACTCTGGCCGCGCTAGCCGGCTGGAACGCTGACATTGTCGTGACACCGCCCACGTGGCGTGTCCGCTTTGTGCGGTGGCTGGTGGCCGTCACGGTCCTCACGGTCGCCTACCAGGCCTATGCACTCCTGGTGGTGCCGGTCATCGAGCCCAGTCCGGAGGTGCGTCAGTCACAGGGCCCGGTGGAGCCGCCGCTGGCGGCCGACACGCATCCCGAGCTGGCCGAGTTATTTCCGGAAGAAGCCTGGGAGCGGGGCCGGCCCATGGTGCTCACGACGCAGTGGGGCAAGCTGCTGTTCCGCGAGTACCGCACGTCGGACGACGGTCGTCTGGAACTGGTGCCTTGCACCATCGTGTTCTACGCGCCTGCGCGGGGGGAGCCGGAATCCGGTGGGCGGCGGGCCATTGTGCTGCAGGCGCCCGACAAGGCCGTGCTCAGCTTCTCCGGACCGCTGAACCTGGCGCGTGCCGAACTGGCCAAACTCAAGGGTGCGCGTCTGGAGGGCGAGGTCAAGATCTGGAGCCGGGAGAGCCGTCCCGGTGCGGACGACGCCTTGAGTCTTGTGACGCGCAACGTGCAGATCCTGCCCGAGCAGATCTGGACGGCTCACGAGGTGACATTCCAGTACGGCTCGAGCCACGGCCGGGGGCGTGATCTGTCGATCGCGTTGAGTCCGTCGGGCGCGTCCGGCGGCCAGGGTTCGCTGGTCCGCAATCTGGCAGCGCTGGAATTGGCGCACATCGATCAGCTCACGTTCAACATTCCGGCCACGGACGGGCTGGACAGCCTGGTCCCGGACTCCGGTGGCGGCGCGCAGCAGCCGGCGGCCGCGGAGGTTTCCGCAGCGCCGGCCGGCACGGACGAAGTGCATGTCACCTGCCGCGGGCCCTTTCGCTTCGACTTCGAGCAGTCCTTCGCGTCGCTGGACGATCACGTCGACGTCGTGCGTCACAATGCGAGCGGCGAGAGCGATCAGCTCAACTGCGATCGGCTGCTGATCTACTTCCAGGTCCCGCCAGACGCCGCGGCGGGGGCCGAACCGGCCGGCGGCGGGCCGCCGGCGGACCGTCCTGCGGTCTCCCAGAAGATGGCGGTACGGCGGATCGAGGCGCGCGGGTTCCCGGCGTCGCTGCGTGTGCCGTCGATGGCGGCTTCGGCACGTGGCCAGCAGCTGTCCTATGACTTTCAGACCCGCCGCATCCTGCTGGTCGACGACCAGAACGCCAGGCTGACCTATCGCGCCCATCAGGCCGAGGCGCCGCGGCTGGAGTATGAACTGCACGCGGAGCCGAAACGCCTGGGACACCTGTGGGCCAGCGGGCCGGGCATCTATCAGGGGCAGTTCGGCGACGGGCCCGAACGGCGTTTGACCGCCCGGTGGCGCGGCGTGCTGGAGCTGCAGCCGCAGGAGGGCCTGCACGTGCTGTCGATCGTCGAAGGTGCCGACATCACGTGGAGCGAAATGGGCAGTTTTGCCGCGAACGAACTGTACGTGTGGCTGGCGGAAGTCCCGGTCCCGGAACCGGCCGGCAGCCCACCGGCGCCCGCTGGTCCGGCGGCGCAAGCCGCGGCCGGGGTGGAACTGGCCCCCGCGCAACTGGAGGCGACTCCGGCGGCCGCCTCCCCGCCACCCGTGGTGCCACCGCCGACACGCATGGAGATCCGCCCGGTGAAGATGCTGGCCCAGGGCAACGTGAGCGCCGACGCCCGGCAGTTCCAGGGCCAGACGCCCCGCCTGGAGATCTGGTTCGATCAGCCGGAGGGGACCGCACCGCGTGCCGCGGAGACTCACCCCAGCGACGCGGCCGCGCCCGAACTCACCCCCGCGCCGGCGCTGCCGGCCGCGGCGAGCGCCGCTGACAACGACAAGCAGTGGGAGCTCATCGGCGACTGGATCCGCCTGCGGCTGCGCATGGATCCCACCCGCCCCACCGTGCACGAGGCGACGGTCGTGGGCAACGTCCGCCTGGCGCAGCGGGCCCCGCTGCTCGACGACACATCCCTGCTCATCACCGGCGACATGCTGCAGCTGCGCACCGATCTGCTGGATCGTTCGACCGTCGACGTCAACGGCGTGCCGGCCCGCGTCCATGCGCAGGGCATGCTGTGGGAAGGCTCGAATCTGCACCTGTCCCAGCGCGAGAACCGCTTGTGGGCCGAGGGGCCCGGCCGCATGAAGCTGCCGACCCGGGCACTGACGGTCGCCCCCGCGGCGCTGCCGCTGACGGCACCGGCCGGGCCGAGCGCGCCCAACACGCCGGTCTGGATCAGCTGGCAGGGGGGCATGGACTTCGATGGACAGCACGTGCGGTTCGTGCGCGAGGTGGCGGTGCGCGGCATCTACTCGTCCGACAACGGCGACCGTCTGCACACGCTCGCCACCGGCGAACAGCTGCACGCCACGTTCAACCGCTACGTGGCGTTCGAACGGCCCCGCCGCAGCAGCGATCTGGACGTGGCGGAACTGCGTTTCCTGGGCGACGTGCTCACCGAGAACCAGACCTTCAACGCTCAGGATGTGATCACGTCGCACGATCGGATCCTGATGCGGGACATGACGCTCGATCGCCGGACCGGCCAGTTCCATGCTGCCGGCCCCGGTTGGATCGTCAGCACCCGCTATGATGCGGCGGATGCGAGCCGCGGCCTTCCGGGCACGGTGGCCGGCCGCGCGTCCCGCGGCACCTGGACCCGGACCGGCACCAGCCGACTCGTGTACCTGCGGGTCGACTATCAGAACGAGATCGAGGGGAACATCGACAAGCGGGAAGCGGTGTTCCAGCATCATGTACGGGCCGTCTATGGTCCCGTAGAATCATGGGACCAGACCTTGGACCCCGATCAGCGTGGTGGACTCGGTCCACAAGGAATTGTCATGACGTGCCAGCGTCTGTTTGTCACCGAGACGGGAGAAGGGCCGCAGCGCGGTGTGGAGCTGTCCGCGGTCGGTGACACCCTGGTCGAAGGCAGCACGTTCACGGCCCAGGCGCAGCGACTCGCTTTCATCCAGGTCAAGGACCAGCTGGTGCTGGACGGCGAGAATGGACTGGCTCAGCTGCAGCAACAGCAGCGGCAAGGGGACAAGCCGACCACGTTTTCCGCGCGGCAGATCAAGTACTGGATCACTACCGGCCAGGTCGAGGTCTTCGGCGCGACACAACTCGACTACACGCATATCGGGCAGCCCGAGGTGCCCAAGGCGCGACTGCGCTGAACTCCCCATGAACGGCCTTCGCCTGGTGCTGGTCACCCGCAGATTCTGGCCTCTGGTCGGTGGCGTCGAAACGGCCACCCTGACTCTGGCGTGCGCGCTCCGGGCGCTCGGCGCATCCCCCACCATCGTCACCGGCCGGCACGATCCGCAGTGGCCGACCGATGTCGCGCCTCGCGAAGTGCCCGTGCACCGTCTCCCCTGTTCCCCGTCGCGCTGGGGCATGCTGCGCTACCTGATCGCCCTGTCCCGCTGGCTGCGGCGGAATCGGCCGGACATCGACCTGGTCTGCGTGTCCCGGCTGGCGCACGAAGCGCACACGGCCATCGGCGCGCTGGCCGCGTCCGGCATTCCGGTGGTGATCCGCGCGGAGGCCGATGAATCGTTTGACTGGGCGTCCCCGGACCGGTCCGGACACCCTGCCACCCGGACCCTGCGCCGGTACCTGCAGGCCGCCGCCGTCGTGGCAGCCACATCGCCCGTGCAGGAGCGTCTGGAGCAGCTGGGGTTCGCGCGTCAGAAGCTGTACCAGATCGGCAACGGCGTGAAGCGGTTCCCGCCGCGCTGCCCGGCGCTCAAAACAGCGGCGCGGCGCACGCTCGCGGCCGTGAACGAGGACCTGCGCGTGCCGGCCCAGCAGCCGGTGGCGCTGTGCATCGGCCAGCTGCATCCCCGCATCGCGTGGGACCTGGTGATTGACGCGTGGGCGTGGGTTGCTCGCGAATGGCCTTTTGCCCGACTCTGGCTGGTGGGTGACGGCCCGCAACGGGAGACGCTCTACCGCCGGATCCGCGATGCGGACCTGGTCGGGCGCGTGCTGATGCCGGGCACGTTCGACAGCACCGACGAGCTGCTGCTGGCTGCCGACCTGCTGGTCGTCCCCGCGTGCGAGCAGAAGGAGTCGCTGGCGGTGCTCGAGGCCATGGCCGCCGGCCTGCCGGTCCTGGTCAGTGCCGAGTCGGGGCATGCCGATCTGGTCACCGACGGCGTGACGGGACGCGTGTTCGCCAGCCGGAATCCCAGGGCCCTGGCAGCGGCGATCCGCTCCGCATTCCATCATCCCATGCAGGGGGATGCGCTCGCTGCCGCAGCGCTCCACCGGGTGCAGGCCACGAGGACGCTCAAGGGCATGGCCACGTCGCACCTGCAGTTGTTCCAGCATCTCGTCTCTGCCAGTGTGAGAACCATGCCGTGACCGCTCGTATCCTGCACATCATTCCGACACTCGACCGCGGCGGCGCCGAAAAACAGCTGGTGCTGCTGGCCACGCGACTCCCTCGCGATCAGTTCGACGTGCAGGTATGCACGCTGACCCGCTCGGGACCGCTCAGCGCGCCGCTGGCGGACGCCCAGATTCCAGTGCACGCGATCAGCAAGCGCTGGAAGTTCGACCCGCCAGCCTACTGGCGGCTCAAGCGACTCATTACCCGGCTGCGCCCCAGCCTCGTGCACACGTGGCTTTTCGCTGCCAACTGTTACGGCCGTCAGGCGGCCTGGCGCGCCGGGGTCCCGCACATCGTGGCCGGGGAACGGTGCGTCGACCGCTGGAAGGTCTGGCACGAGCTGGCCATCGATCGGTACCTGGCGCGCCGTACCGAACGCATCGTGACCAACAGCCACGGCGTGGTGGATTTCTATGTGGGGCACGGGATCCCCGCCAAAAAGTTCGAAGTGATTCCCAACGGGATTGAGCCCTTCGTGAATCCCGCACCCCAACCGCGCGCCGCGCTGCTCCAGGAACTCGGACTCCCGGCCGACGCTCAACTGATCGGCGCCGTCGGGCGGCTCTGGCCGCAGAAAGGCTACAAAGACCTGATCTGGGTGACCGAACTGCTCAAGGTCGTCGGGAACAAGACACACCTGCTGATCATCGGCGAGGGCCCGCAATACGCGCAGCTCGTGAGATGGCGCGACTGCGTGCAGATCACAGACCGCGTCCACTTCCTGGGACACCGCAATGACGTTCCCGCTCTGCTGCCGCACCTGACCTGCTTCTGGTCGGGCAGCGCCTATGAAGGGCAGTCCAATGCCATCATGGAAGCGATGTATGCGGGGGTTCCGGTCATTGCCACCGACATCCCGGGCAACCGCGATCTGATCGCGCCAGAGGAAACCGGACTCCTCTATCCCGTGGGCGATCGGGCCACCTTGGCCCGGCTGACCCAGCGGCTGCTTGATGATCCCGCCCTGGGGTCGCGTCTGTCGGCCGCGGCCCAGCAGCGGATGCGCGAGCATTTCAGTGTCGAACAGATGGTCGAGCGGTACACGGCGTTCTACCAGCGGATCCTGGCCTGACGGCGCCAAAGCGGGGACGGGGCGCAGACACGCTGACCGATCTTCACACCGCGACCGCGTGCCTCGCCGGATGCCAGTGCTCGCAGTCCCGCGCCGCAGTGTCACCGCCGCAACGTCGGCGCCTCCGGCTGCAGCATCACTGGCGCGTTTTCGCTGTCCGAACTGAGCGAACGAGTCGGGCTGCCCGCGGGCGGGCGTGGCGACGGACGGGAGCTGTTTTCCTGTATCAGCCGCTGGTAGGCCGCGAGCCAGGAACCGTTGGTGGCCTGCGTGGGCTGGCGCGCCGCAGTCTGCAGCGGCACCGGCCTTGCGTTCCGTGCGGTGGCGAACCGTGCGCGATAGACATCGGCGTCGATCAGCGGCGCGAGCGGCTCTTGTCCGACCTCCGTCGGCGGTGCAGCAGCGCGCGTCGTCAAACTCATCTGGGCCTGCGACGGACTTCTGGTCAGATACGCGTGGCGCTGCGCCGCAAGCGCCTCCTGGCGTGCGATCTCACTGCGTGCGGCCTCACTGCGTGCAACCACGTCTGTCCGTTTTGGAGCGGGCGTGGGCGCGGGAACTGCCGCTCCCGCCGCCTGTGGTGCGGGCGGCGCCGGCGGACTGTGTACGACCGCTGTTTCGACCTCCCGGGAGGCCGTCTCTGCCGGCGGCTGGACCGTCTGTGCCACGGCGCTTGCTGCTGACGGCTTGGCGGACTCGGCAACAGACGTCTCTGTCGCCGGCTTGGCGTCCGGCACTGCGGTCGGCTGGCCGGACTGCGCCGCGCTGCCGCTGCTCCCAAACGTGCTGGCCACGACGGTCGAAGCCCCGGCGTCCGGCGTTGCGGCATTGGCTTCAGGCGATGGCTGTGGGTTGGCCGGTACCGACGCGTCGGGCGCTGGCACCGGACGCTTGGCAATCCAATTCGTCGCCGAGAGCTGACGATCGCGGGTCTCGGCAGATTGCGCCAACACGCCCTGTTCGGTGCCGGACGTGTCCCCGCCGCGCGGCGCAGGGCGGGCCGGGCGCAGAATGTTGGTCACGATATCCGTGGACTTGGTGACCGTCTGGCGGTCCCGCGCCGCAAGTTCCGGCGTCGTGAACTTTAGATTCGTTTCCGTCGCCAGCTGACGTGTCTGCTCCGATTCGGGCGTCGCCGTTTCATCGGCCGGCGTCGCCGGCTCGGTCGGCGGTGCCGGTGCCGGCGCCACTGGTGCTGACGCCACAGCCGGCGTTGACGGCGCGGATGTGGAGGTGGCCGCAGGCGTCGAGCTGGCCGCGACCGCCGCCGTGGAGGTTGGCGCCGCAGTGGTCTGTGGGGACGCGGTCTGCGGGGACACACGCCACGACTGGCTGGCTGCGGCGATCAAGTCGTACAGCGGGCCTTCCGCGCGAGTCTGTGTGGTGGCGAGGCTGGCTTCCGGCGACTCGTCCAACGGTGGCTTCGGAGCCGGATCGGGCGGCGGCCGGCGCGAGGGCCGTACGAGCGATGGCGTCCCGGACGTGTCTTTGGCCAGCGTCGAGTTTGACAGGGCGGCATCCATACGCTGGTACTTGGGCGGCACCACGTTCGGGTAGATCATCGGCTCAGACGCGGCCGTCCGGGCGTCGGCGTGGTCGACCAGCGGCTGCTTGGCACTGGTCTCCGTCGGCTGCTGGCGGCCGAACGCCAGCCAGCTCGTCGACTTCCTGAGCGAGTGCGCGAGTGAAAATCCCGTGCGTTCTGTCTCCGCGTCGTCGGTAATAGTAGCCGAGCGACCTTCGGCCACCTGAGTCTCGGGCTGCAGCGGCTGCTTCCGCGCAAATCCAAAGGACTTGGGGAACGTGCACCCGGCCGCGCACAGGAGTGCACCGAGCAAGAGCGGCAAAGTCCAGGCAATTCGTCGCAGCATATCTGGTTTTCCCCCTGTACTCACTATTTCGGGACAAGTGGATTGTGACGATTAGTCATGTCCGGGAAAATTTGCCGGTTTTTTCGTGCACAACGACATGTCCAGTTCTCCAGCGGGGCACGGCAGTACCCCTGCAGGCTGCTTCCCGGGCGGTGAACCGCTGGGTTAGCATGGAACCGGCTGCTGGCAGGAGAGACATCATGACGACCGCGCTGCGCTCAACTCGATTGCTTAACGTAGTGAACGACTACGAGCGGGTGCTGGTGGTGACGCACGACAATCCGGACCCGGACGCCATCGCCTCCGGCTGGGGCGTGTGCTGGCTGATCCAGGAGAAACTCGGCAAGCCCGCCCGCCTGATCGGCGGTGGAGTGATCGTGCGGGCCGAGAACCGGCACATGGTCAAACTGCTGGCTCCACCCATCGAACTGACGGACGTGCTCGAGGTGGACGAGCGGACCGCGACGGTACTGGTCGACTGCTCTTCGACCATGTCCAATCATCTGCTGAGCGAGTGCGGTATCCAGCCCATTGCGGTGATCGACCATCACCAGATCGAGAGCCCGCGCCCGCGTGTCGCATTCCGGGACATTCGCCCGCGTGTTGCCGCGTCGGCCACGATTGTGGCCAGCTACCTGAAGGAGCAACATCTGGTCCCTCCCAGCGGATTAGCCACGGCAATGCTCTATGGCATCCACACGGAAACGCAGGGCAGCGAGACCCACTACACTCCCCTGGACCGCCGCATCGTCACCTGGCTGGTGAAATTCGCCGATCCAGGCAAGTTGGCAGAAATCGAAAACGCACCGCTCACCCGCGAGTATTTCTCGGATCTGGTGTTGGCTCTGCAGTCGGCGTTCATCTACGACGAGGCCGTCATCTGTTTCCTGCCTCGCGCTGCGGGCCCCGAAACGGTCGGAGAAGTTGCCGACCTGTTGAGCCGGTGTGAGGGGGTACAGAAGGTGCTCTGCGGCGCTGTCGTGGCCGACGAGCTGTTTGTCTCCGTGCGCACCGGGCGGGACGGAGGCAACGCCGCAGAACTGGTGCGCAAGATGCTCGACGGAATCGGGCTCAGTGGCGGCCACGAACATCGGGCGGGAGGGAAGATCCGCCTGCCACACGCAACGCTGGCCGGCGGGCAGTTGACCGATGAACTCCACAATCGCTGGCTGTCCGCCTGCGGCGGTGATCGTCAGCGTGGGACGCATCTGGTAGCGCGGCGCGATATCGTCAAGAACCTCACATCTCACATTGATATTGCTAAGACATGTCCCACTGGAGCGACTACAATTAACGGCGGGTGAAGTTCTGACTAGTGCCTCTGGTGATTGGCCGGGCCAGGCTCTCGCGCGGCTGGCCCGAGGAGGTTCTAATGCGGTCGCACAGCGAGTGGCGGTGGTGTGTGTGGGCGGTCGTGTTAGCTGCCTGGTGGAGTCCGCAGTGTGTGGTGGGCCAGCGCGAAGACCTGGCGGTGCCGCTGGTGTCGGACGAACTCCGGCAGTTGTTGCAGGACCGCGATTGGCCCGCGGCGCTGCAGGCGGTGGACAAGGAACTGCAGCAGCCGGATGCGCTGACCGAACGGTTGCTCTTTCTCCGGGGTCGCATCCTGTACTATCAGGCGCAGTATGATGCAGCTGTGGTGGCGCTGCGCGAAGTCGAGCAGCGTTTTCCCGCCAGCCCGTGGGCCCGGCGGGCGCGATTCGCCGCGGCCATGGCGTTGGCCAGGCAGGACAACTTCCAGGTTGCCGGACCAATCTACCGCGCGGAAGCGGAGGCATTGTTGTCGCCCGAGCGTGCCGCGCAGACAGCCGATCTGTATCTTTCCTATGCGGAGACTTGTTTCGATCCGGCCGACGACGGAGTGGCGCCGGACTACGCCACCGCCCTGGCACTGTACGAGAAGGCGTTGGATGCCGGGCCGCATCCGGAGCGGCATCTGGACGTGGCGTTCCGCGTCGCACGCTGCCATCAGCTATTGGACCAGCTGGAGGAAGCAGCGCCACAGTACGCGGCGTTTGCGCGCGCACATCCCGGGACACCGCAAGCGATCGAGGCGATGTTCCGCCTCGGTGAATGCCAGCTGGCCAGCGGCGACCTGCTGCACGCACGTCTCACCTGGCAGGAGTTGTTGGCCGCACACGGCGCTGATCCGTCGCCGTGGATCGCCGAGGCGAGTTATCAGTTGTCACGTACCTGGGGCCTGCCGGCTCCGGGAACGGACGAACAACTGCTGCTGGGCGTCGATGCGTTGCGCGCGTTCCTGGAACGCTTCCCCACCCACGAGCGCGCGGGCGCGGCCTACCTGGACATGGCCGAGAGCTATATCTGTCGGGGGCGGTTCGCGGACGCAGCCTGTACGCTGGAGGAGTTCTTGTCGGACCCGCGCCAGGCCACCTCGGCCGAAACGCCGCGCGCGCGGCACCGTCTGGGGTACGCCTACCTGCGCCAAGAGCGACTGGCCGAGGCCTTGAAGGTCTGGCAGGAGTTCCTGACCGGGCACCCGAGTGATGCCGCCTGGAGCGAAGTGCAGCAGCAGGTCATCGACACTCAATACCTGATGGCGGCCCACGAACTCGAGGCCCACCAGTTCGACCCAGCGCGGCAATTGCTGCAAGAATTCCTGGCCAAATACCCACTCGACCCCCGCGCCCCCGAGATCCTCTGGCTGTTTGGTCACATGAGCTACCAGCAGGAGTTGTGGGAGGATGCCATCGCCCAGTGGCGACAGCTCGTGTCCAAGTATCCCGAAACCGAGGAAGCGTCGCGTGCACACTATCAACTCGCGGTCGTGCTGGAGCAGAAGCTCGGCCGGCCGCGGGAGGCACTGCGGGAGTACAGGAAGATCCTTACCGGCAGTTGCGCCGGGCAGGCACGCGAGGCGGAGGCGCGTCTGACCACGCCGTCCATGATCGTCAGCACTCCGCGCGTCTTTCGCTCGGACGAAAAGCCGTACCTGGAACTGACCACGCGCAACGTGCGGTCGGTTACCCTCCGTGTCTATCGCCTGAATATGGAGTCGTATTTCCGCAAAGTGTGCCTGGTCGGCGACGTCGAACAGCTCGACATCGGCTTGATCGATTCCGAGGTGAGCCAGACATTTGAGATCCCCGATTACGAAGACCAGCGCGAGCTTGTCAGCCATCCGGAGATCTCGCTTCCCGGTGGGGCCGCACGGGGAGCCGTGGCGGTCACGGTCAGCAGCGAGACGCTGGAGGCGACGACATTGGTGCTGCAAAGCGACCTGGAGATCATCGTCCAGGCGGCCCGCGGCGATCTGCTGGTCTTCGCCGAGAACATGCGGACCGGGCAGCCCTGGGATGGCGTACAGTTGCTGCTGTCCGACGGCCAACGCGTTTTCGCCGAGGCGACGACAGGTGACGACGGTGTGTTCCATGCGGCGTATGACGAGCTTGCAGACTGCCCGGACGTGCGCGTGGCAGCGCTGTGTGACGGCCACGTCGCAGCGAATCTGGTCGGGCTCGAAGGGACGCGTGTGACTCCGGCCTTGCCCGACAAAGGGTACCTCTACACAGATCGCCCCGTCTATTACGCGGGCGAGCAGGTGTGCGTACGAGGCTGCATACGCCGAGCGGTACACGGCGTGTGGGCCGTCGAGGCCGGACGCCCCCACGAACTGGAAGTGTTTGATCCGCGCGCGCGTCTGATCTGGCACGAGTCGATTGCGACCAGCCCGTTCGGCACGTTCGACACGCAGTTTCCGCTGCCCGCCACCAGCCCTCCCGGCGCATACTGCATCCAGGTCCGCGATGATGCCGGTCATGCCTACCAGGGCACGTTCCAGGTCGATCCGTCCCGCGCCGATCCGATCTGCATATCGGTCGATATCCCGCGGCACGTCTATTACCGCGGCGAAGAGATCACGGGCACGATCCGCGTCGCTTATCGTTACGGCGCGCCGCTGGTCGATCAGCTGGTCCAGTACCAGCTGGTAAACGACCGGGTGTTCACAGCACGGACGAACGAGCACGGTGAGGTGCCGCTGACGCTGCCCACACGAAACTTCTTTGCGGATCAGGTGGTCGTCCTGAACGTCCAGCTGCCCGACCTCAACATCGAGCAGCAGCGCCAGCTGTATCTGGCCGTCACGGGATGTGCGGTCGACGTGACGACCACACGTGACGTGTTTCTCGCGAACGAAGAGTTCGAAGTGGCCCTGGCGACGCGCAGCGCGGAGGGCCAGCCTGTGGGCCAGCAGTTGAATCTCGAGATCCGCCGCCTGACGAAGGTGGGCGATCGCGTCACCGAACAGATTGTGGAAGACCACGTCGTGGCCACCAGCGACACCGATGGAACCGCCCGCGTCACGCTGCAGCTGGCGGCAGCGGGGCAGTATCGATTGCGGGCTACTGGCGAAGACCGCTGGGGGAACTCGGTGGGCGGGCAGCGCGACCTGCTGATCTCGGGCGATGATGACCGGACGCGTCTGCGGGTCTTGGTGGACGATCGTGCATGGCAGGTCGGCGACCGCGCGGATGTGACACTGCACTGGCGCGAAGAGCCCGCGCTGGCGCTCGTCACCTTCCAGACCGACCGTGTCTGGGACTATCGCCTCGTGCCACTCCAGCCCGGACCGAATCCCCTCCCGATGGAACTGGATGCGCGGCTGGCACCGCGGTTCCAGCTGCAGGCCGTGGTCATGGTCGATACGCGGACGCCGCCAGGGAGCGCGACGCCAGATGCTGCTGCGAGCGCGCCGCGACTCCACACCGCCTCGCGCACGTTCGACGTTACGCACGCGTTGCAGGTGAAGCTGTCCTGGTCGGGACAAGGACACGAGGGGCGCGAAAAGAACACTGTCACGCCGGGACAGCCGGTGGAGATCACGATTCGGACGACCGATGCACAAGGCCAACCGGTGCCCGCGGAAGTCAGCCTGGCGCTGGTCGAAGAGGCCGCGCGCACTGCGCTTCCCGAACCGCCGCTGACAGCGATATCCGAGTTCTTCCGCCCCGAGGCGCGTCCGCTCTCCGTACGCACCGGTTCGAGTATCGAGTTCGCGTACCACCCAGCCACGACGCCGATCAACCAACCGCTCTCGGCTGATCGTCGTCGCACCGTCACGCCGCGAAACGTGACCGTGCCGGAGCCATCCAGTGCGAAGGCGCCATCACCACCGCCGCCGGGGCTGGCAGTGCCGCCTGGCACGCCACCGGGAATGCCGCCTGCAATGCCGCCGGGAATCGGAGACGCTCCAGGCTGCCCGGGATCCGATCGGAATGGGACCGCCGTATGTGACGCCATACTGTCATGCTCTAAGTTGCAGGAAAGCCGGGCGACGCGGTGGGACACGGCCTATTGGTGCGCCGCTGTCACGACCGGCAGCACAGGCACCGCCACCGTGACGGTGGTCGTGCCGAGGCGTCTGACAACGTGGAAGATCGTGGCCAAAGGTATTACGCAGGGAGCCCTGGCGGGAGAGACTGTCGAGACGGTGGTGGCAGATCAGGCGTTGTGTGCTGAACTCAAGGTGCCGGAGGCACTCGTCCCGGGCGATGAGACGGAGATCATTGCCGTCGTCCATAACCAACGGAATGAGCCTGCGACGGTGGAGGCACATCTCGCGGTCAGCGTTGCCGGCAAGACTGTGGACCAGACACACGGCGTGACGGTGAGTGGGAAAGGACGGCAGGAAGTGCGGTTTCCCATTGCTGGCTCGCTCGCCGGCGACACCAGCGCGGTGCCGGTCCACTGTGAGCAGGTGGCGACGGTTCGCCTGACCCTGGCGCAGGGCGAGGTCCTCGATACCGTCGAGCGCTGCGTGCCGCTGCAATCGCACGGGGTCGCGACACGCGCCGCGCTCAGTGGTGTGGCGGAGGCAGGCAGAACGGTCACGCTGGATCCGCCGGCCGGCGCGAGACGCGATTCGCTGCGTCTGCGCGTCGCGGTGCGGGCGAACGTCGAGGGGAGCCTGTGGGAGGCGGTGATGGGGCCGCCAGACGATGCGGGCCACAGGCGTGGGACGGTGGCCATGACTGATTCGCTGAGCAGCGACCTGCTGGCCACGTTGGGAATCCAGCAGTTGCTGCAGTTGCCCGTGACATCCGAGGATCCTCGGGCGCGGCAAGTCGTCGCGAGAACCCGCGTGACTATTGCCGAACTGGTCAGCGCACAGCTTGATGACGGTGCCTGGGGCTGGTCGCTCGGTGCGGGCACCAGCGATCGGTATGCGACGGCGCGCGTGGTCTGGGCCCTCAGTCTGGCCCGCCGGGCGGGCCACCGTGTGCCGGATGCCTGCCTGCAGCAGGCGACTCAATACCTCACCGCGCAGTTGGCCGTGACGGCCCCCGACGACCCCGAGAGCAAAGCGGTCCTGCTGCACGCGTTAAGCGCGGCCGGACAGCCGGACTTCTCGCTGGCCAATCGGCTGCAGCGCGAACGCGCGCAGCTGTCGACCCCCGCTCTGCTGTATCTGGCATTGGCGTTCGTGGAAATGGAGCGACTGCCGCTGGCGGCGGAGTTGCTGAGCATCTGTGAACAGCGCATGGGTGACGCCACCAGCGGGACAGCCCCAGCGCCGCCAACACCCTTGGCCGCGCAGACGGCGCGTGGTGAATGGCTGGCCTTACGGGCGCTGGCCCTGGCCAGCACGGCTCCGGAGGCGACCGAATCGGGCGCGGTGATCGACCAGGTCCTGGCTCAGCGCCCGGGCTTGCGCTGGACGCCCGATCGCGCGACCGGGCCAGCAGTGCTCGCCCTCGGTCGCTGGTTCACTCGGCACCGGCCGTCCGGAGAGAACCGCGCCATCAAGGTGTCGGTCAACGATCAGCCGGCACAGGTCTTCGAACTGCCCGCTGACCTTGGGGCGCACGTGGTGGAGTTCCCCGCGGACCAACTGGCGGAAGGTGAGCAACGCGTGGTGTTTGAACCGGCAGGGCCGGGGCGCTATGTGTACGACGTCGTGTTATCGGGCGTGCTGGATGCCGATCAGCTGCGGAACACGACTCAGGCATGGCAGGTGACGCGCTCGTATGCGCCTGCGCCGCGCGAACTGTCGGGGCGCCCCCTCCCGCGCGGATTTGACAACGTCCGGGATACGACGAAAGCCTTTGCGAATCCGCTGACGCAGCTGCCCGCCGGTGAGCGGGGTGAAGTCGAACTGCAGATCAAGCGACACGTGCCGGATGAGACGCCGGTGGAGATGCTCGACTACCTGATCGTGACGGAGCCGATCCCCAGCGGCGTGATGGTGTTGGCCGACACGATTCGCGGCCCGCATGAACGCGTGGAAATCGCGCCGGGCCGGATGACGTTCTACCTGGGCAAGGCACGCGAGTTCGCGGCGATTCGTTACGATGTCTCCGGCGAATTCGCGGGCGAGTCGCAAGCGGGAGCCACTCTGGTCTGGAATGCGTACCGGCAGGAGGAACAAGCGGTGGCGGAGCCGCGGCGATTGCGAGTTCTCCCGCCCGGTACCCCCAGTGCCGACCCTTACCGCTGGACACCGCAGGAACTGTACGAGTTGGGGAGCCACGCATACCAGCAGCGTGACTGGCCACGCGCCGAGGCGCTGCTTTCGCAGTTGCTGGCCGATTGGTCGCTCCAGCCGGCGGTCTATCGCGACACGGTGGAGATGCTGCTGGATGTGGCCATCGAGTTGCAGAAGCCCGACCAGGTCGTCCGGTACTTTGAGATCATATTCGAGCAGTGGCCGGACAAGGAGATCGTGTTGGACAAGGTGATGCGGATCGGCGCGGCGTATCAGGAACTGGGGGAGGCGGAACGCAGTTTCCAGGTTTTTCGCGCCGCGGTGGAAGGCGCGTTCACGCGTGAAGGAGGCGTCGCTGGTGTCCTGCTCGGCATCGGAAAACGCCTGCCGAGCGCCCGCATCATGCAGCGTCTGCTGTGCGAATACCCTCCGGAGCCGTACGTAGCGACGGCGCACCTGGCACTGGCGCAGCAGATCGCGACGTGGGCGCCCGAGGCCGCTCGGGATCCGCTGCTGCGTGCGGCCGGCGTCCGGGCCGCCGACCTGATCGACGCCGCGTGGCGGATGCAGGAGGATTATCTCGTCGAGTATCCACTGGCGCCGACTGCGGATCAGGCTGCTTTTGCAGCTGCCAGTGCCTTGCTGGAGGCGAAGGACTTCGCCCGCGCTGCCGTGGCCGCGCAACGGTATGCCGTGCGGTATCCAGACAGTGAACTGCTGGACGATTTTTCGTTCCTGGCTGGCTACTGCCGCTTCACCCTCGGCGAGCCCGAGCTGGCGATCGAGCTGCTGCGCCACGTGGCCACCGGCCAGTTCCTGGATGAGACGAGCGGACAATTGAAAGACAGTGACAACAAGTGGTCTGCCATCTACGTGCTCGGGCAGATCTATCATAGCCTGGGACGCGTTGTCGAAGCGCTCCAGGAGTATCGCCTGGTGGAGGACCGCTTCCCCGATGCCAAGGCCTCCATCGGGGACTTGCTCCGCGAGGTCATGCGCCTGCCGGAGCTGACGACGGTGCGCCCCGGACAGCCCGTGGAGATCGAGTTGGTCCACCGCAACGTGGTGACGTGCGAGCTCAAGGTCTACCGGATCGACCTGGAAAAGTTCGCGGTGCTGCGGCGGACGCTGGCCGGAATCCGCGACATCAACCTGGCGGGCATCGAACCCTATCGCGAGACGTCCGTTGCGCTGGGAGAGGGCCAAGACTACCGCGATCTGCACCGCATGCTGCCGCTGGAAGTGACCGAAGAAGGGGCGTACCTGATTGTCTGCCGCGGCGGCAGCCAGTTTGCCAGCGGACTGCTGCTGGTGACATCGCTGGATCTCGAGGTGTCCCGCGATCCGCACGCCAGCTCCGTGCGCGTCACGCTCAGGGATGTGACGAGCGACCAGTACGTGCACGGCGCCGACGTGAAGGTGATCGGTGCCGGCAAGGCCGACCTGGTGGCCGGCCAGACGGACCGGCGCGGTTTGTTCGTCGCCGAGAGTGTTGTGGGCAGTCCCACCGTGATTGCGCATGCCGGGGCCGGGAAATACGCGTTGTACCGCAGTGCCGACTCGCTGCCAGCAATGGCGGTCGGCGTCCCGAGCGGCCTGGTGCCGCGCGGTATGTCTGACGCCCAGCAGGTGGCCGGACGGCTGTCTCCCGACGCGGCCGAGGCCTTGGAGGCGACCGGCACGATTCTGGCGGGGCCGGGGATAAGTCCGGGCGATCAGCGGATTCTGGCGATCCTCGATACGCCAACAGCCCTGACATGCGAGGAAACACCGCTCCAGGACGTCGCGCACATGATCATGCAACAACACAACTTCACCGTGCTCATCGACCGTCGTGCGTTGGAGGATGTGGGATTGAGTGATGACACACCGGTGACATTCGACGTGAGCGACATGAATCTAGGCGCAGCTCTGAAACTGATGCTCCGGCAGCTGGATCTCACTTATCTGGTTCAGTACGAGGCGCTGCACATCACCACGCCAGAAGAGGCTGATAACGAGCTGACGACGGTGGCGTACCCGGTGACCGACTTGATTCGTTACCGCGCTCCGGACGGCACGTCCTGGTCCGACTTCGACACGCTCATCTTCACGATTACGTCCACGATCTCCCCCGACACGTGGGATGAAGTGGGGGGCGCCGGAGCGATTGAGGCGACGCCGATTCAGGACACTGACGTGCTGGTGATCAGCCAAACGCAGGACACGCAGCGGGAGATCGCATCGGCTCTCCAGCGGCTGCGCGCCATCGCACGTCAGGACCGACCGGAGGGCGAGGTCCCGGTGAAGGAACGGCCGGACTACCCGGGCGGTGACGCCCTACCGGGCGCCGGTGGGCTTGGTGATGTTCAGCGCATGGGCGGCATGGGGGGAGTCCTGGACGGCATGGGCGCAACATTCGGGGGTGCGGGTGCTGTGGAGGGCGGCAACCTGATGCATGCGCCAGGTCTGGAAGACGGGCGCGACGCTCGGGCCCGAGGCTCCGCAACGCCGGACGGTCCAGAGTTGCTGCGTGGGCTGGAGCAAACGAAACGCCGCCTGCAGGGACAGCAGGTCGACGAACTCCAGCGACTCTACGAGCAGGGTAAACGCGGTTCCGGGGGTGGCGTTGGAGCCGGGGGCTTCTTCTAGCACGCACGGAGAGTCGGATTGCAGACAAGCGCTGAGCAGGTAGCAGCATGCGCCTGTGCGACGGCGTTCAATACCCCGAGGCGGTTCGCAGCGATTCCAGTTCGGCGACGGCGTAGGCGCGCCGCTTCGCCTGGAAATACCCGAATTCGGCCTTCTCGGCGTCGGTCCACGTGTTGTGTTGCGTATAGGAGCCGCAGAAGGGGACGAGCAGGTCGAGCCAACAGGCAAAGGTCCGTTGCTCGTTCTCGGTGACCTGCACGCCGTAGTGGGCAGGTTGGAAATAGTCCATAATGCGGCTCTTGCACGCGCCGGTGTGGTAGGGGGGGAGCATCACGGCGCGGCTGCGGGGTTTCAGCCACGTCATCCACGGGTTCTTGTCGGGGTTGCCCGAGGTGGTGAGCGCGACATACGACTGCGTGTAGGCCCGTTTGGGATCTACCTGGCCAGCGCCGATCAGCGTGATGCTGTCCGGATTCGCGATCTCTCCCGTCAGGCTGATCCGGCTCTCCTCGATTCGCGCAGCATTGTGGCAGCTCACGCAGTGCCGGTCGAAGATGGGCTGAATTTCCTGGACGTAACTGAACCCGTCGACCGGCGCGTCCGCGTCGAGCGTGCGTGGCGTGTTCGTCCCGAGGTAGTTGTCGACACTGGCTAGCCATGACTCCGACCGCAGCCGCGTGACCAGCGGGTGTTCTTTGTCAGCGAACGGCTTGAGCTTCTGCGGCGGTTTGGAGAGGGCTAATGCCAGGCTCCCGTTGGTCGCCACCTCCTGCTTGTGTTCGTGGCAGCCAATGCAGGAGAGACGCTCGCCGTTCTGCAGGGTCGACCAGCTGCGCATCGACTGAATGGTGTAGCCCTTGGCGTCGAGCACCTGGAAGTAGACCGGGACACGTGCGGGCACCTCGAAGGCACAGCTGCCATCCGCCTCGATGTCGACCTCACCCAACACATGCTTGACGTCCCAGCTGCCGCTGTTGAGCGAGATCGGCGTCTGACAGAGCCCCGTCTCACACTCGCCCCCGTTCTGCCCATAGCCCATGCGAGCCACGCGGTACTCCAGTGCGACGACGCGCAGCGTCTTCGCCGTGCCCCGCGGGATGCCGGCCAGCCCTGGGCCTTGATAGACGTCCTGCACGATGTAGAGTCCGTGGTTGTCTTGCGGGCGGACGTGCGACGCGCGCACGGGAGGCGGCGTGCGGGCCAGCACGGGAATTACCTGTCCCGTGCCCTGCCAGTCGTCGAACGCAAGGAGCTCACGCACGCCATCGGGCTGCATGTAGTAGGCGCCCAGGGGAGGATTGAAAGGGCCGAAGGGAGGCAGATACCCCTCCGGGCAGAACGAACACAGGTAATGCTCTTCGTCGAACGCATAAGGATGCGAGTACTGCGGCCCGAACTGACCGAACACGTCGATCTTCAGATCGAGATAGGGCTTGGCCGGGTCGGGTGGCTCGGGCCGGATAAAATCCGCGGGCTCGCGCCCAAAGGCCCCGTTGAGCTTCGTGTTCACGAATTCGATCCCGCAGCCCGCCTGGATCCCGTGGCTGCGGTCGATCAGACCGAGCTTCCCCTTGTAGACCGAATGGTGGCCGGCAATCACTGCGATCGCCTTATGCGATCCCGGAATGCCTCGCGCATGGATGATCGCGGCCGGGAACATGCTGTTGTTCCCGTAGTATTCCATCTGCGCCGTCCCGTCCGGGTTCATCGCGATGAGCGGGTGATTGAACAGGGCGCTGCGGTCGTTGTACTCCCAGCGGGTGAAGACGACCCGGCCGTCCTCCAGCACCTGGGGATTGTTCGTCATGAGCTGGTCAAATGTCAGGCGGCGGATGTTACCGCCGTCCACATCACAGCTGAAGATGTTCCCGCCCGCGCGGTGCCAGCAGTCGCTGATGTGCACGTCGCGCGTCGAGGTGAAGACGATCCGACCATCGGGCAGAAACGCCGGTTCGCAGTCGGCAACCGGCAGTGGCTTGCCGTCTTTGAGTAGCGGGAATGTGATCTGCTGCACCTGCCGCGTCGCCATGTCCATCGTGTACAGGTAGTAGGAGTCGGTGTCGAAGTTCTCGCGCATGGAGAAGACGAGTGTTCGAGCGTCCCACGAGAGGTTGGGATAGCAGATGGCCCCATGCGGCTTCTCGATCAGCACTTCGTGTTGGACTGTGCCATCCTCCAGCAACGTCCCTAAACAGAGTTGTCCGCCCGGCTTGAAAGCGGTCGTGTAGTCCCGAATCTGCTCATCGGGAATGTCGTATTTCCCGACCAGTCCCTGCGTGCATCCGAAGACGGAATGCTTGACGTAGATGAACTGCGTGGCCCGTGCCCGGACCGATGCGAGCCGTGCTTTGCGCCGCGCGGTGCAGGCGTCGAGGTACAGGGAACGCCAGCGCGGATCGCGGGCGGGCACCCGTTCGCCAACCAGCCGATCAAGCCGCTGCCGGAGCAAGTGCAGCGCGGTATCATCGTCGGGAACCCGCTCCAACACCCTCTGTACCAGGGCTTCCTCAGCTTCCGAGTCGTGATCGGACGTGAAGATCCGGGCCACGTCAAGCCCGACATCCTGATAAAGCCAGTCGCGTTCGAGGCGATGGCGGGGGAAGGCGACATCGGGTGGGTTCTTGACGGGATAGTCGGCCGGCCGGACGTCATAGCATGTGATTTCCGCAATCTGCACGTTCAGGTTCCTGCCGTCCCCGGCCGTCGGAAGCTCGACCTTGTGCGCCCAGGGAATCTGTGCCTCGAACATCCAGGGGTCGGGATACCGCTGCTGGTACGAGTCGTTGACGCGGACCTTCAGGTAACGAGTCGTGACCGGCTGCCATTCTGCAAAGGCGGCGTTCGAGTTGGACGTTGCAGGCAACTCGTGTCCCTCGGTGAGCGGCCGGATCTGCTCGCGACCTTGAGCGTCGGCACAGGCCGCGACGGTCACGTTTTTGGCCAGCACATAGACCCAGGCATTGCGCGCCACGAATCGCAATCCCGCAACTGTGCGTTCCGTTCCCAGGTCGAGCACAAAGGTGGCTGTCACGGGCGGTGCCGCCTGGGGCGGATACACCCGCGCATCTTTGCCCGTACGCGTGTCGTCGAGCAGGCAGGCGTAGGTGCTGAGATCACCGTCGATCATTTTCTCCGGCACATACTTCCCCGGCGGATCGGGGTAGCACTCCGCATCGGTCCACACGGCGACTGGCCGAAACTCGGCCGCTGCCAGCCGGATGGCACACAGCATCAACGCGGCAATGGCCAGGACAACTCTTCGTGCTCTCATGTCTGTTTCTGCTGCGGTCTGCCGCGGTAAACAAACCTCGGGCTGATGATTATCAGCGCGCAGGAACACGCCTGTTCCGTGCGACGCCACCCCCACTCGGTACCCCCAGTATGCCACTCTAAATCGTGCAGAACAACACGGTCGTACAGAACAACACGCCGCTCGGCGGGAAGAGTGCCAGTGTTGGACGTCTGATGAGCGCAGCGTGGCGCCGGTGGTCCGCCCTCTTGCCGTCGTCATGCCGAGCCTCTGGTACGCCGAAGGCGTTACACTCCGCAACCCAGGGTCGCCGCGCTTCGCGGCGCACCCTGGGTGGGGAACCGTCCGCGATGGAGTGGCCGAGCCGTAAGGTAGCTAACTAACCGGCGGCCACCGAGGCCGCAATGGACCGCGCGTGGCGTCGTGG
>JAAYDI010000053.1 GCA_012729315.1 Planctomycetaceae bacterium
CCTGCCCGCTGACCGGGTTCGGGCTGGCGGACTCGGCGTCGCGGCCCGCCAGAATCGCGACCCCGGCGAACCCGACCAGCAGCCCGGCCAGCTTCTGCGGCGTGATGCGCTCGTCGGCCAGCGCCGCGTGCGCGAAGACCAGCGTGAACAGCGGCACGGTCGCGTTCAGCACGGTTGCCAGGCCGCTGTCGATATCCTGCTCGCCCCAGGTGATCAGGGTGAACGGCACGGCCGTGTTCATCACGCCGACGAACAGCAGGGCGGCGCGCTCGGTGCGCCCACGGGGCAGCGCGCGGTGGGTCACCCACAGAAAGACCCCCATAACCAGCGCGGCCAGCCCGATGCGCACGGCAACCAGCGGCAGCGGGCCGAGCTCGTCTACGGCGATTTTGATCAGCAGGAACGATGATCCCCAGATGAGACCCAGAAGCCAGAACATGCCCCAGTTTTTCATGGTTGCCCCCTAGGAGAACAACAAAGAACGCTCTGCCGGTCAGCAGAGCGTTGGCCGTACAGTCCTGAGTGGGCCGCCCGTTAGTGGCCCGCGGGCGCCTCTTCGATGACGATATCCGGAAAGAACTGGCGCACCGTGCCGGCGATCCAGCCGTGGAGCGTGTTCAGCGAGAGCGGGCAGCCATCGCACGCCCCGCCGAATACGACGCGCGCCACCTTACCATCGAACGATACCAACTCCACCGATCCGCCGTGATAGTATTCGATGTACGAGGACAGATTCTCGATTAAGTTCCGGAGGCGCTCTTCCGTTGGCGCCTGGGCGTTGTCCCCGTTAGCAATATTGTCTGGCATTGCGACTTCTCCTGGCCGTCACCGCAACCACAAGCCTGATCATAGCAGCATCGCGGCCCAAACCACAAGTCAGACAGGCCAGTCGCCCGCGGCGAAGCCCACGCCGAGCGCCTTCGGACCGACATGCACGCCCAGCACCGGCGCGGTCGGCATCATCGCCAGATAGACGCAGTCGAATGTCCCCGCCAGTTGCTGGTTGAGCTGCTCGGCCAGCTCCGAGCTGTCGCCGTAGAGGGAGATCGCGCGCAGCTTGCTGCCCGCGCCCACCTGCTCGACGATCTGTGATACGAAGACATCGATGGCTTTTGCCATGCTGCGCGCCCGCCCCGCCTGGATGTAGGTGCCCACCTTGGGGCCCGTCTTGGCAACGGTAATGATCGGCTTGATGTGCAGCAGTTGGCCGAGCTGGTAGCTGACCGAGCCGATCCGCCCGCCGCGATGCAGGTACGACAGATCGTCGACGGTGAAGTACATGCCGCCGGTCTCGTGCGTGTGCTGCAGCATGGGCAGGATCTGCTCGACCGGATAGCCCGCCTGGGCAGCGCGAGCGGCGACCATCACCTGCAGCCCCAGCGCCGAGGTCAGCGTGCCGCTGTCGTGCACGGTCACCGGCACTTCGGTCACGTTGCGGGCTGCCTGGCGCGCGGCGTTCACCGTCCCGCTCAGCCCTTCGCTGAGGTGAATCGACAGGATCGGCCGGCCCTCGGCGGCCAACTGCCGGTACAGATCCGCGAACTCGTTCGGCGTCGGCTGGGACGTCGTGGGGTGCACGCCGCCTTCGGCCAGCCGCCGGTAGAATTCGTCGGGCGTGATGTCGATGCCGCTGCGCAACGCCTCCTGGCCGAACAAGATCGTGAGCGGCGCGACGTGAATGCCGTAGGTTTCGATCATATCGGCGGGGAGGTCGCACGCGGCGTCAGTCACGATGATGGGGGAGGAGGTCACACTGTGGGTCACGGGTATTTCTCCAGGTATTTGATTGTCAAGCACGGATTGTACCCGGCGCGCCCCCGCAGTCAAGACAGCGGTGGTTGGCAGCGAGGGGCGGCATCCGCGAATCACGGTTGACCGCCCCTACCGGACATGCTATACTTCTGGGGCATCCGGGGGGAGTTTCTCTGGATGGTCACCCGGAGGGATGGCCGAGTGGTTTAAGGCGGTGGTCTTGAAAACCACTGAGGCGTTACACGTCTCCGGGGGTTCGAATCCCTCTCCCTCCGCCAACATGACCCGATCGGGGAGGTGCCAGAGTGGACGATTGGGGCCGCCTGCTAAGCGGTTAACCGGCCTTAAACCGGTTCGCAGGTTCGAATCCTGTCCTCCCCGCCACACACA
>JAAYDI010000054.1 GCA_012729315.1 Planctomycetaceae bacterium
GTCCTGGAAGTGCTCCAGACCCGGATGCTCCCCGAGTTCCTCAACCGCATCGACGAGATCATCGTCTTCCACACGCTGGGGCGCGACGAGATCCGCCAGATCGTCGAACTGCAGATCACGCGGCTCGCCCGGCAGATCGGTCAGCAAGGGCTCACGCTGGAGGTCTCCGAAACGGTCCGGGACGCCATCGCCAACGAGGGCTATGATCCCGTGTACAGCGCCCGGCCGCTGAAACGCGTCATCCAGCAGCGCATCCAGAACCCGCTGGCCGTGGAACTGGCCCGCGGCGACTTCCGCGAAGGGGACACCGTGCAGATCGATCACCGGGACGGCCAGTTCACGTTCGAACGCCGGTAGGCCGGTCCAGTAGCAGGGGGCCGCAGTGGCAGGTGGCTGGGCAGCACGATATATTGCGGGAGTGATATTTCGGGAGTGCGGTGCGGGAGTGCGGTCGAGCAAGCGCCGCACGGGTCGCACCCGGGCGGCCAGTTCCCTTCCTCACCCTACTCTGCCGAGGCGGATGACCATGGAACCAGATCAGAGTGCTGACGCACCGGGCGAGTTGGAATTGAACGCGGAACAGCGGAACCGGCTGCACGGCGCGACCTGCCGATTGCTGGCCGCTGCAGCGCGGCAACAGTCGCTACCCGTGGACCAGCTGCCGCTGGGCGAACTGGCGGCTCTGCTGGTCGTGGGTGTGTTTGTCACCCTGTACAAGGCGGGTGCACTGCGGAGCTGCATCGGGAACTTCACGCGTTCCATTCGCCTGGACAAAGCGCTGGAACGCGCGGCCATCGGTGCCGCCTGCCACGACCCGCGTTTCCCGCCCGTGGAGATCGACGAACTGCCGGACCTGACGGTCGAAATCTCGCTGCTCCACTCCCGCCAGACGCTGGGGGACTCGGCCGCAGCCCGGCTGTCGAGCATCGAGATTGGCCAGCACGGCCTGGACATCCAGCACGACGGACGCAGCGGCCTGCTGTTGCCCAGCGTGGCCGTTGATCACGGCTGGGATGCAACCACGTTTCTCCGCGAAGTCTGCCGGAAGGCGGGGCTGCCCCCTGGCACCTGGAAGGATCCGCAGGCAACCCTGTACCGATTCGCCGCCACACGCTGGGGCGGCCGGTTTGTGGCGGACGTTGCGGAGTTCTGACCCGGCCGAGCAGAGGACAGATTACGTTGACATTGTTACCACAGAATGGAACGTCTCAACGTTTTACACTCGATGTGCATTATGCGGGGAGCGGCTCGGAGGGCGCAAGAGATTGACCCCCTGCTGTAACGCGTCCGTCGTCAGCAGCGGCCCCTCGGCCGCGATCGGCGCCAGGTAGCTCCAGCGTTACATACGATTCCAAGTGGCGCTGTCCGGCTAGGCGGCCTGCTGGTCGGCGGCCCACTGAGCGACATCCATGGCGACGACGGTCAGGCGGTGCTGCCGGGCAAAACGCAGGGCCTCGTCTTCGTCGACGATGATGGTGCGGCCGGCCTCCACGGCCAGTACCTGTCCGCCGGCTGCGACCAGCGTCTGCAGGGTGCGCAGGCCAATCGTCGGCACGTCGAACCGCATGTCCTGCTGCGGCTTGGCGACCTTCACGACGGTGAAGCCGCCCTGGGGGCACAGCTGGCCGGCACGCAGGATACAGGCATCGGTCCCCTCGATGGCCTCGACCGCAATCGCCGCCAGCCCTTTGACCACGACCGTCTGACCCACGTCCACACGTCCCAATTCCTTGGCCAGCCGCCAGCCGAAATGAATGTCCTTGAGCTGAGCGGCGGTGGGGGTGCGCCCGCTGAGCGGTCCGGCTTTCACCAGCAGCTCCGGAGCGAAGTCGGTGGGGGGCTGGAAGTGGATGCCGTCCTCGGCATATGCGTCGATGAGTGTCAACATCAGGGTGTCGTCCTTGCGATCCTGAGTCCGTGTGAGGAAGTGGGGGTAGAACGTGCGGCAGCAACGCCAGTCGGGCAGATGGCGCAGCCAGCCCCCGTGTGCGAAGAGCATGTGTGCCTTGAAAATCTTGCCGGCCATCGTCGCCTGCCGGACGCCGCGCCGCCGGAAGTATCGCAGGTGCGCGCCCAATTTGGCGATGCCCACCAGGTGAAACTCGTCGCAGATCTCGGCCAACGCGGGATCCGCATGGTCGCGGATGCCCAGGCAATAGACGGCGTAGCCCTGTCGTTTGAGGGCGCACGCCACGGCTAACGGAAAATTGCCCCAGCCGGCGAGCAGACCCATTTTCTGCACATCGCTCATCCGTAAGCTCACGCTGCGTGCGGCTGCCGGTCCGGCTCGGTGTCGGACGGCTGTGCACTCTCGAGTTGCTGCACGATCTTCTTCAGCTGCCGCCGCATGTCGGGCAACTGCCGGACGTGCCCCCACATCCGCCACTGGTCCCGTTCCGGCGTGGCTGGCACGCCAATGAACACGGCACCGTCGGGCACATCGTTCATCAGTCCCGCCTTGGCTCCGAGGATAGCGCGATGGCCGATGTTCAGATGGTCCGACAACCCCACCTGGCCGGCCATCACGACGTAGTCGCCGGTCGTGCAGCTGCCAGCAATGCCGACCTGCGAACAGATCAGATTGTGCTTCCCCAGCCGGCAGTTGTGGCCGATCATCACCTGGTTGTCGATCTTAGTGCCGTCCCCGATCACGGTCGCGTCGTACGTGCCGCGATCAATGGTCGTCCCCGCGCCGATCTCGACGTCGCTGCCGATCTCCACGTTGCCCAGCTGCGCGCCACGCACGTGCGCCCCGTGGACCGTGTGGTAGCCAAACCCGTACGCTCCGATTGCCGCACCGGCGTGAATCACCGTGCGATCGCCGATGACGCAGTTTTCATAGATCACGACGTTGGGAAACAGGACCACGTCCCGCCCGATCCTGCAGCCGGCCATGACGTGTACCCCCGCGTGAATGATCGTGCCGGCCCCCACCACTACGTCTTCGCCGATGCTGGCCAAGGGGTGTACATCCACGTTGTCGGCCAGCTGGGCCGAGGCGGCAACGCACGCCGCCGGGCTGCGCCCGGTCCGCACCGTTTCACGCGGCGGCCGGAACTGCTTCACGATCTGCGTGAACGCTGCATGCACGTCGTCAACCACCAGACAGGGAAGCGTGGTCGGCGGAAAGTCCGGGGTGACGACGACGGCCGCCGCCGGCGAAGACGCCAGGTGCGGCAGGAGCTTCGCCGCATCGGCCAGCGTGATCTCGCCACGCTGCACGCGGGTGATGCTCGCCGCGCCGGTGATCTCGATGTGGGCGTCTCCACGCACTGTACCACCCACCAGGTCAGCCAACTGTTGAAGGGTCTTTGTGGGCACGTGTGGGTCCTTCCATCTGGATTGGAGGGGGCCCCCGGAGCGGGAACCGAGGCGGGCATGGTACCGCAAGACCGGTTCACGCAACAAGGCGGATTTGACCGCCCCCTGGAGTGAACTGCGACGCTTGCCCGGTTTGTTCAGTTCCCCTGGATTCCGGGCCGGGGCGTTTGAGGCCGCGGTTGTTCGGTCGCCACCGTCCTACATAAACAGTCGCCCGATGTCGTTGGCGAACACGAACACCATGAGTCCCAGCAGGCAGGCGACGCCGATCAGGGTGAGCGTGCCTTGCAGACGTTCGTCCACCGGTTTGCCGGTGACGGCTTCGGCCGTCAGGAACACGAGATGGCCGCCGTCGAGTGCGGGGATGGGCAGGAAGTTCAGGATGGCCAGGTTCGCGCTGAGCAGGGTCAGGAACAGCAGCAGTCTGGGGGTACCCAGCGAGGCTTCTGAACCGGCCGCGGCAGCGATCATCAGGGGCCCGCCGAGTGTCTTGGGCGAGATACGGAATGTGACGAGTTTGCCCAGGAAGTTCAGCACCTGCTGGAGCTTTTCTTTCGTCTCGCGGAAGCCGAGACGCCACGCTTCCGACCAGGATGCGGCGGTGTGCACGCGGGTGAGGTTAACCAGGTGCAGGCCACGGTCGACATAGAACCACTGCGGGGATGCCGCGGGGCGCAGTCTGGCCACCATCTCCTGCCCGCCGCGCACGTAGCGCAACTGCAGCTCCATGCCTGGGGGCATCATCTGCATGAGGGCCGACACGTACGGCCAGTTTTCCCGCTGTTCGTCGATCTGGGTCTCTTCGTCAATCGAGCGTCCGAACAGCTCTTTGGCCGTCTGGGCAGCTTCCTCCGTGGCGGCTTCGAAGAGCGCACCGGACACCAGGTCGCCCGGCTGCAGGCCGGCCTTGTCCGCCGGGCTGCCCGGTTCCACGGCGACCACCTCGTTATGCACAGCATAGGCGATGCCCACCGACTCCACAGGGACCAGGGAACCAGGGATCAGTGCGACTTCGTACCGGTAACGCGGTTCAGGAGTGACTTGCAGCTGCACCAGTTCGCGCTTGTCGGCTGTCTGCCGTTCCACCTCGAGCATGACGGGTTGTCCGATCCACTGTTCGAACCGCTGTGGCAGCACGAGCGGGTCGTCCACCGGCTGCTGGTTGACGCGCTGGATAACATCGCCGACCAGCAGGCCTGCACGGGCAGCCGGGCTGTGCATGCGCACTGCCTCGACTGGCCCGATGCGCAGGGCCAGTCCAACCGTGCGCAGCGGTTGGGGGGGCAGCGTGATTTCCACCGACTGGCGCGCGAGCGACGCCGTGGCGGGCTCCACTGCCCGCTCGACGACCAGCGTCAGGGGCTGGGCGAGATGGGTGGCCAGGGCCATCTCCAACTCGTTGGCCGGCAGCTCGCCCCGCTCGTTGGCGCCGGCCGGATCGATCGGCTTGCCGTCGATGGCCACGATCCGATCGCCACCCTCCAGGCGAGGTTCTGCCCGGCTGGCCGCCATCCCTGGGATCACATGCGGTTTGATGGCCAGCGTCGTCGAGTCTGTGGGGCGGATGCCGATGCTCGCAAAGTCGCTCAGGCCGCGTTTCACCAGCCGATCGCTGGGGGTGATCGCCAGCCACTGCTCTTCACCCCCGGGCAGTTTCACTTTCAGGTCGATCGGCCTGGGGTCTTCCCCCAGCCCGTGCAGGGCGATCTGTTGCCGCAAGTCCCAGTCGAACCGCAGATGCTCGCTGTCTTTTCCGGACCGCTCGATCTGTACGACCTTGGTGGCCAGCGGCACATCCTCCACCCACGCGGGAGACCCGGCCGAGGTGCCGCCGATTTCACACGGATCGTAGGTCACGCCCATACGGTACGCGACGGCGGCGAACACGACGGCGAAGATCAGATTCATGATCACGCCGGCCGAGATGATGGCCATCCGCTGCGGCACCGACTTGGCCGGATAGCTGCGCGGATCCAACTCGTACTCCGTGGCCCCCTCCGGAGCTGCCTCCGTGGCCGCGTCGGGGGACTGGGCGGAGTCCGCGTCGGGGGCGGGCGGGGCGGACTTGGCGATCCGCACGCGTTCTGCTTCCTTTTGTGCGTTGGCCGGATTGTCGTCCTGCCCCAACATTTTGACATAGCCGCCTAACGGGATGATCCCGATCCCGTACTCCGTCTCGCCCCACTGGACCTTGCCCAGGGTGCGGGGCAGGGTGAGTGGCCCGATCTTGATCGGCACGTCGAAGCCCAGGTAGAACTTCTCGCACTTCACGCCGCACGCCTTGGCGACGAGGAAATGCCCCAGTTCGTGCACGAAGATCACCAGTCCCACACCGATCAGCACGGCAAGGATGACCCAGATCAGATGGAGCGTTCCGCCGAGCGTGATGGCAGCTAAGCACAAACCCACCGTGATACCTCCTCCCGCGCCCAGGTGTCGAGTCTCAAGAGCTCATCCAGTGTTGGGGTCGGGCTGTAATGATGATGCTGTAAAACGGCCTGGCAGGCCGGCACAATCTCCTGAAAACCGAGCTGCCCGTGCAGGAAGCGCAGCACGGCCGCTTCATTCGCCGCGTTGACCACGACTCCTGTCGTGCCGCCCATGCGGGCCACTTCATGCCCCAGGGCGATCGCCGGAAAACGATCCACGTCCACCGGCGTGAACTCTAGCTGCCACGCACGCGTGATGTCAAAACGTGAGCAGACTCGTTCCCAGCGGTCGGGATAGGTCAGCGCAAACTGGATCGGCAGCCGCATGTCGGGCGGGCTGAGCTGGGCAATGACCGAGCCGTCGCGATACTCCACCATCGAATGCACAATCGATTGCGGATGGATCACCACATCCAGCTGTTCGGGGCGCAGATCGAACAGCCACCGCGCTTCCACGATCTCCAGCGCTTTGTTCATCATCGTGGCCGAATCGATCGTCACCTTGGGACCCATGTTCCAGGTGGGATGGTGCAGCGCTTCGGCGACGGTAACGCGTGCCAGCTGCGCGGCCGTATACGCGCGGAATGGCCCGCCGCTCGCCGTCAGAATCACCCGTTGTACGTCTTCGCGGCGCCCGGCATGCAGGCACTGGAAGATCGCGCTGTGCTCGCTGTCGACCGGCAGGATCGTGCCGCCGCGGCGCCGCGCCAGGTCCATCACCAGCGGGCCGGCCGCTACCAGCGTCTCCTTGTTGGCCAACGCGACCGTTTTGCCGGCGTCGACGGCGGCCCAGGTGCCGGTCAGTCCCGCACTGCCCACGATCGCCGACACCACTACGTCCACCTCCTCCCGCCGCACGATTTCACACAGCCGGTTGTGGCCCAGCAGCGCTTCGGTGCCCTGCGGCAACCCGCTCCAATCGTGCCCGGCACTGGCCGCCGCATCGGTCGCAATCACCCACCGCGGATGGTACTCCCTCGCCTGACATGTCAGATTGTCCAGACGATGATGCGCCGACAGCGCCACCGCTCGCAGACGCCCGCGACTGGCGCGAATCACCTCGAGCGTATTGCAGCCGATGCTGCCGGTCGATCCGAGGATGGCAACATTGCGTGTATGATCTGGCATGGCGGTTGGTAGCTCGGGCCTCGGTGCCTCATGCGGCACCCAACAGGCACGCGTGCGATCGGTTCGGTTGTCGGCCCCCGGACGCGGTGAAACAATGTACGCGTGCTCAGGTGTGCAGGCTGGTCGGACTGCAGGCTGGTCCGGATAGCTGCACCGGACACTCGGACCGGATACTCGGACAATGGCTCCTAAACGCTTGCGAATTTTAGTTTTGCGGCGTCCAGGCGGCAACCCGTTTGGAAGCCGGCGGCGGGAGCCGGTCGCGCAGCTCCGCGTTGTATAATACTTCAGCAGGATGTGTGCGGCTGGCATGCCGTATACACGGACAGTCAAAAAAGGGGGGGCTCCCGATGAATCAGGACGACCGCACCGGTCGCAAGGTACCCGACTCGAAGTCGGGTGGCCAGAGCGTCATGCTCTACGTGACCGCTGCCGCGTTAGGGATCAGTCTGCTGGTCATGCTGCTGGTCAAGAACTCGGCGACCGTGATCAGCTACCAGCACCTGCTGCAGCTGATCGACGTCTGCGCCACCTCTCCGGGCGGATCGATCGAGATCCGGCGGCGGCAGAATGAGCGTGACCAGCGGTGGCGGCTGAGCAACCTGCGGGACCTGAAGATTGGCGACCGGGTGGTGCGGGGGCTGGTCGACATCGAGCGGCTGGACGAGCCGGCGGCGAAGAACAATCCGCGGCGTGACGTGCCGTTTCAGGCGTTCTTCACCAAATCGGACATTGTCTCTGCGGAGCTGAAGACGAAGCTGCAGGCCACCAGCCTGGACTGGACGTACGATCCGGAGCCGAGTCCGTGGCGGGCCTACATGCCCATGCTGTTGTTTACCGGTGTGCTGATCGTATTCTTCATCCTGATGATGCGGCGGTTGGGCGGGGCGGGATCGCCCATGCAGTTCGGGCGCAGCCGGGGCCGCCTTTATGCGCTGGAAGATCTCGGCGTGACGTTTGACGATGTGGCGGGCATCGATGAGGCGGTGGAGGAGGTTCGCGAGGTCGTGGACTTCCTGCAATCGCCGGAAAAGTACCAGCGGCTGGGCGGTCGCATCCCGAAGGGAGTGCTGTTGGTTGGTCCGCCCGGGACGGGCAAGACGCTGCTGGCCAAGGCGATCGCCGGGGAAGCGGGGGTGCCGTTTTTCAGTCTCTCGGGGAGTGATTTCGTCGAGATGTTTGTCGGGGTGGGGGCGGCGCGGGTCCGGGACATGTTCCAGCAGGCGGAGGCGAAAGCCCCTTGTATCATCTTCATCGATGAACTCGATGCGTTGGGCAAGACGCGGGGCACGAGCATCGTGGGTGGGCATGACGAGCGCGAGCAGACGCTCAATGCCCTGCTGGTCGAAATGGACGGGTTCGACTCGAACTCGGGGGTCATCGTGATGGCCGCGACCAATCGCCCGGAGACGCTGGACCGGGCCCTCCTGCGCCCCGGCCGGTTCGATCGCCAGGTGCTGGTGGACCGCCCGGACATTCGGGGCCGCGAAGCGATTCTGAAGGTGCACGTCAAGAATGTCAAACTGGACGACCGTGTGGATCTCAAGAACGTCGCGTCGATCACGTCGGGCTTTGCGGGGGCCGATCTGGCGAATCTGGTGAACGAGGCGGCGCTGCTGGCGGCGCGGCACGGCAAGGCCACGGTGGGCATGGACGAGTTCAATGAGGGGGTCGAACGTGTGACCGCCGGCCTGGAGAAGAAGCAGCGGGTGATGAACGACGAGGAGAAGCAGCGGGTGGCCTACCACGAGAGCGCTCACGCGCTGGTCGCCTACAGCCTGCCCAACACCGATCCCGTCCACAAGGTCTCGATCATTCCGCGCGGGCTTGCGGCGTTGGGCTATACGATGCAGCGTCCGGAAGGGGACCGGTTCCTGATGACCCAGTCGGAGCTGGAGAGTCACATCCAGGTGCTGATGGCCGGCACCCTGGCGGAGGAGCTGGTGTACGCCGACATTTCAACCGGTGCGCAGAACGACCTGGAACGCGCCACGGCGATTGCCCGCAGCATGGTGACGGAGTATGGCATGAGTCGGTTGGGGCGGGTCAACTTCCGCGGCGCGCCGCAGTCCGCATTTCTGGCGCTGGCGGCCAGCGACGAGGGGAGCCGCAACTACAGCGAGTTGACCGCGCGCGAGATCGATGAGGAGGTGAAGCGGATCATCAATGAGGCGATCGAGAAAGTGCGGCACATCCTGGCCACGCGCCGCGCCGCGCTGGAATCGCTCACCCGGCGACTGATCGAAGTGGAGTCGGTGGACGCGCAGGAACTCAAAGCGATCATCGACGAGAACTCCCCCGGTCCACTGGTGGTCCCCGGGACGGCCGAATCCCGCCGCAGCGCCGCGGGGGCCGAATTAGGGATGGGAGACCTGCCGAACGACTTGCCGGGGGAGCGGCAAGGCTGAACGTCCCGCGCGGGCGGTCGCGGCGGGTGGACCGCCGGTCAGCGTTCGAACCACTTGTGCAGGGTGTGGGCCGTGGACGCACGTCCCGCGCGCGCAATCGATGTGGTCAGCGGGATTTTCTGGGGGCAGACGGCGACGCAGTTCTGGGCGTTGCCGCAGGCCTGGATCCCGCCTTCGGCGATCAGCGCATCCAGACGCACGCCCGACATGTGGCGGCCTGTGGGGTGGGAGTTGAACAGCACCACCTGGCTGATCGCGTGGGCGCCCACGAACAGGCGATCGTACGTCGCCGCCTGGCGCGCCGCGAAGGCCTCGTCCGTTTCCCCTTCCAGTCGCGTGACCTCCGCGTACGCGTACTGGGGGCAGGCTTCCACACAGCACCCGCAAGTCATGCAGTGGCTCAGCGGATACAGCTGTTCCTGCTCCTCCTGCGACTGGGGCGGGCCCGGACCGCGATCGTAGTAGCCGTCGACGGCGACCCAGGAGATGGTCTTCTTGAGCGCGTGGAACAGCCGCCCGCGATCGACCACCAGGTCGCGCAGGACTGGGAATTTCGTCATCGGACGCAGCTCGATCTCCGACGCGCGCTGTTCCAGAAGGCGGTCGACCAGCGCGGTGCAGGCCTGCCGGACGTGTCCATTGATCACCATCGTGCAGGCGCCACAGACTTCCTCCAGGCAGTTGCATTCCCAGGCGACCGGCGTCACCGGCTGGCCATCGATCGTGACCGGGTGCGCTGCGATCTTCTGCAGCGCGCTGATGACGTTCATGTCCGGCTCGTATTTGACGCGATGCCGTTCCCAGTAGCTCGCCTGACCGGGACCGTCCTGGCGCAGGATGCGGACTTCGAAATACTCGCGGGCGATGCGTCCGTGTTCGGTGTCAGCCATCGGTGTCGTGTGCCTCGTCGGGGTCGCTAAGTGGTCCGGCGTCCGGAGGTGCGGGAACTGGCGCAAGGTGGCCGGTTGGCTCTCCGGCGTCATGCGGTCGCAGGTGGGGCCGTGTTTCGGGCGGCCACCCGTTCTTTCCATACTTCATCGATTACTTCGGCGCCGGCCAGGCCGTAGAGGCGCGGACGCGGCGGGATGAGGGACGTGTCGACGTCCTCGTACGACAGCTCGACAGCGGCCTGTGCAGGGTGCCACACGGCGATGGTGGACTTGAGCCAACGCCGGTTGTTGTCCTCGAACCGATCGCACCAGCGTTCCGCTTCGGCGCGGCGCTCGGCCGGCGAGTCGGTGGTCAGGTGGGGCATCTCGAACTCCGGCTTGTAGTGCGCGCCGCGGCATTCGTCGCGCGCCAAGGCCCCGGCGACGATGGCCTTGGCCAGCGGAAACATGTCGCACAGAGCGCGGGTGAAGGTCAGGTTCTGGTTGGTCCAGTGGCCGGTGTCCGACAGTGCGCATTTCTCGGCCCGCTCCGCCAGCTCCTCGACCTGGTCCAGCGCCTGTTGCAGCTGCTCGTTGCGGCGGACTACCGTAACGGCCTTGGTCATGACGTCTCCCAGCGCCTGGTGCAGGCGATACGGATTCTCGCCCCCCGCCGGCCGCTGCAGGAGCTCCTCCTGCCGCTGCTCGTGCCGCCGCTGTTCCCGCTCGTACAGCGCCGCCGGCGTGTCGGCGGCGGTGGTGGTGAGCGACTGGAGCAGCTGTTCCAGTCCCGGTGCTGCGAACAGACCATCGAAGATGCAGCTCACCAGCGAGTTGGCCCCCAGCCGATTGGCACCGTGATACTGGTAGTTGCATTCGCCCAGCGCGTAGAGCCCCGGAATGCTGGTGACCATGTTGCGGGGCATCGCCTGCTGCAGGCCGCCGCTGGCGGTCCGTGCGTAGTCTACCCACAGCCCGCCCATGCTGTAGTGCACGGCCGGGAAGATCTTCATCGGCACGTCCCGCGGATCCACGCCCTGGAACTTCTCGTAGATGTCCAGGATGCCGCTCAGCTTGCGATCGAGTTCGTCGCGGGGGATGTGTGTCAGATCCAGGTAGACGCACAGCCGATCCTGCTCAACGCTCAGCCCCTCGTTCACGCAGATGTCAAAGATCTCCCGCGTGGCAATGTCCCGCGGCACCAGGTTGCCATACTGCGGGTAACGCTCTTCCAGGAAATAGTACCGTTCGGGGTCGGGAATGTTGCGCGGGTCACGCGCGTCCCCCGGCCGGCGCGGCACCCAGACACGCCCCCCTTCCCCACGCGCCGATTCGCTCATCAACCGCAGTTTGTCAGCAGCCGGAATGGCCGTCGGGTGGACTTGGATGAACTCCCCGTTGGCGTACCGTGCCCCCTGCTGGAAACACCGGCTGACCGCGCTGCCCGTGCTGGCCATCGAGTTGGTGGAACGCCCGTAGATGACACCGCACCCGCCGCTGGCAATCACCACCGCATCGGCCGCGAACGCCTCGATCCGCATCGTCACCAGGTCCTGCCCCACGCAGCCGCGGCAGACGCCATGGTCGTCCAGAATCGGGCCCAGGAAATCCCAGCACTCGTACTTGCGCACACGCCCGGCGACTTCCCAGCGGCGGACCTGCTCGTCCAGCGCATAGAGCAGCTGCTGGCCGGTCGTCGCCCCGGCAAACGCCGTCCGTTTGTGCAGCGTACCGCCGAACCGGCGGCGGTCGATGAAGCCTTCCGTCGTGCGATTGAAGGTCACCCCCAGCCGGTCCATCAGGTCGATGATCTTCGGCGCCCAGCGTGTCATCTCGTGGACCGGCGGCTGATGTTGCAGGAAGTCGCCACCGTAGACGGTATCATCCATGTGCTGCCATTCGGAGTCGCCGGCCTGCCGTGTCTGGTCATTGCACGAGTTGATCCCCCCTTGTGCGCAGACGCTGTGGGAGCGTTTCACCGGCGTCAGGCTCATCAGGTCCACATCGATGCCGAGCTCGGCCAGCTTCATCGTGGCAGCCAGACCAGCCAGTCCGCCACCGATCACCATGACCCGTTGTCCTGCCATCACCAGCAACCTTCAACCTTTGCGCCTCGCGCGGACCGGCCGTGATCTGCCTGCGGCCGGGCCCGCTTGTGCTCATTGGGCAGCAGTTCGTGGGCCGTCACCCGCGCCTCGTACATCGCGTTTTCCACTTCCGCCGCGTGGTGCGTGTCCACGGTCACGGCTCCGCGGAGAGCCGCCAGCGCGAGCAGTGCCAGCACGCTTCCCACCGCGGCGCAGCCCCAGGTGGCACGCCGCTGAGCCGCCGGACTGATCCACACTCCCCAGGTGATCCCCATGGTCCACAGCCCGTTGGCCAGATGAAACACGCACGCCAGCAGACCCATGGCGTAGAGCAGTGGGATCAGCGTTCCCTGCATCGCGGTTCCGAGCGTCGAGGCCGCATTGTACGGCCGGAACTGGGCCCCCCCCAGCGGCCGCACGACATGCTCCAGCCACCCCTCGGCATGGATCCAGCCGTGCATGTGCAGCACATGCGACACGATGAACACCAGCGCGATCAGGCCGGTGATGCGCTGCAGTACGTACCGCACATTGCTGGCATAAGGATATGCTCCGGTATTCATTGTGCCGCCGCGAATGATCACCAGCCCCAGAAGACCGTGGAACAGGATCGGCAGGAAGATGAACACCCACTCGACGATCGGCAGCAGCGAGCCAAGCGAGTGGATCTGGTACACCGTGCGCTGGAACGTTCCCGGGCTCTCCAGCACGCTCGCGTTGGCCGCCAGGTGCATGGTCATGAAGGCGCCGATTGGGATCAGCCCGGTGAGCGAATGGAGCCGTCGAACGAGGAACTCATGGCGCGCCAGAAAGGAACGAGGATTGGACGCAGTAGCCACCGTCTTCCTTTCCATCCCCGCGGACCGGGGAAGTCTCGAGCTGGGGGCCCAGCCGCCGAGGAGACTCGCCACAACCGACACCCGCCAATTTCCGGGCCCTGTTCCGCATGGCCCGCGATCTGCAATTCGTTGATAGTCGTTGAAAGTATAGGTTTGGCCTCCCGCGACCGGCAACTGATTCCCGGCCGGGCGCGCTCCACCCGCGGCGGAATCTGCCGCTTTGGCAGGGCTGGAACGGCGGGGATGTCCCACAGAACCGGCGCGAGCGGTACGGGCGCGGAGTGGAGCCGGGCGACTTTTCCACGAAAGTATTGGCCTGCGGGGAGTTGCGGGGAGTAGAATGTCGGGAGAACCACTTCCCGCGCGCAGTTGGCACCCGAATTGCACCGTCTCTGCCGGTCTGACAGGTTGTCGGCTGAAGCCGGGGTGCGGTGCCGATCGATCTGGACGCATGTGGGCCCAGACTGGGCCTCAGCCGGGAATCGTGTGCGAGGCTATCACGGCGTGCTGATTACTCCTCCTAATCTGCTCATCACCGACGACGACGTGGCGTTCCGCGAGACGCTGCGCAGCGTATTTGCGCCGCGCGGCTTCAACACGCTCACGGCGCGCGACGGCGCCGAGGCGCTGGAGATCGTGTGGCAGCAGTCCGTGCATGTGCTCCTGACCGACATGCACATGCCCCGACTCGATGGCCTGGAGACGATCCGGCGGATTCGCGAGCGTCAACTGATCCTGCCCTGCATTCTCTTGTCGGCCGGCCTGGATGACGGCCTGATGGAGAAGGCGCGTGATCTGCAGACGTTCACGGTCCTCCGCAAGCCGGTCCGTTTTGCGGAGCTGACGGAGGCCGTTCGCCAGGCGCTGCATGAGACCTATGGCTGGAACCTCGACGGCGACCTGGACGCCGGCGAGCCCTAGAGCAGAACACCTGTCGGAGTTGCCCGTATGCCGGATCAGGACGCCTCGTCGTTGCCACCGCCGGACCGCTCGCCGCGTGCGGCGCAGCCGGCCGACGAGCCGCTGCGACCGGCCGCTAATGCGCCCGAGTCCGCGGGAGTACTGCCGTGGAGCGGCGCGGTGCCGGACGAGGCACCGATTGTGGTGGCCGAGCTGGTGGAGGATCCGTACCCGCTGTGGCCCACGTTCCTGACCATTGTCCTGGCCATTGGCGGCGCCGTGCTGGTGTCCGGGATCGTGATGATGGTGGCGGCGTTCTGGGCACGTGGGCCGGTGCTCTTCCAGCGTCCTGGCGCGTTCAACGCATGGTTCAAGGAGTTCGTGACGACACAAGGGGGACTGGTCCTGCTGGTCCTGCCCGGCCAACTCACATTCTGTGCCGTGGCGGTGATGGCGGCCAGTCTGTCGCGCGAGAAAGTGGTGGATCGGCTGGGCCTGCGGTGTGGCAATTTCCCGCCCTGGACCTGGCCCCTGTTCCTGCTGGGCACGCCTGTCCTGGTCATCGCCGTGGGGCAGCTGCTGTCGTACGTCGTCCGCGAGCCGAGCGAGCAGCTCAAGATGCTTGAGGACCTCTTCGCAACGCACGCTGCCGGGTCGCTGATCACCATGCTGCTGCTGATCAGTCTCCTGCCGGGCGTGATGGAGGAGCTGCTGTTTCGCGGGTTCATGCAGCGGCGTCTGCTCGGGCGCCTGCGGCCGGTGGCCGCCATCGGCATCACGACGGCCTTTTTCGCCGCTGCACATATGGATCCGACCCACGCCATCGGTGTCGCGCCGCTGGGCATCTGGCTGGGCGTGGTGGCGTGGCGCGCCGACTCGATCTGGCCCGCCGTGTTCGGCCACGTGGGCAACAACGCTTGTGCGATCCTGATGTCGGTGACGATGGGTGAGCAGCCCGATCTCGAACAGCTCTCGCCGGCCGTCGCCACGTCGATGGAGCTGACGCTGTTGGTGTCGTGCCTGTCGTTCGTCGGCTGCCTGGTGCTGTTGTCCCGCCGCACCGCGCCGCCGGTTTCCGTGCGCCCCATTGACTGAGCCGTTGCACGGCTGAGCCGTCGCGCGGCGGCCCCTGGCGGCCGCCGGTCAGCGCGAACCGACGAGCTGCGCTTCCTTCTTCTCGGCGACAATCACCTCTTGCAGCGATGCCGGCACGCGGCGATAGCGGGCCAGTTCCATGGTGAAGGTGCCCTGTCCCTGCGTCATACTGCGCAAGTCGGTGGCGTAGCCGAACGTCTCGGCCAGGGGTACTTCCGTCACGATCTGCACGGTGCCTTCCCGCACCTCGGTCGCCAGGATCATCCCGCGGCGGCTGATGACGTCCCCTACGATAGCGCCTTGATAGGTTTCGGGCGCTTCAATATCGAGCTTCATGACGGGTTCGAGCAGCACCGGTCGCGTCTTGGCAAACGTCTCCCGGAAGCAGCCCTGCGCGCAGATCTGGAAGGCCTTATCGCTGCTGTCGACTTCGTGGTACGAGCCGTCCGTGAGTACCGTTTTCAGGCCGACCACGGGGAACCTGGCCAGCGGCCCCTTGGCCAGGCAATCGCGGAAGCCGCGCTCGATCGAGGGAATGTACTGTTTGGGAATGCGGCCGCCCACCACATGTTCTTCGAACACGAAATCGGCTTCCCGTTCGTCCTCCAGCGGCTCGAAACGGCCGATAACGTGCGCGTACTGCCCGGACCCGCCCGTCTGCTTGCGGTGCTTGTAGTTGAACTCCGCAGCCTGTGTGGGCGACTCCCGATAACTGACCTTCGGCGCGCCGACTTCCACCACGACCTTGTACTCGCGGCGGATCCGTTCGACGTAGACCTCCAGGTGCAGCTCGCCCATGCCGGCAATCAGAATCTCGTTCGTCTCCTTGTCCGACTGCACGCGGAACGTCGGGTCCTCCTTGCGGAAGCGGGCCAGCGCTTTGCCCAGCCGATCGGCATCGCCGCGGTTGACCGGGCTGATTGCGACCTGGATCACCGGTTCCGGAACGAACATGCTCTCCAGTGAACAGTAACGGGGCTGCATGGCATACGTGTCACCGCTGGCACAGTCGATACCCATGACCGCCACGATGTCTCCCGCTTCAGCCTGGTCGATCTCTTCCCGCTTGTCGGCGTGCATCCGCACGATGCGGCTGAAGCGATCGCGTTTGCCGGTCCGCTGGTTGAAGTACGTCTGCCCCTTCTCGATCCGCCCCTGGTAGATGCGGACAAACGTCAGCTGCCCGTAGGGATCGTCCACGATCTTGAAGGCCATGCCGACAAACGGCGCCTCCGGGTCGGGCACCAGACGCAACGGCTGCTGGGGATCGTCCACCTGGTGCGCCAAGATGTCGCGCTCCAGTGGTGAAGGCAGGTACCGCGTGATGGCGTCCAGCAGCGGCTGCACTCCCTTGTTCCGGTAGGCCGTTCCCAGAAACACGGGGGTCACATCCTGGTGCTGCACGACCGAACGCATGACGGTGTGGATCAGCTCCGGCGGCACTTCCTCCTCGGACAGCAGCCGCTCCATCAACTCGTCGCTGTACATCGCCAGGGCTTCCAGCATCTGGGCACGGGCTGCCTGCGCCGCATCGAGCAACTCGGCCGGCACCGGCCGCCACCGGATCACTTCGCCGTTGTCCCCTTCGAAATACAACGCTTCCATCGTCACCAGATCGATGACTCCCTGGAAGGTTTCACCCGCGCCGATGGGGTACTGCATCAGAATCGCTTCGGCTCCCAGCTTGTCGCGCATCTCCTGGCAGACCCGCAACGGATTGGCGCCGGTCCGGTCCATCTTGTTAATGAAAGCCAGCCGGGGGACGTGATAGCGTTTCATCTGCCGGTCCACAGTCAGCGATTGGGACTGTACGCCGCCCACCGCGCACAGCACGAGGACCGCGCCGTCGAGCACCCGCAGACTCCGTTCCACCTCGACCGTGAAATCCACGTGCCCCGGCGTGTCGATCAGATTGATGTGGTGTCCCACCCATGTGATGCTGGTCGCCGCGCTGGAGATCGTGATGCCCCGTTCGCGCTCCAGGTCCATGTGATCCATCGTGGCGCCGGCACCGTCCCCTTTGACTTCCTCCATCTTGTGGATGCGGCCGGTGTAGTAGAGGATCCGCTCGCTGAGCGTCGTCTTGCCCGAGTCGATATGGGCGGAGATACCGATATTTCTGACCAGTTCCAGTTTCATCGAACACCTGTCGGGACGTGCTATTCGGGCCCGGATAATGTGTCCCAGTGGACTAGATTAGATATAGTGTCCCCGTGGACTACCCGTGCCTGGAGTTGTACAGATTCCGCTGCGGAGCAGGAACTGTTGCGCACGTGGAGAGAATCCGGCCAGCCACCGCCATACACACTGCCACCCGGGGCCCACCCCCCGCGCGTCGGCCAGCTGCCGCGACGACTGCCCCTCCCGGACAACCGTCATGCGCACCACGTCTGCTATCTTACTAGAAAATCACCGCCCGGAAAGGGCGGAATTTCGCGGAGTTCGCGAGTGACAGCAAAATCGACCGACCTATGATGGAACGAGCCGAGTGGTGTGTTGTAAACGGGGTATGTCCATGTCATCGCCAGAACTGCCCGCGTCAGAATCAGCTGTGGAAGACGGGCCCGCCCTTAGCCGGCCCCAATGGCTTGCCCGCCACCGCTGGTTGCCCTTCGTGCTGCCGTTCGCTGTGTATATGTTCACCGGCGCTCTGGGGGCCGAGTGGGTGCCTGCTGCCGCGTCAGACGCTGGCCGGGCAGAGGCGGTGCGCGCTGATCAGTCGGGCGGACCGGCCATCGAAGATGTGTCGCTGGACAGGCCAGCCCCGTCGCGCGGCTACGCGTTGGCCTACGCGTTCCAGTTCGCCGCCACGTTCCTCGCCGTTCTACTCGTGGCGCCGGTCTATCGCCGCGTGCCGTGGCGGGTGAGTGGCTGGTCGATCGTGTTTGGGGTGGTCGGTGTCGTCGCCTGGATTGTGATCTGCAGGGCGGAGTTGGAGGTCCGGCTCTTGACCGCGCTCGGACTTGCCGATTGGGCCGGTTATGTTGCGCGGCCGGCCTTTGACCCGCTGACTGCGTTTTCCGGTCGCCCGTTGGAACTCGCCGTGTTTCTTACGGTCCGGTTCGCCGGGTTGGCGCTGCTGGTGCCGGTGATCGAAGAGTTTTTCGTGCGCGGGTTCCTGATGCGGTTCTTCGAGCGGGCGGAGTGGTGGACGATCCCGCTGGGACAGGTGACGTGGACCGCAGCGGTCGTGGCGACCGTGTACGGTATGTTAGCGCATCCGGCCGAGATGATCGCGGCGGCCGTCTGGTTCTCCCTCATCACGCTGCTCTATGCGCGCACCCGCAACCTGTGGGACTGTGTCGTCGCGCACGCGGTCACCAACGGACTGCTGGGGATCTACATCCTGGTTTCGCGCGACTGGACACTCTGGTAAGGGAGCGTGCGGGTGCGAGGCGTCCGCCCCGGCGCGGGGGACGGGGGCCGACCCGGACTCGCGGGCAGGAGCCGCTCCTCAACCCCGATCAGCGGTTGGCGGCGGCGCGATCGGCCACGCGTTTGTCGGCTGCGTCGACACTCTGACGGAAAGGTTTCCCACTCTGATACAGCGCGAGGCGGTGGCGCAGCGGCTGAGCGTTCTCCGCCGGCGCGAGCTGGATCGCACGGCGAATCACGTTCTGGGCCTTGTCGAACTGGCCGCTGTTGGCAAAGGCGGCTGCCAGTGTGTCCAGATAGATGTAGTCCTGGGCGCCATCCAGTTCGACGGCCTTGTTCGCCGCGCGAAGCGCCAGTTGTGGATGGCGGAACTGCTCGTCCGGGCAGGTGGACATCAACCAGGCCGCACTCTGGAATGCACGCCCGAAACGTCTGTCCAGATTCACCGCCTGCCGGTAATCGTTGGCCGCCTGTTCCCAGTGCCCGAGACTGCGGTAGGCGTCGCCCCGGTTCGTGATGCGCTGGGGGTTGCCGGGATCGAGTTCCACAGCCCGGTTGTAGTCTTCCAACGCCTTGTCAAACTGCCGCAGCTGGGAATAGGCGTGGCCGCGGCTGTTGAAGAACCCGGCATCCTGCGGTTGCAGGCGGATGGCTTCATCGTAGTCCGCGATGGCCTGGGCGTACGCCCCCATCTCGTAGTGGATCTCACCGCGATTGAACCACGCACTTTCGTACTCCGGACGCAGCTCGATCGTCTTCGTGAAGTCGCTCAGCGCGCGGGGGAAATCGCCGGCCAGCGCATAGCACACGCCGCGGTGGTGGTAGGATTTCCAGCGCTGCGGATCGAGTTTCACGGCCGCATCGAAATCCTCCATGGCCTTGCCGTCCAGCTGCCGGCCCATGGCCGACTGGCCGGCGGCGTTTGCTTCGGCGGCCTGTTTCACATACGCTTCGCCGCGCCGATGCAGAACCCAGGCCTCCAGGCTGGTCAGATACCGGACCAGCTGCGGATTCGTCACTCGGCCACGCAACGCATCGACCTCTGCTATGACGCGATTGAGCTGCTCAAAGCTCTGCGCGGTCGTTGCCTGCTGGTAGAGCGTGCGGCTCAGCGCGGTATGGTCCTCCGCCGCTTCCTCGGCTGGCAGGTAGACCGCTGCTGCCAGCAGGAGGAGCCCGCCCAAACCCGCCGCACGCCGCAGCTGCCGTCGAGACATCATTGCCACCATGATTCGAGCCTCCGCAGAACCTGTAAGCCGGCACATGATATCCACTCTGCCCTTTCGCTCCAAGACAGATCGGCGCCACACGCTCAGCCGCTCAGCCTGCCATCCGGCACGCAGCCGATGCGTGATGTCAGCGCTGGAGATCCGACACGCGCCCCTGCGCTCCGCCGCTTCGATTGTCCAGCACCGGGACCGGCAGCGATGCCAGCTTGGGCGCGGCAATGTAGACGTCGTGCGAACCGAGCGCGAACTGGTTTCCGGACTCGTCTTCCAGGAACACCCGGACATGGCACTCACCACGAGCTTCGGGTGGGATTTTCAGCGCCGTCAGGAACGTGCCCTCGGCTACCGCCACCTCGCGTTCTGACCAGCGGCGATCGTTGGCCGCGCGGTACATGGCATCGTATGCGGCCTGTGCCGCCGGCGACTGATCATAACGGTGCCGGACCGGAAGGTCGGTTCGCAGCCGGTCGCGGCGACACACCAGTTCCACGCGGCAGCGCCCGGCAATCGGACTGTTGCCGCGGATCTCCAGGTGGGTGCCTGCGACGGCCTTGTCGGGTAGCTCCAATTGCACGCGCTGCGGATGCGGCAGACGCAGAAGCGGGTCACCCAGCAGATTGAACAGCAGCAGGTGCTCCAGGCGTTCGTCTCGCAACAGTTGGGGGCTGGGACTGATGGCTTTGGCCAGCAGGTCCAGCAGCTTGCGGTCCGCGCGGTCCGAGGCCTCGTGCATCATCTGCCGCTTGGCGTGCAGGATCACCTCGCCGAGTGTCTCGCGCCGCTGCCGGAAATACTCGTCCATGAGCCCCATACCCAGCACGGCCATGCCATAGGGCATGGTCACGCGCGATCCGGCCAGGACGGCCACCGGCCCCCCCGCCGCTCTGAGCATCTGCTCGGCCAGGCAATCGTGGGGCAGGTCGTACGCGCCGGTGTAGCAGGCCAGGAAGATCGCAATCGGGGTGCCACGGCCGTTGTACAGTTGCGCCATGTCGGCCGTACTGAGAATATGGTGGCTGCTGCCCGGAACGCGGACCCGATCGAGCTGGTACGGGTAACCATGTCCGATGTATACCCAGAACAGGCAGCCTTCATTGAACCGATTGACTGCGGCGGTGTGGAACTGCACCGGGCTCGGGCAGAATGGACTCCGCCAGTTGGCATAGGTCATCGAGATTTCGTAATCGGCCGGGATTCCCTCCGTGAGGTACTTCTTGGTCGCCATCTCCACGATCGGATCGACCAGCGGTCCCAGTCCGCCAGTCCCGGCGACGAAGTTGATCCGCTGGCACCAGGGACCGGGCGGCTGCGCGGTTTCATAGGCCAGGATCTTCCCCACCATGACCGCCAAGTCCTGGAGATTGTCGGCCGGCAGCCTGCCAATCGCCACATCCGGGACGCCGTCATCGTCCAGGTCCGCGTACCAGTTGTCGGTCGCGATCTGTGGCGGCGACTTCCAACGCACGTTGACTTTCGCGGTCGCCAGGAACGTCGGTACACATCGGGCGCGGAGACGCGGGTCGAAGGCAGCGGCCGGTTCGGCATCGCCAACCAACAGGATGAACTTCAGCTGGCCGCCGCGCGCATGCTCGCGAATGTCGGCCCGAATCTGCTCGGCACTGAGCGTGCCCGGGACGAACGCGAATCGATGCCCCTGGGCCGCCCGATGGGCCAGCCACGGTCGCAACGCCTCCAAGTAGACGGGCGGACAGACCACCACCGTGTCTGGACCGTCAGACAACGTGGCGCTGATCGCCAGTACGAGAGCGGTGAGCATCATAAGCGCAGCGACTGTCAGCTTCGAATCAAGAAGATGTGCCAGTGGAAGCCGCACACGACCACCGGCTTTCCTGCCCGGGCCATCGCCATGCGGCCTCAGAAACAGGTCGCGGAGTGTACCGTCAAAGAGCCACCGCAGGCAAGGTGAAAGTGGGTGGCTGCGGCAATATGGCAGCTAGAAGAGAAACAGGCCGGCTGCGCAGAGCGGGTGAAGGGAATCGAACCCTCGTGTCAAGCTTGGGAAGCTTGTGTTCTACCATTGAACTACACCCGCAGGGTGAACTGGTGCAGATTTTAGCACACCCGCCAGGAAATACAACAAGCCCCAGTACATCGTGCGACCCAACCACCTGCCACTGCGGCCCCCCAGCTACTGGACCGGCCTACCGGCGTTCGAACGTGAACTGGCCGTCCCGGTGATCGATCTGCACGGTGTCCCCTTCGCGGAAGTCGCCGCGGAGCAGTTCCACGGCCAGCGGGTTCTGGATGCGCTGCTGGATGACGCGTTTCAGCGGCCGGGCGCCGTACACGGGATCATAGCCCTCGTTGGCGATGGCGTCCCGGGCCGTTTCGGAGACCTCCAGCGTGAGCCCTTGCTGATCGATCTGCCGGACGAGCCGCGTGATCTGCAGTTCGACGATCTGGCGGATCTCGTCGCGCCCCAGCGTGTGGAAGACGATGATCTCGTCGATGCGGTTGAGGAACTCGGGGAGCATCCGGGTCTGGAGCACTTCCAGGAC
>JAAYDI010000055.1 GCA_012729315.1 Planctomycetaceae bacterium
GATGGGCGCAGGGCCGGGCCCACCCTTACAACACCGGGGCCACCTGCCCCCAGTTCCGTAGGAGCACGCTGAGATTGACGGCGGTGCAGATCAGATCCCACTCGGCGCGTACAGCGGCCAAGCCGCGACGCGTGAATCGCCGGATGCCCAGGCCACTCTTCACGAACCCGAACCGGCCTTCGACTGTCGGGCCCCGCAAGCGATATCGCGATCGCCCTTGTCCGCTGTGGAACCTTGCCCGCACCCGCTCGCGACACGGCTCGTACTGATCCCGGGTGATCATGCGACCCTGTCGCGGATTGCCGCAGCACTGGGACGCACGCGGACAGTTGGCGCAGGCCGAGCAGCCGGCGTACTGGGCACGCCGCACGGTGCCCCCTCCGGTCTTCTTGTCGCTGAAACGCACGAACGATAACGTCTGACCCATGGGGCAGCGGTACACGTCCGCCGCCGCGTCGTAGCGGAACGCCTCTTTGGTAATCCGCTTGTGTTCCTTGGGCAACGCCTGCCACTGGGCATCGGTCAGAACCTCGCCCGCCTGAGCAGCGGCAACCGCTTGACGGGACTCGTCCGGCTGGGAGGCCCCACTGGATTTGCGGTTGTCAGGCAGATAGCCCACCACTCCCATTTGCTCCAGCTTTTCCAGGTCCGGCCCCACGTTGTATTGACTGTCCGCACTCACTTCCGCCGGCAGCGTGCCGCAGTTTTCCTGAACCTGCATCATCGCGGGCACCAACAGACCACTGTCCTCCGGATGATCGTTGACTTCGTTCGCCACGATCACGCCCGCCGCCGTGTCCACTGTGAGCTGAGCGTTGTAATTCGGCTTGCTTCGCCCCTCTTTGTCCTTCATGGATCGGCCGTCGGGGTCCGTGGTCGAGGCAATGGCCTTCGGATCCTTCCAGCCGGTGGATTCCTCCCGACGCCGAACGATCGCCGCCAACGCCTCCTCCAGCCGCGACTGTTTTGCCTTCGCCTCCGCCAAACGCTTCTTCAGCGAACCTCCGCCGCTGGGAGCCCAGGGAACCGCATCCCCGAACAAGCGGGCTTCCCGCGTCTCGTTGTCTGCCCATTCCTGCTCCAGCTCTTCGATCAGTTGCCGCACACCCACCAGCTCGCCGGCAATCGTCAGTTCCCCACGCACCGAGCCACGCCCGGCGTTGGCCTCGATCTTCGTGCCGTCCACCGCGGCGTGCTCCAGCTTCACCAGCTTGGCCCGATGAGCCACCGATAAGACTTGCTTGAACAGCTCCCGTAACCGCTTGTTCTGCCTGCCCACGAAATCGGCAATCGTTGAGTGGTCCGGCGTCTGCCCCGACATCAACCACATCACATCCACCCGGTTGTAGCACGCCGCCTCCAACTGCCGGCTGGATCGGATGCGGTTCAGCATCCCGTACATGTATAAGCCCGCCAGATCACGCGGATGGTACGGCGGCTTGCCTTCCAGCAGCACGTAATCGTTCGCCCATGCCCGGAAAGTCGGGGCAAATGCCGCAGACTCCAGGAGATAAGCCACCATCCGAACCGGATGATCCTCGGGCAGGGCATCATCCAACCGGCGACTGAACAGCACCATCTGCTCCCGCGGCTGCTCTGGCTTGCGAAATCCAGCCATCCCTTACGGCCTCCATGCCGGAACCC
>JAAYDI010000056.1 GCA_012729315.1 Planctomycetaceae bacterium
CGGCATCATGCCGGGTCCTCCGGGCGGCATCATGCCGGGTCCTCCGGGCGGCATCATGCCAGGGCCGCCAGGGAATTCACCGGGCGGGCCCCCGCGCATACCTCGTCCGCGCGACTCACCGTCGGGCCCACCTCGGGCGTTTTCTCCTTCACCGCTCGCACGGCCGCGCCCACGCCGTTCGCCTTCGGGCCGTTGCGCGTAGAGGGGTTCACAGATGGCTGCCACTACCAGCAGTGTGATTACCACGCCGGTACATGCTCGGAATGCTCTTGCCATGGCAATACCAATACGAATGCCCAGATACCCAATGCCCAGATACCCAATGCCCAATGCCCAGATACCCAATGCCCAATGCCCAGACGCTCGGGATAGCAGACGAGAAGGACTGCCTGGAGGGCCGCACCAGATTCAGATTGTACCATGCTATGCACTGAAACCCCGCGCAAAGAGCCGGGTTTCGTTCACCCGTGGTCTGGTCCGGATCGCGTGGGGGCGAACCAACGCCCCCCCCGGGGCGTCCCCACCGGTGCGACAGGTGCCCCGACCTACTCCGACTCCGACTCGCCCAGCACCACCTCGACGTCCAGCTGTGTACCCTGGCGGACCACGCTCACCAGTACCCGCTCGCCAGGCTGATTTTGCTCCACCAGAGACAGCATGTCGTCCACCGTTCTGACACGCTGGCCATTTATTCCGATCACCAGGTCCGCCTGACTCTGATCGATTTTCGTGCGTTCCATGATGTAAGGACCGCGGCGCGTCTGTTCGCGAATGACGCGGAAACCCTGCAGCCCAGCGCGGTCGGCCGGTCCGCCCGGCGTGGTGGCGGCGATGAGCAGCCCGGTATCGGTCTGCAGGACACGTGCGATTCCCAGGTCGGGACGTGTTACCCGCCCCTTCTCGATCAGTTGTGGCACCACGCGTTTGATTGTGTTAACCGGGATCGAAAAGCCAACGCCCGAATCGTCTCCCGTCCGACTCGCAATCGCCGTGTTCATGCCTACTAGCTCGCTCCTGGTGTTGAGCAGAGGGCCGCCTGAGTTGCCCCGGTTCAGGGCGGCGTCGATCTGGATGATGGACTTGATGGTCCGCTCGTTGCGGGAGACCAACGTGCGATTGAGGCTGGAGATGATGCCGACGGTCAACGTACGCTCCAGGCCGAACGGGTTGCCGATCGCATAGATCTTCTGCCCGACGCGCAGCTGGGATGAGTCGCCCAGTGTCACCGGCGCCAGATCCTCAGGAGGGGCATCGATCTTGAGCACCGCAATATCGTTCGACGGGTCCTGACCCACCAGGTCGGCGGCATAAGAGGCGCCGTTGGCCAGCGTCACCTGCACCTGCTGAGCACCTTCGATGACGTGGAAGTTCGTCAGAACATGACCCTGTTTGTCCAGGATCGAACCAGATCCCGAGCCTTCGGTGGGCACAACTTCCATGAACATCATGTTGGTTCGCACGGCGCGCGTCGTGATGTTCACCACGCTGCGATTCACGTCCTCGTACACTTGTATGTTGACCTGTTCCTCCGGCGTGAACGCTGACACATCGGCCGGCGACGGTAACGCGACCGAGGGTTCCTGAGCCGTCAGACCGACAGGACCGCTCACCGGATGCAGCAGGCTCCCTAACACAACGCCCAGTACGGCACAGGTCGTGGCGAGAATAATCAGATTGCGGCGCATATCGGCCACCTCTCCCTATCATGTGACTCAGCTTGCTCATCGTTCGGGTCCGGCACCCCCGCACGGACCATCCTTGGGCGGGCCATTTGCCGGCCGTGATCACCGGACGCGAAACGCCCGTGGCAGTATATCACGGACCGGCGTCTGGCAAGAATCGTACCACCCCCAGGCCTGCCGCTGCCCACTGCCGTCCGTCGATACCCCGGTGCAGACGGCACCATCGGCTCAACTAATCCGGCCGACATTGTTTGCCAGAACTCGCTGGTCGTCCGAAGTGGCTCGCCACCTGCGCTGTTTTCCAGGTGCACGCCAATTACCTAATGGGCCCAAATGCTATCCTCCGATACGATACATCAGTGAGGATGCATGGATGCCGATTGCGGCACACGGTTGTTAATTGCCACGCTGGCAAGCCGTGCTGAGGTGCTGTTTCTAACTAGCGCGACGCGTCTTTTTTCAGGAGGATTAATGGAATGACCCGCGCCTGCTATTCCCTGACACTTCTGCTGGTCGCCCTCGGGGGGGCACTGCTGGTGACGAGCCCGGCCAGGTGTCAGCCAAGTTTCGACTACTATCAGTATGGATCATGTTATCACGAGATGTGTCCGTTCCAGGACGGGCATGTCGCAACACACGAGGAGGATATTCAATCTACACAGACTGACTCTGCGCTTGACGAAGCAGATTTGCGCGGTCGAGCTGTCGTCGTTGTATTGGACGACCTGGCCGCGATTGAGACGCAGGATTCCGCAGAGGTTGCCACGGCCGAGCCAGTGGAGTTGGCGCCGGCTGCCGAGATTGCGGCGACCGCAACTGCGACCGAATCCGACGTTCCCGATATGCGTGACTTGACTGCTACTACTCAATCTGTGAACAGCCCGGATGTGGTCACGGATGTGTACGACTACGTCCATCACTATGATCGGGCGTACGGTTTCACCGGCCCGTCAGGGCAGCCTGCCGCTGCCGAGGATGTCGCGCTCGACACGTCGGCTACCGATACCGATACCGATCTGGAACCGATTGTGGAGCGGGACTACGAATACGAGGTCTATCAGGCCTATCTTCAGCGGTGTGCAGAAGAGGCGGTGGCCCAGGCTCTGGTGGCGCAGCGGGCAGAACAGGTCGTGGAAGCATCCTCTTGGGATACCTACGAACCGTACGAACCGTACGAACCGTATGCAGTCGACGCGGAGCCATCGTACGACGTCTACGAGTACGAGCACAGCTACGAGCCGGCCAAGTCCGTCGGCACTGATTCTGCGATAGCCGACGAGTTTGCGCCGTGCGATCCGACTGCTTATGGGCGGCACCCGTACGGGTACGGCTATGAGCACGACTACGGGTACCACAGCCAGTACGACATGTCCGGACAGCCGGATGAGTCCCATGAGTCAGAGGTCGTCGAGTCGGACAACCAGTGGGAGAACGACGTCCTGTTGTGGCTGGACTGGGGACGTGATTCGTTCGGGTCGATCCTGGAGTCGGATCTGGCGACGACCGTTCTGACGGAACTGCGGCGGGTGTGGGCGGAAGTGGCACAAGTGGTCGAGGCCATGGAATTCGATCGCATCGGCCACGATGCGGCCCAGGCTCTGGCAGGTGCCGTGCAGCAACCGCAACCCGCTCCGGAACCGGACAACTGGAACGAGGCGGACGTGTTCCTGTTCACGTTCGATAGCGACCTGAATGCGGATAGCGTGACGACTGTGGTCGAAGACGAGAACCCACGGGTGGCGGAGAAGCCGGCCGTAGAGCAACAGCCGCTCGATGTACCGAACGCGGCCACCGTTGCACCGGCCCATGAGTCGCTGGACTCTGCTCCCCTGCTGATCGACCGCGATCAGGCAATCCAGTGGAGTCGTCGCGCAGTCGACACGATGACCGCGGCTTGGGATCGGGTGGCCGTCATGCTGCGCCGCGTTGCGGCTCACAGCCTGGCGATCGTTCCGAGCGACGGTTCGTCGTCCACGACGCAGCGCTAGGCTGCAGATCGATCAGATGTGTATCGCGTGCGACGCGACGTGCCGAACATGGCCAACACGCGTCGGCCAGTCACATCGTGAATGCAAAACGAGCTGTCATGCATGATTTGAGCTTCAGCGGACTAATTCTAACTTTCTCATACGATGCTCGTTACGCCCTCCCCAGTCTGTCTGGGGAGGGCTTCTTTATTCGTCGATTGGGGGCTCGGACCTGACGCCACCCCGGACGATCGCCCACCCGTCTGTCCAAATTGGCCGTGCTTGGGCCAGATACGCCCCGCTGTAGCGTTTCGCAACAGTTGAGCAAAACGGCTGAGCAGACCGGCCGCTCCTGGGCCGGACAGGAGCAGTCAGTTGGCCTGATCGGTTTGGCTCGCCGTTTGCTCTGCTGTGGCGGTGGGCATGCATTCGGGCGCCGGCCGACAAGGGGCAGACGCCGGAACGACTGTGCCGAACAGTGCCGAACAGTGCCGAACAGCGCCGAACAGTGCTGAAGGTGATGGTTTTCTATCGGGTTGGGTTACAGCGGTTGTGAAGGCAGTTCGACTTGAGCGGAGCAGGGGGGGCCGGGGCGACGTAAGGTGATAGCTGACAAGCTCTCCCGGTTTGCCTGGATCTCCCAAATTGACGTTTTTTATGTGGCAGAGAGGGATGATTGAGCTTAGAATGATGCTTGCGGGCGATTTCTAAGCGCCCTCCATGTAGGCGAGGCGGGCCATCCGAATCGGGACGGGGAGGGAGCCCTTTCGCATTCACTTCTGTGGTTGGAGTTTTCGCTATGTCCAAACGCAGTCACTATTTGCTGCTCATGTTCCTCTGTTCCATCGCGCTGTTCGCGACGATCGGCTGGGCGTCCGATCCGCCGGCTGACACGTATGGGGCCCGGTTGGCCACGTATGACAAGGCGGTCGGCGAATCGTATTTTGCGTTGAGTGTCACGCCGCAGCAGCGTCCGAAGGCGGCGACGATCCAGGACATCGTGATCCTGGTGGACACGTCGGCCAGTCAGGCGGGGCTGTTCCGAGCCGACACGCTGCTGGCGGTCAAGACGCTGGTGGACCGTCTCGATCCTCAGGACCGGGTGAAGCTGCTGGCCGTGGATCTGGAGGCGGTGCCCCTGTGCGACCAGTTCGTGGCAGCTGGTGGCCCCGAGATGGGGGAGGCGCTCCGCAAGCTCGAGCAGCGCACGCCCTTGGGTGCGACTGACATGGTGGCCGTGTTGCAGGCCGCCGCGGACGCGTTCGCGGCTGGTCCAGCGGAACATCCGCGGGCGGCGATCTACATTGGCGACGGATTGAGCCACGCGAACTTTTTTGGCGATGCGGAGATCAAGGAACTGGTCAGCCGACTGGTCGAACGGCGTGTGGCGGTTTCCAGCCTGGCGATCGGGCCGCAGCGCAATGTGGAGTTCCTGGCGGTGATGGCCAACCAGACGGGCGGCGTGGTCGTGCTGGATTCGGACGACGAGGCGTCTGCCCAGACGGCCGGCACCGTGTTGGCCAAGGCGGCGCAGCAGACGGTGTTCTGGCCGCAGGCGATGCAGATTTCCGAGGGCATTGTGGAGTATTACCCGGCGACCGTTCCGCCGCTGCGCACCGATCGCGATACCATCCTGATCGGCAAGTTGGATGCCCGTGGTCCGAAGACGGTGACCATCAAGGCTGAGGTCCAGGGGGAGCCGATCGAGCTGACCTGGAACGTCCCGGCAGAGCAGTCCAGTGAAGACTTCGCCTTCCTGCCCACGCTCGTGGACATGGCGCGGGACAACAATGGACTGACGCTGCCCACCGTGGGATCCGCCGGGCTGCGCGAGGTGGCGCGCCTGATCTACGCCGGTTCCCAGGATCTGTCGATGACCGGCCGCCAGACGCACGCTGTGGAGTCGGCAGCGGCCGTGTTCCATTTCTGCTCGTACCAGGATCCGTCACAGGAAGAGCCTGCGGCAGAAGAGTCGGTAGCAGAGGAGCCCGCGGCAGAAGAGCCTGCAGCGCAGCCTCAGGAACCGCCGGTTTCGCCGCAAGACGCGCTGAGCCTGCCGCAGCCGTCGGATGACGATCTGCTGTCGGAACTCAACGCCCAGGCCAAGCTGCTCGAGAGTGTGCGGGTCAGCCGCGAGGTGCTGGCCGCCAAGATCCAGGCGGAGGTCGAACACGGGCTGTCGCTGGCGCGCAAGCAGATGAGCACCAACGCACAGGCCGCGGTGCAGTCGCTCAAAGTGATTCTGGACAACGTCGAGCGCGCACCGGAACTCGATCCGGAGATTCGCGCGCAGTTGCGGGACCGACTGGTGACCGCGATCCGCGAAGCCAGCCGTCGTCAGGTGGAACTGGATACCCAGCGGCGGCAGGCCGAAGAGAATCGGGTCATCGCCGACGAAGCGAGGCGATTGACCTCAGTGCTGACCGACGCGCGGGTACGCGCCAAGCAGCTGATGGATAAATTCGACGCGCTCGTGGACGAAGGGGTCAGCCTGGCGCTGGGGGATGATGTCGAATTGGCCGAAGCCAACTTCAACGCAACGATTACCGACATCTCCGATCCGCTCGAAGCCCTGCTGCCACTCGATCCGATCGGCATGTCGGCCCGCTACAACGCCAGCTTCATGCGGCAGCTGACCGGCCTCCGGAAGTTCCGCGAACTGCGCCATCGTGGCTTCGTCAATACGCTCTACGAAGTCGATCGGGCTGCCATGCCCTTCCCGGACGAACCGCCGATCAAGTTCCCCGATCCCGAATTCTGGGAACGCATTTCGGTCAATCGCCAGAAGTACAAGTCGATAGACTTGCTCGGAAGTGGAACCCCGGAAAAGCGGATCTACGACGCGCTCGACGAACAGACGATCCTCGAATTCGACGAGGCACCGCTGTCCGAAGTGGTCGATTACATCAAGACCTCCCGGGAAATCCCCATCATTATTGACCGCCGTGCACTGGATGACGTCGGCATGGGCTCGGATACCCCGGTCACCATCAGCCTGGCGGGCATCACACTCCGCTCCGGCTTGAAAATCATGCTCAAGGAACTCGATCTGACCTACGTGATTCGTGACGAGGTGCTCAAGATCACCACGCCCGAAGCGGCCGAGAAAGAGCTGCTCGTCAAAGTCTACCCCGTCGCTGACCTCGCGATACCGATCCTCGGCGGCATGGGCGGCGGCATGATGGGTGGCGGCATGATGGGTGGCATGGGTGGCATGGGCGGCATGGGTGGCATGGGAGGCATGATGGGCGGAGGAATGATGGGAGGCATGGGAGGTATGGGCGGAATGGGCGGCATGGGTGGATTCTTTGCCGTCGAGGACGATCTGAAGCTGGGCGCGAAGAACGAGCAGCCGGAAGCTGCGAACGCTCAGTCGCAAGCGGACGCCCTCGCGCCGGCAAGTTCGGTCCCGGTACCCGTTGCGCTTGGGACTCCCATCGCGCTGGAGATTGCGCCGGGTCAGTCGGTGGCGGATGCGTGGGATGCCCACTTCGCCGCGTGCCAGCGCGATCTGCCTGGCAAGGCGTTGGAGTTGGACGGCCAGATTCGGGCGACGGCTCGCGAGCTTTCCGGGCAGGAGAAGTACGCGGACATCGTGGCATTGCTGCAGTCGGCGATGCGGAATGCGTTGGCCCAGCCGTGGATGTATGAGGCGTTGGGATTGGCCATGTTGGCCAGCGACGCGCCGGAGGCGGAGGTGGAGCGGGTGTTGATGTCGGCCGTGGATATGTCAACCAGTCTGGACGCGGCCATGGACGTCGCGATCTACATGGCGCGGGTCGGGTTGGACCGGCGGGCGTTGCACTTGTTCCGCGAACTGGCGTATGCCAATCCCTTCCAGCCGGAACCGTATGCGATGGGGCTGGCCTGTGCCAAGCGGCTGGAAGACCTGGACGGCATTCGCTGGGCCACGCTGGGGGTCCTGAGCCAAGCCTGGCCGGAGGATCAGAACGGTATTGAGGATCGGGCACTGCGCCTGGCCAAGGCGACGGTGGCCGAGTTGCGGGAAGCCAACCGTATGGAGGAAGCGGAGGCGTTCGAGCAGGCGATCGAGCAAGCGCAGCAGCGCGACGTGGTGGTGAAGGTCACCTGGACGGGCGATGCTGATGTGGACCTGACGGTGGAAGAGCCGACCGGTACCGTGTGCTCGATACACACGCCGCGCTCGACAGCCGGTGGCGTGTTGCTCGGCGACGCGTATTCGGCCGGCCAGCACGCGGAAGGCTATACGGAGACGTACGTCTGCCCGCAGGGGTTCAGCGGCCGGTACCGCATGCTCGTGCGGCGTGTGTGGGGCAAGGTCACGGCGGGCAAGGTGACCGTCGACATTCAGACGCGCAATCCGGATCGGCCACACATCCGCGAGCAGATCAAACTGGACGACAAGGACGCTCTAGTACTGTTCGACGTGACCAACGGCCGGCGTACCGAGCAGTTGGAGGCGCAGCAGATCGCGCGGCTTGAGCGGCAACCGGTGCTGGAGGATCGCGCCGCGCTGTCGCGGCAGCTGAATCGCTACGAGGATTCGCTGGCCAATCGCAGCTATCAACGGGCACGAGCCCAGCAGCGGGGCTGGCATGGTGGAGGCCCGGTGGGCTTCATGCCGCAGATTCAGACGTTGCCACAAGGGGCCTCGTTGATGGGCTATCCGTCGCTGGCCGTCGTTTCCGCGGACCGGCGGTTCGTCCGCACCTCACCGTACCCGTTCTTCTCGCAGATCGGCGAAGTCACGACGTTCAACTTCGGCGCTGGTGGCGACGACGACGACAACAACAATAACAACAACAACAACAACTGAGGACCGTTGACCACGCCGCTCAACCGCGGCTTGGCGGTCGACTCGGACATCGCGGGGGTGGCGCTCAGTAGCCACCCCTGTTTTGTTTGCGTCGCAGGTACGGATGGGCGCGTGTGCCTTAGTCTCTGGAAGAGAACGACTTAGATTGCCAGCTTGGTGCGCGTCCCGTATACTTGCGCAGCTACAGTCAGGCACGACCAAGGTGAAGAAAGAGGGCCGATCGGATGCGCATGTGTCGAACGAGAGCGGGACACGTTCTCCTGGCGGGATGCTTCTGGATAGTCCTGACCGGGTTCAGCGCGGCGGGCAGGGCTAGCGATGCGCCTGCGCCGGCGGCCGCGCCCCCCTCGACGCCGACGCCGCAGCAGGTGGCGGAGGAGCGCGAACTGATCCGCCTGCTGGCCGACACGCTGGAGCAGGTGCGGGCCAACTATATAGACAGTCAGGTGACGGAGCGCGAGTTGGTCGAAGCGGCCATTCAAGGCATGATGTCGAAGCTGGATCCGTACTCGAACTACATCACCCCGACGGAACTGGACCAGTTCCGCAAAGGGGTGGAACGGGAGTTCGTCGGGATCGGCATCCAGGTGGCGGAACGTGACGGGCAGATTCAGATCGTCAGTCCGCTGTTTGGCACGCCGGCCTGGCGCGCCGGGCTGCGCGCCGGCGACCGCATCCTCACGATCGCCGAGACCAGCACACGTGGGCTGTCGATCGACGATGCGATCAAGCTGATGTCGGGAGAACCGGGGACGGAGGTGACGATTTCGGTGCTCCACCGTGCTGACACGGTGCCGCAGACGGTGACGTTGAAACGCGAGCTGATTCAGCAGCCGACGGTGCTGGGGTACCGCCGCAGCGCGGACGGTGTCTGGGACTACTTCTGCGACGCGGATGACAACATCGGCTATGTCCGGCTGGCGGCGTTCAGCCGGGGCACCGCGGACGACCTCGCGCGGGTGCTCCGTGAGCTGCTCGCACACGGCATGCAGGGGCTGGTGCTCGATCTGCGCTTCAATCCGGGCGGCATGCTCAATCAGGCGATCGAGGTGAGCGACCTGTTTCTGCACGAAGGGCGCATCGTGAGCGTGGTCGGCCGGGCCAATAACCCGCCGCCGTGGGACGCTCGCGCGGAAGGTACGCTCATCCCCCCGGGCTTCCCGCTGGCCGTGCTGGTCAATCGGTTCAGCGCCAGCGCGGCGGAGATCGTGTCCGCCTGCTTGCAGGATCACAAGGTGGCGGTGATTGTGGGCGAGCGCACGTGGGGGAAGGGGAGTGTGCAGAACATCATCGATCTGGAGCACGGCAGAAGCGCGCTGAAGCTGACGACGGCCGGGTACCAGCGCCCGAGCGGCAAGAATATTCACCGCGCACCGACCGCGACCGAGTCTGACGAATGGGGCGTGACGCCCGACGACGGCTACGCGATCGGGTACAGCGACCACGACCTGATGCAGCTCGGTGTACGGTTCAACCAACTCGACGCGTTGGCCGACCCCGCGTTGCCCGACGATGATGTGGCCGAGACCCCGGCGGCGGAGTTCGTGGATCGCCAGCTGGACAAAGCGCTCGAGTATCTGCGGAGCCGGATCCACCCGGTGGCGGCTCAGACGCCTGGCGACACTCCGGGCGAGTCCAGCGGAACATGAACGTTGTCTTGACGCTCGAAACAACGTGTGACGAGACGGCCGCGGCGGTTGTCAACGAGCGGCTGGAAGTTCTGTCATCGGTCGTGGCCTCGCAGGACGCGCTGCACGAGCGGTACCGCGGTGTCGTGCCCGAGATCGCCGCCCGCGCGCACGTCGAGCGGATTCTGCCGGTGGTGGACGAGGCGGTGCGCCAGGCGGGCATCACGCTCGACGACCTGACGGCGATTGCCGTGGCCAACACTCCGGGGCTGGCCGGCTCGCTGCTGGTCGGCCTGGTCGCCGCCAAGACGCTGTGCGTGGCGCTCCGCAAGCCGCTGGTGGCGGTCAACCACCTGCACGCCCACGTCTACGCCTGCCGCGTGGCCACCGGCCGGGACGTCTTCCCGTGTGTCGGGTTCATCGTCAGTGGTGGTCATACGACCCTGTACCGGTGCCACAGCCCGAGCGATTTCGTCTGGCTCGGCGGCACGATCGACGATGCGGCCGGCGAAGCGTTTGACAAGGTAGCCTCCATGCTCGGGCTCCCGTACCCGGGGGGCCCGGCCATCTCACGCGCAGCACGCGACGGTGATCCGCGCGCTTACACGCTGCCGCGGCCGTTTCTGAAAGACGACGCCCGTTTGGATTTCAGTTTCAGCGGACTCAAGACGGCCGTGCGGTACGCCATCACCGGCATGGGGCGGTGCGACTTCCGTACGCTCCACCTGCCGGCGCAGCAGGTGGCCGACCTGGCTGCCAGCTTCCAGGAAGCAGTGGTCGACTGCCTGGTCGCCAAATCGCTCCTCGCGCTGCGCCGCACGGGGCTCGAACGCCTGTGTGTCGGGGGCGGCGTGGCGGCTAACCAGTTGCTGCGCGAACGCTTGACCGCCGCCACGCAGCAGGCGGGAGTGGAACTGTGTATTGCCCCGCTGGAATTGTGCACGGATAACGCCGTGATGGGCGCGATCGCAGTGGAACGGCTGCGCGCTGGGGCCACCGAATCTTTGGACCTGGATATCCAACCTGGCCTGATCCGGCCGAAATGACCGGCCGAAATGACCCGGGCCGCCGTGCGGGGCTCATCTCGCTCAGAAGTCGTACCAGAGTCCGATCCCGAAGGCTTCTTCCGAGTGGTCGTAGAACGAGTACTGACTGCTCTTGCCGTTGTAGTAGTGCAGAGCCAGCCGCAGCATGTGGCGGTCGCGGTCGGTGACCCAGGCCCAGCCAGTCATGACAGTCAGGTTACCGCCGAAGTCCACTTCCTGGCGCAAGTGGCCGTTGACGGCCGCGAAGGGAGCGCCGCGAAAGCCGGTCGGTGAGGTGGGTGCCCAATCGGCACCAAACTGCAGTTCCCACGGTTCGTTGATCTCGCACCGGAACGCCCAGCCGGCTTCGGCGTACAGGCGGACGGTTTCGGTCACGTACATCGAGTAGCCCAGCACCAGGGCGTCACGCGACCAGTTCAGACGATGGTACCCGGGGTGCTGCAGCAAAAACTCGTCGCCCAAGTGCGAACTGATATGGTAGTAGCCGAATTTGAGCTGGGAGATGCCGAAACCGTAGGTCAGAGGTACCCCGACCCGATAGTCGGTGGAGCGCACGTCCACATGGTTGTCGATATCGAGTCGCACGCTGGCGGCACCCTCGGCATCCAGCTGGAAGCCCTGTGGCAGGAGTGGGTCCTGATCGCCGAACCGCAGTAAACCGATGCGCGCGCCGAGTACCCCCTCCCACAAACGGGCATCGTCCTCGATGAACGTGATCGAGGTGCCGGCGCGAGGTTCCTTCATTCCGGCCAGATAGGACTTGTAGATCAAGTCCGTCGGCAACAGCTGCCAGTGCCAGTCATCGCGGATCGTGCCCGTGACGCCGCCGTTGTCGAGGTACGCGTCGAGATCGAAGAACGGCTGCTCGACCAGTGTCGGGGCCAGTGGATCCACTGCCGGCAAGGGCGCTGACGTGGGCGCCTCGGGGTACTGCGCGAACAGGGTGCTTGCGCACAGCCAGCAGAGGCTGGCCACAAGCCACCACCGCAAACGCGTCGCCCGATCAGGGAACACGGTGCTCCGTCTCCATCCGTTGTCAACCAAATCCCAATCGCCCTGGCAAAGCCAAGTGTTTATACGCAAAGCGTCTTGGGTACAGGGCGTGCAAGTGTACTGAGGCGGGCGTTTGCGGGATAGGTCGGTTCTTTATCGTGCGAACCACCCGAACCACCTGATAGTGCTGACCACCTGCGGGAAAGGACTTTGAAGCACGAGGTCGGGTCCCCCGACCAGGGTGCACGCATTCCGCCACAATACAGATTCTGCACCTCTTAACTTATCGGCAACCGTTTGCAGCCGAGTTGATCAGCTCACACCGTTTCAAGCGTCTGGGCGATTTGGCGGCAGCCGGCGCTACGCCGAAGGCGTTACACTCCACAGCCCAGGGGTCGCCGCGTTTCGCGGCGCACCCTGGGTAGGGAATCGTCCACGATGGGGCGGCTGAGCCGTAAGGTAGCCAATTAACCGGCGGCCACCGAGGCCGCAATGGACCGCGTGTGGCGTCGTGCGAGGCACGTGCCGCAGGCTCGCCTGGACTCAGAGTGTCTGTTTCCGTCATTCTTCGATCGCAAGGTTCGTTTCCGAGCGGGCGCAGCTGTTGGGCCCGCCAGTCCGCTCCTTCAGCACGGCTATCAAGTAAGCTGATCGCTCTCTCAAGAAAGTGCGTTCCTGCACCTGCCGGTTCATTGTGCGGTTCCTGCGGCTGACTGTCATGCTCGGCAGCGGTTAGAATGCAGCATTTGTCGGGATGCTGAAATCGCTTCAACCGCATCAAGGAGCTGCTCGATGAACTTAGCCCATCGCACCGCGTGTCTGCCCTCTGCCTGTGTGACTCGGCGCCGGTTCCTGGCCGCGAGTGCTGCCGCCGTGGCGGCGTGGCCGGTGGCGGCCGCAGCCGCCTCGGCGCCGCGTTGGGAGATGAAGCTCTCCACTTCGTCGCTGCACTATCGCGGGTTGCCGCTGGTCGACGCCGTGCGGCGTATTGGCGCGCTGGGTTTTCAAGGAATTGACGTGTGGTCCCACTTCGAATGGGCGGGGCCGTTGTGTGAGCATCTGGAGGACGGTCTGGAGCGGCTGGGGCTGGAGAAATTTCGGGCACTCCTGGACGAGAACCAGCTGACGCTGACCAGCGCCTCATGCTACTCCGCCCCGTTCAGCCGCTTTGCCCGACTGCTGGGCGAACTCGGCGGCTGCGTGGTGATCCGGGGCAGCAGCAACGTCGAGGGAACCGACATCACGGCCGCGGAACTCACGCGGCAGATGCGGCAGTTCCTCGAATCGCTCAAGCCGGAACTGGAGCTGGCTGAGCAGTCCAACTGCACGCTGGCCATCGAGAACCATTCGGGCGCATCGCTGCTCAACAAACTCGATTCGTTCAAGGCATTCACTGACCTCAACCGTCATCCCCGGCTGGGGATCGCGTTGGCGCCCTACCACGTGCAGCTCAACGGTGAGTCGGTGGAAGAGTCCATTCGGCTCGCCTCCGAGCAGCTGAAATTCTTCTATGCGTGGCAGCACGCGGAGGGGACGGAGCAGTTGCCGGGTATCGGACCGACCGACATGCGTCCCTGGCTGCGCGCGCTGGCGGACATTCGATACAGCGGGTTCGTGAATCCGTTCATGCATTTTGAACCGGAACCGGACCCCATGACGGCGGCGCTGACTGAGAGTCGCGCCTACCTGCTCAAGGCCTATGCCGAGGCGATCGAAAAGTGACCGTTTTCCGTCGGAGACTGTGCCGTGGCTCGTGAATTCTTTCTGTGCCGCCGCGCTGGCCGGGTATGCGCCCGGGCAGTGTTTGTCGCGCTGTTACTGTGGCCGGGAGCGATGGTCTGGGGCGAAGACGCCTGGCGCGATGACTTTGACGACGTGCGCGCGTGGCAGGCGCGGCCCGAATGGCTCAGCCCCCATGCCGAGAATCCGGTGGCGAGTGCCGGCGGGGGTGTGGGCCGTTTCACAGTGCCCACGCCGGGCACAGGCATGAAATGGTCGCGGTCGCTGGACGAGCCGCTCGACATCGAGCTCGCGCCGTGGCTGGTGATCCGCTACCGCGCCGCACATTATGACGTCGACAAACCGGATTACGTGGTCTGGCTCAAGGACAGTCGGCGGGGTCGCGACGGCGTGCGAGTGCTGTTGGGCGACGGCATCCAGGTGGACGGGCAATGGCACACGCTGGCGGTGTATCTGCCGGATTGTGACGTCAGTTCGCCGATCACGCAGATTGCCCTGCAGTGCTATGCCGATGAATCCGGCCCCGGTGTGCTGGAGGTCGACTATGTGGCGTGTACCGATCTGCTGCCAGAGGATGCGGTCGAACTGCACCAGCCCGAGGTTCCCGTGCAGGCACACGTCGTCGAGCTGGCGGAGCCTGGCGCATGGACCGCTCAGCCCACGTGGCTGGGGAACTACACTCCCGGGCACGATCAGCTGGTGCGGGACGGAGTGTGGTGTTTTTCGGTTCAAGATGGCAACCGGGGTACGAAATGGTCGCATGAACTGGACGTGCCGATCCGCGGCGCTCGCTACGTCGTCATGCGCTATCGTGGCCGGCATCTGCGCCGCTGGGACGACTATGTGCTGTACGTGTCGTCGGGCGGTGGACCGGCGGGGTTGCAGGAGCAGTATTTGATTCGCGAGAACCAGATCACGGCGGACGGCCAGTGGCAGGTGGCGGTGGCGCGCGTCACGGTGCCGGAAATCCGCTCACTGGCGGTGCAGGTGCAGGCGGCAGAGGACGACGCCTGCCTGGAGATTGCCGAGCTGCGTTTCCAGGACCAGCGGCCGGTCATCGCGTTGGCCGATACCTTTCCCTACACGCCGGGGTGGTCGGCACCGGACGCAGGTTGGCGCGCCGTCGCCTTGCCGCCGGGGAACCAGTCGGGTGCGGAGCTGGTCCGGCGGATGGGCCTGCACGGCTGGATCCCGGAGGGGCCCCTCACCGCCTCGGGCATCCCGCTGCAGGTACAGGGGGGCCGCGATGCGGTCATCATGACGCCGCTCGGCCCGCCGGGACAGATCAGCATCCCGCTGACCGGCCAGGCCAGCGAGGCGTATCTGCTCCTGGCGGCGCTCTTCCCGCTGCAGGACGAGCCCTCCTATGCCGGTGCCACGGGCCAGGTACGGCATGTGCATCGTTTCGTGGCGCGGATTGCTTACACCGATGGCACCTCCGAGGACCAGTTTCCGCTGGCGGTCGACACGCGCACGCACGCAATCTCCCGCGCGCTGCACACCTACGCCCTGGCGCTGGATCCGGCCAGGACACTCCAGGAGCTGACGCTTGTGGACAGCATGCGGCGCGGGGCCTTCGGGCTCGTGGCGCTGACGCTCAGCGACACGCCAGGACCGGCCACGGTGACCACGCAACTGCGGCCGGCCACTTCACCACCGCCCGCCCGTCAACCGATCGAGGTGCCTGCGGTCGGCATCACGTGCGACGGTCCGCTGCTGACGGTCAGTGCCGAGTCGATGACGCTGGCGCTGCGCGTGAGTTCCGGCCTGCGTGTGGAGCAGGTCACGAACCGGAGCGGGGCGGGGCTGGAGGCGGCAGTGCGGCCGGGCCCGCTGTTCCGCGTGCTGGGTGACGGGTTCGAAGTGAACTCCGAAGAGTTCGTCGTCACACGCGTGACGACCGCAGGCGCTGCGCAGGACGCGATCGCGCGGATCGAGCTGAACTGTGACAAGATCTCGCCACCAGTTCAGGTCAGTGTGCAGATCGATGTGCGGGACCCGCGGGAGATCGGACTGCAGGCCTCCATCGAGCTCAACGGTCAGGACCCGGCCAAGACCAGATTCCTGTTCCCGGAGCTGCAGGGGATCACCTTCGGCGGTGAGCCGTCGGAAAGCTGGGTCTGGTGTCCGCGGCGCGGAGATGTCATCACGGCCGCGAACGTCTTCCTGCGCGAACCGTACGCAGGTGCCGGGAATCCGCTGCAGATCATCGGGGCCTTCGACCCGGCGCGTGGCGCGGGCCTGTACCTGATGACTCAGGATCTGGAGGCGCTCTCCAAGTTCTACCAGGTCCAGAAGACGGTGGCCGGCGCGCGGTTGGCGATCGAATACACGCCGCTGCACGATGCGGAGTTGCCCCGGAGCGTCCTCGGTTGCCAGCCAGGCGACTGGCACCAGCAGCTGGAGCGGTACCGGCAGTGGGTACAGAGCTGGTATCAACCGGCCGCGCCACGCAAGCGCTGGTTCCGTGAGGTGTGGAACTTCCGCCAGCAGTTTCTGCACTTCGCCTTGCCGACCAAGAGCGGCATCTTCCACGAAGACACCCGGACGATCCGGCTCCAAGAGGTGGTGGAGGCGGACGCTGAAGCGTTCGGTGGCGTCGACTACCTGCACCTCTTCGACTGGGGCTGGGACCCGGTCCATGGGCGGTGCGGCGACTACGAGCCGTGGGATTACCTGGGCGGGGTGGATAACTTCCGCAGCGCCGTCGAGGAAGTCCAGGCGGCTGGCATCCCGGTGGGCCTGTATCTCGAGGGGATCCTGGTCGACCCGCAGTCGAATCTGGGACGGGCACATGGCGCAGCCTGGCAGATGCTCGGTCCCGCGGGCCAGCCGTATGGCTACTTCGCGCCGAGTTTTCACATCTGCCCGCGCGTGCCGCAGTGGCAGGCATATTTGTCCGGCACCTATCGGCGAGTGCGCGCGCAGACCGGCGCGGTCGGATTCTACGTCGACGAGTACGGTTTCTCGGGCCCGACCTACTGGTGCTACAATCCGGACCACGACCATCCCGTGCCCGTCACGCCCGTGCTGGGCGAACGTGAGATGCTCAAACAGGTCCGGGCCGCGCTCGGACCGGACGCGGCCATCTACACCGAAGAGAGTCCGACGGATGTGAATTCGCAGTACCAGGACGGCAGCTTCACCTACAACATCTCATCCGTCCCCGACGACTGGTCTCCCAGCCATGTGAACCTGTACCGCTTCGCGTTCCCCACGTTCAAGACAATCGAGATCATCTGTTGCGACCAGCCGCTGGGCACGAACGTCGAAGCGGTCAAACGCTGTTTGTTCAACGGCGAGGCTATCTGGATCGAAGGGATCCGCGACCAGTGGTTCGCGCCGGAAGTCCGCGCCCAGATTGCGCTCAACCGCCGCGTGCTGCGCGAGAACCGCGAGTGTTTCGCGGGGGACGATGTGGAGCCCCTGGTGCCGACGCTGCTGTCCGGGCTCTATGCCAACCGGTTCCACGCCGGTGCGGACAGCGGCGCGGGCAAGACCTGTTGGACTGTCTACAACACCAACTACCGCACCGTCTCAGCGGAAGTGATGGCCGTCCAACACCACGGCGCAGCAACTTATCGCAACGAGGTGACCGGCGAGTTGCTGGCGCCGCGCGTGAGCGACGGCCAGGCATTCCTGACGCTCCAGATCCCTCCGCGCGACGTGATCGTGGTCTCGCAGCAGTGACCTGTGCGGAGCACAAGATGCCGCGGCGCGCGCGGCATCCGCTACCAGCCGTCCCCGACCTGCCGGTGTACTTCGTCGATGATCTGCTGTTCCAACCCTGCCTGGAGCGTCGCGGGCAATGCGAAATAGGGCGTTTCCGCGCCGCCGCCGTAACCGCCCTCCTGGACCAGCCGCTCGGAGGGCACATAGCAGGCGAAATCGTTGCTGTAGGCGTTGATCCACAGCCGGCTGGAATCGAGTTCCTTCTTGAGACGCAGCGAGTAATCGACACACACCTCGCCCGCGAGGAAGACGATCAGCAGGCGGTCCCCCAGCGCGACCGTCTGAATGGGATAGTCGATGGCCTGGAGTAGCTGCTCGCCGCGATCCAGACGGGCCAGTTGCGTGCTGGCGTTGTAGCCTTCTCCCCCCTCCTTCGCGGCCAGCGCCGTCAGCTCTTCACGGGTTGGCGGGGTATTCAAGGCGAGCTGGATCGTCGCAAGCCGGGCCGTGATGCGCCCGCTGATCGGCTGCAAGGAGCCCTGCAACACCCGCGCGACTTCCGCCGCAAGCTCCTCGCCCTGCGCGCGGGCGACATCCACGCAGTCGTACACCACTCCGGATGCCGGGTTCGAGTCCGAACCGGCGCCGGCCGAGAACAACGCGATGCAACCAGGATAGCGGCGCTCGATGCTCTCCTGGGCAAAACCGGCCCAGTCGCCGCTGATCTGGTTGTGCGAGAGGGTTACGCAGTGGCAGGCATAGCTGGTGTAGATCGCACGCACGCTGTTGTCGGCATCCCGCACGACCAGCACCGGCAGATCATGGTCCACAGGTCCCCCCTCTGTCCGCCGATTCGCGGCCAAAGCATACTGCCCCGTACCCCATTCCAGACGCCCCGGCCGCATCTCCTCCAATGCCGCGATTGCCGCGCGCTCCAACGCATCGGTCAACTCCATCGTGTAGCGATCGATGTGCGCCTGGTGCTCGGCCGGAATCGGCTCGCTGAAGATGTTGTCGCTCGCACCACACACTTTGGGCGCCGTGTGCGAATGCGAGTAGGTCAATACGACGTTCTCGCGCGGCAGGTGGTACTTCGGCTCCAGACGCTGGAACACCTCGTCGACCATCGTTGAACGCACTCCCAGACTGTCGATGGTCAGCAGCAGCACGGGTGCATCGTCGGCCCAGCGGATCGCCAGGGCCTTCGCCCAGATCTGTTGGGTCACCCCCTCCGATTCCGCCCGGCGAAAGCCGAAACCGTTGAGCCGGATCGGATAGTCGGGAGTGATATCCACCTTGCTCACACCGATCCGGTACTCTTCGGCGGCGCTCGCAGCACCAACTACGAACAGACCGAACACCGAGCCGAACAACAACAACACTGTGCCGAACAACAGCCCTATCTGATACGCACGCCGAGTTGCCATGCAGGATTCTCCCGGAAGATTCTGGCGACAACAGTCACACGCTGCACGCGGCGCCCGGCCGCGCGCAGCCCTGTCTGCCATTGTGACGTGCCCGATGCGGTCTATCAACTCCAGAGGTTGCGGCTCCAGACGAGGTGGCGCGCCTGGTGCACCTGTAGTGCGCGGCGCGCAGAAGCGACTATAATGAACTCACGAAAGGAGACCACATATATTATGGAGCACAAACGCACGTCCCGCCGACGGTTTTTGACGGGTGCAGCGGCTGCTGGCGGCTGGCTGCTCGGACAGCGGACCGGGGCCGCAGAGCCTGTGTTGCGAAGCGCGCGTGTCACGCCGTCGCAGCCGGTGGCCGGGGATGATGAGAACGCCCAGCGGCCGCGCCAACTCGGCAGCAGTTCCCTGATCACCGTTATCACTCAGCCCACGTCGCGCGACGTCAATCCGCGCGCAGGCAGCTGGCCATACATCCGCGAGATCTTGCAGCGCGCCGGGTTGTTTTTCGTCGAGCGTGCGCCGCACGAACTGCCGGAGCTGGCACGCGGGACGCCCGCCATCATCGTGCTGGCCGGCGAGTTGCGGTTGACGCCGGACGAGCGGCACGCGGCCGGCCAATACGTGAAGCAGGGAGGGGCGCTGATCGGTGTGGGTGGCACGTCGGGGCTGGACGACGTGTTCGGCGTCCAGACCGCGGGGCCCGTGTCCGAAGCATGGCTCAAGGTGACCGCGCCGCAGCATCCGATCACCGCGGAGCTGCGGAGTTCGCTGCACGTGTTCGGTGGCCATGCCGTCACCGTCCGGGACGCCACGTCCCTTGCCGATCTGGACTCGGGGAGGCAGGGAAGGCGCGGCAGCGCGATCACGGAGCATCGGTTCGGTCAGGGATGCGCCATCCTGCTGGCGCCGGACCTGCTGTTCTCGATCGTCCACCTGCAGCAGGGAGTGCCGGTCTTTCAGGACAAGCTGCCCTCCCCGGACGGGTCGGCCATGACCAACGACGGCGTACTGAAGGCCGAGGATGGCTCGGTGCTCGACTGGCAGCGCGACAGACAGCTGCTGGCGCCAGACAACACGCCGGCGTTTCTCGAGCCTGTGTCGGACGAACTGCGCGAGATCCTGCTGTGCAGCATTCTGCACGCGGCGCGGCAGCAAGGGTTCGCCGTGCCGCTCCTGTGGTACTGGCCGCGAGGGCTCCCCGCCGTGGGGCACGTGTCCCACGACACGGACGGCAACGATCCGCAACGGGCCGTGGCGCTCCTGGACGTGATGAATCGCTGTGCCGTCAAGTCGACCTGGTGCATGCTCTATCCGGGCGGGTACCCGCGCGACTTCTATCGCACGCTGCACGACCAGGAGTTCGAAATCGCCCTGCACTACGACGCCATGACGGGTGGCCCGCAGACCTCCTGGTCCAAGGAGAGTTTCCTGCTGCAGCACCGCTGGCTCCTCGCGGAGGCGGGGCTTGACCAACTGGCCTCGAACAAGAATCACTACACGCGCTGGGAAGGCCGGTTGGACTTCTGGCGCTGGTGTGAAGAGGCCGGCATCCAGGTGGACCAGACGCGCGGGCCAACCAAGAAAGGGACCATCGGTTTTCCGCTGGGCGGTTCCCAGCCCTACTTCCCGCTCGACGATGAGTGCGACACGCCGCGACTGATGAACGTGCTCGAGGTGAACCTGCTCACCCAGGACCTGGTGGTCGTCTGCCCGCAGGAGTACGGCCAGCAACTGCTCGATTCCGCGCTGCGCCATCACGGCGTCGCGCACTTCCTGTTCCATCCGGCCCATATCCAGGTGCCGCTGGTGGCCGAGGCACTGTCCGGCCTGGTGGACTACGGCCGCACGCAGGGCCTGGAATGGTGGACGAGCCGACAGATTCACCAGTGGGAAACGGCCCGGCGCGGTGTGCAGGCGGCGATCGCAGGTGGCGATGTACTGACACTGCAGGCCGGTCAGCCGCTCCGCGAGGCCACGTTGCTGCTGCTCGCCTCCGGGCCCGCACTGCAGCACATCAGCGTCAACGGTCAACACGTACCCTGCACACGTTCGCAATACTATGGCTTCGACTTCGATACCATCTCCCTGGACCTCGCCGGTCAGGTCGAGGTCAGGATCGGGTGATTGTCCAACCGTGCGCTGACGTTACGGGCGCGGCAGTGTGGCCGATATCAGGCTCACCACGACTTCATTCGCCAGGCAGCGGTTCAGCGACGAACAGCGGAACACGGCGCGGCGCAGATGATAGTGCAGGGTGTCAGCGGTGGCCGAGCCGCTGGTTGCCAGCACCAGCATGAACTCCCCTGCTACAGGCTCGCCTGGAATCAGAGTGTCTGTTTCCGGTCTCTGTTTCCAATCGGGCGGCATCACTGACATCCCTTTGTGAAACGCCTTCGGCGTATCGTGCGATAATCGGTACGGAACTCAGGATGCGCTTCTGCGCAGCGACCCTGGGCCGCGGAGTGTAACCGCTTCGCGGTAAAGAAAAGCGGACAAGCGGACAGCCGTGGCAAGGCGCCGTACCTTGCAAATGAGTCGCGTGTTGATACATCAGCTTCTCGTCCAGAGCACCGGCCTCCACCTCTCCCGCACTCACCAAGCAAGCCAATTTGCCTGTCCAGTGGGGCGCGTGGCACGGCCTGCTTGTTGGCCGTGCTGACTGCCGAGCAGCGTCGATCGCAAGGTCCGGTTCCGAGCATGCGACCTCACGGGACTCAGCACGGCTAACAAGTAAGCCACACGGACACGAATTCCTGAATTCCTGAATTCCTGAATTCCCCTGGTCCCTCTCCCGAGAAAGTGCGTTCCTGCACCTTGCCCGAGGTTCTGCCCCGTAACCTGGGACGGTGAAAGGCTCGGTCATTCCGAGCCGGTTGTAGTGGACAAATCCATGCCATGGATGGGCCCATTCGCATGGACTGCCTACCTCCTCACCGTGCAGCGGTTACATCCCGCAATTGGCCGAAG
>JAAYDI010000057.1 GCA_012729315.1 Planctomycetaceae bacterium
CGGCCAATTGCGGGATGTAACCGCTGCACGGTGAGGAGGTAGGCAGTCCATGCGAATGGGCCCATCCATGGCATGGATTTGTCCACACTACAACCGGCTCGGAATGACCGAGCCTTTCACCGTCCCACGACTGACCGGCCGTTGCTGGCCCGCGCTAAAATGGCACCCCGCGATCCAAGCCCGCCTGCTGCGCCGCGAATAGCTGCCTGTGTCGCGCGGGTTCGCCTGCATCGGGCCGGTGCCGCTGCCGGGCGTCTTGCGCGGAAGACCGCCATCGAGGGAGGAAGAGACGTCATGTTCGGTAATCCGGCCTGGTTCCAGAAGAAGACTGTCGGATGGGGGTTGTGCCCCGTGTCGTGGAAGGGCTGGCTGTACGCGGCCGTGTGGGTGGGAGTCATCTGTCTGCCGTTCATCGCGTTGCTGGCCTGCCAGCTGGTGATCGAATCTCTGGTGTGGGTCGTCGCGATGATGGGAGCGCTGGTCTGGGATGTCCACCAGGTGCGGCGGGACCTGAACCGGGGTGAAACGCTCCGGGCCGGCACCGAACGCGTCCGGGTGATCGGCGATGATACGGAGCCCGACCTCGCGCACCCCGCCGCCCGCTCCGGTGACGTGCGGTTGCGGCGCGGCTGACCGGACGCCACGCTATCGCCCGCGTCTTGCCTTCTCGCTGCCGAGGTGTCTGATATAATCAACCGGCTGCAGTTCCGCGACACGTGGCAAAGTGGGTTGAGATGGCGAGAGGCAAACACATCGATCATATTCTGCGCGAATGGGCGTACGACCCGGCGACGGTCAAGGTGCGACTCTGTCAGGGTGCCGACGGTCGAGACGTGTTGCAGATGCGCCTGGACATGGGGATTCTGCAGCTGGAAACGCACGGGCGGCCGGACGGCTCGCAGCCGCACGGTTATGAAACCTATCTCGACTACCTGATCAGCCGCACGGCCTCCGCGGGGGACGCATTCCGGCTGGATGAAGAGCAGTGCGGAGAGGTGGATCGCGAGTTCGTGCAGTTCTACCATCGCCGCGTCTGCTGGCTCAAGCTACAGTCTTTCCGCTCGGTGGTGGACGACGCCGATCACACGCTGGCCCTGATGGACTTCTGCCGGCGGCACTCCCCGGGCGAGCAATGGACTGCCGCGCACGAGCGGCACCGTCCCCTCGTCCTGTTCCACCGCACGCAGGCCTCGGCCCTGGCGGAACTCGAGCAGCAGGGTCCGGTGGCGGCCGTGCACGAGGTCAATCGCGGGCTGCAGCAGATGCAGCAGTTGTTCCGTGAGCAGGAGCAGGACACCTGTTTCGAAGACGATGTTCTGGTGCAGCGGTTGAGCCAACTGCGGGAATCGTTGCGGCAGGAGTACGGCGTGGGGCGGACACTGCAGGAGCAGCTGGCCGACGCCGTGGCGGCCGAAGAGTACGAGTTAGCGGCCCGACTGCGCGATCGACTGGCCCGCCGGCAACGCCGGTCCTGAACGCTGGTCGTTCTTACACGATCGGCGTGCGGTGGGGGGCGTCAGTGGGCGGGCGCCAGGATCTGGTCCCCGGGGACTTCGCGCTGCGACACGTGGGGCGCGCCCCAGGACGCCTCGGCGGGATGCGGGTGTACCTGGAGCGGCGCGGCGGGGGCGGCCGAGCGGGCCTGCACTCCGGCCAGGTGCTCGAGCAGAATCCGCCGCACCTCGAGAATGGTGCGGGGATGCGCGTGGACTGCCATGTGATCCGCCTCCACCACGAGCTGGGATTGGAAATCGTCGCGGTGCGCGCTGGCGAAATCGACGACGCCGTCGCCCACGTCGGAGAACCGCGTCCAGAACGAACCCTCCGGGACGACGCCGACGACATTGTGATAGTCGACCCAGGGTGCGCGCTCTGCTGCGAGCATGGCCGGGAAGATGGGTGAGTTGGGCGCCAGCGAGTCGATACTTGTGGAGATCGCCAGCAGATCGGTGTCGCGGAAGAAGCCCGGGTTCTCCAGCCGCAGACGCTGTGCGATACCCAACACGTGTGACGGCAGACGGATCAGCTTCCGGGCCAGGAACCGCGTGTATTCATTGGCGTAGGTGCTACCGCGATGCGGCGTGCCGATGGTGATCACCGTGTGCACCGCCGGATTGGGTTCGAAGAACACCAGTTGGGCAATCGCGCTGCGCACCTCCGGCTCCGCCTGCAGGTCCTCAAAGGGCTGGTCGCTCAGAATGCTCCAGAAATCGTTGCCGCTTTCGAGCGTCTGCAGCATGGAGACCAGTCCGCCCATGCTGTGGCCGACGAGCACCAGCTGTTCGAATACCGGGTTCACACTGGACGGGTCCAGGGTCTGCCGCGCCGCCGCCAGGTCGGCCCGCATCTGCTGGGCGCTCGTCCAGAACGGTTGCCCCGATGGATAGAGGTAGAACCAGAACTGGTAGTTGCTGCGGATCTCCGGGTAGGCCAACAGGTCGTTGAACATCTCCATCCAGGTCATCGGGCTCGACCACAGACCGTGGACCATCACCACGGGAATCTTTTGCGGATCGTAGGCTTCGACCATGTACAGACCCTGAATCGACTCGGCGCTGACCGGGTTCAAAAGCCCGAGCGTGGCGATATCGAATATGGCACGGCTCTGCGGCGCATCGAGGTTGTAGCCCAGCGGCGTGCTGAGGTCGGTTTCCAGCGGCACCAGCCGGTTGGCAACGAGCGTTGTGCTGGAATCGAGCGGGTCGCACAGTTCCAGCACGCAGTGGCGCGCCTGCTGGCCGGGCTGAGCGGGCACGATACGCAGGAAGGCCGTGACCGGCACGGTCAGCTTGGCCGGATAGTACTGCTCCACCGGATCGTCGGTTGACGACGGGCGCCGCACGGCGATCATGGGGACCCCCAGACCATAGCTGTGATGGTGGTTCCTGAGCCCCGTGATCTGATAGTCGGAGACGAACTCCAGCTTCTCGAGGTCCTCGACTTCCCAGGAACCCCGCGCGACCACCTCCAGCTGCATCTGCTCCTGCCCCGTCTGGAACATCTGGCTCTCACCCGGCGCCAGTTGCCCGTTGCGGTTCATGATCCGCAGCGCCGCCTCCAGGCCGGTGTTGTACAGGTCGCAGACGCGGCGGAACTGTGGGTCATAGGGGTTGCGCAGCGCGTCGTACCGCGGATCGAACAGATAGTCGTAAGCGTGGAACACCGTGGCGCCGTAGAGATTCAGCGCCCGCTCCTTGTTCCCGATAGCGTCGGCCTTGTAGGCGGCGATGTAGGTCAGTTCGGATAACGCCTGCAGTATGTCGGCGGATCGCTCCTGGGCAAGCTCCGCCTGCAACTGCTGGAGCGCGGCGTCCGGATTCCGCCGCTGGGTCTTTTCCAGGTCGTATCGCCGCAACGTCTGCAGCGTCCGGTCGGTCGGTTCGGGGCCCTTGCGCGAGAGCAGGTTGAGTGGGCCCTCCAGCGGGTTCCTGGGAACGCGCCGTACCTTTAGATACCGGTTGCTCGCGCAGCCGCTGGCGGCGTGGCAGGCGATCACGATCAGCAGCAACACTGTCAGCCCGTGACACCGCAGTCGAGTCGTGTGACAGTAGCTGGCGGATGCTGGCATCATGATCGCATCACTGTTGGGTCCGACAACGCATCCAGATGACCCGGGCAGCTCCCGGGGCGCGGCGTGCAGCGCGCACTATCCCTCACGCTGGGCGGCAGACGATAGTCGCCGCCGGCCAGAGCTGTCAATGGCGATTTGACGACGCGACAGAAGAAAGGAAGAGAGGAGGATGTAGGAACGCACTTTCTCGGGAGAGGGACCAGGGGGGAATTCAGGAATTTAGGAATTTAGGAATGTAGGAATGTAGGAATTCGGGGCCGTGCTGGCGTGGTGAAAGGCCCGAAGAAACGGCCCTGGTGCCGGTTTGACATTTGTTGCACCGGTGAGCCACTTCGCATTAACGGTTTCCTTCTCACTGCGAACCCTGTGTCAGGTTGGCGACCCAGCACCAGGGGTGCGGTACCGGGATAGCTGTCGTCTGGCCGAAGGTC
>JAAYDI010000058.1 GCA_012729315.1 Planctomycetaceae bacterium
AAATCCATGCCATGGATGGGCCCATTCGCATGGACTGCCTACCTCCTCACCATGCAGCGGTTACATCCCGCAATTGGCCGAAGGCCACTATCAACGTAGCCTGGGGCAACGCCCCAGGAAATCGAAGTCATAGCACACGTTTGGCTGAAGGCCAAACTCACCTACGGCATGGTCTCCCATGTGTGAATATGGCCTTCGGCCAAACACCTCGTTGTGCTCCCATTCCTGGAATAGGCCGGACGTGCGACACTTCGCAGGCCCCCGTTGCAGGGTGTCCGGGTGCACGCGAGAATCCGGAGGCAGCTGGCCGCGCCCCTCCCTTGGGAGACCCGTTTGCCACGCGAGTCGAGGACCTGTGCCATGAACCCCACGGAATTCCGCTCCCGGCTGCTGGCCTGCCTTGGCGGCCCCTGGCCGGATCCGCCGCCGCTGCGCCCCGTGCTCCGGCAGTCCACGCAGCAGAACGGCTACCGGCTCGAGTCGGTCACGTACGAGGCGGAGCCGGGTGATCCGATCCCCGCGCTGGTGCTCATCCCGGACGGCGTCAGCGCCAGCCATCCGGCACCGGCGGTCGCGGTGTGGCACCAGCACAATGGCCAGTGGCAACTGGGCAAGAGCGAGCCGGCAGGGCTGGCCGGCAAACCGATGCACCACACTGGCGTCGCGCTGGCGCGCGAAGGCTACGTCGTGTTGTGCCCCGACGCGCTCTGTTTCGAGGAGCGGCAAGCCCCACAGCTCAAAGCAGGTGACTTCGAACGCTACGAGTTTCTGCGATACGTGGTCGCCGGCAAGTGCATGGCCTGGAAGAACATCCTCGACATGCGGCGCGCGGTCGACTATCTGTGTTCACGCCCCGAGGTCCAGCCGCAGCGCATCGGCTGTTACGGCCACTCCATGGGCGCCACCCACACCTGGCTGGTGGGGCCGTGGGAACCGCGGCTCCGGTGCCTGGTAGGCAACTGCTGCCTGCCCACTTACCAGGCCATTCACCGCCATCACCTGATCCACTGTTTCCCCAACTTCGTCCCCGGCCTGTTCGCCTTCGGCGACACGCCTGACATCGTGGCGCTGATCGCACCGCGGCCGCTGCACCTGAACTTCGGCGAGCTGGACGCGGGGAGCCCGATTCAGGAGGTGCGTGCCGGCATCGAGCGTATCGCCGCCGCCTACGCAGAACAGAACGCGTCCGCACAGTTCAGCTGCTTCATCGAGCCCCACACCGGCCACGTCCTGTCGGATGCCATGTGGCAGAAAGCGCGCGACTGGTTTGCCCGGCACCTCAGGGCGGCGTGAGCGGCGCGCGCGACTGCCGCAAACGCCTACGGGACGCGCCCCCCCAAGTCCTGCTCACTGCCGTACGGATCGGGCTCCAGCGATCGCAGGTAGGCGATCAGGTCGAGCAGCTCCTGGGGCTGGTCGAGCAGCGCCTCGGTACCGGTTGGCATCAGGGACCGCCCAGTGCTGACCAGTTCATCCAGGTCCGACCGCAGCAACGTGTGGCGGGCCGCCTGTGCATCGATGAGTGTCACGGCGTTGCCTGTCTCGGCGGCGATGATGCCGGACAGCACGTGACCACTAGTGGTCACTGCCGAGTACTCCACGTATCGCGGCTCGACGATGCGGTTGGGATCCAGGATCGACACCAGCAAGGCTTCCGGCGACCGGTCGGTCAGGGCCAGCAGGTCCGGCCCGACGTCAGTCCCTTCATTTTCGAGCCGGTGGCACTGTGCGCACTGCGCGAGGAACACTGCCCGTCCCCGCGCTGCGTCGGCCGGCCAGGTGAGTTTCGTCCGGTATTGCTCGATCACCTCCAGGCGTTCGGCGTCGGACGGCGTGTCCAGCAGTCTGGCGGCCCGGCGGCGGATCTCCGCCGAGCCGTGCAGAATCAGCCGGCTGCGGCAGGTGACGCCGATTTCGCTCGCGGCTACCTCCCCCGCGGCCATACGATCGAGCAGCGCGCTGGTCCACGCCGGCTCGCGCAGCAGTGTGTCCAGGATCCGGGGGCGGATCTCCGGACCGTGCTGGGCCCATTCCTGGAGCAGCACGTCCGGCAGGTCCTCCGGGCGCAGGATCGCCAGCACATCGACAATCGCCTGCTGGATCTGCACGGGGGTGGCCGCCACGAGCTGGTCGGCCAGCCGGGACACGTCGTCCGCCTGGCGTTCCAGTCCCCGGCCGACGAGGCGCACCGCGTGCAGCCGCCGCTCGGGATCCAGCGTCGCATCCACCGCGTCGCGCCGCGCCGCCGCGAACAGCTCGCCGGTCGCCTCCAGCGCTCCCTGCAGGTCAGGAGCACTCCGCGCGTACAGGTTGCTCAGCGAGTCGCCGCTGTACTGAATCGCATCCACCAGCCCGGCCATGACCTGATACTGCCAGGTTTCGCACTGGCCGTCGACGACACTGGCAATCCGCCGCAGGCCGCGCGACAGCGCCGCCTCCTGCTGCGATTCCAGGACCAGCCGCAGGAGGTTTTCGACCAGCGTGACCTGGGCTCCGCGCGGACTCCCGCCGTCCAGGATTCGGGCCAGCATCGTGTCGGGATAGGGGGTCGCGGAACTCATCACGGCGGCCATCAGCAGCGCGTCGTCGGCGTCCCCGCTGGCAATGTCCGCCAGCCCCTCGGCGGCCCGCGGCACCGGCCACTCCCCCAGGCTGTACGCCAGCTGCATCCGCACCTGCGGGTCGGGATCGCTCACCAGCTGGAGCACGGCCTGCTGGAGCGCAGGGTGGTCACTGAGCAGCGGTTCCGCGATGCGTACCGCGTGTCGCCGCACACTAGCGTGGTGATCGCGGAGCGCCTGCACCAGCAGGTCGCTGTCCGCGGCGTGCAGGCCGTCGAGCGTGCACAGCGCGCTCAAACGCGTCTTGGGCCGCTGGCTGCCGGTCACGAGCTGCTTCAACAGCGCCGTGGCCTGCGGGTCCTGCCGCTCCTCGAGCAACTGCTGGACCAGATCGCGCCGCGGCCCGTTCGGGTCGTCCAGGGCCTGCACCAGATCTGCCGTCGACAGTCCCCGCAAGGCGGGTATCGGACGCGGGCGCGTCGCTGCGGGAAACACCCGGTAGATACGTCCCCGGCCGCGCCCGGCGGCAAAATCGAGTTGCGCGTGCCAGCGCGCCGGGATGTAGTCCGGGTGCTCGATCACCAGCCGGTACATGTCGACGACCCACAGCGCGCCGTCGGGGCCCGTGCGAACCTGCACCGGGCGGAACCACGCATCGCTCGAGGCCAGAAATTCGGTGGTGGCTTCCTCCGGTGCGCGAGTGCTGAAGAAGGTCGTCCCCCGCGAGTGCAACACACTGCGATGGACCAGATTGTACGCCGGCTCGCACACGAAGTAGCTGGTGGCGAACTCCGGACCGAACAAATCGTCCCGATACATGTCCAGCCCGCAGGCGGCCGTGAAGCGGTTGAGTGTCCACAGCTCGTTGAACCGCGGCAGCGTCGGACTGATCGGGTACACGCGCGCACAGGTGGGCGGATCCATCAAGTTCACACAACCATCAGGGGCCGCGAGGAACGGATTGCGCCGCAGGTAGTGATCCTCCAGCGCGCAATGCCAGCTCGGCTGCAGGTTGCGGCCCCCGAACCAATTCCCCCAGTCGTCCCGGCAACGGCCGTACTGCGACATCCCCGTCTGTGTCTCGATGTCCCCCGTCGCCGGCCGGATGCGGAAGTCCCGTGCGTGGATGTCAACTTGCGCGCCTGACTTGAGCGATGTGACGTTGCCACCGCTGTCGCCGTTGGAGCCGTAGATCCAGCTGTCCAATCCCCATCGCAGCGAGTTTACGCAGTGCTGCGGATTGCCCTCCACGAACCCCCGGTAGAGCACTTCGCGGTGGTCGGCACGCCCGTCGCCGTCCGTGTCCTCCGCGTACAGGATATCCGGCGGGCACGTGATCAGGACCCCTGCGCGCCAGGGCATCACACCAGTCGGGAATTTGAGACCGTCCAGGAACTGGTGGGCGCAATCGTATCGGCCATCGCCGTCTCGATCTTCCAGGTACTTGACGCCTCCTCGTGGCGCGTCGTCGCCACCCTGCGGATAGTCCCCCATTTCCACGACCCACAAGCGGCCGTCGGCATCCCAGTCGATCGCCACGGGATCGTTCACCAGAGGTTCGGCACACACCAGCTCGATACGGAACCCTTCGTGCAGCTGGAAACAGCCGAGGGCCTCCGCCGGGCTCTTCGGCGCGAGCCGGGAGAACACTTCCCGGAACGGCGGATCTTCCGCCTGGCCCCGGGGCGCCGCGGCCACCACCACTACGGCCAGAAACCAGCACGTTCGGTACACGGCACCGGCTCGCATTCGCCATCGTCCAGAGCACTGCACTGTTGAAACTCCGTCATCCGGGGCCGCTCGGCTGGGCGTCGTGGCGCCCCACCAGCGCCCGGTCGGGTGGGACCTGTCCCGCAACTCTACCACGCCCGGCAGCGGCCGGCGCGCGGCATGCAGAATATCGGCGCGTCGCTCGGCATGGTACAATCGGGCCCTGGCTGTTACCACTGGAAAACCTTGTTTCGTGCCCTTGAAGGAGAACTATGATGCAGACCTGCTGCACGCGTTTCCGGGAATCCACCTGGAGTTGTACATCGCATCTGACGAGACTGGCCGCCGCTGCCGTCGCCCTGGCCGTTGTGACCACCGCCGTGCCCCAAGTGACGGCGGCCGAGAAAGTGCAGTTCAAGCTGCATCACGTGGGGAGTTACCGCGGCGAGGTCTGCGATGTCGGGGACTTCAATAACGACCAGGTATTGGACATCGTGGCGGGGAACTTCATCTATCTCGGCCCCGACTTCCGGCCGGTCAAGATCCGGTCCATCCAGACCGACATTAACGACGAGGGCAAAGGCTACGATTGGGACTTCATGAACGCCCCGCTCGATGTGGATGGGGACGGCCAGCTGGATATCGTCTCCTGTTCCTGGTTTGGCATGCAGGTCGAGTGGTATCGCAACACCTGGGATCTGGCGAACAACAAGGTTGGCGGTGAACTCTGGAACGCCACGCTGGTGCACAAGAACGGCAACTACGAGTGCGGTGAATTGATGGACCTGGACGGGGACGGCAAGCGGCAGGAGATTATAACCGCGACCAAGGCCACCGAGTGGTACGAGGTGGGCACCGATGCCGACGGCAAACGGGGCCTGATCCGCTATGTCGTCGATCCGGACGAGAACAAGCACACGTTCGGGATCGGCGTAGGCGACGTCAATGGCGACGGGCGCCCCGACATCCTGCGACCGTCCGGCTGGTACGAAGCGCCCGCCGACATCCGGACCGGTACCTGGAAGGAGCATCCTCTGGCGGTCGGCGGCGAGGACGGCAAGGCCGACCACACTCCGCAGATCCTCGTCTACGACGTCAATGCCGACGGACTCAACGACATCATCACGAGCACCGCGCACGGGTACGGCATCTACTGGTATGAACAGTGCCAGGGCGATCCCGAGCCCACCTGGAAACAGCACCTGATCGACAACAGCTGGAGCCAGGCGCACACCCTGGCGCTGGCCGACATCGATGGCGACGGCGACCTGGACCTGGTCACCGGCAAGCGTTTCATGGCGCACAACGGGGGCGATCCCGGCGCGTTCGAACCGCTCGGAGTGTACTGGTACGAGCTGGACCGCGGCCCCACGCCGCAGTGGACCAAGCACATCATTTCGTTCGATGAGGGGATCGGTTCCGGCCTGACGATGCGCGTGATTGACCTCGACCAGGACGGCGACCTGGACATCGTCGTGACCGGCAAATGGGGCGGTCCCGCCTGGTTCGAGAACCTGCTGAAGTAATTGGCGGCACCGTCCGCCGGCTCGCACTTTATCGCTGCGCTCACTCTGGAGCGCAGCGTCCGCGGGCGGCCGTCCGGCAGAAGGCCGCCCGGCTGGATCTGCAGCTACAAGCCGAACGCCTGGAGCAGATACTGCAGCTGGCGCCGGGTGCTCGCGTCCGGGCGTGCCGCGACGCGCGTCGGACACAGTTTCACGGCGGCGCGCGGATCGGCCGGGCGCATGGCGTTCAACAGCGCGCCGTAGGCGGCCGTCTGGTAGCGGAGCGGCCCCCGACGCGCGCTGACCAGCAACTTGGCGCGCGGGTTGAGCAGTTGCGTGCCGGCGTGAAACACCTGCTGGAAGAAGGTGGACTGGCTCAGGCCGCCGGTGAGCACGAAGGTGGACACCGGGCACTTGAGCGCGGGCGTTTCCGCCAGCATGGTGCGCGCCCGCAGCAACAGTTCGAGCATGATCGACAGTTGCGTGCTGGCCGCCTGCTGGCCCACGGTCAGACGCTCCCAGTCGGGAGGATACGTTTCCTTGCCCGCCACATGCAGCACGCGCCGTACCCCCGTCAGGTCCGCCGCGAGAGCGGCGGCATTCAGATCGTCCAGCCGCCCGGCATAGGAGGCCGCGTGCTGTGACACAAACCGGTCATACCATTTGCAGCAGTCGGCCAGCATCATGAGCAGCAGGCGGTTACGGTAGTACTCGAAGCAGGCCGCGTTGCCGGCCAGCGGCGTGTGGGGAGGGCACACCCGGTTGAGCGTGCCACTGGTCCCCGCCGAAATCACCATGGTCTCGAAATCATCCTCCGCCAACCCGCACCCGACGCCCGTGGCATGATTGTCCCCCAGCCCGCTGACCACGCGGGATCCGGCGAGCCGCTCTTTCAAGGCCATCCAGGCATCATCAGCGCCGGGCACGTGCCGGCGTGTGACCGCCCCGATCTCCCGGCCGCTCTGAATCACCGGCGGAAACCAGGCAGGATCCACTTTCGCCTTCCGCATGACCTCTGCCGCCAGCCGTTTGTTTCGCTGCGCAAGCAGCCCGTTGCTCAACGCGTCGGAGGTGCTCAGCCGCGTCTTGCCGGTCAGCAGCCGGGCGATCCAGTCGCCGGTCGTCATCACGTACGCGGTCGTTTTCCGGAGGCGTGGTTCCTGGCGGAGGGCCCACAGGAGCTTGGGCAGGATGAAACGTTCCTCGACGCGTCCCACCACCGCTTCCGCCCCCTGCCGCCGCAGCTCCTGCACTTCCTGAGCGGCCGCATGACATTGCCAACTGAGCGCCGGCATCAACAGCTCGCCCGCCGCATCCAGCAGCACCATGTCGTGCTGCCGCACCGCGAACGAGAAGGTCGCGTCCGCAAAGGTCCACTTCCGACTGGCCAGCTCGTCGAGCAGCATCAGGATCAGCCGGGGAGTCTCCGCCAGCTCGAATGCCGGCTGCCCGCGCCAAGTGGTCGCGCCTCGCATCTTCGCCTGGACATACGCTTCTTCCCCGTTTGCACTGCGCACCCCCAGAGCCAATCCGGTCGTGCTCAGATCAAAGCCCCCCCACGCCACCTGCTTCGCATCGGATTGGGATTTCTTTCGCGCCACAGTCTTGTTCGCCTTTCGCTCGTTCGACGTCGGATCTCCCCCCTCGGGTCCGCCACCTCTCCGGCGATCGATCCATGCAAGGGCGGTCCCACCGCAGGCTCCCCTTTACCAGAGCGGTCGCGCGGCGACAAGTAGCCGGGAGAGGCGGGGAAACGGGGCCGTCCGCGGCAGGAAAACCTTGCATGTGCCGCGGCGGAAGCGCAGAATGCAACTCCATCCTCATACAAGGACCCCTGCCATGCCCGATCGACCCGCCGCTCCCGACCGCTGCCTGATCGCCGCTCGACGGGGTCGCCCCCGGCAGCTCGGACGCCGCGCGTTCGTGCGTCACGGCACGTTGCTGCTGCTGGCCGGCAGCCGTGTACCACTGTCCGCCCAACTCGAAGCCGCCACAGAGTCGACCACGCCATCCGACCGGTTCGCCGTCATGACGGACCTGCACTATGCCGACAAGGACGCGGCAGGCACGCGGCATTATCGCCGTGTACCGGCAAAACTCGCCGAGGCGGCGCAACAGCTAGGTTCCTTCCAGCCCGATTTCGTCGTCGAACTGGGAGATCTCATCGATGGTGCCGATACGGTCGAAACGGAAAGCGAATTCCTGCGCACCATCCACCGCCAGTTCCAGTCCCTGCCGGGAGACAAGCACTACGTGCTCGGCAATCACTGTGTCTACACGCTGACGAAAAGTGAATTCCTCACAATCGTCGGCCAGCAGCAGGCGTACTACGCTTTCGACACACCGGCATATCACTACATTGCGTTGGATGCCTGTTATCGCGGTGACGGACAACCGTATGGCCGGATGAATTTCGACTGGACCGATTCCTGCATTCCCTCCGAAGAACTGAAGTGGCTGCAGGACGATCTGGCCAGGTCTGAACGTCCCACCATCGTGTTCGTGCACCAGCGTCTGGATGTCGACGATTCTTATGGGGTCAAGAACGCGGCCGCCGTGCGCGAGACGCTCGAACGCTCCGGCCACGTGCGAGCTGTGTTCCAGGGTCACTACCACAACGGCGACTATCGGGACATCAACGGCATCCACTACCTGACATTCCGTGCGCTGGTCGAAGGATCCGGCACCGACGACAACGCGTACGCCACAGTCGAGGTGCTGCCCCAGGGCAGCGTGCGCGTGAAGGGTTTCTGCAGACAACAGAGCTATCAGCTCGGACCATAGTGACTCGGAGATATCATCATGCAGCGCAGCAGGACGTTCGGTTGGGCGATTCTGTTTCCCCTGTTTCTTCTGGCAGCCGGGCCGGCCTGGGTGCGAGCCGACGACGCGGCAAAGATCCGCGTGCTGATTGTGACCGGCAACGACTATCCGGGGCACGTGTGGAAAGAGACCACCCCGGCGGTGCGGCAGATACTCGAGCAGGACCCGCGGATGATCGTGCGGGTGATTGAAGATCCGGAGTTCCTCGCGTCGCCGGCGCTGGACCAGTACGATCTCGTGGTACTCAACTATATGAACTGGGAGAGCCCCGACCCGAGCCGGGCGGCCGCCGAACATCTGCAGCGGTTCGTGCAGCAGGGCAAGGGGCTGGTGCTGCTGCACTTCTCGTGTGGCGCCTGGAGCGGCTGGCCAGAATTCGAGAAACTCGCCGGACGCGTGTATGACAAAGACCAGACACACGATCCGCACGGTCCGTTTCGCGTGGACATCGTCAACCAGGACCACCCGGTGACGCGCGGCCTGGAGTCGTTTGAAACGGTCGATGAGCTGTACTTCTGCCTGACGGGCGAACAACCGATTACCGTCCTGGCTACTGCCCACTCGAATGTCACTGGCCAGGACCATCCGATGGCCTTTGTGCTCCAGTACGGCACTGGACGCGTGTTTCACACGCCGCTCGGACACGATGTGAAAGCCTTCACGCTTCCGGGCCCCGCCGAGTTGATCCGCCGCGGCTGTGCCTGGGCAGCCGGACAGGAACCTGTCACAGCCCCGAAGTAGCTGCCCCAGCCGCCGACCGTGCGGCAAGAACAAGAATGGAGCGAAGTCGAAATACCTGACGAGAAATGCCGGGAATCGCCCTTCCGGCCGCAACCTTCGGCAAGCCGCGGCGTTTCATTCCGAGGGATCGGAGACAGCATGCACCTCCTGCGGGGGAGGCGTGCGCCGTATAGAGTGCGTTCACACAATCTGTCTGTTTTTCACGGGGAGTTTGTCATGAATCGACGTGCAGCCCATTTGTCCGCGTTTGCCGCCGTCCTGATGTTGACTCTGGTCGCGTCCGCGCAAGACAGGCCGCGTCAGGGCCGGCCCGGGGGTCGTATGGGAATGGGTTCCGCCATGCTGCTGCGGGCCGAAGCCGTCCAGAAGGAGCTCAACCTCACCGACGAGCAGGTGACGAATCTCGAGCAATCACTCGCGCCGCCCCGCAACCAGGGTGGCCAGCGCCGCAGTTCCCAGGACATGACGACCGAAGAACGCGAGAAGGCGATGGAAGAGGCCGCCGCGCGAATCGCTGAACAAGAGAAGAAGATCGCGGAAATCCTCGACGAGAAGCAGGTCGCACGGCTGAAGCAGATCCGCCTGCAGGCGTCGGGCGCCATGGCGATCGTGAGCGACGAACTGGCCAAGGAACTCTCGATCACCGAGGAACAGACCGGGAAGATCCGGGCAGCCATGCGCGAACTCCGGGAGTCGATGCGGGATGCTGGCCCCGCCGCGTTCGGAGAAGTAGGGGAGAAGATGAACGCGAAAGTGATGGAGATCCTGACCGAAGATCAGAAAGCAAAATACAAAGAGATGCTCGGCGAGCCGTTTGACCTGTCCCAGCTCCGCCGCCGCGTTCCGGGCGCCCAGCGCCGCGGTGGTGGGAACTAGGCGGCCGCATGCACGGTACGCGGGGTCCACAGTACTGTGAGGCCACAATCGTGTGGGGCGGTCCGACAACCGCCCCACACGTTTTCCGGGGCTTGGGGATTCCAGCGGCACAGCAACTCAGTAACTCTCCGCGCGGCCCGGGGCCCCGCGGAGACCGCCGGCCGCTAGGAGCCGGCCTGCAGCAGGCGTGCAGCAGCGACGGCGAAGTAGGTCAGGATCCCGTCCGCACCGGCACGTTTGAACCCTAACAGGCTCTCCAGCATCACCCGGTCGTGGTCGAGCCAACCGTGCTGAGCAGCTCCACAGAGCATCGCATACTCGCCACTCACCTGATAGACGAAGGTCGGCACGCCAAACGTCTGCTTCACGCGGTGCACAACGTCCAGGTAGGGCATACCTGGCTTGACCATCACCATATCCGCGCCTTCGTCGAGATCCAGGGCCACTTCGCGCAGCGCTTCGTCGCTGTTGGCCGGATCCATCTGGTAGGTCTTCTTGTCGCCGCCCCCCAGACTGGTCGCGGAGCCGACTGCATCGCGGAACGGACCGTAAAACGCGGATGCGTACTTGGCGGCATACGCCATGATGATCACGTGTTCGAAACCGTTTTCGTCCAGCGCATTGCGTATCGCTCCGATCCGGCCGTCCATCATGTCGGAGGGGGCGATCACATCGCAGCCCGCGTCGGCCTGTGCCAGGGCCTGCCTGCAGAGCGCGTCTAGCGTCGGGTCGTTGACGACGTAGTTGTCCTCCACCAGTCCGTCCTGGCCGTGACTGGTGTACGGGTCCAGCGCCACATCGCACAGGACCCCGATGCGGTCACCGAGTGCATCTTTGAGCGCGCGGACCGCCGTGCAGATCAGATTGTCCGGGTTCCAGGCCTCCTCGGCACCCGGTGTCTTCTTGGCGGGGTTCGTGGCAGGAAACAGAGCGACGGTCGGAATCCCCAGGTCCGCCGCCTCGCCCACCGCATCTACCAGCAAGTCGACTGACAGGCGGTTGACACCCGGCATGGAGGGCACCGGCTCCCGCTGCCCCTCCCCGTCGCAGATGAACACGGGCCAGATCAGGTCGTTCACCGTCAGGTCGTGCTCGCGCACGAGGGCCCGCGACCAGGTATACCGACGATTGCGGCGCATGCGAGTTGTCGGAAAACGTCCAGGAAATGCCTGCGGTGCGCTGTTCATCCTGATTCACTCCTCGGTGATGCGGATCGGTTTGATATCGAATTTCGGGTTCTGCCCCAGGAAGCGACAGGGGTTGTTGTGGAAGATCTCGATCGCGTCCTGCAGGGAGTGCCCGCGCCGCCGGAATTCACAGATACACTCCTGCAGCGTAAACGGATCACTGGGTCCCCAATCCGCGGAGGAATTGACCAGGATGCGTTCGCGACCGTACATCTCCAGCATGTCCACCGCGCGGCGAGGCGAGCATTTGGTGATGGGGTACAGGGTCAAGCCAACCCAGTATCCGGCCTCCAGCGGTTCGCGGATCGTGTGCTCCTCGACATGATCGATCCAGACGCGCCCGGGCTCGATCTGCATGTGGCGCAGGATCTCCAGCGTGCGGCGTGTGCCGCGCACCTTGTCTTGCAGGTGGGGCGTGTGAATCAGCACGAGTTGGTGATGTTCGCTGGCCAGCGCCAGCTGCTCTTCGAAAATCGCCTCCTCGTGCCTGGTGGTCTTGTGAAATCCGATCTCGCCGACCCCCAGCACCGTGGGGCGGCGGAAGAAATCCGGCATGTGCCGCAGCACCTCGCGTCCCAGCGCCGGGTTCTCGGCTTCCTTCGGATTCACCGCTACCCAGCAGAAGTGGCGGATCCCATACTGGGCCGCACGCGTCGGCTCGAATTCGCTGATCTGGCGGAAGTAGTCGAGGAAGGTCTCGGGGTAGGCCCGGTCGAACCCCGCCCAGAACGCGGGCTCGGCCACCGCCACCACGCCCGACATGGCCATCCGTTCGTAGTCCTGGGCTGTCCGGGCGATGCCATGGTAATGGGGTTGAATGATCTGCATGCAGGGCGCTCCGTCACGGAAGATCAGAAAATAGATTCAGCAATCGCGCGCTGCGATCGTGCGTGCAGTCGCGCTCCGCCAGCAGCGTCAGGGCCTGGTAGATACTGTCCAGGCGGTCGGTGCTGGACGGCACCTCACCCGGCTGGCCCTGCACCGCCCGATCATAGCGATCCAGCAGCGCGGCAATTTCGATCAGCATGCAGCGAGCATCCAGGAAGTAGAGGTCGAGGACTTTTTCAGCGGGCAACATGTACTTCCTTTCACCAATGGTCAGGCTGCCGGGTCCTGGGGGGGAGAGCCGCGTTCCGCAGGGCTCGCTGGGGCGTGACAGCTGAAGTAGTTCACACTCTTGACACTCTTGATTGTACCTTCCAGTTGCATTATTTGCGCCACATGCACGTGAAAAGCAACTGGTATCGTGGCAGCAATCGCGTTTTGTTCGTGTGTCGATGGAAGTCGCGTTTCGTGACCTGTTCGCGCCACGCGAGCTGTCGTTTTGAGCCGTAGCGCGGCGCCCCTACCCTATCACAGCCCGGGGTAAGCCGCGTCTCGCGGCGCTACCCGTGGGTACGCGTGCCCGTGAACATGTCGGTCGAGCCGCGGATGCCGCGCTGAACCGGCGGTCTCCGAGACCGAGATCAAAAGCAGCCGCGGCCGGGCTTCCGGGGCCCGGCCGGCAATGTGCGGCTCGTGGCGGGCTCGGACAGCGCCGCCTATAATCGCATGCAACGCTGGAGTTCAATGCACATCCGGTGGCGAGGTCGCCACAAATAGAAGACTGTCTGAGTGCAAGGTGCGAAAGGTGACTGTCTGAGTTCAATCAAAAAGAAGACTGTCTGAGTTCAATGCATGAGTTGGCTTACCGCCACTACCACTGCTGCAGGAGATATGCGCCGTGATGCGACACATGCTCAGTTCAACCGTGACGTTCATCATGCTGGGGGCCGCGGCCGCGTGGGCCCAGACGCCGAGACTGGTGTGCGACGCCGCTCCGCAGTTCCGCTTCCAGTTCGGAGGCGTGGTGGGAGAACGGATTGCCGTCAACACCAGCGGCTGGTTGACACGCGCCCCGGCGGCCGACCCCGGGCTGCTGGCGATGTTCGAGCTGCGGGACCGGCAGCCAGCCCCGGATCTCGTCCCCTGGGCTGGCGAATTCGTCGGCAAGTACCTGATGTCCGCCATCCAGGCGACGCGTCTGGACAACGATCCGAAGCTGCAGAGCACGGTGAAGGCGGTGATCCAGGATCTGCTGCAGAACCAGGCGGAGGACGGATACCTCGGTCCCTTTCCGCAGTCGGAGCGGCTGCTCAAGCACTGGGACCTCTGGGGCCACTACCATGTGCTGCTCGCGCTGCTGATGTGGCACGAGCAGACGGGGGACGCGGCCGCGTTGGCCGGGTGCCGCCGGGCGGCCGACCTGGTATGCCGGACCTACCTCGACACGGAGCGCCGCCCGCGCGACGCCGGTTCCACGGAGATGAACCTGGCGATCATCCACGCGTTGGGCCGGTTGTACCGCACCACGCATGAAGATCGCTACCTGCAGATGATGCGTGTGATCGAGCAGGACTGGGAGTTGGAGGGGGACTACTTCCGCACCGGGCTGGCAGGCATCGAGTTCTACCGGACTCCCAAGCCGCGGTGGGAAAGTCTCCCCGACCTGCAGGGGCTGCTGGAACTGTTCCTGATCACGGGTGACGAGCGCTACCGCGTGGCGTTTCTCCATCACTGGGACAGCATTCGCCGTCTCGATCGGCGGAACACCGGCGGGTTCTCGTCGGGCGAGCAGGCGACCGGCACGCCGTACGAGCCGACCGCGATTGAAACGTGCTGCACGATCGCCTGGATGGCGCTGACCGTGGACGCCCTGCGCGCCACCGGCAATCCGCTCGCCGCCGACGAACTTGAACTGTCCACGTTCAACGGCATGCTCGGCGCCCAGCATCCGTCCGGATCGTGGTGGACGTATAACACGCCGATGAATGGGGTGCGGGAAGCATCGCACCACACGATTGTCTTCCAATCGCGTGCCGGGACGCCCGACTTGAACTGCTGCAGCGTCAATGCGCCGCGCGGACTGGGCATGCTCGTCGACTGGGCCGTCATGCGTACCGGCGACGGCCTGGCGGTGAATTACTACGGCCCGCTCGAGGCGCGCGTCCAGCTTGCCGACGGTACGCCGGTGACGCTGCGGCAGGAGACGCGTTATCCGTTGGATGGGAAAGTCAAGCTGCAGGTGCAGTTGAGTGAGCCGCGCGAGTTCACGCTGCAGCTGCGGATTCCGTCTTGGTCGACCCGGACCGTGGTGCGGCGTCTCTGGGCCGCAGCGGAACCGGGCGCTGCCGCGGAGCCTGGCACCTATCTGACCATGCCTCGCCGGTGGCACAACGGTGACGCGGTGGAGCTGGAGTTCGACATGTCCTTCCGGTGCGAGCCGGGTGGGGGCGAGATGACGGGCCGGATGAGCGTCTATCGGGGTCCGCTGCTGCTGGCCTACGACGTACTGCTCAACGACCAGGCACCACCCGAGCCCGCCCCCTTGCGGCCGGCGGACCTGCAGCAGGCACGCGTCTCGCTTCCCTCCCCGGCAGCGGACCAGGTCCGGATCGGCCGTTTTCTGCCCTGGGTGTTGGTCGACGTGCCTCGGGCGGACGGCCCTGCGGTGCGTCTGTGCGATTTCGCTTCGGCCGGTGCGCGAGGCAGCCACTACATATCCTGGCTGCCAGCAGACCAGATCGGTCCCCCTCCGCCTTTGCCTGAATACCCTGACAACAATGCGTCAGTACCTCCGGGGCGGCTGCTGTTCCGCGCCCGCCGTTCAACGGCCGCGCTCGGCGCGCACCGCATCCGCGTGCAGATCGCGGGCACACCGGACATGCGTGAGCCGCTGCTCGACGTCCCCTTCGACGAGGCGCGGAGCATGGTGATCCCGTCCGACCAGGCGCAGCGGCTCGCGCCGCAGGTGGCGTATTACTGGCGGTTGGTGGCAGAGAACCAATGGGGCACCACGACCAGCCCCGCGGCCATCCGTCAGTTCACGATCGACCCCGCCCTGCCGCCGCTGACCGATGACCTGCTCACCGAGTACGGCCAGCGGGCCGACGGCGTGGTGATCCAGGCGGACTTGCGCGGCAAGCCGGACCCCGAGTACGGCGCGCTGCAGGCGGCCACCGGGTGGAAATCCGCCGCGGGACCGCACGGCGAGTCGGATCAGGCGGTCGAGTTGAACGGCACGGACGGGATGCTCATCTACCAGCTGCGCGCGTTTCCGGAGGCGGAGTACACGGTGGCGGTGCGGTTTTCCGCCCAGCGTGTGGAAGGCGCTCTGGGGCAGGTGTTGAGTGCCTGGTGCCGCGGCATGGACGATCCGTTGCGGATCGCTGTTTATCAGCAGAAGCTCTACGCGCGGATTGAAGCGGGCAACTCGTATTCGACACGCGGCGTGCCGGTTGCTCAGGACGTCTGGTACGACGTATGCGTCGTGAAGCAGTCTGGTGAGCTGACACTGTATGTCAACGGGCAGCCGGTGGAGACGCTGACCGTGCCGGCCGTGATTCAGTCGGGCGCGCGCGACGTGGCGCTGGGGGGCAATCCGCACTTCACAGGCACCAGCGAACACCTGCCCTGCCGCGTCGCGGATTTCACGCTGGCCGCCCGCCCGTGGTCGCCTGAGGAGGTGGCAGCCTGGCACGCCGGCCACGGGCGCCCCGGCCTTTCCGATTGACCGTGCCCCAGGCGCGCGATATTCTGGACGTCTCTTGGCCGGGCCAGCAGGCTGTTCCCTTTGGCAATCCAGTGCATGATCCTCACCCTTATGCGAGCCAGAGTCTTAGCGCCATGAAACGCACACACATCACCCTGACCCTTGTGTTCCTGGTCTCCAGCGTGTCGTTCCACACGGGCGTGCGCGCCGCCACGTTCGGCGAAGACACAGCATTCTTGAAGCAGTATGTCGACCTGATTGTGCTGAGCGACAGCCAGGGTGAAGCCCAGGTGGCGCTCGTCCCCGCCTGGCAAGGTCGTGTCATGACCAGCACCGCCGGCGGCGATGCCGGCCTGAGCTTCGGCTGGGTCAATCGGGAACTCATCGCCTCCCAGAAGATCCTGCCGCACATCAATGTGTTTGGAGGCGAGGATCGGTTCTGGCTGGGGCCGGAAGGGGGACAGTTCTCAATCTTCTTTGCCCAGGGAGCCAGGTTCGAACTGGCCGACTGGCAGACACCGGCTGTGATCGACACGCTGCCCTTCCAGGTAGTGCGCACGGCACGCGACAGCGCGGTCTTTGCCAACCGATTCTCGCTCACCAATTACTCTGGGACCACGCTCGACGTGGCGGTCCAACGCGAGGTGCGTTTGCTCAACGCCGACACCGCCTGGAAGCAACTGGGAGTTGAGCCGGCGGAGACGGTGCGACTCGTCGCATTCGAATCGGACAACCAGATCACGAATGCGGGACAGCATCGCTGGGAGAAAGAGACGGGGCTCCTCTCGATCTGGATCCTGGGCATGTTCAACCCTGCTCCCTCCGCCACGATCGTGGTGCCGATCAACGCGGGGCCTGAAAGCGAACTGGGGGCGAAGGTCACGTCGGACTACTTCGGCCAGATCCCGCCCGACCGGCTGGTCGTGAACGACCATGTGATTTTCTTCGCGGCGGATGGCGAATACCGCAGCAAGATTGGCGTCAACCCGCGGCGCAGCAAAGCCGTACTGGGAAGCTACGACTCTGACAACCAGGTGCTGACGGTCGTGCAGTTCACGCAGCCGGACGGTGTGACGGACTACGTGAATTCGCTCTGGAAACTGCAGGACGATCCCTACGCGGGCGATGCTTCCAACGCCTATAACGACGGCCCGCCAGCGCCCGGCGCCAAGCCGATGGGCCCGTTTTTCGAACTCGAGTCCTCGTCGCCGGCCGCCGCGCTGGCTCCTGGCAAGAGCCTGTCGCACGTGCATCGCACGATCCACCTGACCGGGCCGGAAGCGGCCCTGGATGCGGTGGCCCTCAAGACGCTGGGCGTCTCCCTGGCCGAGATCCGTGGTGCGTTTGAGAGGAAGTGACCCCGCGCATGAATGGCAAGAAAGAAAGCATGTTCGTCATGAGTGACGGACGGAACGTCATGTTCACGTTCGCGCTCGTCAGTTCTCTGTTCCTCCTCTGGGGATTCTGCAATGGCATGATCGATGTCATGGACAAGCATTTCCAGGAGGAGTTGGAGCTGACCTTGGCACAATCCGCCTGGGTCCAGTTCGCACACTATCTCGGCTACTTCCTGATGGCCATGCCGGCCGGCTGGCTGGCCGTGAAACTGGGGTACAAGGGGGGCATCATCGCCGGGCTGCTGATGGTCGCGATGGGCGGCTTCTGGTTCATCGAGGCGACCAGCATCGCCGAGTTCTGGGCATTCCTGCTGGGCGTGTGCGTGATCGCCGCCGGCCTGACGTTCCTGGAAACGGTCGCCAATCCCTACACCACCGTGCTGGGACCGCCACGCTACGCGGCCACACGCATCAACCTGGCCCAGTCCTGCAACGGCATCGGCTGGATTCTCGGACCGATCGCGGGCGGCAGGTTCTTCTATGGCACGGATGCGTCCGGCGTGAGCACCGGCGCGGAGACGCTGTGGATTCCCTATGCCGGCGTGGGTGTGGTGGTCCTGGTACTGGCCATCGTGTTCTTCTTCGCGCCAGTCCCCGACATCCGGACCGAAGATGACTATGACACCGGCAAGCGCGGCGCGACCGAGGATGTCTCTGCGACCGCCGACCGGAAGGTAGCGCGCATGCCCGCCTACTTGCTGTTGTGGTTCAACACGATCGTGCTGGTGGGCGTCTGCGGCATGATTCTGTGGCTGATCCTCGACACGCTCGAATTGGGCGACCATGTGGTGGGCATCGCGTCCCGGATTCCCCACCCGGCAGGCCTGTCGATCACTGCGGACAATTCTCTGCTCGTCGTGCTGACCGCCGTGGGCATTGTCGTCTCCCTCACCCTGGCACTGATACTCATCCCGGTCGTGGTCAGGATGTCGCATCACAGCATCTGGTCACATCCGCATTTTTCCGGCGCGACGCTGGCCCAGTTCTTCTATGTAGCGGCACAAGCGGGCATCTTCAGTTTCATCATCAACTATATGGTCTGGGAGGTCCCGCCCCTGCCGGCCTGGCTGCACCAGAACACCGTGGCCAGTGCGACGGAGAGCAAGCACGAAGACGCGACAGCACCGAGGAAAGGTCAGGATTCGTTGATCGAGGTCCGGACGCGGGTCGACAAGGCCGACATCCAGGATCTGCCATCGCTGGTGGATCGGCTGCAGCAGAAGTCGGATCCGGTATCGGCTTTCGTAAGCAGCCAGCTGTCGGAGGATACGATCCAGGCGCTGGCACAGCACGACACCGCAGCGTCGGACTATGCGGTGCGGTTCAACCTGGCACGCGATCTGGACGACATCGTCGCACGCGATACGCGCTCTGCCAAGAAGAAGAAGCCTACGCTCTACGATCCTGAACGCTTCGCCGGCGTCCCCCTGCAGGCCGAAACGAAAGAACTGCTCGCACAGGATCCCAAAGGGGTCGATCGGTGCCGGCTCAACCGCATGCTGCTGGCGGACACCTATCCCGGCAACCTGCCGTTCCAGGATGGCATCCTGTGCTTCAGCAACCAGGCAGCAAGCTTCCTGGCGACCTTGGGCTTCATCTGCTTCCTGACCGGCCGATTCATCGGTGCCGTTCTGCTGCGCAAGGTCTCCGCACACAGGGTTGTCGGCCTGTACGCGATGCTCAACGTCCTGTTCTGCCTGCTGATCGTCCTGAAACTGGGCTGGCTGTCCGTCGTGTGCGTGTTCCTGAGCTACTTCTTCATGTCCATCATGTTCCCGACGATTTTCGCGCTGGGCATTTTTGGACTGGGAGAACGGGCGAAGGGAGCCTCGGCGTTCATTGTCATGGCCATCATGGGCGGGGCCATGCTGCCGAAGGTGATGGGGGCCGTAGCCGACCGGTACGACATGTCCCGCAGCTTCATCGTGCCGTTGGCCTGCTTCGTGCTGATCATGCTCTACGGCTACGGCTGGCCGTTGTTGAGCAAAGCGAATTCCCTGCACGGACTGAAGTCTCCGGAAGGGACGAGCACGGCTCCCCGGGAAGAGGATTCGCAACTGTCCGGACAACAGGCCTAACAACAGACCTGGCAGAACAGAGACCTGGCAGAACAGGCTGCCTGCCTGTCCGTGTTTCCACAACCGGCGGGCAGCCTGTCCCACATGGCCAGTTGGCAGCCTAACGCACAGCGTTAAGCTGCAGGTAGTCGAGTCCGAACATGAACCGCTGGACAGCCTTCTCGCTGGGGTTCATGCCCACGATTTCCACGGTGAGCCGGTTGGCGCCGGACGGCAGGTCGAATTCACCCAGGGAGAGCACATCGCAGGCCACGCCTTCGTGGAACCGATCGAACTCCCGTGGCGGCTGATCGTTCACGGAGATCTTCACGATGGCGTAGTCGATCGCCTTCGTCAGATTCGCGACGATCTCATAGCGTCCCGCCTGCTCGACCGGGAACTCAAGCACCAGGCGATCCCCCACTTTCCCGTCGATCCACCAGAGCTGTGCCTCGTTGCTCCAGTGGAACTGGCTGCCCGTCTGCTTCTCCAGCTTGCCCCCCGTGACCTCGACCGTCTTCAGGCCCTCTCCTTCCACCGCATCCGGGACTTGAAACACCTCGACGATGTCCGAGCGTTTCAGTGCCACGGGCTTCGCGGCGGTCGCGGGGTCTGGCGCGACGTTTCCCGCCGCGCCCGGTCGCGCATACCAGAACGTCGCCGGGGCGTAGTTGACATTGGTGTCGGCCCAGTGCCACAGTTCCATGTCGAACTTGAGCGACGTGGTGAAGGGGATGGCATCGAGCGCCCGATAGCGGCTGTTGACCGAATATCCGGCCGTAATATTACCGGCCCCGGTGGGCTGAGCATGGAATGGCGATGCGAAGAACTCAGGCCGGCACCACGCATAACCATAGTAGTCTTCAGTGCCCGTGCCAACATGCGACGGGAACGACTCCCCGTCGACATACACCTTTTCATCACCTTCACCCCACCACGCGTCCGCTCCATTGAAGACGGTCAACGTATCGCCGACGTACACACCCTGCCCCTGCACCTCGACGTAGTTCACATCGCGTGCCCCGGTCTCGGGCGTGGTGGCTCCCTCCTTGAACGAACGCTCCTTGGTCAGTTGCCGCCATGTGGCGTGAAAGTGCATGGAACGGTCGTCCCAAGTCCAGGGCCCCACCACCGCATAGGCCTCGACAACATCGACCGGTTTGCCCGACAGGTTGATCAGTTCGATCCGGCAGTTCTTCGCGAAGGGCATGACCCAGAAGCAACTCAACAGCCCGTCGTCCGACACGTCGGTGCACCAGGTCCGGTGGGCGTGCGAGAGGTAGCCGCAGCCGAAGAGTGCTTCGACGGGACACCATACGGCCTGATGCCCGTCAAATGTGATGGCCACGATGGTCGAGCGCATCGCCTGCGGCAGGTTGTCGGCAGCCAGTTTGAGCGTCAGCTGCCGAATCGCGCCCGGCTTGTCGATCTTCAGGGCGCGCGTGGTGCCGGCCGCCAGAGGGCCCGCGAAGCTGGGCCGATCGTCTCCAGCTGCCGCATCGATGCCCGATTTGAGCAGCCGCTGCTGGACGCTGTCGAGTTGCTGCTGGACCTGCTGCAGCTGATCCATCGCAAACGTCTTGACCGCGGTACCCGACGCGTAGGTACGGTAATTGACCTGATAGTACAGCGCTTCCCCCTTATACGCGCCCGCATCCACCAGCACATCGGTCTGGTAGGTGATCTTGCAGTGCCGGGCGTAGGGAATTGGCAGGTAGAGATTGTGCCCGCGCTGGGCCTCTTCGGTCTCGGGCGAAACCCCTTCGGACAGCGGCCCCGTACAGAGTGCCCCACCGTCGAGGATGCTGGCCGCCGGCCCTTCAATCGCCGGCTGCGGATTGTCATCGAGGTAGAAACGCAGCGTGCCATTCGAGAACGGCCCGCCGCCCGGCCCATGCCAGGTGGCCCAGAACCGTACGACGGCCCCCGGCCCCTCTTCGTCCATCAAGACGAACTCCTTGCGCCCGTCCTGTTCCTCCATCCGCACGAAATGGCTGCGGTCCATGTTCGCGTACCATCCCGGCTGGTCCGGTGCCACCGTGCCGCGATCATAGCTGCTCGCCTGGCGGCACGTGTAGGCCGGCGACGGAAACCGCGCCAGGCCGGCCCGGTCAATCATCTCATCCAACAGGGTGCCCAGACTCACCGTCTGAGCATGCACCTGACCACACCACATCAGCCAACCGATCAAGCAGACCCACAACGTACAGCGCGTTCTCATCTCATTCCTCCTGTCCAATCCTCCCTTGGCGCAAACCCGGTACCGGTAACTACACGTCGAGCAACCAGCTTACCGCTCCTCCGGACGATTGTCAGCCAGAGCGCGGCGGGCAGTGGACCAGACCGACCCCATGACCGAGAGACGCCACGGGTCCCGAGACAGCGCCCGGCATATCTGGCCGGCTGCCATCCCGGGGGGCCGCCACCAGAGGACGCGGCCCGGGCACCTCCTTGCGCGGGACGTTGGCATTCGACAGCCCCCCATGACACAATGGCGTACGCGGTAGCGGGGACGGGAAACTGCCCCCGTTCTGGTCAGCAAATGAATCCATGGGGCGCTACCCGAATACTTGCATTTGTTTACTTTTTGAATTTGTCGCCACGCATGATCAGGAGGCACAGGGGTCATGTCATGTCTTCGTCTGCTACTGCTGCCGGCGGTTTGTTTCATAGGGTCTGGTCGCGCCGACAGTAGTCGCGCGGATGAACCGCAGCCGTCGCGGCTGCGCCGGGCAGACTGTTTCTTCGGTGTGCACTTCGATTTCCACGCGCAGATGGACGACGGAACGCTGGGCGGCAACACGACCGTAGAGCTGGTGAACGCGATCATTGACACGTGCCATCCCGACTACATCGAGATCGACACGAAGGGTCATCCCGGCGTTTCCAGCTACCCGACGAAGATCGGCAACCACGCGAACCGTTTCGTGGGCGATCCGCTGCGGGTCTGGCGGGAGGTCACGGCCCGGCGTGGCGTTTCACTCTACGCCCACTACTCCGGTATCTGGGACAACCGGGCCCTGGAACTGCATCCGGATTGGGGCCGGGAGTTGGCCGACGGGAGTCGCGACCAACAGAACATCTCCGTTTTCGGCAGCTATCCGGAGCGGCTGCTGATTCCGCAGCTGACCGAGCTGGCCACGGACTACGGGCTGGACGGTACGTGGGTCGATGGGGACATCTGGCGTGCGGCTGTCGATCACTGTGACGCGGCGCAGCAAGCGTTCACGGCAGCAACCGGAATCGAGCAGATTCCGCATTCCCCTGCCGATCCTCACTGGCATGCCTGGTGCGACTTTCATCGCCAGGCATACCGCGACCATGCGAGCCATTATATCGGAGCCGTGAAGCAAGCCGCGCCGGACTTCGAATTCTGCTGCAACTGGGCCTTCTCCACAATGATGCCGGAACCGGTCTGCCTGGACGTCGCCTTCACCTCCGGCGACATCTGTGGCTTCAACTGCGTCGACGTATCGCGCTTCGAGTCGCGCATGTTCGCATCGCAGGGTCTTCCGTGGGACTTGATGTCGTGGAGTTTCCATACGTGGAACCTCGGCACGCTCGATCCACCGGAAACGCGGAAGCCTGCCATCCAACTGATCCGCGAGGCGGCTTGCGTCATCGCGCAAGGGGGCGGGTATCAGGCGGTCTTTTCGCAATCCGGACCGGGAAACGTCCGCGATGGAAGCGTCGATCTCGAGAAGCTCCAGCTCTTTGCCGAGGTCGCCCGTTTCTGCCGCGCACGCCAGGCAGTCTGCTTCAAGGCGCAGCCGGTGCCACAAATCGCCGTCTGCCTGTCGACCGCAGGGACCTATCGGAAGTGGGACGCGCAAGGCCAGCCGCTGTTCTGGTGGGACAAAACCCACTACGGCTCCGCCATCGCCTTTCTGGAAAACCAGTATCCCGTGGATGTGGTGCTCGCCAGCCGACTGATCAAACGGCTCAACGAATACCGGCTGGTGGTCATTTCCGACTGGGATTACCTCGAGCCCGAATTCCACCAGGCGGCCGTCGACTACGTCACACGCGGCGGCCGGCTGCTGCTGATCGGCTCTGGCCCGGAGGAGCTCTTCCGGGCAACCCTCGATGCTGCCTCGGAAATCGTGCCGGGAGAAGCGCCGGCACCCTACTCTGTCCATTACCGCCACGTCGGTGACGGCATGATCGGCGTGATTGGCAAGCCGCCAGAGATCATCTTTCGATTCGCTGGGGCAAAGAGCCGACGCGCTGCCAGCTGGTTCCCGGCGAGCGGGCGGTGCCGTACCAGTACCGGGACGGCACGATTCAGCTAAGCCTCGATCAGGTCGCGATTCACGACATACTCGTGATTCAATAGAGATTCAATAGACCAGCCCCCAGGGTAGCGGAAGCTGGACATTGGTTCGTCCGCCCCTGTTCGCGAGCGGTTTTCCTGCATTCCGCTGCTGCCTGAGCTTGGTATACTGGGGTGGTCGTGTTTCGAGTGCCCACCGGTCCGGGATTCCGATCCAGGAGTTCAGTTCACGATGTCTCGCCAGCAATCCACTCGCCGTGATTTCCTCAAGAGTCTGACTGCTGCCACGGGTGCGGCGATGGCCGTACCGTATTTCACTTCCAGCGCGCGTGCGAAACAGGAGGCTGCGAACGACAAACTGAACGTCGGCGCGATTGGCACCAGCATCTACACGGATCGATACACGGGTGCGGGTGAACATGGGGGGCGTGGTGCGGATATCGGGCACCAGGCGGGGAGTCTGGGCAACATGATCGCCGTGGCCGACGTGAATCTGCGGCACGCACGCTTCTTTGCCAAAGACTACGACCGCCCGCTGGAGATCTACCAGGACTACCGCCAGCTGCTCGATCGCCCGGATATCGATGTCGTGACCGTCGGCACGCCCGATCACTGGCATGTGAAGATTGCCATCGATGCGATGCGGGCGGGGAAGCATGTCTATTGCGAGAAGCCGCTCACGCTGACCGTCGACGAGGGCAAGCGGATCTGCCAGGTCGCGCGGGAGACCGGAATGGTGTTGCAAGTCGGCACACAGCAGCGCAGCGAGTACAGCGACGCGTTTTTGAAGGCCGTCGTGCTCGTGCGCAGCGGCCGGCTGGGGGGCAGTCTGCGCGCGCTGAGTTCCGTGGGCACGGGCGACAAAGGTGGACCGTTCGAAAACAGCGATCCGCCGGCAGAACTCGACTGGGACTTCTGGCTCGGTCAGGCGCCGAAAGTCCCCTACTGCAAGCAGCGGTGCAATTTCGATTTCCGCTGGTGGCTCGAATACTCCGGCGGCCAGGTCACGGACTGGGGCGTCCACCACACCGACATCGCCTGCTGGGCGTTGGGTGTGGATCACACGGGGCCTTACGAGATCGAAGGGCACGGCACTTTCCCCGAGATCGAGAACGGCTTCAACACGGCGGTCGACTTCGACTGCACGATGAAGTTCGAGGGCGACAAGGAGATCCGGCTGTATAGCGGCGAGAATGAGTTGATCATCTCGGGAACCGAAGGTCGAATTCGGGTCAACCGGGGCGGATTGACCGGCAAGCCGGTCGAGGAGCTGACCGAGCAGGACAATGAGTGGATGCAGGAAGAGATTCTCAAGCTCTGCCACGGCAAGAAGCCGGGCAACCACATGCAGAACTTCTTCGACTGCGTGAAGGAAGGAGGCCTGCCCATCTCCGACGTCTGGTCGCACCATCGTTCGGTCAGCGCATGCCATCTGGCGAACATCGCCATGCGGCTCCGACGTAAAGTGCGGTTCGACCCCGTGAGAGAAGACTTCATCGGCGACGAAGAGGCCTCCGCCCTGCTCAGCCGCCCGCAGCGTCCCGAGTATGCCCTGTAGGTCCCGGACAGATGTTACAATCGGGAGCTGCCTGTGAGCACGCGGTGTTCCGGCCAGTCCCGGTACAATTGAGTCAACTTCGCGAGGAAAGGGTTTTCGCACCATGACATCGACGCTCTGGAAACTGGCCCTGCTGATCGTCGGATCCGCGATCGTTTCCGGTGCCTCCGGCCAGGCTGTGGCCGACGATCCCTGGGTGGTCTTCGCAGGCGGCGACGGCCCGGGTAAAGGCATCCACGTGGTTCTGGTCAGCGGAGATGAGGAGTACCGATCGGAAGAAACCCTCACCCAGTTGGGCAAGATTCTGGCCACGCATCACGGGTTCCGCTGCACGGTCCTGTACGCCATCGACGAGGACGGAACCATCAATCCCACGCGGACCGACAACATTCCGGGGTTGGAGGCGCTGCAGACGGCTGACTTGATGGTCATCTTCACGCGGTTCCGGAACTTGCCGGACGACCAGATGAAGCAGATCGTCGATTATATCGAGTCGGGCCGGCCGATCGTGGGCCTGCGGACCGCCACCCACGCATTCAACGCTCCAGACGACGCCACCTACGCGCGGTACTCCTGGCAGAGCAAGACGTGGGATGGAGGCTTTGGCCGGCAGGTGTTGGGAGAGACGTGGGTCGCGCACCACGGCAACCATGGTGTGGAAAGCACGCGCGGCGTCCTCGCCCCTGGCAAGCAGGACCATCCGCTGCTGCGCGGCATCCAGGATGGTGACATTTACGGCCCCACCGACGTGTACACCGTCACGATCCCGTTGCCCGGTGACAGCCAACCTCTGGTGCTCGGCCAGGTCCTGGAAGGCATGGATCCGCAGGACAAGCCGGTCGCCGGTGCCAAGAACGACCCGATGATGCCCATCGCCTGGACCAAGAGCTACACCTCCGCTGCGGGCAAGCAGGCGCGCATCTTCACCACCACCATGGGATCGGGGCAGGACTTCAGCAGCGCCGGCCTGCGCCGGTTGCTGGTCAACGCGTGCTACTGGGCGGTCGGCCTGGAAGCGCAGATCCCCGCCCAATCGAACGTCGATATCGTGGGCACGTACGATCCCTTGCCCATGGGGTTCGGCAAACACCGGCCTGGCGTGCGCCCCGCAGATCTGAAGTGAACGGCTGGCCGGCCACCTGGATCTACAGTTCCGGGCCCTCCAGCTTCAACAGCATGTGATCCGCGTCGGGGCAAAGATCCGTCGTGTCCAGCAGTTCCACGCACGTGTCGGGGCAGGGATCCGTTGTGTCCAGCAGTTCCACGCACGCGTCGGGGACAGTCTCCGGGGGGCAGGGATCCACGAACTCGAATTCGCTGCACTCGGGAATCTCCGTCTCCGTGCCGTGCTCGTCCGCGCACGGTTCGTCGTTGGCCTCCAGAATGTGCCGGCGGAGGATGCACAGGATCTCCTCGATCGCCTCGTCGCTCTGGTGCAGACCGCGGTGCGACGTGTGGATCCGTCGTTCGGTCGAGACGAACGGGTGTTGCGCGCTGTTGACCGAGACGACACCGTCACCGCAGCCTTCGAGCGGTGACAGGCATCGGGTGCCGATGATGTTGTGCAATTGCACGTGCCCGCCCGGACAGAGTTCCTGGATCGCCTGCAGCAGGCCGCTGCATCGTTCCATCATGTCAATGCTGGTGGGGATCCGGTCCTTGAATTCCGGACTGAATACGTCCGGATTCTGTTTGATGAGCAGGTTGTGTTCGATGCGTTCGGCCGTGGAACGGGGAACGCAACACGAGCTGAATCGCCCCACGGCGCGGCTGGCCATCATCGCGCCGTTGTGCGGGGCACCGAGGAAGACCACCCGCCGCATGTACGGGACCGGTTCGAAGTAGAACATTTCTTTCAGACGGTCGCGGGATTCCTGCGACGCATTGATGTCACTCAACGGCTTGTTGGCGATTGCGTACCAGAGCCGATCGTCACTGTGCGTAACCGTGAGCTTGGTGACCAGTCCGCCCATGCTGTGCCCGATGGCTGCCATGTTGTACATGGACGGATCCTGCTGCTGCGGGTCATAGTACTTGGCGAAGGCCTGGAGTTCGCGGCGCAGGATTGCCGCCGACTCGACAAACGGCCGTCCGGTCGGATACTGATACGGCATCAACTGGAAGCAGTTCCGGAGGTTGGGTCGGGCCCAGATCTCGTTAGCGATATCCGCCCAGATGGCTGGCGACGAGAGGAAGCCGTGGACAAACACCAGCGGGTACTTCCCCGGCTGGCGTGGTTCCAGCATATACAGCTTCTCCTGACCGGCCGCTTCTGAGCCGGCCTGCATCAGGACTTCCCAGGAGCCGGACGGAATCGTCTCGAGCATATACTCAAGCGCAGCGGACGTGTCCGTCGCCAGGGCGATCTGTTGCTGGCCAACGGTCACGCACGTTGTGCGCAGCGGGTTGTAGAACTCCAGGGGACCGTGCGACGAGTTGGCGCCGATGGGCGGTGCGGTGCCGGCCAGCACGGCGAGACTCGGACGCAGGATCACCGTCGCGCCAAACGGCGTGACGTCATGCAAGAACCGGTCGGGGTGCTGCGCATCGCGAATCACGACCAGCGGCACACCCAGTCCCGGCCGGCTGTAGTGCCGCTGGAGTTTGCGCGGAGCGGTGTGGTCGATGACTGCCACGCGGGTGAAGTCGGCCGGCTTCCAGGCAAATCCCCGATGGATGGCCGGGATGATCAGCGAGCCGACAGCCGTGTTCACCTGCAGTCCCCGGGACGGGTCCAACCTGCCAAACCGCTGGCCGGCGTTCATCAGGCGCGCCAAACCATTGTGATAGAGCTGCCAGGCAGTCTCGTATTCCGGGCGTGCCGACGCGCCGCGCGACGTGAGGTAATGCCAGCTGAACGTCACGCACTCGAAATACAGGTCCACGCAGGTGGCCACATCGGCCTGTTCGGCCTCCACCCCCGCCGACAACGCGTTGCCGGCGAACGTGACCCCCAGACACGGATCCTCCAGCGCCGCCATCGCCGCATGCCTCGGCTTGTCCGCCAGCACAATCATGCGTGGCCGACCGACGCGACCGCGATTGAATAACGTGTCACACAACCCTGGCTGACCGGTCGGTGACGGTGTGGGTGGTGGGATCTCCGGAAGCAACGTGCGATAGTACGCATCGTCGGCCTGTAAGGCAGGAGTCACCAGCCCCCACCACCACATACCGACCAGGGCGACCAGGCAGGTGCTCAAGCAGACGGCGCCGCGCGTTCGGCCCCTGCTCCCGCACGTGAGCCTGGCTGTGCTGCGCCGACAAGTCGCGTTGCCGTATTCCATCGCCGCGTCGACTCCCTCGCCAATGATCCGCGCACCGGGCGATGTTGCACAAAAGCAACACCACCACACTGGATCATCGGCGCAAAGTTTCTGCAAATTGCGGTTTCCACAAGCTACAGAACCTCTGCCGCCCCGCCGCCGTCCATCTGGGCGAGCTCTAACGATTGTGCGGCACCCTTCGAGAACGCTGTTTAAGAGGCCGAACTGTGGCTACAACTCTCTCGCCAGCTGCGAGCAGTCGCACGGAAAGGCCAGCGACCAAGTGATGCTGCCAACCAAGGGGTGATTGTTGACAGCAACTGCCACAAACCGATAACACAGCTTCTTGGCATCCCCAAAAAGGGGGCAACCTACAACCGAAGGTTTCTTTCATGCCAGCCGAGCCCGGCAGCAGCGTGCTCACCATCTGCGGTATGTAACCGCTGCACGGTGAGGAGGTAGGCAGTCCATGCGAATGGGTCCATCCATGGCATGGATTTGTCCACTACAACCGGCTCGGAATGACCGAGCCTTTCACCGTCCCACCGTAGAACGTACCGCGCTCGACGCGCAAGTCCACTCGGTCAACCGCGCAGCAGTCGTCATAGAAACGCGTCAACTGATCAGTTCTGACCTCCAGATCCATGGGTGCGACACTAGTTGAATTCCACAAACGCGAAGACGAAATGCACGGCCAACACGTATAGTGTGGCCCACAGGATCGTGGATGTCACGCCGCGACTGACCGCCCGGGTCGAATCCTTGGGACGGGCCCCGCGCGCGTAGGCGATCAGCGCGATCCCCGCAGCGCAGGCGGTGGTCTTGGCCAGCAGCCACCAGGTGCCCGCATACAGCCACTGGTCGGGCACCGACAGCTCGCGGTGAAAATGGAGCTGCCAGAACCAGGTCCCCCGCGCCGGATGCGTCGCCGTGAAGACTACCAGACTGGTCGCGGCAGCCGACGCGTAGCTGACCGCCAGCAGCCATGGCGTGCCCAGCAGGAAGGCATAGAGAATCCCGGTGAGCAGATACCGTTTCGGTTCCACCCCCAGCGTCCGCAGCGCGTCCATCTGCCGCCCGTAGCGCTTGCCTCCCACGTCGGACGCCACCGCCGCTCCACAGCGTGCCGCGATGAGGATCGTCGCGAGGATCGGCACGAGGATGCGATACAGGGCGAAGCCCATGGAGCGCAGCAGGTCTTCGATCACCAGCGGCTTGGTGTAGTTGGCGCTGGGCAGGAACCGGAAGGTGAAGTACGTCGATACGAACCCGATAATCGCGCCGGCGATGGCAATGTAGAGCCAGGCCGACGGGCTGGCCACAGCGCGCAGGTAATGCAGGAAGAACCGGGCGCCCCACCACGGGCTCTTCCAGGCGGGAACCAGTCGCCAGATCGACTCGAGGCACGCCTCCAGCAGCCGGGACGTCGCGCTTAACCCGTTCGCGATCCGCCGACCCGTCTGCGCGACCCAGCGCGGCAGGCGGCCGGTTTCGACCTGCAGCAGTTCATCGGTGGCCGAGCCGCTGAGGGCCAGCAGCGTGCTGAGATCCCCCCATTCGCTGCGCGGCACCGCGCGCAACGTGCGGGTCCCGGGATCGATCAGGTAGATGGCATCCGCGATGCGCGCCAGTGCCTCGTAGTCGTGCGTGACCACAATCGCCGTGCATGGGTGCCTGGCGTGCGTCGCTTCGATCACGCGCGTGACCTCCGCAGCCGTCGCGCTGTCCAGACCCGACGTCGGTTCATCGTAGAGAATGACGTCCGGGCCGTACGCCAGGGTCCGGGCGATGGCCAGACGCTGCCGCTGCCCGCCGCTCAACGCATGGGTTGGCACATCGTCGGGCACCCCCAGTTCCTCCAGCAGCCGCGCCGGGTCGAGCAGGCTGTCGCCGTCCGCGCGATGCGGAGAGTGAGCGCGGGCCAGCCGCACATTCTGGACCGGCGACAGCTCGTCGAACAGGGCATAATCCTGGAAGACGACTCCCACCGAACGCCGCCCGGTCAGGAGGCGCCCCTGCTGGTCGTACAACCCGATCGTACCGGTGACCTGGAGTCCTTCCTCGCGTTCGTCCAGCAGTCCGGCAATCACCTTCAGGAGCGTCGACTTGCCGACGCCACTGCGGCCGACGATCAGAGTCACCTGGCCCGCCGCGAACCGGGCGGACGTCTCGTGCAGCAGGATCCGCGCACCGGCCTGCACGGTCAGATCCTGGATCACGACGTCCACGGCCGATGAGCGGGAGGTGGTGGCAGGAGCGGGGGTCGGGGTCATGGGCGGATCCCCTGCAGCTGGACTGCAAACGGATTCACCTCCGGACACCCGCCGGCGTGGACGCGGAGCACCGTGTGGCCGGAGACAGGTTCGAGCTGGCGTGCATCGCGCGGTGTTTCGAGCACCAGCCAGCGGCAGTCCTTGTCGAGGATCTGGTTGCGCAGGACCTGCGCGAACTCCGGCGCAATCCCCTCCTCGCGTGTCCCGAACAGGATGTCGCCAATACGGCGGACGCTCGGTTCCGTGTAGTTGGCCGCGAGCTGAACCGCCTGTCGCGCCTCTTCCCCGCTCCAGCGTTCTTCCAGTTTCCGGCGCAGCCGGGGATTGTCGATCAGCACCTCGCGGAACAGCTCCCAGACCATCGCCCGAAACTCCGGATCGTCGACCACGCGCGACAGGTTGCGGCGGAGCGCGTCGCGCACCAGTTCGTTGTCGGATACCTCCTCAAAAACCGCACGCTGGACGGCAGCCAGGTCGTTTGCGTGGCTGTTGAGCACGGGGATCCCTTCCTCACTCACGAACCGGTTCCATTCCGCCTGCGTCAGGTTCTTCTCTGGCAGCGGCGACCGGTCGTAGAGAAACCGCCAGCCGAACCGCCACAGCGAGGCGCGCTCGAATAACTCCTCGCCCACCTGGTTCGCCAGCGGCTCCGCATGCTTCCGGACGATCGGCCAGATCTGTTCGCGGAGCAGCGGGATCAGTTCGCGGTCCACTACGTCGTCCTGGTAGCGTCCTGCCAGTCGTTCCAGCGTCTCGCGCCGGCGCGACAGAGCCACCGTCAGGTCCTCCTCCAGCACGTGCAGCGCGTCCAGGAAGCCTCCCACAACGACCGGCCTGAGCGCCTGCAGGATCTCGGCGTGATACGCCTCGTACGTGGCGGCGATTTCCTGCGCTATCTGCCGCTGGCGCGCCGGCGGCAGCATCGTCTCCAGTACCCAGCCGAGCGAGGTGGGAGTCGTGTAGTACGTCAGGTACGAGGCGCTGCAGAGGGGCGGTGCATGCGGGTACAGGAGCGCTTCGGCCAATGGGTCGGCTGCCGCCTCCGCGGCTGTCACATCGGACACCCACATGACGCGGCGGATCTCTCCCACCTGCTCGATCACGTCAGGAGAATCGACACGGTAGATCGGATCCCCTACTTCCACCGGCCAGTAGTCGTCGAACTGGATGCGCACCACCTGCCGTTCGGCCGACACGAACTGCCACAGGTCGGTCACCACGCGACGCCCTTCCGCCTGCGGCGCAAACAGGTACCCGTCGAGCCACCACCACAGCGCCCCGCCGGCCGCCAGCCAGATCACCAGGCCAATCGCGATGCGCACACGTCTCATGCTGTCTCTGTACAGTCTCTAGTCCACCCCCAGCCGCTGCAGGATGGTACTGCGGATGTCCTCCGGCACCAGTTCGCTCATGTGCTGCACGATCCGGCCGGCGTGCGCGAACAGGCCGCGGTCTCGACCCGGCGCTACGTAGGCAATGCTGAACATGCCGGCCCGGTTGGCGGCCTCCACCCCCACAACGGCATCCTCCACGACGGCACATGCGGAACAGGGCACTTGCAGGCGCTGGGCACACGTCTGAAAGACCTCGGGATCCGGCTTCCCGCGCTGCACGTCCACCCCCGTCACCACCACGTCAAACAGGTCTCGCACCTGCAGCTGGTCGATGGTCAGCAACACGTTGGGAGGCGGTCCGGACGAGCCGGCGGCCAGGCCGAACCCGGCCTGCTTGAGCGACACGATCAACTGCCGCACACCCGGGATTGGCCGGAAGTCGGCAAGCAACATCTCGCGAAACAGTTCTTCCTTGCGATCGTCCAGATCCGCAATCTCAGCGGTTGACAGCTGGCGTCCCGGCCACAATTCCCGGATGATCTCCCGGGAGGTACGGCCAAAGGTGGCCCGGAACTCATCCTCGGTCAAGCGATGGCAGCCACGTTCGTCCGCCAATGCCAGCCAGCTGTGAAAATGAGCCGTATAGGAGTCGACGAGCACACCATCGACATCGAAAATCACGGTAGGGCGTGGGGAAATCATCGTCGGCCGGCAACTCTCTCACTTCTCGGGCTGTGACTGGCAGGTAGTGTCATCCCCTTGATTTCCTTCGTCGGGGAGTTCGTCCATGAGGGTCGACGGACAGACTTCCTTTTCGCCGCACTCACGACAGATGATATGAATCAGATCTCCTCCGCCCAGTTTGAGATCGTAGGTCTGACACAGCTCATACAGTTTTCGCAGGTGTACACAGGTCATTGCGGCTCTCCCGTTGCGGCGCAGTTTTCGCGGGACGTGTCGCGACCAGTACCGGTCGTGGATCAGCGACTCACTTCGGACGACTCATTCTATCGGCTGCGGCCGCGACGAAACAGCCTGCTGGGCTGGCTGCGGCCGCAGCGAGCAGCTGTGGAGTGGCCCCACCTGCTCTGCCCAGGACCGCTGGCCGCTCGATGCCCCGCCACAGCGGCCGCTTACCGTTTGGTCGCTGCGCTCGTCTCGCGAGAGGCCTGGCGCAGCGTGGCCGACAGCTTCTCGCGCAGCTGCTTCGGGCTCTGATAGCCCGTGATGGACTCCATGACAGTCCCGTTGGGCTGGATGACCACCACCGTGGGAAAGAGTCGCAGACGGAGACGTTTCACCAGTTCCGGCCTGTCCTTCGCATTCAACGTCACCGGGACGAATTCTTTCTCCAGATCCTGCTGGACCCCCTTGTCCCGGAGCGTCGTCAGTTTCATCCGCTGGCAGTGGACACAGCCGTCCATGGTGACAAACAACAGCAGCGGACGTTGTTTCTCGCGAGCACTGTTCCAGGCAGCTTCCAAGTCACCGGTCCACTTCAGATCTCGGTTCGTCTGGGCCGGTTCGTTGGCAACGAGCGAGACCGTCGATGCGAGAACGATCAACACGATTGAAACTGCTCGCCAGCGCGGTGTACTTGGCACGTCCTGTCCCCCCGATACGCAAAGGATCCATCCGATGGTTTGTCGGTTAGATTATCGACCAGCGCCGTAGGGTGCTCTGCAGGCAAGCTCGTGCAAACCGGTATTTGCGCGCGGCGGCTTGGACAGCGCAACGACGCGACCTGCAAGGTCACTGCGAACGGCATACTTTATCGCACCGCTCGCCCAGCCGCTCACCGGCTCGCTCAGCGCCAACGGCACGCCCCGCGCTGCCTGCAAGGTCAACCCAGGCGGCACAACCGCCACCGATTGGACACCACTCGGTCACCCTCAGCCGACAGGAAGACACCTCTCTGGACATCAGCAGGCTGCCGGGTTGGGAACGAGGACTGTGTTGATCGCTCCAGGCAGCACAGGGCACGCAGCCTGATTACACGGGACAGCCGCTGCCATCGCTTCGTTCGTTCCAGAACCCGGCACACGCGAGTTCTGGAGCAGTTCGTGCGTGCAGGTTCCACGGCGTATGTTTGGACGACGGACTGCATCACCCTGACATGCGGAACCTGGGCGGATGTTCTCGGCACGATCGCGAATCGCAATTGGCATCACGAGCACAGTGGTCAGCGTTGTGTTGATCGCGATGAATGTCGGCATTCTTCCCGACTACCGCACCGTCGCCATGCGCGGTCGCGTCCAGCTGTGCGAGGCGATCGCCGCCAGCAGTTCGCTGATGGCGTGTCAGTGCGACATGCGGCAGATGCAGGCGGTCCTGGAGATGATGGTGGCGCGCAACGACGACATTGTTTCGGCCGGCTTGCGGCGCGAGGATGGTAGTCTCGCCGTCGACGTCGGGAACCACGCGACCACCTGGCAGCCGCTTGTAGATGGCAAGTCGGCACCGACGCGGATCACGGTGCCGATCCAGGTCAACAACCGGCACTGGGGAGACGTGGAGTTGGGCTTCCGGCCCCTGTCGCCGCCAGACTGGTGGGGGCACATCGCCAACCGTCAGGTTCTGTATGTGGTGTTTGTCGGGACCGTGACGTTCCTGCTTTCGAGCCTCTTCCTGCGCAAAGCGCTCCAGCATGTCGATCCTTCGAAGGTCGTGCCAGGCCGTGTCCGTTCAGCGCTCGACACGCTGACGGAAGGCCTGCTGGTGCTCGACGACAACTTTCGCATCATGCTGGTGAACCAGTCGTTGGCCGAGATCGTCGGCGAGCCACCGGAGCGGTTGATGGGTCGCCGCGCGGCGGACCTGCCCTGGGCCTTCACCCCGGTAGCCGGCCAACTGGAGTACCCCTGGGAAACAGCCATTCGCGAGGAGTTGCCACTGGTGGGCGTGATGATGCACCTGGTCGATCGGGACGAGAAACGCCGCTCGTTCATGGTCAACTGCACGCCGATCCCGAGCGACGACGGGAAGGTGCGGGGGGTGCTGACGAGTCTGAAAGACGTGACGCAGCTGGAGGAGACACAGCATGAATTGAGCCGTTCCAGGGAGGCAGCGGACGCCGCCAACCAGGTCAAGAGCGAGTTCCTGGCGCGGATGAGTCATGAGATCCGCACCCCCATGAATGCGATCCTCGGATTCACCGACGTACTGCGACGCGGATTCGAAAGCAGCGAACTCGAACGACAGAAGTACCTGGATACGATCCATGCCAGCGGGGAACACCTGCTGAACCTGATCAACGACATCCTGGACCTTTCCAAAGTCGAATCCGGGCGCCTGGAGGTCGAACGGATCCGCTGCTCGCCCCTGCAACTCATCCACGAAGCGGTCACCGTGCTGCGCGGTCAGGCCGAAGCGAAAGGGCTGGCGCTCACCTATGAAGCGCCTGACGGGCTTCCGGAATATGTCCAGACGGATCCCGTGCGGTTCCGGCAACTGCTGACCAACCTGATTGGCAACGCCCTCAAGTTCACCGAACAGGGAGGTGTGCGCGTCGTGGCCCGGCTATGCGAACCCTCGAACGCTCAGCAGTTGATCGTCGAAGTGGTCGACACCGGTATCGGGATTCCCGGCGATACGCTCGAAACAATCTTCGATCCTTTCGTCCAGGCCGACACCTCTGCCACGCAGCGGCATGGCGGCACGGGACTGGGGCTGGCCATCAGCCGACGGTTTGCGGAGGCACTCGGCGGTGACCTGACCGTACGGAGCGAAGTGGGAACCGGCAGCGTCTTCGTCTTCACGATCGCGACCGGACCGCTGGATGATGTGCGCATCGAGACCGTCGACGAGTTGACTCAGAGCCTCCACAAAACAACCGCCGAGGGCAATATTCGAGGTCAGCTGCCGGGCGTTCGCATCCTGGTCGTCGACGACGGAGACTCGAACCGGAAACTCATCGGCCTGGTGCTGAGCCGTGCGGGCGCCACCGTGCAGTGCGCACGGCACGGCAAGGAAGCTGTGGACATCGCCAGCAGGACTCCTTTCGACCTGGTGCTGATGGATATGCAGATGCCGGTCATGGACGGGTATACTGCCACGCGAATTCTCCGCCAGCAGGGCTTCACCAGACCGATCATCGCCCTCACGGCCGACGCCATGAAAGGCATGGAGGTCAAGTGCCACGCGGCGGGCTGCACGAGCTATCTCACCAAACCGATCGACATGGACAAGCTGGTGAATTCGCTGACCCACACACTGTGTGAAGACGGATACGAGTTTGCGCCGACCGATCCGGCAAGCGCTGCCCCCACGTCGCTCCGCAGCCTCCGGAGCCGCCCCGTCCACTCCACTCTGCCGGCGGATGATCCCGACTTCTGCGAGATCATTGCGGAATTCACGGTACGTCTGCGCCAGCAACTGGCGGCCATGCGAACAGCATTCGAGGCCGGGGACTACGAGGAGCTGGCCCGCCTGGCACACTGGCTCAAAGGGTCCGGTGGCATGGCCGGCTTCCAGGAACTCACCGACCTGGCCCGGGAGCTTGAAAAGCGGACCAAACTGCCGGCATCCGAGGAGCGAATCGGCGAGTCGCTGGAGGACATTGAGTTGGTGGCCGCCTGTATCGTCGTGCCGCCAGCACCACTGGTCTTCTCGGAGGAAGGGACACTACACACATAACCGGCACATCAGCCCAGAACCGCTGGATATTGCGCCGAATCGCCAGGTTCCCCGATCCGCTGCCACAGCCAACGGCCGACAATACTCTATGCTTCCACAGGGAGTGGTTTTTCCGGCCTGGCGACCGGCAGATGTGTGGTACTCCGCATCCATCCCCCCGTATGACCAGGCAAGTTCATCCCTGACGTACCGGAAATCAGGGCGCAACCCGGCATGACCTACGATTCCGACTCTGCAACTGTACTGGATGATCCCATCATCACAGAGCGTCTCGAGGTCGCACTGCGGCTGGTGTCAGAAGCTGTGGCGGAAGACACCGAGCGGGCGGTGAATCGCGATACCACCAAGTGCGCCAAGATCATGATCATGGACGACGAGCCGCTCAACATCAAGATCGTCCAGAAGTACCTGCAGCGTCACGGATACATGCGTTTCGTCACTACGTCTGATGCGACCCAGGCCATGGAAATGTTCCGGACGGAGCGGCCGGACATCGCCCTGCTCGACATCATGATGCCCGAAGTGAGTGGCATCGAGATCCTGCAGCAGATCCGGGCAGACCGTCAGATCAGCCGGATACCGGTAGTGATCTTGACGGCTGTCGGCGACGCGAGCATCAAGCAGAAGGCGCTCGAACTCGGTGCCACCGATTTCCTGACGAAGCCTGTGGATCCGAGCGAACTGGTGTTGCGGGTCGGCAATGCGCTGGTGGTCAAATCCCACTACGATCACCTGGCCAACTACTCGGTGCGGCTGGAGCGGCAGGTCCGTGCGCGGACGGCTGAACTCATGGCTTCACGGCGCGGCCTGGTGCAGGCGCTCGCGCGGGCAGCCGAATACCGGGACAACGAGACTGCAAATCACATTGTGCGTGTGGGACGGTACGTGGGCCTCATCGCCCACGAGTTGCAGATGCCTCGAGAGATCGCCGAGTTGCTGGAGGAGGCCTCGCTGCTGCACGACGTGGGGAAAATCGGCATTGCGGACGCCATCCTGCTCAAGCCCGGCCGGCTGACGAAAGATGAACACGAGATCATGCAACAGCACTGCGCCTTCGGCCGGCGGATCATCCAGCACTCGATCGAGGGTAACCGGGAACCGTACGGAACGCGGAGCCAACTGGAGCTGGTGGAGCCGAGCAACGCCTTCGCGTGGCTCACTCCCGTCGCCGCCATGATCGCTCAGACACACCACGAGCACTGGGACGGCGGCGGCTACCCGCTGGGGTTGCGGGGCGAGCAAATCCCTATCGAAGGGCGGATCACCGCCGTCGCCGACGTGTTCGACGCGCTGAGCAGCAAACGCCCCTACAAGGAACCCTATGCGTTCGACCAGTGTATCGAGATGCTCGAACGCGGGCGGGGCACCCACTTCGATCCCCAAGTACTCGACGCCTTCCTCCGCCGCACAGACCAGATCATGCAGATCCAGATTGACCTCGCCGGCGTCGACAGACGTGGCGTCTCAGACCGGTGCGCCGCCGCGGAGCGTTTGGAACCCCAGCGTGTCGCACAGGCGCTGCATTGACCGCGGATCGAAACCCCAACAGCTCACCGACGGACTGGCCAGCCAGTCATCTACATTGCGGCGTACCCGGCAGTAACCGCGATCTTTGGGCTCCAGCGCACAGCCGCGCGGGCACGCGCCACAGATGATGCGACGGTGCAAATTAGCTGACAGGATTAAGCGGCCAACGGATCGGATTATTTGACCCCGCGGTACCCCGCCGCTCTGTGCGCCTTCTACCCCGCCTCTGTAGATTACATCTGGGACCCCGCCTCT
>JAAYDI010000059.1 GCA_012729315.1 Planctomycetaceae bacterium
CAGACCACTGTCGTTAGTCAAAGCATCGAAGTACACGCGGGTCGATTCGCTGAGGGTGAACTGATAAAGGTCCTGTTCGCCCGGTTTGGACAACGTTCCCAGCGTGTCCGTGTCCAGGGTCAAGTCCTGAGAAAGATACGCGACCGAGTGCACCGTGAAGGTGTAGTCGCGAGGGAATGGCTCGCCAATCTGCCCTTCGAGCAACAATGTATAGGTTCCCGCCTGCTCCAGTTGCAGCGTATCCACGTCGCTGGACAAGGACTGCGTAAAGAGCACCTGGCCATGGGGATCGACTAGCCGCCAGCGTCCATTGGTCGTGCCACCACCGAGCGATTCCATCTGGAAGTATACCCGCTCTCCTGCCTCTGCCGTGAACTGATACAGATCCGTCTCCATACCCGGGTCCAGCGCGCCCACGATCGACGCACCCAGCACCAACGGACTGGCCGACGACAGATCGACTAGCCGGAAAACGTAGTCCGCCACTTCAGATCCACCAGCTGTCATCGACAGGTTGTATACTCCAGGTGGAAGGTCCAGCATCGAGAACCCATTACTGGAATCACTGCGATCCAATCGCTGATTACTCACTAGCTTTCCGGATGGTCCCGCTAACGACCACTTTACGTCCGTCACTATTGGATCTAAGTTGAAGTCAAACACGGTTCGAGAGTGATTGAAGGTGACAAGGGCCAAACTGGCTGTATCCCCAAGTCCTAGATCGATCAGTCGCTGATGAAATAGTTCGAATGCACCAACGACTGCATCAAGTCGTGTGTTCTCCTTGCCATCATTATTGCGGTCTCCTGTCTTAGTTCCTCCGAACACATCAGACATGCTCCCGGAAACATCGACAACGAAGACAACGAGAGGAGCCTCACCAGAAATGAGTTCCGAATCACGCCAGCCGTTCTGGTTCAGATCTTCATAGATTGTGCCAGTAACCGTCCCACTTTCGTGTATCAGTCGCAGTTCAAATGTCTGACTGTCAAAGCCGCCACGTCCATCGGTCACGAGGATCGATACAGGGTAATCTCCGGCTTCAACGTTGGCCGTATCCCAATGGATCATTCCGGACCCGGATTCAATGGACATTGCCATCGGATGAGAGGTCAATTGATAAGTGAGTGTGTCGCCATCTGGATCAATACTCTGCACCCGATACAGATAAGAACCAGCAGAGACGGACAGCACGGCAGGTTCGCTTACAATAACCGGCGGGTGATTCTGTGGGTCCGGTGCCACTTCGACCACGTATGATTGCTGGTCGATGCCGCCACGTCCGTCGCGGGCCTCGACAGTGACGACATGTGGGCCAAGCTGTGCTGTGGTAGGTGTCCAGGTGATGAGGCCGGACTTCGAGTCGATTTGCATCCCCACAGGGGACTCGGTCAGTACAAACTCCACCGGATCAGAATCGAAATCGGTGGCTTCCACATCGTATTCATAGAGCGGTATGGACGACACAGCCAATGTTGTTTCCGTCACCGGTACGCTGGTAATCACCGGTGGGCGGTTGGGAGGCAGGTCGCTCACATTGATCGCAAAGCGCTGCTCGGCGGCGCCGCCGCGACCGTCTTCCACGCGGACGACGACCAACTGCAAGCCGCGGTCCGCTTCGGTGGCGGTCCAGGCAATGGCACCGGTTTCCGGAACGATGGTCATGCTCCGCGGAGCGGATATGAGAGCATAAGTCAGTGCATCACCGTCAGGATCGGCGGCGTCGGCATCGTAGTCATAGGCGTGTCCCAAATAGGCTTGGAGCAGTGGCACGCTCGTGAAGGCCGGCGGCTCGTTCAGCGTGGCCAGGTAAACCAGTTCATAGGTGAATGGCTCCCGACTCGGATTGTGGAACGTGGCGTGAACAAAACCCGTGATCTCCGACGCGTCAAACGACGATCCTGGCACCTGTTCGCTGAAGTTGTAGTACGGCATTCCGTCCTTGGTTCGCCCAGTCGCTCCAATGATGGTCACGGTTGGATCGCTGATGTCGCGCACGCCTACATAGAATGGATTGTCCACGGAATACTGCCCAACATTCTCGATCGCCAGTTGCGCATGGAGCAGATCGGTGCGCTCGTCGAAGGATGTGCGGGCGTACGCCGCGACGAAGGACGGCGACACGTCAAACAGCAGGTTTTCGGCAACGACGTCTGCCGCGGTGTCCCCAACCACGCGGAGCGTCTGTATCGATCGTTGACCGTAGGCATCGATCGCCATCACTTCAAAGAGGTTGTCGCCCGGGACGATCGTGGCCTGCATGAAGAAATTACCCGCCGCGTCGATCGCGTCGACCGCTCGGCCGTTGACCAGTACCGCCGTGATGCGATTGGGGACGGTTGTCGGCGGTCCGGGACCAACTTGAGTCGTCGCGATAGCCGTGCCACTCAGGACGATCTGCTGTCCCGCTGACAACGTGGTACCGTCAGCCGGACCATGCACTGTGATTGTCGGAGGCGCGATCGCCGCGACCGTCAACTCTTCGACGCGCGGCGTGCTGGTTGCCTCCGAGCCGACAGGCCGCACCTGGACCTCCAGAAACCGCCTGCCAAGACTGTGTAGTGGCTCACTGGAAGGGACACTGGTCCATGGCGTTGCGTTGACCAGCGAACGGCCATCGGCCACTCGCACCGGAAGGACGTCGGCGCTGCTCTCCGGCGTAGACGAATCGACGGCTACAGTACCCCACGGCTGATCGGCAACCTGACTATCAATGACTTCAGACAGGGCACTTGTCGTTCGCGTCAGGTTGTTAGTCTCGTACTTCTCAGCGATCGCATCTTGTGCATCGACCATCGCCCAGATCGCGTTTTCGACGAATTGCACCTCGCTCGAAATGGTGGCTGAGATTGTACGGCTTTCCCCGCGCGACATCGGCTCGGATATCGTCACGGAGCCAAGCGTTCGATCGACGCCTGCACTGTAGACTTCGTCACCATCGAGGTCCTCGAAGAAGACCACTTCAAATGGATGGTCGACCTCACCAGTCCAACGATTAGTAATCTTGGCCGAGATGGTTCCCGCTACCGTGAGCGTCTGGCCATCGTAAACCAGTTCCGTTGTGTCGAGATTGCTTATTGTCAGGTCCACGGGGGAAGGATCACCTTCCGCTTCCGGAGTACCCGGCCCATTCAAATAGTTGACGATGATCAGTGCGTCGCGCGGGGAAACAACGCCGTTCCGGTCCACGTCCAGTGGACGCGTCGCGTCGGTCAACTCGCTGTTGGAGGTTCCCGGCCCATTGAGATAGTTGATCACCCGCAGTGCATCGACAGGTGACACCCAGCCGTCGCCGTTGACATCGATCGCAAAAGGTGCATTTCCCGGGACCAGACGATTCGGCGTGATCGACAGGTTGGCGCGGATCGGACTTGACGACGCCTCAGTCGCTACGTGCAGCACGTAGTTCTCGCCCTGCATTACTTGCGCGACCAACGTGTCCTGGTTGCATGTGATTGCTACCGGCTGAAAGTTCGCCGAGTACAATTCCAGCCTGCTGCCACGGGACAATGACCCGACAGTCGCCACGAAGCTGCCTTCCGCGTCCGCTGCGAACCTGTACCAATTCGCGCCCTTCCCTGCCATGATGCTTGTAACAAGTTGCTGGCCATTCGGACTCGACGCGAGATAAAGCTGCTTGGAAATTAATTCCGCCCGTAGCCCCCTTTCTCCAAAGTTGTAACCCGTGGCGTGAATATCGCTGGTCAGATCGATACTGTAGAATTGATCGTTCGCTACTGAGCCGAGCGTTGGCGTCCCCTGCGTGTCCTGTCCGTCCAGGAACGCCGCCGGCTGTGTCTCGGTGATGGTGTACGTGCCAGCGGGTAGATCGTCAAAACGGTAGGAACCGTCGGCGGCCGTAAAGATCATGCGTGCAACCGGCCCGCTGATCGTAATGGGCACATTCGGTAACGGCAGTTCGACCGCGTCCTTCACGCCATTATTGTTAACGTCCGCGTATACGAAACCGGAGATCGAGTTGGAGGAAACGGGAATAATCCGTTCGCCGAAGTTGTAGTCGACCAATGAGACGTTGTTCGACAGGTTCAGGTCGAAGAAGCGGTCATTCTCGACGCTACCCAGCACCGGTTGCCCCGGAGTGTCGAGGCCATCCAAATAGCCCGGCGGCTGCGTCTGGCTGACACTATACACGCCGTCGGGAAGTGCATCGAAATGATAAGAACCGTCCGCGCCTGTCAGTATGGTCCGCTCGACGGGTCCGTCGAGCGTGATGGTGACGCCTGGCAGACCGAGTTCGCCAGCGTCCTTTACTCCATTATTATTGACATCCGCATATACAAACCCGCTGATCGACGACGACTGGATCCTCGTTAACTCCACATCAAAAATCCGGACATAGGTTTGCGTGTCCGAATCGTTGTTCACCAGTCGGAAGACGAGCAGCGATTCCGATCCGTCCGGGACATCGCGTACGTCCAGTGTGACTCGATTGGCGCGACCGCTCTGCGCCCCGGCATGGTCGATCTCCTCGACGGTGGCCCCCGCACCCAACGCCGGCGGTAATCCCTCGGTCACGTTGTAGTAGGAATCGCGATCAGCGCGAAACGTGCTTGTCAGGGAGAATCCATCGGAATCGAGCAATGCTGCCTCGAACGCGTCCTTGATCAATTCCGGATCGGTCGTGTCGAAGTAGGCCTCGTAAGTGAACGACAGACTCAACGCGTCGTCAGCCACCAAGAACTCCCTCTCGATCGTGACCAGGAAGGAGTCTCCTTCTCGAAGAACTGCACTGCCGGCGGTGACCGTTCCCCGCCCTGTGTTGCTTCCACCCATCTCCCGCGTGGTCCAACCGACCAGGCCGTCGGAGAACCCCAACCGAGTGGTGAATGCAGCGCTAGGTGCTGGTGAGGAGGTGGATTCGTTTCCAGAGACCCTGTCGACTGCAACTGGCGCGGTTTGGTGGGAAGACCCCGCAGTGGTGACCACATCCACGCTCGCAGACGCACTAGCTCCATCCGCAGGAAGCGACGATGACAATGATGGGCTGAAGCCAGGATAACCTGAGTTTAACGAAGGAGCCTGATCGAACTTGGATGAGAATCCTGAACCGGAATTCGAACGATCGCCCGCAGGACGTGTCGCCCAAGGGCTCTCGCGATGCGTGTCAAGCGCCGGCTCCGGCGATTGACTCGATTGACTGCTAGATCCCAAACCGCGCGGCAGCGGGGCTTCGGCTTTGTTCAATGAGTCGGACTGCGCAGTGAACTCAAAGCCCAGCAACTCGTCGAGCGGCGCGTCCAAATCGGTGGATAAGGAGGCCGTTACTTCGGTTGAAGCGGACCGCGATCGAGCTTCACTCTGCGGGGAGCGGTTGTCAACAGTTCGATCACGGTCCCTGACCGAGTTATCTGGCTGCCGTGGTGCGGCATTAGAACGTTCAACATCCCTTCGCGATCGCTGGAATTCGCGCCGCGCGGCCCGAAGATCGCTGTTCTCAGCCGGCTGCTCGACGTTGGACAACTGAAGCCCGTTTCGTGACGCCACAGTTTGAGTCGTTGCCTTATTGGCCGCCTCGCGTGACTCGCCGGCCGCCACCGCCCTGGCCACCTGCTCTGCCCCAGCCACCGAGTGCCCTGACTCCGTGAGCACGTCGACGAGCATGGAACCTGGTGCGGCACGTTCTTCCAGCCGTTCCATCATCCACATCCGTTGCCGTTGGCGAAGTCGCAATTGCTTTGCTTGTGCGGCCAACAAACGTCGTTGTTTCCACGATTTACGGAGCATCAGTATGTCCTTTGCCGCGAGGCTGTCGGCTGGGAAGGGAACGATGAAATGCAGCCACGATGAGGCTGCGGAAAAACGGGGAATCACATCGACTCGATTCGTAGTCGCCGGTGAGAATTGCAGCACGGTGGCTGACATGCCACGCGGCACCGTCACCATCTCGCGAAACGAGCCGTTGTTGCTCGCGCGTGGGAGAATTAGTCACAACGGTTATTTTGTCGAACGGGGGACGTCGACGCGGTATCGCCGCGTCCGGTCGCCGCTGGCAGAGCCCAACGTAAACGACGGCAAGATGAGTGGTCAGGCTTTTCTTATGAGGCGCAAACGACGACTGCGTCACAAGTGCGTCCTTCAGACACCCGTCGCTGCGCGGTGCACGTATGCGTATGCCAATACAAACCACCGTCGAGCGCCGTAGTGTCAAGTCCGTGGCTTGGCGGTCCCACCCCACCTGCCAAGCCGGTGCGTTATCACAGCTGAGGGGTGCATTATGCGGGGGAGCCTAACCAACGTCAACTATCCACAGAACAGTGGGGGGGGATGACAACCACCCGTCCGCTACCGAACCCAGCGTGCGCTGCTGCTGCGCAGCGCACCCTGGGTAGCGAACCGTACACGATCGGGCGGCCGAGCCGTAAGGTAACCAACTGACCGGCGACCGCCGAGGCCGCAATCGACCGCGCGTGGCGTCGTGCGTGGCACCTACCGCAGGCTCGCCTGGAGTCAGAGTGCCTGTTTTCGATCGTCCCTTTGTGAAACGCCTTCGGCGTATCGTGCAATATTGTTACCGAACCCAGGGTGCGCTGCTGCGCAGCGACCCTGGGCTGCGGAGTGTAACCGCTTCGCGGTAAAGAAATGCGAACAAGAAGACAACCACCCGGCGAGCGCTACCACCAACTGAGCCAGCGACAGCCTCCAGTTGCATTATTTGCGCCACATGGGCAGACAGGAGTCAGAGTGTCTGTTTCCGGCTGTTTCCGGCCGCACTCCTTCTCCTCTCTCCTGACACTGTCAGCGCGCCGGCAGACGATGGCACTATCGTTGTGTTCGTCAACGGCGATCGGTCACGGATTCGTACCGTAGGCGATCGAGTACTCCTTGGTAGCGAAGTTCACCGTGACAGTGGTTCCGTCGCTGAAGGTGGTGCGTTGCAGCCGGTGCGTGTCATCCAGAAACTCGTGCGAGACCATCTCCAACGTGCCGCAACGACGGGCCAGTTCCGCGGCTTCCTGGACACGGGAGATCAGCTTGCTGGTGGCGCCGGGATGCACATACGGTAGCCCGGCATTCAGCAGACAATGCAGCCGTCCCGCATCTCCACCCGGAATTCCCCACCCGCCGTCCTCGCCCATATCCCATGGCAGGAGCAGCGAATCGTGGTAGACCAGATTGAACAACGGAACCGGAATCCCGGTCGCCGCCCCGCCGCCGATGTTCGGGGATGTCGAATACGGGCCATGATGAACCAGGTCCAGTGACCGCACCAGATAGTCCGTCGGCTCCTCGGAGCTGACGACATACCCGCGGGCCCGCAACAGGTCGAAACAGTCGCGGCGGTACTCGGCGCACTCAGCGCGCGTCATCGGATGGCCACTCTGGGCGCTTTCTTCAAGCGGTACCACCGAGAACACGTCCAGATATGCACCCCGGACCTTCACGCCGTGGGCCGCAAACAGGTCGTGATTGCGCCGCACATATTCCGGAGCGAAACGCGCACTGAGAATCGTCTGTGGCCCCCCACACCAGATGCTGTGCTCATCGCGACTGCCGTCCAGCCGCGTAACGGTCCGGCGTTCGTCGAACGAGACCGCGTTCAGGTAGAAGTCCCGGTACTGATCGTGCACGGCAAACAGGTAGCCCAGCTCTTCGCACGTGTCGGCAAACCGCTTCAACCCGCCCCAGCCGCCCTGTTCCTGGCCGACCGGCATCACATCGGGATGCCCATTGTCATACCCGTAAAATCCCCAGCCATCGAGATGCACGTACGCATTCGCGATCCCCTTGGCTTTGAGTTCTCGCAGACCGTCCGCCAGCTGGTCAAACGTGTTGAGCGAGTGATTCGCCTCAATCCGCTCTTTGTTGAACAGGCCTGCCTCGCGCACGAAATGATACATCGCTCCCAGATGCACCACAGGCTTTCCGATCACTTCATCCAGCGCCGGATTGCGGGCCAGTTTCTCCTTGAGCGACACGAACTCACCCCGTTCCCGCACGAACCGGCGGAAGCGTTTGGCCATCGTCACGTAGGTCGCCGCGTCGTCGAAGACATACCGGATGGTACGCAGGTGACCGAACTGCCCCAGGCTGGCAAACCACACCGGTTCCACGCTCGTCGGTCCGCCGGCTGGATGCACGTAGCGGCCGCCAGCGTCGGAGGTGGTTTCGAGAATCGTCTGGACACCACGCCCGTCGTGAATCTGCCCCCACCAGGGAAGGTAGAATGCCCGCGAGTTCACCAGGTCCTCCGCCGATATGGCCTGCGGCCAATTGCCTGGCAGCAACATCCCCTGCATGCGCGGAATCACGGTCAGATCGGTTGCGGCATTGCCCAGTTCAATCGACCGGGGCCAAGAGATGCACTTGAGCGCCGTTCCCATGCCCTGTCCAGCCAGGTCCATCACCACTTCGTTTCCGATCAACGAAACGGTCCATCGGAATGCCAGATCCGGCCGCTCGGGAAACTGCTCGCACGTCACCATACAGCCGGCGCTGTAGCCGGTCATGAACGGCGCCGCCGTAATCCGCTGAGCGTCGGCCAGGGACACCGCCCCATCTGCGAGGACGATATCATCCGCTGCCGAGGGGCGAAATCGCCATGCTGCGGCCGCAGTGCGGACTTCCAGGCCCAGCCCGGCGCGCATGATGCGCAGCTCGAGCCTGGGGGTCTTCACCTGCCACGCCTCGTCAGACTCTTCAAAGGTGCCTTCCGCGATCGCCGGACGCTCTGCCGCGTGCTCCCACAGCCACATGCGCACCTCGTCGATGGCCAGATAGAGCGCCTGGAACGCCGCTTCGTCCGCAGCACCCTGCTCCAGCCGCGTGCGCAGGTCGGCCATTTTCGCTTGCTTCTCCGCCTCCTGCTCTGGCGCCACCTCAATGGCGTCCAAGCGCACAACGTGCTCGGCAAGTGTCTGCACACGCGGGGCAAACGCATCTTCACCAGCAACACACAACACAGATATCACCAATGCCGTCAGCATGATCTCGGGGTCCTTTCAGAGTATCTCTTCACACCAGCCTCACGATCACTTCGTCTCGGCGTAATCCCCGATACCGCGCGTCAATCTCCGCCATCTCCGGGTCACCTTCGTGGAACATGAGCCTGTAGCGGAATGTGGCCGACTCGCCGGCACGAATCGTCATGTCGCCGGTGCCGGGTGCCTCGCCGCCGATAGCACCTCCGCCAAACGGATCCGCAGCACAGTAGCCGTAGCCGCGTGCCATCCACCAGGTCGGATGCCGCGGGTTCGCCGGGTGGTCAAACATGGCGATCCCAACCGTCCGGCCGTCGATCTTCCCCCAGTAGTCGATCCACCGCGCACGCTTGCCGAATACCTCTGCACCGCGCACGCCTTCGCTGTTGACGACCTGCCCGTTCGCCGTTGTCACACCCGCAGCCGGGTCGCGGGCCAATGATCGGATAGACGATCGGTCGCGAGTAGCCCTGAAAGACGTACTCGGCAAACAATTCTCCACCCGCCAGCACGCGCACGCGGTCGTCCGAAGCAGTGAGGACGACATCGGGCAGTGCCGCATCGGGCATTCCGGCCGGTTCCTCGCCCGCCTCCCCGTGCCACCCGAGCGACGTTCCGGCAACACACAGACACACAAGCCACTGGATGCACTGCATCGAAGCAATTCCCTGTTGGAAAAACACTGTTGGAAAAACAAGACCAGGCCAGCCGACCGGAATCCCCAACATACCGGCCGCCGCAGTTCCAGTCAAAACAGCCTCGACGTCACACGGAAACTCCTCGCGGACCGGGTCCCACTGGACAAACGATTTGCCGACTCCCTGTTTCTCGCGCGTTCATTTCGGGTTAAGATCCTTGGTTGCCCGAGACGATCGGACGATCAGGCGTTTGGCAGCTGCCAGTCCGGCAAACAATACGCCCGGCAGATTGCGCAGCAGCACCAGGACCATCACTGCAACTGAGGACCCAACGATGAAACAGCGACTTAATCTCTTCGGTGCCGCCCTGGTGGTGATCAGCGCCGCGCAGCTGGCGTACGCCGCCGATGCCGCGTCCGTACTTTCGCTTGATGGCGCGTGGCGGCTGGCGGTCGATCCCGAGAATGTCGGGATGGGCGACAAGTGGTGGACCGCTCCGCAACCGGAGGCCAAAGAGACCCGGGTGCCCTGGATCATCCAGGACGCATTCCCCTGCTATTACGGCCTCGCCTGGTACTGGAAGGAGTTCGACGGTCCCGCCAACCATTTCCAGGATGGACGGACACTGCTGCGTTTCTGGCAGGTCGACTACAAATGCGATGTCTGGCTCAACGATGTGGCCATCGGCTCGCATGAGGGCGGCGAGTCACCATTCGTGTTCGATGTGACCGGTATTGTAAAACCGGGTCAGACGAATCGGCTGGCTGTGCGGGTGCTGAACCCGACACATGAGCGCGTGGACGGCATCGTCCTGGACGAAATTCCTCACCGGAACAAGGCGCTGCCTTTCCGGTCTGGCAGCTCGTGGAATCAAGGGGGCATCTGTGACTCTGTCGAAGTCCTGACCGTTCCACAAGCCTGGGTGGAGGACCTGTATGTCCGGCCCGACTGGAAGACGGGTGAGATCCGCGTGCAGGCGAACATCCGCAATGCCGGCCGTGTGCCCTTGCAGTCCCGGCTGCAGTGCTCCGTGGCCCCGGCCAGATCGGGCCAGACACTGAAGGTCACGTTCCTGGAACCCGAATTGCAGCCAGGCGACACGCTGGTCGAGACGACGCTGCAGGTGGACCAGCATCGCCTCTGGGAACTCAACGAACCGAATCTGTACCGGGTGACTGCCCGGCTGTGCCTGGAGGACTCCCAACCAGGTTCCGGCGGCGACGTACACGAACAATCGGTTCGCTGTGGTTTCCGCGATTTCCGTCTGGAGCACGGTTACTTCCGACTCAACGGAAAGCGGATCTACCTGAAGTGCTCGCACACCGGCAATTGCTGCCCCATCGGCCTGGAGATGCCGCACGATCCGGACTTCCTGCGTCGTGATCTAATCAACCAGAAAATGATGCGGTACAACACGATCCGCTTCATTGCCGGCGTTCCCAAGCGGTATCAACTCGACCTGGCAGACGAAATCGGCCTGATGGTGTACGCGGAACCGTACGCGGCCTGGTGCCTGGCCAACTCGCCGCAGATGAAGGAGCGTTACAACGAGTCGGTGTTCGGCATGATCAAACGCGATCGCAACCATCCGAGCGTGACGATCTGGGGCCTGCTGAATGAAACGCCGGACGGGCCCGTCTTTCGGCACGCGGTGAGCGTGCTGCCGGAGGTGCGCAAACTGGACGAGACCCGCCTGATCCTGCTCAACAGCGGCGACTGGCATCGGGGCGGCAGCACCGCCGGGATCAAGATCTGGCAGCCCCCTGAACACACCGAGCCGTGTGTCACCTACAACAGCACCGAAGCTGTCGTCCAGGCGCTTGGCATCACCTGGCAGCCGGGGCAGCTGGCGTTTCACCCTGGCCGGAACGGCGAATACGCCGTCGTCCGCTGGACAGCCAACACGGCGGGCAGCATCCAGTTGGCCGCCACCTTCCAGAGTATCGCCGAACGGGCCACGACCAGTGTCCACGTGCTGCACAACGGGCGGCCGCTGTTTGAGAGCCTGATCAACCTGGAAGGGAAGGGGCCCACCTGCGATCACACCGGTGCATTCGAGGTCCGGAAAGGCGATACCATCGACTGCGTCTGCGGATGGGGAAACGGGAATTACGGTGCCGACACCACGGCCTTATCGGTGCAGATTCAGGACAGTGCCGGTCAGGTGTGGAACGCTGAACAGGACTTTTCCGCCAAGCAGAATCCGCATGGGCCGTGGAGCTACGGCATGCTGCAGCCCAGTGTTCAGCCAGACATCACGACGTTCGCCGTGTTGTCGCACCGCAAACTGGACGAGCATGCCGGCAGCGTGAGCAACCCCGGTTCGACCGTGTGGGAGAACATTCTGAGCGATCAGCATCCGTATCGCCGGGTACCCCACACGGCCGATATCATCCAGGCGCTGCGGACACTCGATGGTCACGGCACGCCTTTGTTCATCTCGGAGTGCGGCATCGGCAGCGCCATCGATCTGCTGCGAACCGTTCGGTGGTACGAGCAGCTGGGCAAGCCGGAGGTGGAAGATGCGCAGTTGTACCGGAGCTGGCGGGACCAGTTCCTCGCCGACTGGCAGCGGTACCGGCTGGAGGAAGTCTTCGCGCGCCCGGACGACTTCTTCCGGGAGAGCATCGCTCGGATGGCCGGCCAGCGACTGCTGAGCGTCAATGCCGTCCGCGCGAATCCGACCTGCATCGCCCACAGCATTACCGGCACACTCGATCAGGGCATGACGGCCGAGGGTATCTGGACCACTTTCCGCGAACTCAAGCCCGGCACCACCGACGCGATCTTCGATGTCTGGGCGCCGGTGCGTTGGTGCCTGTTTGCCGAACCGCAGAACGTTTATCGCGGTCGTCCGGTGAAGCTGGAGGCGGTACTGGTAAACGAAGACGCGCTGCGACCGGGCAGCTACCCGGTTCGCCTGCAGGTCATCGGGCCCGAACTGACGCGGGTCTTCGACAAGACCATCACGGTCACCGTGCCAGAGGCCGCTCCCGGAAACGAGCCGCCGATGGTGCAACAGGCATTCGCCGAAGACGTCGTCGTCGATGGGCCGCCGGGCCGGTATCGCTTCATCGCTACCTTCGAAGAACGAGCGGTAGCGTGTGGCGAAGAGATCCAGTTTTTCGTCGACGTACTGCCGTCGGAGATGCCGCCGGTGGAGCAGGAGATCGTGCTGATGAGCGACGATCAGGATCTCGCCACATGGCTCACCAATCACGGTATTGCCCATCGCCCGTACCAGCCTGGAGCGCAGACACAGCGTGAGGTAATCCTGTGTTCCGGACGGCCCACGATCGATCCGGCGGTCCTGTTCCCGGACCTCGCCCAGCGGATGGCGCGCGGGTCAACGGTCGTGTTCCTGACCACGGACACCTATGCGCGCGGGGACGAATCCACGGGCTGGCTGCCGCTCCAGACCAAGGGCACTGTGACCAGCGTCCCCCGCTGGCTGTATCATGCCGATGAATGGTGCAAGCGTCACCCGATCTTCGCCGGTCTTCCAGCCGGCGGCGTCATGGACTATGGCGATTACCGTGAACTGATCCCCGACCTTGTCTTCGCGGACATCGAGCCCGCGGCGGATCCGGTAGCCGGCGCAATCAACGCTGCGTGGGGCTACCAGTCCGGGCTGATGGTTGGCGTCTACACGTTCGGCGACGGCCGGTTCATCCTCAACTCGCTCCGCATTCGGGACAATCTGGGACAAGTGCCGCAGGCGGATCGATTGCTCCGCAATCTGCTCCGCTTCGCCGGCAGTGACATTTCCCAGCCGCTGACCGAATTACCGACCGACTTTGACGCCCAGCTGAAAGCGGTCGGATATCCTTGAGACATTGCCATGAATGCACATCTTATTCGGTGCGTCGGGATTCTGACCATCGTGGGGAGTGTCACCACGGCGCGGCCAGCAGATCACGGCGGGGTAGCCTGTGTCCCTGCGGCGCGCAGCCGGACTGGACCCAGGAAGGCGATGGACAGATGATCGCCCACTGGGCGTCTATCGAGGACGCGGAAGCGGAGTTGCAGCGCCTTGCTGGACCGGGCCAGTTCCGTCACGTCCCGCGAAATCCACTCGCTTCCAGCGCGGCTCGGGGCGATGTCGTCTTCCCAGAGCAGTTGATCGTTCACCCAGAGCTGCATATAACGGTGCCCAGGATACCGGTTCTCCACACGTGTGTCATTGACGAAGGCGTCGAGCACAAGCTGACCGGTGTACTCGGGCACAGGCAGTGCCGCGCGCACTTCTCCCGCATCGTCAACCTGTGACGGTGTATGACGGGGATAGGCGATTGCCACCAGCGGCTGGCCGTTCCAGTTGAACAACCCGGCGCAGAACGCCCCCGAGAAACGGCACGGCTCCTGCAGCCAGGCAGCAGCGTCAAGTTCGGCCAGCACCTCGCCGGCCGGCGGCGTGGCCAGCGCCGCGAACAGGGCAGCGCGTGTGTCGTCCGTCACCTGCTCCTTGTACGGGAAGAAACTGGCCGCATCGCCGCGGATCAGCTTCTGAAACCGTTGTTCCATGTCCGCACGCCGCTGAGCGGCCCGCTGTTTCCACCAGTCCAGGCTGCCGAGCTGCTCGTCCCAATACGTCACGTACTGGTCGATCCCCTTCAACCCAGCCAGTGCCTCGCTGATGCGTGCCAGCTGCGGCTCCACACACTCACGGCTGCTGTCCAACAGCCGTGTCGCCTCGTCGAGCGAACCGGCATCGACCAGCTGCAGCATCGTCCGTTCGAAACCGGACAACGAATACTCCGGGTATTCCAGCGTCGCCATCGTCCGCGCCCAGGCCAACGTCGCTTCCATCGGCTCGAGATACACGGCTTCCAGCCGGGTCCGGTCGATGGCAGTCTCGTGCGGCGCCGTACTCCGCACGGACGCAAGCAGCTGGTTCAGTTCGTCGAGCAGGGCGATGGCGCGCGGGCGGTTTGCCACATCCTTCAGCCGGCAGGGCCAGCCTTTGTTCGGCCAGAACTGCCAGGGTGGAAGCTCGAACAGGTCTTTGAGCGCCGACAGTCTGTCGTCGAACAAGGTGGCCGTCTCGACCATCGCGGGCCCGAACACCAGCCGGTAGATTGCCGCTCTGGTCTGCTGCCAGTCGTGCCGGTCCGGATCCCACGCCCAGAGCCCCAAGGCGCTGACCTGGTATTCCTCCGGCCAGCCGCCGACGATGCCCCAGAGCAACGCGCAGCTGGTATTGTGCGGCGCGTCCCGGATCTCGTCGTATTGCGGATAGTGCCAACCCATTGTCAGAGGCTGGATGTCAAGGTAGCCCGGCCTGCCGTCGGCGCGCAACGGGCAGGCTACGCCTCCGTTGTGCAGAAACCCACCACGGAATTCCACCAGATTGTGCCACCAGCCAGGCAACCCCCGGATCCCGATCTGCCGGGCAGCAGCCGCGTCGCCAGGGCAGGGGACCCGTGTGAACATCCACTGCGCGTCGGCGAGTCCCCACTCGCTGGCCGCCTGGCGGTTGAACTCCATGTCGATCGTCTGGTACTCCTTGAGCGGCGGAGTGATGGCGATCTTCCGCCCCGTCATGCCGTGCTGGGCACCCAGCTCGAGCACGCGGCGGATCACCTCAGGCGCGCTCTCTCCAGCTCCCACGTCGTCGAACGAAATCCAGAGCCCGTCCACCCCCAGCGCAATCAGCTCCTGGAACGTCTTGATCACGTCGGGAACCTGGTCGCGCTGCACACCACAAGAGACGGTGCCGTAGACAAACAGGCCACGGCGGTGCGACTCGCAGATCATCTGCCGGACCAACGGCTCGTCGAGCGCCCGGCCGGCGGGGAACCCCATGGAGGCCTTGCGCGCGGGGAAGATGATGGTGGGCTCAACGTCCGGATTGTCGCGCACGTCAGTGAAATTGATGCGTGCGCGGAGGTAGGCATCCAACGCCCCCGGCACCAGGTGCTGGGCCAGCACCGAATGCGGGCGGCCGCGCCAGGCGATGCTGGGCCAGTCACGCACCGTCACGAGCGGAAACACGACACGGTCCTCTTCGCGGCGGAGCAAGTCGAAGAACGCATGCTGCCCATAGATAACGCCCCGCGGATTGCTGCCCCCGATCACAATCACTTGACACGATCCCTCTTCCACACAGTCAATGACATACCCATCGTGTCCCGGGGATTCCGCGTCCAGCTTGATCCCATGGTGGCGGCAGGCTGCCATCAGCCGCGCGTGGGTTGCCGGCTGGCCCAGCAGAAGCACCTGGCTTACGGCCGCAGGCGCCGTATCTTCCGCGCAAACCGGCAGCCTGCGCTGAAAACGCCGCTCGATCTGTGCCTGCAGATACTCGGCCGCGTAGCGTTCCGGTTCCGTCGCATGCGTACCGATCACAATTGCTGCCGCGTCCGGACCCAACAGTGTCGCAGTGCGGCCCGACTCGAAGTACTCCTTGGGACGCGGGACGATCGCGCAGGCCGATTCGTCCGCCCACACAGGCGCCACGGTGAATACGCTAGTCCACAGGCAGGCCCATGCCAGATGTCTGGTCTTCACCACGTCGCATTGCTCCCTGATTCAGTCTCCAGATGTGTTCCAGATGGCCGGGTCCCGGTGGTAGTCGATCCCCAGCTCGTCCAACCGCCTGCCGTGGGCCGCGACGCGCACCTTGAAGTCGGCCCAATCGCGGGCGTCTTTCGGCGACCAACCGACTTCAGCAAACGCGCACAGCCGAGGAAAGACCAGCGCATCGTGCCGATGCTGCGGGAAGCCCCACAGGCACGGCTCTACCCCCAGGATATGCCTGGTCTTGTCAGCCGGCAACTCGGGCGGAGTCGGCTCGAAGGCATAGCAGGTTTCAATCGCCAGGTTGCGGTAGTTGAGATAACAGCTCTGGTTCGTCGACACTACAACATCGTGCCCTTGCTCGGCCGCCGTCACTGCATGCTGCGGCTCCAGCCAGGACTGCACCGTGGCGCCGGGGGCCAGTCCGCCTTCGATGATTTCGGTCCAGCCGATGATACGGCGTCCCTTCCCCGTCACGAACCGCTCGATCCGCTTGACGAAGTAACTCTGCAGCTCATCTTCATTCGCCAGCCCCTCCGCCTTCATGCGCGCCTGGCACAGGGGACACTCGTTCCACGTACCCTTGATCCGCTCGTCGCCGCCAATGTGGATCAGCGGTGACGGGAACAGTTCCATGACCTCCGAGAGCACGTTTTCCAGAAACTCGAACGTCTTCTCGCTGCCGGCGCAGTAGTTGTTCGGATAGTCAAAGTAACTGTCGACTGGTTCTTTCCGGTTCTTCGCGTTCGGGCACCGCAGCTCGGGATAGCACGCCAGGGCAGCGCTGGCATGCGCCGGCAGCTCGATCTCGGGGACAATCGTGATGTGCCGCTGGGCGGCATAGGCCACGATCTCGCGCACCTCATCCTGCGTGTAGAAGCCGTGCGTGCACTTGCCGTACACGCGCCGCCAGCGGGGAGCCACCGCCGGCCATCTGGTCATATTGGTCAGTTCCGGATACTTCTTGATTTCGATGGCCCAGCCCATGTCGGTCAGGTGCCAGTGCAGCCGGTTGATCTTGTACAGGGCCATGACGTCCAGGTACCGTTTGGTGAACTCCTTGGTCAGGAAGTTGTGGCCCGGATCCAGCATCAGGCCGCGGTAACCATAGCGCGGGCGGTCGGCGATCTCGACGCGCGGCATCGACCACTCGACGCCACACGTCAGGCATTCGGACTCGACGGCCGCCGGCAGCAGCTGCCGCAGCGTCTGGATGCCATAGAACACACCCGTCGCGGTCGGCGCTTCGACCAGCACTCGATCCGCCAGCACTTTCAGGTCGTAACCCTCCGCGCCCAGGTGTTCCCGGCCGGGCTCGGTCCGCAGGATGATGCAGTCCTCGGCGCCGCCAGCTGCCGTCACGCGCAGCGGCAGTTCATAGCCCGTCGGAGTCCTCAACAGTCGGGCCAGGTATTCAGCTTCCTGGCGGGTTTGGGGGTCACAGACAATCGTAGTCTGTGGCCCGATGGTGAAGCTGCCGCCAGCACACTCCATCTTTTCCGGACGCGGGATGACGGTAACAGGCTGGCTCTCGGCGCCGTTGGCCGCGCATGGCCGGGCCGCCTGCACGGCCAGCAGGACCAGCAGGGGCAGAACAATCACAATTCGAGCGTTCATCAGAGGATGTCTCCAAGTTGCTGTGCGGTCGTGACACGGTTGGTCATTCACGGATAGTCTCACGAGCAGCCACCGGGCCATCACGGATTACCTGCTTCTGCGTCCACGACATGTTGTACTGAATCGGCCAGCCGCCCTAATGCAGCAGCCAGCTCGGCGGGTCCGCGTGCTGCTGTCGGTTTCATGTCCGCCAGCGGTGTCGCATAAAATGCATCGGCGTTGGCCTTGACGTGTTCGATCAACACCGCCGGGTTCCGCCATGGACCACGGTCGCCGCTCGCGACGCGCTGCGACACCCAGCTCCAATAGGCGTCCGCGTCGCGTCGATTGACCGTGTGTACCAGTTCGTAGTGGTGGCTGCGGCAGTAGTTGTTCTCCGCATTCGACTTCAGCGTCTGCTCGGAGTGCGGATTGACCTGGGGCGCCACACCGCCGAGTTCGCCGGCCCGTTCCAGCCGCCGCAGGGTGGCCTCCATCGAGAACTCCTCGGACTGGGCCAACACGTCGGCCAGCGCATCGAAGAGTCCCCGATTCACTTCCGCGATCCGCTCGATCGCAGCAGCCTCGGCCTGGTTCTGCCGCCAGGCCTCCATGCGTGCGGCGCCCTGCGCCAAGCTGACGAACAGCGCGCGGTTCGCCACCGTGCGCGCCATGTCCAGGGCATCGCGCCGCCACAGCTCATCAGCGTACCAGGCGGCGGACAGCCCGGCCAACTGCGCGAGCGTCGCGGGCGCCGCGGTCAGCTCCGGAGCCACTCGCCGGCGTGCAGCGCCGAGTGCCTCCAGGCGCTGCGGCGTCAGCGTCGCCAGGCCACTGGCGAGCAGACGAAACTGAGGTTCGTCAAAAACGACGGTGCGCTCCGGTGACTTGATCGACCAGTGCACGGTCTGCGCGAGCGGCAGGAATGCGGTCCAGACCGGCCGCATCGCCGCACCCAACTCGCTTGGGTAACGGGTCCGGCAGTACCGATCCACCGCGTCAGACGCGGCCAGCGTCTGCGGGCACCAACTGTTCTCCGCCAGGTATTCCAGCAGGAAGGTGTCGCTGTGCGAGATCTCGGACCACAGAACCAGCCCGCAACATTGCGGATCGGCTGCCGCTTCCTCCAATCGCGCGCTGAGAATCGTGTAATCCTCATGGATGTCGCTGTTGCGCGCAAAGGAGTGGAAGATGCCGAAAATCCAGGGGAAGCGACCCACCAGGCCCCAGTCACGGTAGGTCACCTTGTCGCACATGTCGGCCGTATACTCGTGGATGATCGTACGCCGCGGATCAAACTCGGTCGTCAATCGGCGCACGTCCTCGTCCGTCCATTTCCAGCCGATGAAATCCCAGCTGGCGATCAGCAGCGGGACGTCCGGGTAGCATTCGCGGATCATCTGCTGCGTCTTGCGGTAGACGTAGAGTTTCCGCTGCAGATTGTCCCGGTCGCTGGAACCGAACGTCCGCTCCGCCATCCCGATGGTGTGGAACAGGCGCGGCACGCCCCCGCCAAAGTCGCGGATGTGCGTTTCGGTCAGCTTCCAGTAGGCGTCCCACGTCTGCTGCGCTTCGATGTCCCAGATCGCCTGCGTCGAGCGCTGGTAACCCGACTTCTGATCGGTGATGACCGGGAATTCAGGATGGCTGGTGTAGAACGAACTGGGCGTATGCGAATACCAGTGAGTGATCGTACCCGCGTCTTCGGGATGCAGTAACCCGCGATCGCGGGCGTACTGCAGCACCTCCCGGCGCAACTCGCCCCGGTACCGGAGCGCCCAGAACGAAGTGCGGTCGTCGTATGAGCGATCTGCCGCGTCCGGATCCCGGCCATCGCTCGGCGGGTACGGCACCTGGCCGGGAAAGGCACGCTGGAACAGATCGTCAATCCCGGTGCGCAGCATGAACAGGTTGAATCGCTCTTTCAGCAGCCAATCGATTTCCCGTTTCCAGTCGTCCAGGTCCCAATGTTCAGCCTGGAAACGGTGCAGGCCACGGTGCGCGAAATAGCGCAGGCCACGATAATTGAAGTGCGGCTGCTCAAGCACGTCGAGCCCGGCCAGCTCGATCGTGTCGCGCTGCGGAATCCGATCGCCGTCCCAGAAATACTCAACACCGGCCCGGCGCCGAAAGAAGTCGTACACCGCATAGATCGTCGACCGCCCGCTGCCACCAGCCAGGATTAACACATCCCGCTCCTCATGCCGCACGCTGAGCAGCCGGTAGTTGTCGCCGCCATATTGGAGGTTCAAGCCTTCAAGCGCCGCGTCACGGATCAACCGGTGAACCACCGGATGGACAGCATCCGAACCGATCAGCACCACGTCGCCGGGCGGAGCAGTCGGTTGGTCGCTCGCCGCCTGCCGGAGCACCGGGCGCTGGCCAGTCACTTGCTCCCACAAGGCCGCGAACTCCGCGCCTGCTATCTGGTACGCTTTTTCGCCTGCAGGCGGGGTCAGGATGGTCACTTCACCCGCTCGGCCAGTTGCCGTGGCGACGAACGCGGCAACACAAAGCAGTAAACGTGTCATGCTCTGCTCTCCCAGTTGGTGGACACGAGGAAGACGGCGCATAGCACGCTGCCTGCCGTCCGTCCAGCCTTCCTCTACCACTACTTCGCCGCTGGAATCACCGCCAGCAGGATGTGCGAAGGGCGGTGCGCATCGTGGTACACGGTGTTGACTGCTGACTCGGTAATACCCCCACCCAGAGACAGCGACTTGCGCGTGCTGGCATCATGGCCATCTCCTGCCGTCAGATTCCCGGCTGGCTGAGTGTCTCGTTCCACCCAGTGTCTCAGACCAGTGTCTCAGATTCCGAGAGCCCTTTTCAAGACACCAACCACAACTTCGTCTCCGCTGCGGGTGGTTGTCGCCCGACCGGAAGTGCTGGTATCGTGGTCTGGTGTCGCAATTGCTGTTGCCATACAAGGAGTTCTCGATCATGCGAAGTACTGCCCTGGCCCTCTTGCTGTGCGGACTCGCGGTGGATTATACGTGCGCTGACTCTGAGCGAGTGTTGCTTAGTACCGATCGCCTGACCGTGGAACTGGATCGGACGCGCCACGGTGCCATCGTCTCGCTGACCGACACTGCAACCGGCATGCAGTTCGTCAACGACCGTGTCGTGCAGGACCTGTTTGCCATCGAGTGGACCCGGACAGGCGACCAGTCTGGCAAGCGCGAGCGTCTGGCCAGCCATGACGCGGAGCAGATTGAATGGGAGTCAAGCGCCGATCGTCTGATCGCGGTTTTCCGGCGACTCGGCGGCCAGGACATCACAGTCACGTGTACGGCAACGAGTGCCACGGGGCAGGGCGACGTGCGTTGGAGTCTGTCCATCACCGGCGCGGCGCCGCTCACCGTCGAAGCCATCCATTATCCCATACTCGCGCTGCGCGCTCCGCTCGAGGACACAGGCAACTCGGACGCTATCGTGGCGGGTTACACCAAGGGTGGTGTCTTTCACGAGCCGGCGCAATGGGACGTAGGGCAAGGCTTGTCGCTGGCGCAGCCGGGACCGCTGGCCGCCCAGTTCAGTTGCTACTACTCGCCACGATCCGGGCTGCTCACCTATACCCGTGATGCGCGCGGCTATCCGAAAGTGTTCGCATGTCTGCGCACGAATGAAGGGCTGACATGGAGTTGGGAGCGCCGCTGTTACCAACCGCTGAATCAACCGCTGGAGCTGGGCTATGAAATCAGCATGACTACGTTCTCCGGGCAGACGCCAGGTGATGCGACAGACTGGCGTGACGCCGCGGACATCTACAAACAGTGGGCACTGCAACAACCGTGGTGTGCGGTACCATACGCTCAGCGCGCCGACATCCCGGAGTGGATGAAGGCGGGGCCGAGCATGATTCGGTTCTATCGCCAGTGGCTGGCCACTCCGCAACGTGTCGAAGACTGGCTGCACGACTACTGGCAGAAGTACTTCCCGGAGACGCCCCTGATCGTCGCGCTCTGGGGCTGGGAACGGGTCGACAGCTGGATCTCGCCCAAGTACTTCCCGCCGTATCCTTCGGAGGCGGATTTCACGCGTACGGTCAACGCGATCCAGCAGGTTGGCGGGCATGCCTTCCCCTGGCCTTCGGGCTACTACTGGAATGTCGAGTACCAGGCGAACGCGGACGGGACGTTCGCCTGGCAGGATTGGGACGACTTCAACGCCATCGGCCTGCCGCACGCGCTGCTCCAACGGGACGGCACGCCGCTCGTACGCAAGCTCCCCTGGCTCAACGGCGGCCGCAACGCCGTGCTGTGCCGCGGTGACGCGTGGACCCGGCAGTGGTTCAACAAGACGGCGGTCACGCTGATGCAGCTCGGTTGCGACATGCTCCAGGTCGATCAGGTCGTGGGCGGTCGGGCGCCGGGCGAAGGGAACTGCTTCAGTACCGAACATGGCCATCCTCCAGGACCGGGCGTCTGGGACACGGAAGCGTTCACCGCTCAGCTGCAATCGCTGGCAGCGGAGTGTCGGCGCATACAGCCCGCAGCCGTGCTCGCGATCGAGGAACCTCAAGAGCTGTTCAATCACCTGATCGGGGTGCAGGATTACCGCGACGCACAGTCCGATCGCTGGCCGAACCTGCCAGGTGTCACTCACGCGTCGATCTTTGGGTACCTCTACCACGAATTCCTGCCGGTGTTCCAGAGCAACCCGCATCACGGCAACCAGTCCAGCCTGGCGTACTGTGCCGTGACGGGCCAGATTCCGCATTGGATTCCGCACTGGCCCGTGCATCCCTCCCCGGCGCTCGCCAACGGCAACTTCGAGGAGTGGACGGCCGATGCACCGGCCGACTGGGGCCGTGTCACCGGATGGCAGGGGACTGTGTATAGCGGAAAGGCGTTTCGGGACGAAGCGGTCAAGGCGGAGGGCGCCGCGAGCGTGCGGCTCGAAAACCAGCTCGCCACGGAGATCGTTCAGGTTTCACAGAACGTGCCCGTCGGTCCAGGACGCCTGCAGGTCGGCCACACCTACCGCCTGCGTGCGCGCATCAAAGTGGACCACCTCGCCCGGTCCAATGCCATCAATCTCGCTGCGCTGACTCCAGACCTCGGCTCGAAAGGCGCGTGGCACATCCCGTTCCCCGCGCCGGGAGAGTGGACTGAGCGAAGCGTCGAATTCACAATGCCCGCAGAAGCCGCGTTCCTGCGGATCATGCTGCACGTCGTCGGTCCCTGCCAGCTCTGGATCGATGACGTCCGACTGGAATCACAGATCGACGGCCAATGGCAGCCGCTCATGCAGCCCGGATTGCCGCCAGAGCACGCGTTCATCACCCAGTGGGTCGAGCTGTTTCACGGCGCGGGACGCCCCTACCTGCTGCTCGGCACGATGATCCACCCACCCCAGCTGATCGCCCCCGTGCCGGAGCCCGGTGAGCGTGCTCCTTTCCCCGCTATCATGCTCAACGCGTATCGCGCACCCGATGGTTCGGAAGCTGCCATTGTCGCCAACGCTACCGACAAGGTACAGCAGGTACAATTCCGCTGGCACGACACGACGCGGACTCTTGAACTACCACCGTGGAGCCTGCGGCTGGTGAACTGATGACGATTGACGAATGACGATTGACGAATGACGAATGACGAATGACGAGAGTCGAAAGGGCGGGGCACGTCGCCCGCGCCGGCTAGTCGCTGTACACTTCCACCAGGTCGATCTGGCATTTCCCCACGGGCCCGGCTTCGCGGTAGTCCTCCGGCTCTCCGTGGAAGGGGACTTTCCCGACCAGCAGCTGCGCCGCCGGTCCGGCCAGCAGTTCGGCCTCCTGGAACGTCCACACACGCTCGTAGTTCTGGCCGTCACGACTCCGCTCCACGACGCCGTATGATCCGCGCCACCGCACGCGCAGCCAGACCCACTGCGTCGCGTCATACTGACCACCGGTCAGTTGCTGCCCCAGGATGTCGCTTTGGAGTGTCTGGTCGCTGCGCGTTCCCACGCGGGCGCCGCCCCGTTCCCACCGCAGCATCGCACCGGGTCCCCAAGACTGACCGCCGTCGGTGTCCTGCCGTACCTTGACGACGAAACCGCTGGCCCTGACAGTCAGCGGGATGCGCAGGAAGGCGTATGTGTTGGCATGGGCCTGGATCTCCAGCACGCCATCGCGCACAGTCAGCGCATCGGGATTCTGGTCGGACACCACCTGTTGAGCGGCGGGAAGCGACGTGAAGTCAACGGCGAAGACTGGCGGCCCCCACTGCGGCGGGCGGTCCAGCGCGTCGCGGTCGGCTTTCGCGGCAGCGGCCTTCTGAGCGACCAGCGTCTGCCGCAGGTCAATATCCCGCTCGACAGCATCTCGCAGTTCCGGCGTCAGTTTCGCACGGTACTCGTCGCTGAGTATCTGCATGAATTCGGGTCGGTCGAGCCAGCCTGCCAGGGTGTGGAAGCGGGCGTTAGCTTTCAGGATGTCGCGTGCCAATTGCGGCGTCACCCCCACCGGCCCGTTGTTGCACAGCACACCGATGGAATTGCTGATGTTGTAGCCCGATACGAAGAACCGCAGGTAGTCGAAACTGCTGTAGGCTTTTTCGTTGCCCTCGCCGCGCAGAATGAAGTCGACGTACGCGTCGGCCTGCGGCAGATAGCAGCCATTCGATCCCAGCGCCCACGTCGAATGCCACTCCAAGATCCCGTCCTTACCCACGATATGACGTGATTCGCGGGCGAGTGCATAGAGGGCTGCCGGGTTCTCCAGATACTGGCCGTCGAAATAGAGCCCGTCCGGCTGGTACTCCCGCATCACCTTGCGGATCTCCGGCAGGAACCATCCCATGTTCTCGCCCGTCGGTGTGCCGGGCGGCCACGACTTGAAGTTCTCAAACGTATTGAACGCCTGCGGCTCGAGCGCCGTGTTCTTCAGGAAATAGTAGGGACTCGTATAGACGATGAACCGCATGCCGGCATCATGGATCGTCGTCCGCACACGTGCGAATTCTTCCGGACCCAGTCGCGGCACGAACGCCAGGTTCCAGTCCTTCCACAACAGCAACTCCGACTGTAACAGCACGATATTGCCGTGCCGGCTCCAGGCTCGCAGCGCGTCGTCAGGCGGGTAGGCCAACTGGTTCGACCAGTGCCACACAACATTGTCCCGCAGCGAGCGGTCCCAGTCGTAAGGCTTGGGCGGGCACACGCCGACCCACAGCACGGCGTCCGCGGGCAGCGCATAACTTGCCAGCGTCCGCGCAAAGGGGTCAAACGCGTCGCGGATCTTCGGTTCCGAACAGTAGAGTCCCAACCCGCCCCATTCATCCGCGACCAGGTGGTTGGCCTGGAATGAACCGTGCCACGCGATGTCGATCGCCCGATCGACGGAGACCGCCAGTGGATCGTGCACATGCAGCATGAAGAGCGAGTCGCCATTGACCCGGATCGTGACGGCTGGCTCGGCAAATGTGATGCGTGCCAGTCCGGGCCCCGCGTGCGTCACCGCCGCTCCTTCCAGCTCCTGCCCCAGGTGCAGCACGGCCAACAGCCGCTTGTGGCCGATGCGCTGGCTGAAACGGATATCTCCCGTCGCCAGGTCCGCCTCGATACAGGCCCCCGTCGTGCGGATCTGCAGCGCCCCCTCCTGGATCTGCGCAGATTCCACCACCATCCCCATCTGCGGATCGGGAAAAAGTGCCGGATCCATCAGTTCCTGAAACGTGGGTGCGGCCGGTTTCTCTGGCGTGGGCATTTGCGCCAGCACAGAAGACCTGGTAAGAACCACAAGCATCACAACGGCTGCAACCTTCCGCATCGAACTGTCTCCCTTCCCATTACACAGAATACCGGCACGCATGCCACTTGTATCGTAGCCTGCCGGAGCCCGGCATGGACAGCGGGGGACGAACTCCCACCTGAAATCATGTGCAACGCTGGAGTGAAACCTGCGGTCAACTCTGATACGATGACGGCGAGTGGTTCTTTCCAAACAGGTGCGGGGGCAGTGGCAGGACCGGTTCTGCAGTTCCTGTCTCAGCGGCCCGCAGCATGCACCCGGCTAAGAAGTGGAGCTGCGACCATGCAACGTTTCCTCTCCGTCACTGCCGCTGCGTTGATGGCGTTTCAGGTGGGCTGGGCTGCGGCCGGCGATTCGCCCATGCAGTTGACCGTGCTGAATTCGATGGAGCGCATACAGCAGCACGAGCCGCCGTTCGGAGCGGGCGCGGCAAACATTGCTGCCGCCCGCAACGAGGTTGAGTCGTTTCAAGTCGTCGTAGCGGCTCTGGATCGCAACCTGCATGTAACAGGCGTAACGCTGTCGGAGCTGGTTGGTGACGGAGGCGCGAGGATCGGCGGCGACTGCATCGAGCTGTACCGCGAGGAATACGTGCGCGTACGGCTGTCGACACCCCGGGCCGAACTGCCGCCCGGCCTGTATCCGGACGCGCTGGTGCCACTGGTTGACCCGACGACGGGCCAGCCGATCCAGCCGCTCGGCCAGCACCAGGAACGGTGGGGCGAGCCGATGATCACCACCGGCCACGACATGTATGCCCTGCCGTTTGATGTCTTTGCCGGGCAGAATCAGCCGATCTGGGTCGACGTGCGTGTGCCGCAGGACGCACCTGCTGGCGAGTATCGCGGCGTCTTCCAGGTCACGGCCGGCGAAGTGCAGGCCGAAGTCCCCGTCACCCTGACGGTCTGGGACTTTGCGCTGCCGGCCGGGCCGACGCACAGCAACCACTTTGGCAGCTTCGCCGGCGTTGCCCGTTCCTTCGGCGTGGAACGCGACTCGGACGAGGCCCGGGCCATCGAAGACCGGTACTGCCGTGAAATGGCGCGGCATCGCATCAACCCACCGCTCCCCAGGCATCTGCTGCCCACCGTCAACCCTGACGGTTCGCTGCACATCGACGCCGAACGCCACGCGGCGCTGACCCAGTTCATCACCGAACTGCACGTCACCGACTTCGAAGTTCCGCGCGCTCCATTCGGACAGCTGCCGCACTCCACCAAAGGCGCGGACTACAAGACCATCGCACCCGCTGAACGCGCGAAGGCGATTCGCTACTACCGCGACTACTACGAGTACTTGAAAGCAAACCACTGGGAACAGCGCGCGTACATCTACCTGCTGGACGAGCCGAACACACCGGAAAACTATGAACAGGTCCTGGTGCTGGCCGCCGTGGCGGAAGAGGCGGCTCCAGAACTGAAGCGGCTGGTGGTCGAGCAGACCTATCCGCACGATCCTTCCTGGCCCGACATCGATCCGGCAATCGACATCTGGTGCCCGTTGTGGGCGTTCATCGATCGCGACACGATCAATCAGAAGCTGCAGGGGGGCGATGCTGTCTGGTCGTACACCGCGCTGGTACAGCGAGCGCCAAGGTATCATCCGCACTATGCAGAGGTTGGCGACAAGGATCCGCCCTACTGGCACATCGACCGCCCGCTCCTGGTCTACCGTGTGCCGACCTGGATCAACCGGCAGTACGGTATCACCGGCCTGTTGTACTGGAGTACGGTGACGCGCGTGATCGAACCCTGGTTCAATCCGGCCTTTGCCCACCCGCGACACTTCAACGGAGGCGGGTACCTGTTCTATCCCGGTGTCCCGTGCGGCATCGCAGGCCCGATCACCAGCATGCGGCTGAAGAATCTGCGCGACGGCATGGAAGACTACGAGTACTTCGCGGTGCTTGACCAGCGTGGCGGCAGCGACGCGGTGCAACGTGCGGTCGACCGCGTGGCGCCAACCTGGTGGGAGTACACGCGAGATCCTCAGCAGCTGATCGATACCCGTCGCGAGCTGGCCGAAGCGATTCTGGCGAAATAACGGCGCTGACTGACAGCCGCCACCGGCGCCCCGCGGTGATTCGTCCCCGCGGGCGGGCACGCATTCAGTCCTGCAGCGGGCAGATCTCGACCTGCTCGAAAACGGCATCCCCGCCCGCGGCAAAGAGGAACAGGCGATCACCTCCCGGATCCTGCCGCCGCGCGATGAAGGTGCGACGATTGTCAATACAGACGTCGACGATCCGGTCTTTCAGGATGAGATCGAGCGTAAACGGCCGGTTCAGTTCGGCGACCGCGGGCATCGCGCCGGTGTCACCGTCCATGAGGAGAGCGACCGGCTGCAGGTCGTCCAGCCCGCCTGCGCGCGGATGCCCGAACTGGACATGTCCCGTCGCAGGACGGAAGGAAAGCTCGGTACCACTGGCATAGTCGCCGTCCCCGCGCACGCAGAGCCCCAGGACCTCGACGTTCGCCGACGGAAGCACGCGGAGGCGAATCCGGACATTCTGCGGCACGTTGTCGACGGCCGCGTAGGCCAGCGCCGATCCGGCTCGAATCTGCAGCGATGCCAGGTCGCCCGACACATTGCCTCTGTTGTGTGTCACCGCCAACGGCAACGGCGCACCACAGGCCGGGATCAACTCCGGGACGAATCGCAGCCCCAACTCGCCATCGGGAGCCTGCACGAGTTCCCGCACCACGATATTCCCGCCCCAGCCGGGATAGCCGACCCAGCCCGCGGCCAGCGCTCGCCCCTCCTTGAACTCGTGCATCTTCGAAAAGAACAGGCCGTCGAAGACGTTCTTGGAGATCTCCTCCCATGGCCCCAGCGGATTCCGCGACTTGTAGATTCGGCTCGAACCGGTCGTGAAGTAGTACCAGCCGTTCCAGGCAAGCGTGTCGGGACAGATACTGCTCAGGTCATCCCGTTCGGCCGTCTTCCGGAACTCGCTGTCTTCGACGGTCCACCAATCCTCCAGATTCTCCGACGCGAAGTGAGTGCGTCCCCCCTCGGCAATCAGGTGGAACAGCCCTGTCTCGGGCACGTAAAAGATGTCACTATCGAAGCCGGCCTGGACCGGTTTGAAGTCTTTCCGGAAATGGATACCGTCGTCGCTCACCGCGCGGAAGAGCCACGCGCCGCGCTGCGGCTTGTCAAAGAACTGGATGCGGCTGCCACAGTCGGTATAGAAGGCATACCACCGCTGGTCCTTCTCGTTGTAGATCACATTCCCAGTCCCCATGGCACACTCCCACTGCTGGGCAATCGGAACCGCCAGCGGATGATGGGTCCAGTGCTTGAGATCACGCGAAGAGAAGTGGCCGTACTGATGCGCGCCCAGCCCCCACTTGGCCGCATGGTGCAGCCGATCGTACAGGTAGAAGACATGGAACTCGCCGTCCTGGCAGGTCACCATGCAGTCACCGGCGTACGCCTTCCCCCGCGGCTTCCAGTACTGAATGCTCTCCTGCTCTGGTCCCAGGATCTGCTGGTCGCGGATTGCCACCTGCTCCGCGCCCCCGGACAGCGCCACGATCTCTTCCGGCGTCAGCGCGCGATCCCAGAATGCAAGGTGATCGATTTCGCCGACAAAGCCGGACTCCAGCTGCCCCTCGGCAGAGAAGCCGGCCCCGAGAAGATACGGGCTGCAGAACCGGTACAGCGCCCCATGCGGCCATTCCTCGTCGATCAGCACTCCATCGATGTAGAGTTCCACAATCGTGTCAGCGAACCGGATCACCACGTCGTGCCAGCCGTCTCGCCCGAACCACGCGACCGGCGCGCTGACAGGCAGCACGCCGTCGGCGAAGTTGCGGTTGCGCATCCAGTGACTATCAGCCCCTGTCCCGGCACCTTGGGCCAGCAGCGCCGCACGCCCCCCTGACCGCATCTGTGCGCTATTCTGCTCGCAGATCACCTGCGAGCCCCCCAGGTGCTCACGACGCCACAGCGCGACGATCGAGAAACTGTCGTCCCCCTCCGCCAGTATCGCCGGACCTCGAAGGAACTGACCGCTCTGGAAATGGATCGCGGGGAGTGGTCCGAGGGTTTTGTCGACACGTGTCGGCATACTGGCTGCCAGAGCCTGCTGCAACGCATTGCCGCGCCCGGAACTGTCCGGCCAGACTGCCACCCGCCCCTGATCGTCACACTGGGCATCCGCGGCATCAAGCCGCAGAATCAGTCCATCGCGCGGAATCGTATCCGCAGCCGAACTGTGTGAACTGTGTGAACCGCCCACACCCCACTTTGCCAGCAGCCCGGCCAGGACAGCCTGTGACTCGTCGTCAGAAAGCGGCCGGTCGTAAACCAGTATCTCGGCGATGTCTCCGTCGAGAAACTCCGCCGTCCCCCTTTTGCAGCCCACATAGAACGCGTCAGCGCCGACCGCCTGGCGACCAATATCGATCGTGCGTTCCGCCTGGCAATACTGATCCGCAACGGCAACTCGACCATCGTCATGCACGCGCACGACGGAGCAGATCCAAGTGCCGGCCTCGTATTCGAGCAGATCGTGGGCGTCGTTGGACTCGCCGTTAAACCCGTAGGTGCCCCGCTCGTGCTGCGCGTCTGCCCCCGCGTGCGGCCGCGGTATCCCCTCGACGCGTTCCCAAGGCGGGGTGGTGCGCCAGCGATAGAACAGGTCGGTTCCGTTCGCATAGATCAGGTTCGCCAGAGCGTCACTCGGATCGGCCGTGGCCAGCAGAGGCGCTTTCCACGCGCGGGACGTGTCGCGCAGTCGCAGGCAGATCGAGGCGTGTTTCTTGCCATCCAGCTGGATCGGCGCCGGCGCGACAGCCGTCAGGTATCCACTGCGGAACCGGGCCACCAGACCATCGCCGCCCCGCGCCAACGAGGCCTGCAGGTCGGCACCGTCGAGCTGCACGCCCACTTCCACGTCACCGGTGATCGACAAGTGGCTCGCAGCCGCGCCAGCGCCGTTCAGATCCTGCATCTGCCAGAGTGCGACCGCGTCACGAAAAGCAGATGGGGGCTCGGCAGCTCGCACAGCGTCCGTGACAGCCACAGTCAACACCGCCGACAACACGACCCCGCCAATCACCCGCCTGCAGTTCATCTCGAGTTGTCTCCTGCGCAACAAACTAACTCGCCACCCCCAAAAGAAAAAAAGAAAACCAGTACCCCGTCCATCCCCAACATGAACCACACCGTCAGGCAAGTGCGCATCACGGCCTGCACAGCGAGAACTTCTGGGCTCGCCGGCCCTCAATATCCCCCAGGTAAATGTTGCCCTGCGAGTCAACGGCGACCGCGTGGACCCAATCCACCGTCCCCGGTTGCCCGGGAGGAGCGACCGGTGTGTCGAGCGGCACGCGGAGGAGGACGTCGCCGGCAGCGTTGAGCTTCATCAGCACCTGATCCGGCGGTGGTGCGATCACCCAGCCGTCGCCATCAGGCTGCTTCACAGCCGACGAACCACACACCCAGAGTTCGTCGTTGCCGGTCACCACGCACCCCCACGGCATGATCAAGTCGTCCCACACGGCCAACAGCTGGCCCTCCGTGTCGAAGACCTGGATGCGTGCGTTATTGCGATCGGCCACGTAGAGCCGCTGTTGGGAATCGAACGCAACTGCATGGGGCAGGGCAAACTGCCCGGGTCCGGTGCCATCTTCGCCCCACGCCTTGATGAAACGCCCCTGCTTGTCAAAGTGCACGATACGCCGGTTTCCATAGCCGTCGGAAACGAAGATGTCGCCATTGGGGAGGAAGGCCATATCGGTCGGGCCATCGAAGTGCCGCTCGTCACAACCTGGCTGGTCCGTTTCGCCAAGTGTCAGCATCACGGCCCCCAGCGGACTGTATTTCCGCACGATATGCGCACGGAAGTCCGCCACCCAGACATTTCCCTCCGGGTCTAACCTGATGTGATGCGTGCCCTCGGGATTACCCGTCGACCAGGTGCGGACCAGGGTTCCACCCTGCTCGTAAACCTGCACGGTCGGTTCGCCGCGGTGGAAGACGTAGACCTGATCATGCGCGTCCACTGCGACGCCGGACACCGCCTCCCAGGAACACGAAGCCGGTTTCTGAGGCCAGGTCGGATCAACCGCGCAGCGCACCGGCGGCGCAGCGTCACGTTCCTGTGCAGGTGCACGACCCGGTGCGAAAACCACGAGGCAGGTGACAAGACACAGGCCGCGGTATAACTGCATGAATTCAGCTCCTGGCGAAGACCGTCCCTCACGTGGCGTGCCACCGTGACAATGACAAGGCGTCAGACCTCCAGACCTTCCGCCCCCCAGGGATCGCGCATGGGGCGTGAGAGCATCGCGTTAACGTCTGCATCGTCTGGACTCCGCTCCGCCGCCGGGTCCCAGGTGAATTTTCGCTTCAGTATTTGAGCAATGTTGCCCAGGATGCACAGCGACGCCGTGCTGTGCCCGACTTCTACCGGCTCGATCGGGTCCTGTCCGCTCTTGACCGCGTCGAGGAAATTGCGGACGTGGTCGGCATCGATCAGTTTCCGGACGTTCTCCTCGCGCGTGGGATTGCTGCTTGGCAAATGGACATCCTGCGGCCCGAGCACCGTGCCTGACAGGTTCTCCGGGTACGTCCTGAGGCCACCACCCAGGTCGATCTCCAGCCAACCGGCGGTGCCTTCGAACCTGGTCGCAGACGAACTGCGGGTTTCGCAGAACAGTTCAATGCCGTTGGCATATCGGGCGCGGAATGCCGTCCGGGTGGCAGCCGTGAAGAGGCTCCCGTCGGGCGGGAACTCGGCGCCGTTGTCCTCGAATTCGACCGGCGTGGTGCCATCCATCCCCAGCGCCCACTGGGCAATGTCGTTGGTGTGCGCGCCGAAGTTGCACGTCTGCCCGTTGGAATAGTCGAGAATGTAGCGCCAGCGATGGAAGCAGCGTTCCACGTGATACGGAGCGTCAGGCGCCGGGCCCAGCCAGAAATCGTAGTCAAACCCGTCGGGCACAGGCATGGGCTGCCAGCCGGGCCCGGGGCCTTCGAAGCTGTTGGGGTCGACCCAGGTGCGAACCGTGTGAATCTGGCCCAGACGTCCGCTCCGCACCAGTTCACAGGCCCGCCGCACATTGGGGCTCGATCGAAACTGGGCACCGGTCTGAAACACGCGCTGGTACCTGCGCACCGCTTTGACCATTTGTCGGCCTTGGTTGATGGTCAGTGCCAGCGGCTTCTCGCAGTACACATCCTTGCCCGCGCGCAGGGCTGCGATCGCGATCAGCGCATGCCAGTGGTCCGGCACGACGATCGCCACGGCATCGATGTCCGGATGCGCCAGCAGCTCCCGGAAATCAGCATAGGCGGCGCAGCCCTGGTAGCGCCCGCTGCCAGTCTGCTGCGCGTAGTGGTCGTGGACCCAGCGCTGGGCGGTCTCCCGGCCCAGCACCTGGTCCGGATAGTAGTAGCCCACGCCGCACCGGCGCACGTCGCACACGGCCACCATCTGCATGTCCGTATGCACCAGGAACGACGGCACGATGCGCTGGCTCTGATGCCCGCATCCGATCAAGCCCACGTTGATCCGGTTGCTCGGGGCCGTCGCCCCGCGCACACGCGCCGGGACCACGGTGGCCGCGCACCACGCACCGGCCGCCGCGGCTGCGGTCTTGAGAAACCGGCGGCGCGTGTGGCTGTGCCCTGTGCGGGTGTGACTGAAGGTTGCCATGACTAACAGTACGGCTGGGTCCACGCCGCGGGGCGCGATTGCCAGTCGGGCTTGAGATTCTCTGTGACCTTGACGATCTTGGCACGCACGTACAGATCATCAGGCTTGAGTGTATACGCCCCCTCGGTCCCTTCGACGGTATCCAGCACGACCCCGATGCTGTCCGAATAGATATCGATCTTGCGGGCCGGGCAACGGGGCCCTTTCTCCACTTCGATTACGCGGCTGGTTGGATCGTAGTCCTTCTTCGTGCCAATGAACTCGATGCGATACTGGCCTTCCTCGCGGACGTCCATCTTGACCGTCAGGCACCGGCCATCGAACTGGATGTCCTGGAAGTCGAGACCGTTGGAGGCGTAGAAGTCCCCCGCGCGAATCGCCTCCAGCAGGTCCTTCACGGACAAGCTGGCAGCCCGCACGACGCTCCAGGCACTGGCGTCCCCCTCGTAGCCGTGACGATCGTCAGATCCCATGCCCAGCAACAGCGGCTGCCCGTGCGCTGCACGATACGCATTGACGACATCCCAGAGCTTCTCAGGTTTCCAGCCCTCAGGATGTGCATCGTACGCACCGTCGATGCCGTTGTTGTTCAATTCGAACAGGCGGATCTGCGGCAGCGCGATGAAGTCGGCGGCAGTATTGTCGTAGTACCGCCACAGCGGATGGTTCGCCGTGCACAGATAGTCCTGCCCGCCGTAGCACTCCTGACTCTTGGCCCAGGTTTTCTCCAGGATATCGCGCGGCTGTTCGCCGGAGATGTACGGAAACACCTCCCGCACATTAATAAAATTCATGTGGACCTGCCGCCCATCGGTACACCCGCCCGTCTGCTCGTATCCCGGGATCATGAGGAACTTGCCGGGCTCGGCGAACCTCTGCTCCAGCTCCCCAAACGTGGTCATCCGCACATACGTCTGCTCGCCGACGGTGATCGTGCGGACCGCATCGGCACCGAACTTCTCCACCGTCTCGTTTACCTGCCGCTGCGTCAGTTTCGGCCAGCCGGCCTCGGGAGAGATGACCTTCCACAGCGACGTCTCGCCCTGGAACGGGGCCAGATCGGCCGGCGGGTTCTTGAAGCCGAACCCGTCGAAGCGAAGCTCCTCCGACTGGAAAATGTTGTGATCGGACGGACAGACGAAGTGGTATCCGTGCGTCTTGTACCAGTCGATCGCCCAGTCGGGGAGCGGCGTGCCGTCCGACCACTGATTGTGCATGTGCAGATTGCCCTTGAACCACTGCTTGACAGGCGCGGCGGCACCGTCGAGGGCCGCAAGAGCCGGCGATGTGTCCACCAATGCCGAGGCCGCAACGACTCCGCACGCCTGAAGGAAGGTACGTCGAGATAAGGTACGTCGAGGTGTTGTCTTGACCATGCGGTCACACTCCTGTCTGGGTTCCCGGCAGAGCTCATCGGCCCCACAATCTGACCTGGCATTTCCGCCTGTACACTCGTGAATTCCGGGCAACAGTCGTGCGGTCGGTCTGATCGGCCCCCGCAAGGCCGCGTTCTGTCATCGGCCACCCGCGTCATGTGTTGGCGATGCGCCCGGGATGTTCAAACAGTGTACGCCAGCCAACATGCTACATCAACTCAGCAGATGCGTGCCAGCCCGCATCGAGCCCTGCTGGCAACCGCGCTGTTTTCGATTTCCACGTGGAAGTGGACGATGCGCTGATACAGAAACTGTACCGGGAATAGCGGGAAGTCGGCCCCGATTACTTCGGCGACTTCTACCCCCTGACGCCCCACGACGTCCAGGCGATGCGTGGATAGCCTGGCAGTTCCATGAACCAGGACAAGTCGTCCTCGCTGGGCAACAGCACTGGGCATCAGCTCCTGGAAAGCAGCGCCAAAATCACCATCAGGACGTGCCCCGGCGCCGCCGTCCTGACGTACGAGCGTGTCGACCGGCAGTGACGACCGTGCCTACCTCCGGCGACGGGCCACCACCAGGAGCCCCAGGACCGCCATGGCACCGAGCACGAACGAGGACGGTTCGGGTACGATCGCACCTTGGATCGTCACGTTGTCAATCGCCCACCACCAGTCGTTGCTGCCTTCCAGCAGACTGAACCGGAAAACCAGCGAACCGGATTCCGGATTGTTCACCGCAAAGACCAGATGCTCGTCAAACAACGTGCGACGGCGCAAATTAGCTGACAGGATTAAGCGGCCAACGGATCGGATTATTTGACCCCGCGGTACCCCGCCGCTCTGTGCGCCTTCTACCCCGCCTCTGTAGATTACATCTGGGACCCCGCC
>JAAYDI010000060.1 GCA_012729315.1 Planctomycetaceae bacterium
CCAGAACGTCGGCTACATGCCGGAGGACGACTGTTATATTGCCGGTCTGACGGGGGTCGAGATGGTGCAGTTCGCGGCCCGCCTTTCGGGCTATCCCCGCACCGAATCGCTGCGGCGGGCCCACGAGATTCTCGATTTCTGCGGCGTGGAGCAGGAGCGGTACCGCGAGGTCGACACGTATTCGACGGGCATGCGGCAGAAGGTCAAGTTCGCGCAGGCCCTGGTGCACGATCCGCCGCTGCTGATCCTGGATGAGCCCACGGCGGGGCTGGATCCGGACGAGCGCCTCGCGCTGCTGCACCGCATCAGCACGCTGGCGCACCGGACAGGCAAAACGATCCTGGTCTCGACGCACATCCTGCCCGACGTGCGCGCGATCTGCGACACGGTCGCGATCCTGGCGCAAGGGGAGGTGCGCGTGGTCGACTCGCTCGAGCGGCTCAGTCAACCGGCGTCGCCGGCGCTGCATGTCCGGACGTCGCACGACGCGGCGCCGCTGATCCGGCGACTGGAGGCGGCCGGAGGGCAGGTCACTGTCAACGACGACGGATCGCTCCAGATCATGCTGGGCGGCGCCGACGCGGCGCGGCAGATCTGGCGGCTGGCAGCCGAAACCGGCGTGGGGCTGCGCTCGCTCGTGCCGTCCCGCAATTCGCTGGACCAGATCTTCCTGGACGCAGTTCGAGGAGACGGTCGTGCCGATTCATGACGTGGGGTATCGTCCCTGGGAGCAGGCGAGACACAGCAGCATGGCGCGCTGGGCGGTCATCACCGCAGCGGGGATGCGGCTGGTCTGGAAGAACCACTGGCTGCGCCGCATGTTGATCCTGGCCTGGTTGCCCGCCGCCGCGCTGGGGCTGGCCGTGTTCGTGTATGAGCAGAGCTTCGAGCACCGCGAACTGCAGCAGGAGATGCCGTTCCTGCTGAGCCTGCTGTCCGAATCGGACAGGGCGATCGCCACCTGGGCCCTTGCGACGACCGGGTCGGACGAGGTGCTCTGGCGGGTGGTCGAGGATGTGTCGCTGATGCAGGCCAGCCGGAATCAGGACCGCGAGCAGGCCGAGATCAAGCAGACGCTGATCGAGATTCTCCAGGACCAGAAGATCGAGCCGGGCTCGCAGGCGGCGCAAGGGGTCGCGCGGCACCACGTCTGGTCACTGCTGCTGCTGACGTTCTTCCGCTATCCGCAGGCGGTGCTGATGGTCCTGCTGGTCGGCATGATCGCCCCGCCACTGATCTCGCAGGACTTCCGCTCCCGCGCGTTCCTGCTGTACTTCTCCCGCCCCATCACACCGCTGGAATACGTCTGGGGCAAGGCGATCGTTATCTGGGGGTACCTGGCAGCGGTGACCACCCTGCCGGCACTGGTGATGTACGTGACCGGCGTCCTGCTCTCCCCCTCGATCAGCGTGGTGCTCGATACCTGGGATATCCCGCTGCGCGTGCTGGCCGCCTCCGGTGTACTGCTGATCCCCACCACCTCCCTGGCCCTGTTCTTCTCGTCGCTGACGACAGAAAGCCGCTACGCGGGATTCGCGTGGTTTGCGGTCTGGGGGCTGGGATGGGCGGCCTACGCCAATCTGGAGGCGCTGGACCTGGGGCGGCGGTGGAGCATTGTCTCGTTGTATCACGTGCTGGGGCACGTGCAGGCATGGGTGTTCGGGCTGTCGACCGATCTGAATGCCGTGACTTCGTCCGCCACGCTGTTGCTGGTGGTCACAATCCAGCCGCTGATTGTGCTGCTGGCCCGCGTGGCCGCACCGATACGGGTATGAGTGGTGTATGATCGAACTCCAGAATGTCACCAAGCTGTACGGCACCGTGATCGGAGTTAATGACATTACGTTGTCACTAGCTCCCGGTGCCTACGGGCTGGTCGGCCCCAACGGGTCGGGCAAGACGACGCTCTTGAACCTCATCACGGGCCAGCTGCGCCCGACCATCGGGCGCGTCCGTGTGCTGGGCCAGTCACCCTGGAAACAGGACCAGTTGCTGCGTGCGATCGGGCTCTGCCCGGCGGTCGATGTGCTCTATCCCAACGTCTCGGCGCTGGAGTGGGTGAGTTACCTGGTGGAGCTGCACGGCCTGAGCAGCGCCGAGGCGCGGCGGCGCGCGGAAACGGCGTTGCGGGAAGTGGGCATGGAATCCACGATGCGCCGCTCCATGGGCACCTACTCGCTCGGCATGCGCCAGCGCACCAAGCTCGCGCAGGCCTTCGCCCACGACCCCAGCCTGCTGATCCTGGACGAACCGTTCAACGGGCTCGACCCGATCGGGCGTCACGAGATGACCGAAGTCCTCCGCCGATGGGTACGCTCCGGCCGCAGCCTGATCCTGGCCAGCCACATCCTGCACGAAGTCGAGGCGGTCAGCCCGAGCTTCCTGCTGATCCGCGGCGGGCGGGTGCTGGCCTCCGGACCACCCGACGAGATCCGTGCCCTGCTGGCTGACGTGCCCAACGAGATCCGCATCCGGTGCAACCGGCCCAGGTTGCTGGCCTGCGAGTTCGTGGAATCGGGGCTCAGCGAGTCCATCCGCTTCCTCGACCAGGGGGAGACGATCCTGGTCTCGACCCGCAGCCCGGTCGCCGTCTTCGAACAGCTGCCCCACTGGCTCGCCAAGTTCGACCTCGAGGTCTTTGAAATGCGGTCGGCCGACGATTCGCTGCAACGGCTGTTCTCGTCGCTGATGCGGATCCATCGAGGAGAAGCCTAGATCATGTGGCACGGCGCCCTGGTGGTATTCCGGTTTGAACTGCGGCGGACCATGACCCTCAACCGGGTCGCCATCTGGCTGTTGCTGGTCCTGTTCCCCGTCTTCATTGTCAGCGTGATGAAGTACTACGAACCGGAGATCGAGGGCGAAATCCCGCGCGACGCGTTCAACTCGCGGCAGGTCCGCGTGCAGCGAGGGTTGGCCTGGGGGGAAGAGGAGCACGACGGTGACGGGGACGAGTCCGGCCCGGCGCCGCATCCTCGCGGATCGGCGGCGGAGGCCGAGCCGAACCCGATGGATCCGATCTGGGGATTCGTCTTCTTCGGCCTGATCCCCGAAGTGATCACGCTGTTCGGGCTGCTGCTGTGGGTGCCCCCGCTGGTCCACGCGGAACTGGAGGGACGCACCTGGATCTACCTGGCCGTCCGCCCGCGCGGCCGCGTCAGCGTACTGCTCGGCAAGTACCTCACCGCCATCACCTGGACAGCGCTGGCGGGCTGGGCCAGCACGACCGCGTGCGTCCTCATCGCACAACCTGGCTGCGCGCTGCGGCTGTGGGGGACCATGGTGGCCCTGGTGACGCTGGCCTGCCTCGCCTATGGCGCCATCTACAGCCTGATCGGCGTGTGGCTGCACCGTCGCGCCATGGCGATCGCCGTCTCTTACACGCTGATCTTCGAGTTCCTCGTCTCCTTCATCCCCGCCGTGATCAACAAGTTCACGGTGCAGTACCGGCTGCGCAACCTGCTCTTCACCTGGATGGACTGGTGGGACCTGGTGCCGATCGAGGCCAGCACCCTGTTTCTGGGCAGCGAACGGGCGTGGGTGCATGTCCTGATCCTGTGCGGCATTGTCGTGGCAGTGCTCGGGGTCGCCGCGCAGGTGATTCAGCGGCGGGAGTACGCCACCATCGCCGAGGCGTGACGGCGCCACGCCGCTTCCGCCAGCTCACGCGTCACGCATGCGTGCGATTATCGCCGTGCCGCCAGCGGCCCGCGAGCTGCGCTCGCCCGCCGGAGGGTCTGGCGGTATAATGCCACTGGGTTCCTACGCACCAATACTGTCCCGAGTTCTGACCGCCGCGAGCGGCCCGGTAAGGAGGAAACATGAAACAGGTTTCTGTTGACCAGTTGCTGCGAGTACTGGCTGATCACGAACCACCTTGCATTTCTCTTTACCAACCGACCCATCGCCGCCATCCCGAGAACCAGCAGGACCGGATCCGCTACGGTAACCTGCTCAAGAAACTGGAGCGGTCGCTGCGCGAGAAATACGCCACGCGCGACGTGCGGACGCGGCTCGAGGACTTCCAGGAATTGCTCCACAATGACCTGTTCTGGAGCCGTCGTGTCGATGGTCTGGCCGTTCTTGCGGCTGCTGATCTGTTCGAGATCTTCGAAGTGCAGCGGGATCTGCCGGAACGGATCGTCGTCGCCAACAGCTTCCACATCAAGCCGTTGCTCCGCATCCTCCAGTCGGCAGATCGCTTTCATCTGCTGTGCCTCAATCGCCACGAGGCCAAGCTCTACGAAGGCAACCGCGATGCGCTCGATCCGGTCGAACTGAACGACGTGCCGGCTACGATCCAGGAGGCGCTAGGGGACGAACCGACCGAGTCGCATCCGACGGTCGCGTCTTATAACGCGGGCACGGATCACGCGGCACGTCACGGGCACGGGGCCAAATCGGACGAAGTCAACAAGGACCGGGAGCGGTTCTTCCGCGTTGTGGATCGAGCGATCCTCAAACACCACTCGCGCCCCGCGCAGCTGCCGCTCCTGCTCGCCGCGCTGCCGGAGTACCACACGCCGTTTCGCAACATCAGCGAGAATCCGTTCCTGATGCCGGGTGGCATCCAGAAGAATCCGGAATCACTCAGCATCGACGAGCTGCGGCGCGAAGCCTGGCAGGTGGTCGAACCGCTCTATCTGGAACGGCTGGCCGGTCTGGTCAGTGCGTTCCAGTCGGCGCGCGCCCGGCATGCCGGCTCGGACGATCTGAGCGATGTGGTGCGCGCGGCGGTCGCTGGCCGTGTGGCGACACTGCTCATTGCTGCCGAACAGGTGATTCCCGGCCACATCGATGCGGCGACGGGCGCCATTCAGGCGGCGGACCCGGACGACCCCGAAGCGGACGACATGCTGGACGACCTGGCTGAGATCGTATTGCGCAACAAAGGGGAGGTCGTCGTCGTGCCCGACGCGCGGATGCCGTCCACCTCTGGCCTGGCCGCAACCTACCGTTTCTGAAGCGATGTGTTGCGAGACCGATGGGCTGGCGCCCGGAAACTGTCAGCTGCTTTTGATCTCGGTCTCGGAGACCGCCGGTTCAGCGCGGCGTCCGCGGCTCGACCGACATGTTCACGGGCACGCGTACCCACGGGTAGCGCCGCGAGGCGCGGCTTACCCCGGGCTGTGGAGTGTAACGCCTTCGGCGTACTCGGAGGC
>JAAYDI010000061.1 GCA_012729315.1 Planctomycetaceae bacterium
CGGCAAATCTGGTATTGGCTCGCGCCCGGCATAATGCCTCTAGCGCCAGCCGCAGATCGGACTTTCGGGGGCGGACCTGGATCTCCGTCACCCTCGCGTTGAGAACCTCCAGCACCTCCAGGAACCCGTCCCGGTCCAGGGGAGGCACGTAGGCGGCCACTTGGGCCACTAGTAGGGCGTATGGTCCATTCATGCGGGCCGCCCTCCCGACGGCGCCAAAGTGCCACGTGGGCGGCCCTCCACGGCGCCAGAATCGATTCCTTGGGAGTACCTCGGTCGCCGGCCCATGCGGAACGGCCACAGGGGGCAGTCATCGACCGGACAGGCGGCCACCTCAGCCGCACTCCCTCCGGAGCAATCCAGACACTTGCTCCTGATCGCCGTCAGCTGGCGAAGATCCGCCGCCCGCTTGGTGATGGTGCGGGATCCGCGGAGGTACCGTACCATGTGATCGGCCGACAGGGTGAGCGTCTTGGTGGCCATCAGTCGCCCTCCCGGGCCAATAGCCCACACACGACCTCTTGGACCAGTCCCGCAATTCGAGCATTGGACAGCACGCGACTCAGTCGCTTATACGCGCCGAGTCGGTTTTGAATCGCCAACTGTGAAACCAGCTGGTAGTAAATCTGCCGCAGTGTCAGCGGCCAAAAATCAGCCAGGTCATTGACGACCGCCGTTGCGGCGTCGATCAGTGAGCGTGTCGACTCGCGGAGAGAGTTACTCATCTTTGGTCCCCTTCCCCTGCCTGTCGCAGTAGTCCATCCAATCACTCCCACGCACGAATGCTCGGCCGTGAACGTACACCACCCGCAGTCCCTTGCGCCGCGCCTCACGCAGCGCCGCCCGTCCCAGGCCGGCCATCCGTTCGAACAGCTCGACGGGATACTGCTCGTCTGGGCGGATAGCGGCCAGGTCTTCAGATCGATTTGCCATCGTCGTGGCCCTCCATCAGGTTTTTCTTGTTCGCGACACCGTGTCGCGTCAACGGTGGGAATCTTGACGGAGAGACCTACAAGTCAGAAATCGGCGCGAATTAATCCGACAAGACCGCGCAAAAAAGAACCCTTCCCGGATAGTCCGGGAGGGGTGACCGGCAACCAGAGAATGTCGGGAACGACACCTGTCGGGGATAATTAATCCGACAGGTAGTCGCGGATTGCGCTTCGCGAGAATTCCTTACCGTACGTTTTTTCGTACCGCCGATTGAACTCTTTGGTGACGTCGGCTATCGACCATTTTGGATGCTTTTTCTGGATACGCTGAGCGGCTTTGACCCGGCGTTCTCGTTGCGGATCCTTCGATCCCTCCGGCCGGCCGGCGGAGTTCGCTGAGACTTTGGGTTGGGCGGTCATCGCGTCCCGGATCTCACGCAGTAGGACAACCTCCGGCCTTGGCCCGATCGGCCCGACCACCACTGGGGTCCACGGAATCGTTGTCCCCACCGGCTGACCGATGAGGGTCTGCTGTTGCCTTTGCAGCTGTTTCCGCTGCGCTGCGGTCATCGTCGCCAATTGTGCCTGGACATGCTGGCGGCCGGCTGCGACGTCGTCGTTTACGGCAGGGGATACCGGCGTCGGTGCTTCGGCCTTTTGGGTACGCTTGGCCATGAGATGCAGTCCTCATTCAGCCGGCGACCAGCCGCCAGGCGACGTAAGGACTGCTAGCGCCACCTGGCGGCCGGCCTGTGCGGGGATCAGCCGCGACCGGCAGGGTATTGAAACCACATGCCAATTGTGACGGCGGTTTGCTGGGCGTCCAGTCGAGTTTCTGGCCACCCGTTTCGGCTTGGGTACCCATTTGGGTACCCGCCAACAAAAAAGGACTTACGAATCGTCGTAAGTCCTTTCGTATCAAGAGGCGCCGGTCGGATTCGAACCGACGATGGCGGATTTGCAATCCGCTGCCTTAGCCACTTGGCTACGGCGCCGTCAAATTGGGCACCCTGTGCGGGTCGCCCGGGATGTGCCGCTGCAGAGCACATTCCACACGGGCAACTTAGGGAATCCGCCGGTCCCGGTCAAGAGGATTAACGAAATCGGGCGCACGATTCGATGCTAGTAGTTGTGCCGATCTGCACGGGGTTGCCGGTCGTACGGCCAGCCGCCGCGGCGCACCCTGCGGTGGCTGCCCACATGGCCGGGTCGTCGGGTCCGCGGGGCGACGAGTGCCACAAGGAGGCGTCCATGGGAGTTCTGGGCTGGATCAGCAGGCTGTTCTCCGCTCGTCTTGACAAGACCCAGCTGGCGTCCCGGATGGTCGCCGAGAGCCGCACCCTGGTGCACCAGCGCGTCGCGCCGCGGGCCGGATCGTGTGCCAGCATGGTGGAAGCGCAGGGCTACGTCCGGGCGCGCGCCAGGAGCGTCGTGCGCAGCCGGCTGGCAGAGGCGACTGCCCGTTGCGGCAGACTCTCGGCCGAGCAGCAGCGGGAGATCCTCGAGCAGGCGTTGTCGCTGATGGCAGACCAGCTGGCCCGCCCGTTGGTGCGCCGGCCGGCCGCGGCCGCGGCCGCGGTGCGCCGTCACGCAGCGTAGGTCGCCCGGGCCGCGGAGGGGGGTGCGCACGCAGACGCTTCCCGCCACGCATTCGCTCCGCCTTTCTCCACGCTCCTGCGGTCTCCTCTCTGCTTTCTGTTCTCTTGCGTCGTCCGAAACGTCGGCACATGTTCGGACGATACCCGTTTCGAGTCTTGGTGGCCGGCTCCAGGCACGTTGCGGAATCGCCGCGACCCCAGTACAGTGGGAATCCGCATCTTCAACCGGCTGACCACTGATCGTGCAGGCTCGCTTGCGACCATGTTCCACTTCACGCCGCACCACGACTTCTTCGTTGGCATCGACTCGGATGGTTGTGTCTTCGACACGATGGAGTTGAAGCACAAAGAGTGTTTCATCCCCAACATCATCAACTACTACGAGTTGCAGGCGGTGAGCAAGTATGCCCGGGAAGCGGCCGAGTTTGTGAATCTGTACTCCCGCAGCCGTGGCACGAACCGGTTCCCAGCCCTGATCGAGACGCTCGAATGGCTGCAGCAACGACCCGAGGTGGCTGCCCGGGGCGTGAGAATCTCGGTGCCGGAGCAGCTGCGGGCCTGGATCCAGACTGAGAACAAGCTGGGGAATCCGGCGCTGGAGCGCCGCGTGGCGGAGACAGGTGCCCCGGAGCTGGCTCATGCGCTGACCTGGTCCGTGGCGGTCAATCGGGCGATTGCCGACATGGTCCGGGGTGTGCCCCCCTTCCCCGGTGTGCGGGAAAGCCTGCAGGCGCTGCAGGGCCGCGTTGACATGGTCGTCTGTTCCGCGACCCCGCAGGAGGCGCTGCGGGCCGAATGGGCCGAACACGACATCGAGCGATACGTGTCGGTCATCTGCGGGCAGGAAGACGGGACCAAGGCGGAGATCCTGCAGAACGCGGCGCCCTACCGGCCCGCGCATGCGCTGATGATTGGCGACGCGCTGGGAGATTACCGGGCGGCCCAGGCGAACCAGTGCCTGTTCTTTCCGATCTGCCCGGGGAACGAAGAGGCCAGTTGGCGGCGTTTTAACGAACAGGGTATCGAGAAATTCCTGAACGGCAGTTTCGCCGGCAGCTACCAGCAGACGCTGCTCGACGAATTTGACCGCTATCTACCCACGAGGCCCCCATGGGAACAACAGACATGACGACATACTGCAACATCGGCTTGTGCGGCCTGAAAGTAATGGGCCAGAACCTGGTCTTGAACATGGAGGATCACGGTTACCGCGTGGCGGTCTGGAACCGGACGACCTCGACGATGCAGGAGTTCGTCGCGCAGCAGCGCGGGCGGAACATCGTGGGCTGCGAGACGCTGGCCGACCTGGTCCAACAGCTCAAGGCGCCGCGCGTCGTCATGTTGATGGTCGAGGCCGGCGCGGCCGTCGACTCGGTCATCAGCCAGCTGGTGCCACTCCTCTCGCCCGGCGACGTGATCATGGACGGCGGCAACTCGTATTTCAAGGACACCGAACGGCGCACGCGGGAGGTCGAGCAGGCGGGCCTGCTGTTCATCGGCACGGGGGTGTCCGGCGGCGAGGAAGGGGCGCGGCGCGGTCCGAGCATCATGCCGGGTGGATCGCCGAAGGCCTGGCCCCTGGTCCAACCGATCCTGCAGGCGATCTCCGCCAAGGTGGGGCCGAACGAGGACATCCCCTGCTGCGATTGGGTGGGTCCGCGCGGCGCGGGGCATTACGTCAAGATGGTACACAACGGCATCGAATACGGCGACATGCAGCTGATCTGCGAAGCCTATGCCGTGCTCAAGCACGTGGCCGGGCTCGACAACGACCAGCTGTACGACGTCTTTGCCGAGTGGAACCGCGGCGAACTGCAGAGTTACCTCATCGAGATCACGCGGGACATCTTCAGCGTGCGGGACGAACTGACCGACGGCTACCTGGTGGACATGATCCTCGACCGGGCCGGTGCGAAAGGTACCGGCAAGTGGATGAGTCAGGACGCGCTGGATCTGGGGATGCCGAGCACGCTGGTGACGACGGCCGTGTACGCGCGCAGTCTCTCGGCACTCAAGACTGCCCGCCTGCAGGCGAGCAAGGTGCTCGCCGGGCCCCAGGTGTCGGACGCCGAGCGGTCCGCCATGGTCGGCGATCAGAAGCAGTTCATCGAGGAGGTCCGGCACGCCCTCTACGCCTCCAAGATCGTTTCCTACGCGCAGGGCTTCGTGCAGCTGCAGGCGGCGGCCAAGGAATACCAATGGCCACTGGACTACGGGCTCTGCGCCCGCCTGTGGCGCGGCGGGTGTATCATCCGCGCGCAGTTCCTCGAGCGGATCATGGAGGCCTTCGCCGCCCAGCCGGATCTGCCCAACCTGCTGCTGTTCCGCTACTTCCAGGACGCGGTCAGCGCGGCCGACGCCGCCTGGCGGGACGTGGTCGTGACAGCGACGCGCCTGGGTGTTCCCGTGCCGGCCATCAGCACCGCACTGGCCTACTACGACAGCTACCGCAGCGCCGTGTTGCCCGCCAACCTGCTGCAGGCCCAACGCGACTACTTCGGCGCGCACGAGTACGAACGGATCGATCGGCCGGGCAAGTTCCACTCCGACTGGCTCGCGCTGCGGAAGTAGACGGCAGGGATCGGCTCAGTTGGCCCGCAGCTGCGCGCCGCCAGACGCGCTACGGGACGCCGCACGCTCGCGGCGCGTCGCTCTCGCTCCACGCGCGGACGTGCGCCGGCGGAGCGCCGCGATGGGGGGAATCCGGGAGACTGGTGGCCCAGTCGACACCTCAAGGTTCCTGCGGCTGTGCCGTCTTCTGTACTGTTTCCTGTGGCTGTGCCGTTTCCTGTGGCTGCGCTGGGCCTTCAATTGCCGCCATCGCCTGCTGCGCTGCATCGCGGACCTCCTGCTCCGGGTGGTCGAGCAGTGTGCGGAGCGCGGGCACGGCGCTGGCCGCTCCGGGCCCGATCTTACCGAGCGCAGCGGCGGCGAAGATCTGGACCGATTCGTCCTTGTCCAGCGCGCGAATCAGGTGGGGCACGGCTCCCTGCGCGGCCGGCCCCATCTCGGCGATCACCTCGAGCGGTTCCCACTCCAGCCCACCGTCGTTGAGCAACTGTGTGAGGATGGGCAGGACGAAGTTGGCGTCCTGGGTCAGCATCCAGATCGCCCTGGCGGCCTGTGCTCGCTCCGACGATTCCGGCGTGGTGGCCACTTGCTGCAGGCGGGGCAGCGCGGCTTTGCCGAGCTCGCCGAACTTGCCCACCGCCAGGATCGCCTCGACACGCACGGCGTGCACGCCGTCCTGCATGGAGTGGATCAGCGGGCGGATTGCGTCGGGAGCGACGTCCGGGCCCAAGTTGCCCAACGCCTCGGCTGCGCGCCGCCGGACGGAGGCCACCTGGTCGTTGAGCATATTGACCAGCAGGGGGACGGCCGGCCGCGCGGGCGGGCCGATCGCGCCCAGGACGCGCGCCGTGAGATAGCGCGCGTGAAAGTCCGCACTGCCGGCCACCTTCATCAGGACCGGCACGGCTTCCCGGGCGTCCGGACCGATCGCGAGCAGCACGAACAGCAGGTCGCCGCGCACCTCCGGCCACTCGCGGTTGAGGATGTCGATGATCACCGGCACCGCCGGGCTGGCTTGCGGCCCGGCTTCGTACAGGGCGATCGCCGCGGCGTCACGCGTCTTGGCCAGGGGCGCCTGGAGCGCCTGGATGGCTTCCTCAACGGTCATCGCAGGCTGCTGGGGCGGCGCCTGGCACCAGGCCACCGGCAGGCCGGGCGACCCGAGCGCCCAGGCAACGAGTACGGGAATCAACAGGGAACGGCGCATGGGAATACTCCTGAAGGTGGCGGTCTGTCCACCTCAGTGTAGCCGCCGAGTCGGCTAAAGGAAGCGCCGGCCTACTTGCGATGCCGGTCGGGATTGAGCCGTTCGTCGATCGATTTGCGGAGGGCGGCCGGGTCGTACGCCGGGCCCACATCGATGCGTAACAGCGGCAGGCCGGCGTCCGCCAGGGCCTGATCCACGAACTGATCGCGAGCCCGGCGCTCCGGACGCTCGTGCGTCCGATCGTCCAGTTCCAGCGCCAGCTTGGCTTCCATCGTGCCGTGGTCGCAGAGGAGGAAATCGACGTGTTTGGCGTGGATCCGGTTCTGCCAGGACTGGGACTTCGGAGTCTCGGGACGCACCTGGATCAGGTCGGCCAGCCGCACCATGGCGTGAATGGACCAGTGGCCATCTACCGCCTGGCTCAACGCCCGGTAGAATGCCAATTCCGATTGAGTCAGCAGACTGGCCCGCTTCTCGTAGGGCAGTCGGGCGTTGCCCTGCACCAGTCTGGTGAGGATCCAGGCCAACAGGGCCGTCCCCGCCACGAAGAAGATCGGCCAGTGTTCGAGGAGCACAGCGACCATGGTGGTACCAGCGTGAGATATCTGCGTGAGGCGGGGCGCGCGTCCGCTGCCCGACAGGTTCTCATTCGAGATTATCGACCGTGGGGCCGGGGCTGCCTGCATCTGATCCGGCTCGTCTGTGCCCTCCAGGTCGGCGCGACCCGCCGGCCGTGACCTCGACTTGTGTACACCACCACGGGCCACTTCCCATGCCCAGCACCAGCCGTAATCGGCCCCCGATCGACGCCAGGCAGGTGCCGGCCAGCACGCCGCTGCGCCCGTTACGCCTGGGCAGCGTCGAAATCGGCTTTCCGGTCGTGCAGGCGGCGCTGTCCGGTTATAGCGATTGGGCAATGCGGATGATCGCCCGCCGGCTGGGAGCTACCTATGCCGCATGCGAAGTGATGCTCGACCAGTTCCTGGTCCAGGTGCGGCAGCGCCAGCGGACCCGGCACTTCCTTCACCTGAGCGACGACGATCATCCGGTCGGCGGCCAGTTGATGGGCGCCGAGCCCGAGCAGTTCGCGGCCGGCGCGGCTCGGCTGGTGGCAGCCGGGTTCGATGTGATCGACATCAACTTCGGCTGTCCCGTCAAGAAGGTGCTGGGCAAGTGCCGCGGCGGATACCATCTGGGCCAGCCGGCCGTGGCGCTGAACGTCATCCGCCGCACGCGCGATGTCGTGCCCGACGGGATTCCGGTGACCGTCAAGCTGCGGCGCGGCATCGATGACTCGCCGCAGAGCCGGGACCGCTTCTATGAGATCCTCAGCGGCGCCTTCCAGCTGGGGGTGGCGGCCGTCACCGTCCACGCGCGGACCGTCGCGCAGCGTTACAATGGCCCGAGCTGCTGGGAGTTTCTCCGCGAGGTGAAAGAGCAGTTTCCACACCAGATCGTGTTGGGCAGCGGGGACCTCTTCACCGGCGCCGACTGCCTGCGCATGATCGCGCTCACCGGCGTCGACGGCGTCGCCGTGGCCCGCGGTGCCATCGGCAATCCGTGGATCTTCGCCCACGCGATGGCCTTGGCACGCGGCACCGAGCCGCAACCCCCGACGCTCGCTCAACAGCGTGAGGTGCTGAGCGAACACTATCGGCTGTCCGAACAACTGTACGGCCCGCAGCGCTGCGGCCCGCTGATGCGCAAGTTCGGTATCAAGTACGCAGCCCAGCATCCGCACCACCTGGAAGTGCGCGCAGCGTTCATTCGCGTGCGACAACGATCCGATTGGGACGCCGTCCTCAACACGTGGTATGGGGAATGACGGATGACGAGATACGAGGGAATGACGGATGACGAGATACCCGGGAATGACGGATGACGAGATACCCAAGCACGAAGGAAGGACGAAATAACCAAGATAGGTGACTGAGTGGAATGGCACTGCTGCTACCTCGGCGCGGCGAACCGGGCACGTTGGCGACCATGAAAAACCCCTCTGTACAGTCCTCACACAGACTCAGCCCTTCGTCCTTCCTTCGTGCTTGGGTATCTCGTCATCCGTCATTTTCACTCCTCTTCCCGTTCCTTCCTGCCAAGGCCTGCCGAATCTCCTCCCGGACATCTGGATTTGACTCCACGGCCAGACGCTGCGTGAGGTCTGCGGACACGTCGGCCAGCGGGAAGCGGCCCAGCGCCCATGCGCTCGCGGTGCGCACCAACACGTCAGCATCGTGCAAACCCTGTCGCAGTGCTGGGAGGGCTTCAGGCACGGGGTGGTTCCCCAACGCGATGGCGGCGCTGCGCAACAGCCCCTGCCGACGTGCACGCCAGAGCGGCGTGTGGCGGAACTGCGCACGAAACGCGTCATCATCGAGCGCAAACAACGGCACCAGAGAAAGCGGGTTGAGGTCCGGACGCGGTGCGAACCACTCGCTGTCACCCGACACCCGCCGGTTCCAGGGACAAACCTCCTGGCAGATGTCACAGCCGAATACCCATTGTCCCATCGCCGGTCGCAGTTGCGGTTCCACCGCCTGCCGCAGTTCGATCGTCAGATAGCTGATGCACCGCGTGGCATCCAGCACGTAGGGCTGCGGAAAGGCTGCTGTCGGGCACGCGTCCAGACATGCCCGGCACGTGCCACAATGATCGGTTGTCCACGGCGCGTCGTAGTCCAGCACGCAGTCCAGCAGTAATGCGGCGAGGAAGAACCAGCTGCCGGCATGGCGGTTGAGCAGCATCGTGTTCTTGCCGATCCAGCCCAGCCCGGCACGCTGCCCAAACTCCCGTTCGAGCAACGGTGCCGTGTCGACGACGCCACGGACACGCACTGATGGCTGCAGCTGCCGTACGCGCTGCTCCAGCTTGCGCAGCTGCCGGTGGATCACGTCGTGATAGTCGGCCGAGCCCCATGCGTAACGCGATACCCGCCCCTCCCCTGCCCCGGCCGATGCCGGCTCTCCCGCCTGGTACGGCAGACCCAGCATCAACAGGCTCCGGACCCCCTCCAGGATGCTCTGCGGATGCGCGTAAGCCGCCAGCCGGTCCCCCAGATACCGCATCTGACCCGCATGGCCGGCGGCCAGCCACTCGGCCAGATGTGTGATGCCGCCCGGAGCCACGGCAGGACAGGCGCCGGTCAGGACAAATCCCAACTCCCGGGCAGATCGCTTCAGCTCGGCCGTCAAATCCGCAGGAGTCATCGGATGGCCTGGCCCTCGGAACGGCCAGAACAACCCACCTGGCCGTTCGTTCGATGGTTGCGTTTGCTAAAGGTCTTAATTAGCATGGGGAATAGGGCTATTGTGCAGCCCGGTCGTTTCTCCCACGTACCCGTTTGACTCACTTGTTTTCGTTTTGGAATTCGACCCATGGCCAGAACTCAGAAGATGGTGCTCAGCATTGTGTTGTTTGCCGCGCTGTGCGCGGTGCCAGTTGTAAGCCGCGCCTGCGATGGCTATTGCGCACGCTCGTGGCTCAGCGCTCCCGGATTCGGCTCGAGCGGATCGCTCTACGGTCTTGGCCATGTCCCGGTGCCACCATACTTCGCACTTCACCCACCCGTCTACTACGGCGAGCGTTATTACCGGTCTTATGGCGAAAGCCCGTTCGCCCGCCCGGATTACTCGTCCCGGCCCCAGAGAGTCCATGTCCAGGCCCAGGTGATCATCAACCCGTTCGTGGCGCAACTGGCCACTACACCCGCCGCGCCCGAACTGGAACCGGCCGAAGTCCAGCCGCCAGTCGATCAGGTCACCTCCGGTCCGCAGATGATCATCAATCCCTTCTATGTTGCTGAACCGAAGGTCGCATACGGGAAGTAGTTAGATTTTGGTTTTCAGTTACTCAGTTACTGAATACTGAAAACTCCTATTGGCCCCCACGCGGCAAAACGATAGTCTACGGCCCCTTCTATTGACGGTGGGTCGACAAGGAGCCCGGGGGCCATGGCGCGGTATGTGGCGATTCTGATTACAGCGTGTCTGTTAGTCGGCTGCCGTGCGCCGACTCCTTCGTTCAACGTGTTGGCCCCCTACGGATCTCCGACGGTGCCGCCGCCGCGCACCGGAACGGTGGGGACGGCGGGGCAGTATTATGCGCCGACGGCTCCTGCGGTACAGTCGCCGGCCGCTCCACCAGCCACTCTGCCGGCCACAGCGCCGGTCGACTCATCTCAATCTTTCCCTGCGGCACCGCCAGCTGCGACTCCGCCAGCGGCACCACCTGTGTCGTACATGGGGGCGGTGCAGGATGGTTTAACCGACCAGGCTGTGCCGGTGGTCCAGGCGTCCTATGAACCCGGCTCGACAGGTGCCGACAGCCTGCCGGCGGCGATGGTGAGCGATGATCCATTGCCGATCGATACGCTGATGCAGGCGGACGAGCCGACGGCAAGTTCGCCATCCACTCTGCAACTTGCCGGAATGCGGGTCAACGATGCGACGCAGTTGGCGGAACCCCGGCCGTTCACTCCGACGGAGGAACCGGTGCGTCTGGCCAGCCGTTCGACGACCAGCGCCAGTACGCCATCGTTCCTGCGTTTCATCAGCCCCAAGGCCGGGATCAGCAGTCAGACTCCGGCCTCGGCTCAGTCGCCGGCACCAAGCAGCGAGTGGCAGTCGCGCTGATCTGGCGTGGCACGCGGTGCGCAGCGTGGCGAGATGTGCAGGCACATAGCCGCTTAGGTCCCTGGATCGGATCGCCAGCCAGTGCGCGGCATCGCCGGGCACAGGATGCGGCATGAAACGAGATTGCCGGAACGCAACGCTAGAAAATCCCGAGCTGATCGCGTGCTTCTTCTGTCATGCAGTCGGGTGTCCAGGGGGGCGACATGACGACCTTGACGTCGACCGTCCCCACGTTCTCCATGCGCGCCACGGCCTGCTTGCTCTGCGCGACCAGTTGCGGGCCGGCTGGGCACATGGGGCTGGTCATCGTCATCTCGATCCGCACGTCGGTCTTACCGTCCGCATTTTCCTGCACGTCGATGCCGTAGACGAGCCCCAGATCGATGATGTTGACGAACAGTTCCGGGTCGAACACGTTCTTGAGTTCTTCCCGCACGGTTTCTGCGGTGATCGTCATACACTTCCTCCTCAGTCGGGGGCCAGTCGCACCAGTATGTCGTCCCCTTCGACCCGCACTTCGTGCACGATTACCGGCTGGGTCGCCGGCATGGTGAGTGCCTTACCGGTACGCATGTCGAACCGGGCACCATGCCGCGGGCAGACGATCTGGAATCCGTCGGTCGGCCCGTCGCCCAGGGGCCCGCCGTCGTGTGTGCAGACATCATCGGTGCAGTAGAAACTGCCATCCACGTGGAACAGAGCGACCACGCGGTCGTCCACTTCCACGGCCGTGCGTCCCGGGTCGGGAATGCTGGAAACCGTCGCTACCTTTACAAACTCGGCCATAGCCCACCATGCTTTCTGCACCAGACCAACGGCTACGCGTAGTCTCGCACGCGTCGCCCGATGGCCAGCGCCAGGGCGTCCCGCACGCTCTCGATGGTAATGCGGTCGAAGATCTGCTGGAAGAACCCCGACACGATGGCCCGGATCGCCTCCTGGCGGGTGAAGCCGCGGCAGCGGGCGTAAAAGATCAGTTCTTCATCGACCCGCCCCGAGGTCGAACCGTGCGTGCACCGCACGTTGTCCGCTTCGATCTCCAGACCGGGAATGGAATCGGCTCGTACCTGGGAACTCAGCAACAGGTTGTCGTTCCGCTGATAGCCGTCCGACCGCTGCGCGACGGGATCGACTTTGATCATGCCGCGCCAGACGGTCCGCGATTTGTCCTGCAGTGCCGCCTTGTACAGGAAGTCGCTGCGGCATTGCAGTGCCGCATGATGCTGCTGGGTGTGATAGGCGATGTGCTGTTTGCCGCCGGTGAACATCACGCCGTTGACTTGACTGCTGGCGCCGGCGCCGGTCAGCTCCACATGCTGGTTGACCTTGGCCAGTCGGCTGCCCATGGCGGCGACCGTCCACTGCAGCACCGCGTCCTGTTCGACCACTGCCTTGTGGTGTGCGAAGTGCCAGGTGCCATGCCCCCAGTTCTGCAGGTTCACGACGCGCAGGTGCGCTCCGGGGCGCAGGATGATGTCCAGCGCACCGCAGTGCAGCCCGGCATCGGACTCGTGCAACCCGTCGGTTTCACACAGGAGCGTGGCTTCCGCACCTTCCTCGAGCACCACCAGCGCGTGGCTGATGTCTGTGGCGCCGTCGCCCAGCACGGACAGAATGTGCAGCGGTTGACTCACCGCCACGCCGCGCGGCACATGCAGCACCTGGCCGGACGTCCAGCAGGCGGCGCGGAGCGCCGAGAACCGGTCGTACCGGGGAGAAACGAGCGGGCACGTCAGATACGGACGCAACCGCTCATCCGCCTGGTGCACCCCCTCCGCCAGACTGCCGAAGAGCACGCCGCAGTCTGCCCACCGCTTGTCGAGCGACGAGGCGATGACCCGGCCATTGGCGGCGATCACCTGACCGCCCAGCTCGACCCCGGCACTGAGCAGACCCTGGGGATGCTCCAGCTCCAGCGGGTGATCCACCCCCAGCGCGAACCGGTCCAGGTTGAACGAGCGGATGTCCGTGCGCTGCCACTCTTCGTTATTGCGGGTCGGCCACGCCAGATCCTGGAACTGCTGCCAGGCCTGGCGGCGCGTGTCCAGCAGCCACGCCGGTTCATCACATGCGCGGAGAAACGACTCGAAGGCCGTGTGTGAGAATCCGGATTGCGGCGTCGTATGCATCGCGTCAGCCAGGTCGGGAAGTAGGATCAAGAGCGAATCGAACGGATCGCCAGCGGCACTAACCCACCGAACCTCCCATCTGCAGCCGGATCAACCGGTTCATCTCCACGGCATACTCCATGGGGAGTTCCTTCACCAGCGGCTCAATGAAACCGTTGACGATCATGGCGCTGGCTTCCGTCTCGGTCAGCCCGCGACTGGTCAGATAGAACAGCTGCTCTTCGCCGATCCGCGACACGCTGGCTTCGTGGCCGACCGTCACGTCCTGTTCGGCGATCTCGATGTACGGGTAGGTGTCGCTGCGGCTCTGCGGGTCGAGGATCAACGCATCGCAGACGACCTTGCACCTGGCGTTGGTGGCGCCCTTTTCCACGCGGACCAAGCCGCGGTAGCTGGCCCGGCCGCCGTCCTTGGAGATCGACTTGGAGGTGATCTGCCCCGTGGTGTGGGGCGCACAGTGCACGAGCTTGGCGCCGGCGTCCTGATGCTGGCCCGCCCCGGCGAACGCGATTGAGAGGATCTCGCCCCGGGCACCCGGCTCCATCATGTAGACGGCCGGATACTTCATCGTCAACTGGCTTCCGAGATTGCCGTCCACCCACTCCATCGTGGCGTCCCGGTACGCCATGGCCCGTTTGGTCACCAGGTTGTAGATGTTGTTGGCCCAGTTCTGGATGGTCGAGTAGCGGCAGCGGGAGCCCTGTTTGCAGATGATCTCGACGACGGCCGAGTGCAGACTCTCGGTGCTGTACATCGGTGCCGTGCAACCTTCTACATAGTGGATCGAGGACCCTTCGTCGCAGATGATCAACGTCCGTTCGAACTGCCCCATATTCTCGGCGTTGATCCGGAAATAGGCCTGCAGCGGGAACTCGATCTGCACCCCCGGCGGCACGTAAATGAAGGACCCTCCCGACCACACCGCCGAGTTGAGCGCGGCGAACTTGTTGTCGTGCGGAGAAATCACCGTCGAAAAGTACTCGCGGACCAGTTCCGGGTGCTCTCGCACGGCCGTGTCCGTATCGGTGAAGATCACCCCCTGGTTCCCCAGCTCCTCTTTGAGCGAACCGTAGACCACTTCGCTCTCGAACTGCGCTTTGACCCCGGCGAGAAACTTCTTTTCGGCCTCGGGAATGCCCAGCTTGTCGAAGGTGTCCTTGATCTCCTGCGGCACGTCGTCCCAGGTCTTGCTCTGCCGGTCGGTGGGTTTGAGGTAGTAGTAGATGTCCTGGAAATCGATCCCGATGTGCCCGCCCCAGTTGGGCAGCGGCTTGGCCTGGAAGATCTCGAGCGATTTCAGCCGGAACTCGCGCATCCAGGCCGGTTCGTCCTTCATGTCGGAGATCTGGTGGACGATTTCCGCGTCCAGCCCTTTGCGGGCCTTGAACACCGCCTGCGTCTGCGTCCGGAAATCGTACTTGTTGATCTCGCCGACGGCGGGTCCGGATTTCGGTCTGGTGATCTCGGTAGCCATGTTGTCTCTGTTGTCTCTCGTCCTCGTCAGCTGCGTGCGCCGGGCGCCTAGGCGACTTCCTCTTGGACCAGGGCGCGGTTCTGCGCGTCCGCATCCGGGTAGGTCTGGCGGATACGTTCATACCCGTGCCGGTGCAGTTCCTCCGCCAGCGCGGCGGTGCCCGACTCGACGATCCGCCCGCCGAGCATCACGTGCGTGAAGTCGGGCCGGTTGTGCTCGAGCAGCTTGTCGTGGTGCGTGATGATCAGCAGCCCCATCTTCTCCCGCCCGATCTCCGCAATGCTCTGGCTGGCCAGCCGCACGGCGTCCGCGTCCAGGCCGCTGTCGGTCTCGTCCAGAATGGCGAATTTCGGCTGCAGCATCGCCAGCTGCAGGATCTCAGCCCGCTTCATCTCCCCGCCGGAAAACCCGTCGTTGACGTACCGCCGGGCGAACTGCGGATCCATCTTCAACTGCTCCATCCGCGCGCGCAACTCCTGCCGGAACGCCCGCATCGGAATCAGCTCCTCCCCCTCCTTGCGGTGCGGGTTGCGGACATTGGTCGTCGCGTGGCGCAGGAAATCCGCCATCTTTACGCCGGGAATCGCCACCGGTCGCTGAAACGCATAGAAAATCCCCGCCCGCGCCCGCTCGTCCGGCGTCATGCTCAACACGTCGGCACCGTCAAGCTCGATGCGGCCCGCCGTCACTCGGTAGGTCGGGTGCCCCATGATCGCCAGCCCCAACGTGCTCTTGCCCGATCCGTTGGGGCCCATCAACGCGTGCGTCTGGCCAAACCCGATCGTCAGGTCCACGCCGCAGAGTATCTCCTTGGACTCCACCGACACGTGCAACCCCTCGATCTTGAGCGTATGCGTCATGATTGTTCTCTTTCCCGTGCCAACTTCTGGCGGTTTCGCAGGGGCTCGTCCCCGGCGGGCACCGCGACGCAACCCGTGTGATGGGGCACCGGCAACTGGTCTGGCACCTTCACCCCCCGGGCCGCGCCAGGGCTCTTGGCAATCCGATGCCCGCGGATCACGTCCTGGATCCGCATCAGCCCTTCCAGCAGCGCCTCGGGCCGCGGCGGGCAACCGGGGACGTACACGTCGACCGGCACCACCAGATCCACCCCCTTCACGACGTGGTAACCCCACTTGAAATACGGGCCACCACCGATCGTGCAGGCCCCCAACGCCATCACATACTTCGGCTCCGGCATCATGTTGTATAGACGCCGCACTCGACTGGCCATCTTGTACGTGACCGTCCCCGCCACAATCATCAGATCGGACTGTCGCGGCGTCGCCCGGAAGGCACCCGCCCCAAACCGATCCATGTCAAATCGACTCGCGCCGGCCGCCATCATCTCGATGGCACAACACGCCAGCCCGAACGACATCGGCCAGATACTCGACTGCCGCGCCCAGTTGATCGCCTCCTCGATCGTCGTTGTGACGACACACTCCTCCACCAGCCCTTCAATCCATGTCTGCGCCTGTGTCTGTGTCTGTGTTTGTGTCTGTGTCATGGCGTACCGTTTCCACCGTCAGAGCGAACCTGGGACCCCCCCGCGTGCCCTCGGCCCCGCCTGTGCCAACCGGCGGGCAGCACGCGCTGCTGCACTCGGACTGCAGCGCGTGCGGGCACTTCAAACCGCTCTAGCTTACACCAACCGCCCGACGATCATCCAGTCCGGCCGTTCCGCCGGCGCTGGTTCCGGGCAGCCGCCGAGGGCCAACACGCACCCAGTCAGCCCCCAGCAGCTGCCCCACTTGCTGGTTTCGATAGTTCCCACGCTACCGGTTCGAATGAACAGCAGGCGTCGCCGTCCAGCCGGCACTCGCGCTGCGACAGCCGGGTGCCCAACAGCCGTGTCAGTAACTGCCGCTCCATCGCACAGATGTTGCGATCCCGATCGGCCAGATCGGGGTACGGACACGAAACCGCCTTCAGCTGTGGTGTGCCCGACGCCCGGTCCACGCTGAACGCCACCCGCCGCTCGCGGAATAACCTGGCTAACTGCTCCATCCGCTGCTCAACCGACGCCCCCCCAACCCGCTCTGCGTACGCCTTCGCCAGCCGCTCGGATACCCGTTGGATCAGGAACCGCCGCACCGCCGCGTCCTGGATCGCCACGATTTCCTTCCAGAGCGCCACTGCCAGGTCTCCAAAATTGGAACCCGCCTTCCGACGCCCTTTGCTGGTGAGCGAGTAAAAGTGGCTCGGTCGCCCCCGCCCCGCCTTAGTCGACGAACGCTCCACGTACCCCTGAGCCATCAACCGATTGAGCCGCTGCCGTACCGCCGTGGCCGTGACGTCCAGTGCCGACGCCAGCCCGACAACCGTCATGGACGCATGCTTGCGGAGCAGGTCCACAACCACAATGTCGGAGGCCACAATTTCGTCGGACATGGCGTCCTCGCAACACGCATCAGCTATCGTTCATCCCTCACCTCAGGTACTGTAGACATTAGTCGCATTTTTAACAACCAATTGTTTGAAAAATTGACGCTGCAGCGCTATCGCGGTTAGTGTGGTGGGTCATGAGTCATGCGCAGTCGCCCGTTTGCCCGCCCGGGCGGACGCTACAGATCGGACGGTTGGCCATCTGGCCGCCGGTGCTTCAGGCGCCGATGGCTGGTTTCACGAATCTGGCGTTCCGGCAGGTGGTGCGCGATTACGGTGGTGTCGGGCTGCAGTTCACGGAGATGGTCAGTGCGCAGGGGTTCGCGTGGCTGGATCAGCGGGGCGAATTGCCTGACCGTTTGTGGGGGGTGGCGGATGAGCCCCGGCCGCTGGGGGTGCAGATCTGGGACAACGATCCTCGGACGCTGGCCGTTGTGGGGCGGCGAGTAGTGGAGGAGTTCGGGGTGGACGTGATCGACATCAACTTCGGGTGTCCGGTGCAGCAGGTGACGGAGAAAGCGCGGAGCGGGTCGTATCTGCTGCAGGATCCGGGCCGGGTTGGGGCGATCGTGGAGCAGGTGGTCAAGGCCTGCGATCCGGTTCCGGTGACGGCCAAGATCCGTCTGGGGCGGCACCGGGGGGAGATGACAGCGTGTGACGTAGCGCGGGCGGTGGAGTCGGCTGGCGGTGCGGCGCTGACGGTGCACGGCCGCACGGCGCGGGACTTGTATCGCGGGGAGGCCGACTGGCAGTTGATCAGCGAGATCAAGTCGCACTTGCGGCGCATTCCGTTGATAGGCAACGGGGACCTGGATTCGGCTGAGAAAGTCGTCGCCGCGTTCGGCCGCTACGACGTGGACGGGGTCATGATTGGGCGTGCCGCGTTAGGCCGTCCGTGGATTTTCCGGCAGGTGCAGGCGGCGCTGCAGGGCGCGCCGATCCCGGACGATCCGGAGCCCGACGCCGAGCGTGCGTGTCTGCTGCGCCACTACGATCTGATTGTGGACCGTTTCGGCGTTGAGAAAGGGACGATGTTGATGCGCCGATACGCCTGCCGCTATGCGCAGGGCCGGCGCGGCGCACGCCAGTTTCGCGCTCACGTTGCGCAGGTGCGCGCGCCGGCCGATTTCCACGCGGTGGTGGACCGTTACTTTCCGACCTAGGGTTTATCCGACCTCGGCCTTTCCCGATCTGGGCTGTGCAGTACAGCTCAGTTCCACCACCAGTTGTCGCCGGTCGGCATGCCGGCGCGGTTGCGGAGTTCGCCGATGGCGTCGACCGTTTCGGTGCGTGTGGCGACGTCGAACAGTGCGATCTGCACGCCGCCGGAGGCTGACACGATCAGGCGGTTCCCGGCGCTCAGGAAGCTGCACTCAGGCGGCACGCTGGTGGGCGCATTCCAGTAGCGCGGCATGAGCACCTCGCTGTCGCTGCTGGTGAGCAGTGTCAGGGGGCAATCGGCCTGAGCGGTGAGTTCATACTGGTCGATCAGGGCGGCCACGATGCAGAGGTCCATGATGTTGCGCAGTTCGCCGAAGATCGGCTCTTTCGCCGAGAGTTCATCGTAGCGCTCCGTCATCATGTCGGCCCATTTCTGGGCGGTCGGGCTGGCTTTGCCCGTCTGTTGGGCGCTGCCGTCCGCCAGGAAGGCATCGTCCTCGGTCAGGCACTTCACCCCCTGGCCTCGCAGTTCCCAGGCCAGGTTATCCCCCGTCTTCGCGACCGGTTCATAGTTGCAGGTCAGCCACCAGCGCGGGTTGTCGCGCGTGTCTTTATCCCCGTTCTTGAGCAGCTCGATGTAGCTGGGGAAGCCGGCCAGCGGTGCCGGATCCAGGTTCATTGCCAACCGCTTCATGCGGTAGTCGGCGGCGACGAGAACGCGCGCGAAATGGCTGGTGCTGGGCACACCGGTGAGCGAGATGACCTGGGGTCCGAACAGCTGCCGCATCGTCTGTTCCAGCTGCGCGATATTGCGCCGCTGCGTGGGACGCACCCTAGCCTGCTGGTCGAGGAACTCCTTGAGTTTCCGATTGCCTTCCGGAGTGGGATTGATGGAGCAGCTGATGCCACCCTGGCGTGCGCCGGTCACGCAGCGCAAGGCCACGATCAGGTCGTCCAATTGCAGGACGGGGCGGCCGGTGGTTGCGCCAACCACGTTGCCGGCGTCGTCCACCTTCCAGCCTTCGGCCGGGCCGGCCAGGACGATATCCTGCTGATCGGGATACACGAACACATACTGGACCCGCAGCAGGCCGCCCAGGTATCGGATCTCGTCGGGCAGCATCCCGGTGTTGTCCGCCAATGCCTTCTCGCACGCGGCCTCCAGGGCTTTGAGCGACACTTTACGCATCTCCACAGCGCGGTTGGCTTCGGCCGCCGGTGGTTGCAGTTCTTCTCTCAAGGTACGGGCCAGCGCCAGACGCTGGTCGACTGTCGCATTCTGAACCACGCCGTCGTTCTGGATGACGACGCCTCCGACGGCTCCGCTGCGATAGCTTCCGGCCAGAACGTACGAGGCTTGCGACACGGCAATCGCCGCAGCAAGCAGGGCGGTGAGTGTGCGGTTCCAGCCACCTACGGCAGTGCGACTCGTCATACAAATGCTCCTCTATAAACTATGGTCGCGAAACAAGATCGCGCCCCTACTTTTTTCTGGCCGACTCACACAGAATAATGGGGGGACTTTCCAGACGCAACGGAAGCGCCAGAGCGGAAAGACGGCTCCGTGCAAGCTCCTTTCACGATAACCTTGACCCCCACCATTTGCAAGCAACATTTGATCCTGGTACGGGTTCCGCAACACGTCTGCCGCGCCCGGGAGTGGTAGCCAGGAGGTGGTAGTGGTGATTGTGTCTTGAACAGGCACCGTAGGTCAAGATAAGTTGGAAGAGCATGTTGGCATATCTTGTGATTCGTGAAGGCTCCAAATGGACGGACGTGTTCCGCCTGGTCCCAGGGCGTACCGTCACCATTGGGCGGGCCGCTACGAACCAGATCATCGTGAAGGATGATCGGGCCAGCCGGAACCACGCCGAAGTGTTCCTGACCAGCGGCCAATGGACGCTCCGGGACCTGGACAGCCGCAACGGGACGATGGTGGGCAACCAGCGGGTGTTGGGTGACCATCCCCTGGCGCCAGGCGACATCATCCGGATCTCGCAGTATCAGCTGGCCTTTGTCCACGATCTGTCCATGGCCTTTGCGGAGTCCAAAGGGAGCAGTCCGTCCGGGCAGGCACCAGCGGCTGGCAAGGCGGAAGCGGCGGTCGGCCCGATGGGGGCGGTGACGAATGACGAGCTGGGCGAGCCCGACGCGGCCGATTCCGGGGAGGGCTGGCTCGGGGAGGAGGCGGAAGCCGAGGAACCGACGACGATCACGCACCGCCGGATGCAGACCCGTTTTCTGCGCCCCCGTGTGGACGATCCGGCCACGCCTCGCGTCGGCAATGCTGCAGCCCTGCTGTGCCGTCTGGCCTTTGAGCTGGCCAAGCAATCCGACGTCGCGGCCGTGGCCAACCGGGCGCTGGACGGGCTGTTCGAAGAAACCAAGGTCGATGCCGGAGCCGTGCTGTTGGCCCCTCGCGACAAGTCAGGGCCGATCGCCGTCAGTGATCTCGAGGTGGTGGCCGCCCGCACGGACCTTGAGCCACGCTATCACCGCGTGTCGAACTTTCTGGCGGGCACTGTCCTGCGGGAAGGCGAAGCGGTTCTGGCACGCAACGTGGCCGGCGACAGCATGCTGGCTACCCGTGACAGCAAAGGGGAGATTCACTCCACGAGCGTCATCTGCGCGCCGATCCGCGAGGGCGCTGACCGTGTGATCGGCCTGATCCACCTCTATTCCACGGGCGACGATCGCCAGCCCGATCCGGACGATCTGGAGTTCACGTTAGCGGTGGCCGACAATGTGGCGCTGGCCATCAAGAACCTCGGGCGGCAACTGGAGCTGGCTGAAAACCTGTCGCGGACGCGGTCCGAAATTCTGCAGCTGCGCAGCCGGCTGGGTGCCGAAAGCGAGATCATTGGCGGCAGCGCGCTGATGGCCAACGTGCATCGTGAGATCGCGCGAGCGGCGGCCAGCCGCGCCACCGTGCTCATCCGTGGTGAGTCGGGGGTGGGCAAGGAACTGGTCGCGCGGGCCATGCACTTCGCGTCCCCACGCCGCAAAGGCCCGTTCGTCTGCCTCAACTGCGCCGCCTTGACCGAAACGCTCCTGGAAAGCGAGCTGTTCGGGCACGAACGGGGGGCGTTTACCGGGGCTACCGAGCGGAAGATCGGCAAGTTCGAGGCGGCGCATCAGGGCACCCTCATGCTCGACGAAATCGGAGAGATGAGTCCGGCCATCCAGGCCAAGTTCCTGCGGGTTCTCGAGGGGCACCCGTTCGAACGCGTGGGCGGGAACCAGCAGATCCGCGTCAATGTGCGGACCGTGGCCGCCACGAATCGCAACCTGGAAAAAGCGGTCGCCGAAGGAAAATTCCGCCGCGACCTCTACTTCCGGCTGCGCGTGCTCGAGATCTTCGTGCCGCCGCTGCGCAAACGCCCCGAAGATGTGATTGAACTGGCCGTCCACTTCCTGGACCGGTTCAACGCGGAAACCGGCCGGCGGTTCCGCGGATTCACGCCGGAGGCATTCGATCGCATGCGGCTCTATCGCTGGCCCGGCAACGTCCGCGAACTGAAGAACGTCGTCGAGCGCGCTGTTGTGCTGGCGCAGGGTGACTACATCGAAGCGGACGACCTGGCGCTGACCAGCCTGACAACGCAGGGCGAATCGGCCGAAGCCGTCATGCCCCGGTCGGGATACGAGCCGGTGTCGCTGGCCGAGATCGAGCGTCGCCACATCCTGGCCACCCTCAAGTCCACACTCTGGAACAAGAGTCGCGCGGCCGCGATTCTGGGCATCGAACGCTCCACACTCGACCGCAAGATCCGGCGCTACCAGATCCAGCGGTGAAGCGGCCTCGCGCCGCTTCACGCCGTGACAGGGAGGATGCACGCCGGGACGCCTGCCCACACGCGGCGGTCAGGTCCCGTCGTCGGACTCGCTCGACTCATCGGACCCGGCCCGGGCTCGCGCAACCTGCTTGCGAATGAACTGGCGAATGCTCCCCGGCTCGTGGACGCCGGTGAGCTGGAATCGGCGCCAGCTTTCGCCATTGTGGACGAACAGCACCAGTTGCGGAATCGAGTTTCCGCGCAGGAGTCGCTTCGACAGTTCCGGTTTCTCGTCGGTGTTGACCGTAGCAAAGACCACCTGCTCCAGGCCCCCGTCCCGTTCGAGCTCGGGGATCTTCTCATCCTTCATGGTACGGCATCCCGGGCACCAGTCGGCGCCCACCAGGACCAGCAGCGGTTTGCCTTCCTTTTCCGCCTGGTCAAAGGCTTTTTGATACGAGCTGTTGAAGCTGGACAGGAATGCCACTTGTATGATCAGGCTTGCGGTCCATCCAATCATTTTCTGTTTCTCCTTTTGGGGTTTCAGGCGCAGGTTTCCGAATATATGTGAAGCCGGGGGATTTGTCATGGACCCTGCGGGCAATTGGGGAAATCCGCGGCAGGGACGGATACTGTTCTGGTGGGGGGGGGAATGGAAATTGAGTTGACGGCGTTTGTCGCTATAATGCCGACGGCTATGTCCGTGGTAGCACGAGCCGGTTGCGCGACAAGGGCCTGGCAGCGAGGCGTTCGTCCAGCAGCGTGGCATGGGCGGCTGGCGAAGCGGTAAATGGGATGAGACTACGCGTAGGCGTCGTGGGGTTGGGCAATGCATGGCAGATGCGGCATCGTGCCGCTCTGCGCGCGTTGGGGGACTGTTTTGACGTGCGCGCCGTGTGCGCCGAGGTGGCGACGCGGGCGGAGCAGGTGGCGTCGGAATTTGGTGCCGCGCCGGTCGACGGGTTCCGCGCGCTTACTTCACGCGACGACATCGACGCGGTGCTGGTGTTGACGGCCGAGTGGTACGGTCCGCTGCCCATCTTATCGGCGTGCGAGGCGGGCAAAGCCGTTTACTGTGCCGCGGCGCTGGACATCGACCCGCGGCGGGCCAACGAGGTCAAGCAGCGCGTGGAGAAGTCGGGGGTGGCGTTCATGGCCGAGCTGCCGCGCCGGCATTCACCGGCCACGTTGCGGTTGAAAGAGCTGATTGCCACGACGCTCGGTGCCCCGCGCCTGCTGTTCTGTCACGAACGCCAGCGGACCGAAGGCAACGGTGCGGTCGCATCCCGGCCGCGCTGTCCGACCTCCGTTCGCGATCTTCTGGAACTGGTGGATTGGTGTCGTTACGTGGTCGGTGGCGAGCCGTCATCGGTGATCGGGGTCTGTCCGCGGCATGGGAGCGAGGCGGCCGATTATCAGATGATGAGTCTGGACTTTTCGCCGCCTGGTTCGGTCGGCACGGGGCCGTTAGCGCAGATCAGCTGCAGCCGCTATCTGCGGAGCAGTTGGCCTGAAGCGAGTTCCTTTCGGCCCCCGGCCGAACTGCAGGTGTGTTGCGAGCGTGGAGTGGCGTTTGTGGACCTGCCGAGCACGCTGGTGTGGTTTGACGAGGCGGGACGCCACCAGGAGTCACTCGGCGCGGAGCGGCCGGTGGGGGAACAGATGCTGATGCAGTTTCACCGCGCGGTGACCAGTCTGATTCGCAAGACCGGCGATCTGGAGGACGCCTGCCGGGCGCTGCAGATCGTTCTGGCAGCCCAGGACAGCGGGCGCACCGGCACGCGGGTCGCGCTGGACCCCTGACGGGCCCTACCCACCCGTCGCAGATCGCCCGTCATCGCGCGTCGCGCGTCATGATTCGGTGCTCGGCCGCTGCTCGTGATCCAGTTCATCGAGTTCGCGCAGCTCCTCGAGCCAGACGCGGATTTCGTTTTCATACTCGACCGCCAGATTGCTCAACACCAGCTGCCGGAGGAAGGCGGCCGCGCCTTCCTTCACCAGGTCGGCTTCCTCGGCGTTCGGAAACCGCTGCATTGGGTCGGGGGCGATCAGCCGGCGGCAGAAGTTCATCAGCAGTTCGTTGACGGTCACTTCTTCCGGCAGGATGTAGTGCAGCCGATGGGGCAGGCTGCGTTTGAACTCGAGCAGCTCGCGGAGGTTCTTCGGGTTGCAGTTGGCGAAGGGGCTCTGGCCGGCGAGCATCTCGATGAAGACATACCCGAGTGACGCCAGGTCGCTGCGCGGCGTGCACTCGCTGTTCTCCAGCACTTCGGGGGCAGCGTAGTGCGGGGTGCACATGAAACTCGGTGGCGGCGCCGCCAGCGCGAAGGCCGATCCGGTGTCGACGATCTTTGCCGTACCGGTCCTTTTGAGCATCACGTTCGAGGGCTTGATATCGCCGTGCACGATCCCTTCCCGGTGCAGCGCCGCCAGGGCGCCGAGGCAGCCGCGCATGACGGCCATGGCCACCCCCGCTTTGAACCGCGGATGCGCCGGGCCGGCGGTGACAATGACACGGTTGATGTACTCCCAACGCCGCTGGCTCACCCGCGCTTCCACCCGCGCCAGGCGATCCGCGACCAGGAGTTTCTCCAGGTCGAAACCATCGACCCACTCCATGACCATCATGCGAATCCGGTCCCGATCCACGAAGTTGTGGACGTCCAGCAGATTGTCGTGCTGGATCTGGGCCACGTGCGCTGCCACGTCGGCGATCCGCTGCATCGCGTCGTCGTACGCGCGCTCGTCTTCGTAGCGATCGGGTGAGAAGATCTTGATGGCTACCGGCAGTGTGAACCCGTCGGCGCCGCGCCGTTCTGTCAGGTAGACCACGCCCTGGCCGCCGGAACCGAGCAGGCGCTCGAGGCGGTGATGAGTGGCCCAGTGCAAACGCTTGTTGTTGATCAGGTTCTGATAGCGCTGGATGAGAAATTCGTTATTGCGTGACGACGGGTCGCGGCCGCGAGTCACCGTCGCATTCACGCCGGTAACGGTGGTTGTCAACATGGGATAATCTCAATCTGCCCGAAGGCATGTTGGTCCGACGAATAACAGTAGAACGAATGAATGGTGGTATTCTACCGGGTCAAGCCAACGCAAGTCCAGTCGATCTTCGTTGCGGCGGCGCGGCGGCGCGGAGCGCGGACACGTTACATGGCAGAGCAGGTGCGCGGGCGTGGTTCGAGTGATAGCATGTGGTGCCGGTGGTCAGCGCGATTTGCGGCCCTTGCGGCAATGCTTGCGGTAGAATCAATCCCCTTCGCCGCGGCGCGGAAACCCGAGCGCTTTGTCGACCCGATTGACCAGTTCCTGGCCGCGCAGAAAACGCCGTAAGTTTTCGCAGAAGAGATTTGTGGCGTCGTCATACCGGGAACGGGACTGGGCGCCCACGTGCGGGGTGATCAGCACGTTGGGCAGATCCCACAATCGACTGGCGGGCGGCAGCGGCTCCTGCTCCGTCACGTCCAGCCCGGCGCCGCTCAGATGCCCCGCTTCGAGCGCCGCCACCAGCGCGCTTTCGACCACTACCGGCCCGCGCGCAACGTTGATCAGCACGGCGCCCGGTGGCATCAGCGCCAGCGCCGGGCCGTCGATCATGCCGCGCGTCTGGTTCGTCAACGGGACGCACAGGATCAGAATATCGCAGGCCGCCAGCAGCTCCGGAAGCTGCTCCGGCGGAAGCAATCGCTCGACGTACTCCGGCCGCTCGATCGGGAAGTAATCGGTGGCCCAGATGCGAGTGCGGAAATGGGTCAGCAGCTCGGCCAGGCGGCGGCCGTTGCCGCCGAACCCGGCGATGCCCACCGTCGTGCCGTGCAGGTCGGCCGTGGGCCGGCGGATGAACTCCTTCCGCGCGGCCGCGCGGAAAAACACCGGCAGGCCCCGGAGCAGACCGAGAAGCAGGGCCAGCGTCTGCTCCGCCACCTGGTCCGCAAACAGCCCCGAGGCGCTGGTCACCACGATCGACGACCCGACGACCTCCGGGGTCAGGCAGTGGTCCATGCCGGCAGCGGACGACTGGATCCACTGGAGACGACCGCGTGCCACAACCTGATCCCAGGGGACCGGGCGTTCCTTGGCGTGGCCGCAGAAGATATCCGCGTCCAGCACCGCTTCCGGTATTTCCGGTTGTGCGGCCGCCACAATCTGGGCGTCCGGCGCGATGGCCTGAACCTGCTGGATGTGCCGATCCTCCACGGGGTACCCGAGTACTATGCGCATGTGTCTCTATTCCTATCCAAGGCCCAGGCGGGTCAGAACCAGTACACTCGTCTCTTCTTTACCTCACTCTAGAATTCGTGATTACTTGAATTATTGAGGGTTTCTGGGACGTAGCGGAAGGCCCCGCCCGGCCCTGTCCGGCGGCGGCAAACCCCTGCGGCTGTCGCAGGCCGTCTGCCCCGCCCGGCCCCGCTTGCGGAGTGCCGCGACGTGTGCGGGTGAAAACCGGGGTGGGACCCCGTTGGCGGACAGGCGAACGCACGCCATAATGTTTGTTTACTGACAGAGCAGCCGGGCCGGTGGCCGTGCGGAAATACGAGGCGGTCGCATGCTGACGGCCGGGTGGTGCTCACGCAGCATTTGTCCCGCCTTAATTCGACACGCCCTTTCGGTGTGCGACTCTTGTAGGAGACTTTCCCCTGGCTACTTCACCATATCGCTTGGGAACGCTCGCTGTGATCACGCTGGTCGCCCTGCGGTTGGGCATCGGCTGGCATTTCTTCCGCGAGGGTACAGATAAGATCCAGGACCCGTCCTGGACGGCGGCGCATTTCTTCACCGGTTCGAAGGGTCCGTTGCACCCGTGGTTCGAACTGCTCGTGTGGGACGTCGACGGCAAGATCCGACTGAACTACGACCAGACGCCGGGCGGCTGGCCGACGTTCAATCTGGACAAGACGCGGTCCCTCTGGGACCAGTATCGTGTGCGGGTCGCAGACCACTACGGTTTTGACGAACAGCAGCAGAAGCGCGCGACCGACTGCCAGACGCAATGGGAAGGGCAGCTGGACTGGTATTTCCGGGAGCACAAGGACGACCTCATCAAGTACTTCCACGGACTTGAGCGGCAGGCGGCGAATCGGGCGGACGTGGCGAAGCGGCAGGTAGCTTCGCTGCGCGGGCAGGCCGAACAGATCGAAGCGGAACTGGTGGCCGACAGCGCCCCGTGGCTGGCCCAGGTAGCCAAGCTGTGGACCGGCTATGATGACGCGCTCAACGCCATTGCGACCGCGGACCAACAGCAGCGCGGGCGGTTGACCATCGGCAAACCGCAGCCCGGCCTGCTCAACACGAACTTCATCGACCGCTTTGTCCCCTGGTTTGACGCCGTGGTCGGCGCACTGCTGATTGTCGGGCTGTTCACGCGTCTCGCGGCCCTGGCAGGAGCCGGCTTCCTGTTCTCCATTATTCTGACCCAGTGGCCCGGAGCCCCGGGTGCGGTGCCCGTTTACTACCAAACGATCGAGATGCTGGGCATGCTCGTGCTGGCGGCGGTGGCCGCCGGGCAGTTTGCCGGACTGGATTATGTCCTTTACGGCTATTGGTCGCAATTCAGGCAATCCAAGCAGGAAAACAACACATGAACCTGACGCCAGAAGAAAAGAAAGTCGGACAAGGAAACTATCACGAAGCCCTCGGGGCGATGGACAAGTCCGACTACACCGACGCGCGGGGGGTATCTCGCCGCGATTTCCTCAAGGGAGTCGTCGCGGCCGGTGCCGTGTCCGGCGCCGGGCTCGGTGCGATGTACTTCGGCTACGGTAAAGTCACCGACCCGGTACGCGTGGGCGTGATCGGCACGGGCGACGAAGGGAGCGTCCTGATCGGGGCGCTTAATCCCGAGTATGTCCAGGTGGTCGCCATTGCTGATATCCGCCCCTACAACGTGCATCGGGCCTTTCACGGCGACTGGGCCAGCCCCGCGTCGCTGACGGCACGTCCCGGCCTGATGGCCAAGTACGGCTGGAAGACGCGGCAGGAAGCCGAATCGCACGTGAAGGTCTACTCGCAGGACTACCACGATCTGTTGAACGACCCGCAAGTTGAAGCGGTCATTACCGCCCTGCCCCTCCACCTGCACGCTCAGGTCGCGGTGGAGGCCATGCTGGCCGGCAAGCACGTGCTCGGCGAAAAACTCATGGCACACAATGTGGCCCAGTGCAAGGTGATGGGCCGCGTTGCGGAGGAGAAGGGGCTCTACCTGGCGATCGGCCATCAGCGGCATTACAGCGTGCTGTATGACAACGCAGTGAACCTGATCCGCTGGGGTGTCCTGGGCCAACTGCACGGCATCCAGGCACAGTGGCATCGCGGCAATCTGCCGGGCGGTGACAGCTGGGCCCAGCCGCTCCCGGGCGGCGAGATCCCCATCAACAAGTCGGAGAAAGATATCCGCGACGACATCGGAAAGCGGCTGAAGGATCTCAGGGCTCAGTTGGCAAAGGAACGCGATCCGGTCCGCGTAGAACTGCTCGAGCACCAGGTAGCTCAGTGGGAAGCGTGGGACAGCGACCGCAACGTCAACCCGAAGGACTTCGACTACCGGGATTTCACTCTCAGTGACGGCACGCAGATCTCGGCGATGGCCGAACTGTGCCGCTGGCGGCTGTGGACCCGTACCGGGGGTGGCCTGATGGCGGAACTGGGCAGCCACCAGCTGGACGCTGCGGGGATTTTCGTGAGCGCTTTGCGCAAAGACGGCAAAAAGGCCCACCCGCTGACCGTGCATGCGGTCGGTGGCCGGTACATTTTCCCGGCAGACCGCGAAGCGGAAGACCACGTGTACTGCATGTACGAATTCGCGGGGCCCGAGTACGAGGCGGAGTTCCCGGTGGGCTACAAGGATCCGGTCAACCTGCTGCCGGATCCCGAAAAGGGGATCCCGGGGTACGACCAGGACCCCAACAAGAAAGTGGTTGTGACCTACTCGTCCATCAACGGGAACGGCTTCGGCGGCTACGGCGAAGTGGTGATGGGCACGAAAGGCACCATGGTCATTTCGCGAGAGCAGGAGGTCATGCTCTATGCCGGTTCCGACACTTCGTCGTCCGTGGCGGTCAGCAGCGACAAGGGGGGACCGACCATGGACACGCAGGCCAGTGGTGCGGCGGCCGCCGTCTCCCAGGCCGCCTCGGCGTCCGGGCCGGTCAGCCGCGGCTACACGGAACAGATCGAGCACTGGGCCTGGTGCATCCGCAACAAGGACCCCGAGAATCGACCGCGGTGCCATCCGGAGGTCGCTTTGAGTGATGCGGTCATCGCGCTGGCCACGAACGTGGCGCTGCGCCAGGTCGGTGCGACCACGGGCGGTTTCATCCAGTTCCAGGATGCCTGGTACGACCTGCACGACGACAGCACGCCCGACGGTAGTGTCGTGGCGGACGAGTACAGCCAGCTGACGAAGTCGACCGGATGAGCCGGTGGCCTGCGAAAGACAACTGTAGTCACGGGGCGGATCTCCCGATCCGCCCCATGCTGTTACAGGCCGTGTCTGCAGCGACAGGCCCGCCTCGCGGGGCACACGCATCGCCCGGCGGAGATCACGACCAGATCCTCGCCTTCAGCTGTTCGAGCAGGTTGATGGCGTGCGAGATCTCAGCCTTCTGCCGGACCGGGTCCTGCGGAATCTCGCGCTCAATCGTCAGGGGCCCGTCGTAGCCAATGTCGGCCAGCGTGCGGAGGTAGAGTTCCATGTTCACCGCACCGTGGCCGAGCGGCACCTCCGCCCCCCATTCCTCACCGGGCCGCTGCGCCCAGGTGGCATCTTTGCAGTGCACGCTGTGCACGTACCTGCCGACCTGCTGCAGCGCTTCCAGGGGCTCGCCCGTGCCGTAGAGAATCATGTTGGCCGGGTCGAAGTTGACGAACAGGTTCCGGCGGTCGACGTCGTGGATGAACTGGAGCAGTCCATCGGCCGACTCCTGCCCCGTTTCCAGATGCAGATCCTGCCCGTTCTGCTGACAATGCTCGCATACCTGGCGAGTCACCGCCACGATATCCGTGTAATCCTTCGACTGCCGATCGTGCGTGATGAAGCCCAGGTGGAGGGCCACGACGCCGCAATTGAGCAGCTTGGCGAAGTCGGCGATCTCCAGCATCTCCTGGGTCCGCGCGGCGCGCGTAGCCAACGGCACCAAGCCAACGGTCCGGGAGACGGTCGGGATGTCAGCGTAACTCTCGCCCTCGAAACCGCCGAAGACGGCGGTCACGCGGATCTGCAACTCTTCGAGACGGGCGAGGAACTTGTCCGCATTCTCAGCGGTGCGGGTCTGCGCGGCAGGGGCATGCAGATGGATGGTCGGCACACCCAGTTCGTGAGCCACTTCCAGTTTCACACCGAGCCCAGCATCAATACTGGTGAATACACCAATCGGCCACTTTTCCACAACACGTATCTCCTGATCGGATCGTTCACGGATCGGCACGCCCCTACAGCCCGCTGATTAGACCATGTTGCCCTCGAGAATTCAAACGGGGGGGCGCAGCGGCCATGGGTACGGGATAGCTGTCGTCTGACCTTCGGCCAATTGCGGGATGTAACCGCTGCACGGTGAGGAGGTAGGCAGTCCATGCGAATGGGCCCCATCCATGGCATGGATTTGTCCACTACAACCGGCTCGGAATGACCGAGCCTTTCACCGTCCCAACGAAGGAATAACGAATGAATGTGTTATGACGATTGTGTGATCTGCGTCAACACGATCTGACGCGAATGCGTCACCCGTCATTCAGCATTCTCCCTTCCTTCGTGCTTGGGTATCTCGTCATTAGATAATTCTTGGGTATCTCGTAATTGGACAATTACCAACTACCAACGCTTTTCGTCCCGGCTTGCCATCTGCGGGTTCTGCAGGATTAGCCCGGACAGGCGTGGAGCGTCGGGATGGGTCGGCGCGAGTGCCAGGGCGCGCTGGAGTGTTTGTTGAGCGGCGGTGAAATCGCCGGCCAGCTGCCGGGCCTCGGCCAGGTGATACAGCAGTTCGGCCGACTGGAGACCGCGTGCTTCGGCCTGGGCCAGGTGCGTCAGCGCCTGGTCCGAGCGCCCCAGCGCCTTGTAGGCCAGGCCCTGCCAGAAGAGCAGCGTCGCCGGCTCCTCGCCGGACGAGTAGGATCCGGCCAGCGCCTGGAGCGTGGCCAGAGCCCGCTGGGGTCGGCCTTGCTGGTAGTACACACCGGCGATCGCCATCCGGACTTCGGGATACTGGGGCTGCATCGCCAGCGCGCGGTGGTAGTCGGCTAACGCCCCGTCCGACTTCCCCTGCCGCTGGCGGATATCGCCGCGCAGCCGGTAAGCACTGGCCAATTGCCGGCCGGACAGTATCACCCGCTCGGCCAGACGAGCCGCCTGCTGCAGGTCGTTGGTCGCAAGGTACATTTCGCCAAGTCGCACGACCAGTTCCGGATCGCCGCCCGATAAACGCACCGCTTCCTGCATGTGCTCCAACGCGTCCTTCCGCGCGCCGCGTCGCCAGAGCGCTTCGGCATAGCGTGCCTGTACCCGCTCGTCGACCGGACAGACATCCACGGCCTGAGCGAAGAACTGCTCCGCCCGCTGCCAGTTGCCGGCATCCACGGAGTCCATGCCGCGTTGAGCAATCTGTCGAGCCAGCACCACGTCGTCCGGCTGTAGTCGGCGCGAGAAGCCGGAACACCCGAGGCCGGCGGGAACCAGCAGCAACAAGACAGTCCACCGCGCAGCACACCACATGCACTGTGATGTGTCACGCGATCCGGGTACAACACTGCCGTGCTCGGAGCTCCCGGTTGCTGCATTGTGTATAACACACGCCAACACAAGAAATCTCCAAACTCCCAGGTGGTATCGGCAGCAGAGCGAACGGTATCAGATGCTTCGACCGCCGACAAGAAGGAATTTATCGACCGTATACAGTAAACACGCAGAGCCCCCTGCCCCCCCAACTTCCCGGCTGAAAGCAGGACGACTAGGATGGGCAAATGGCGGCTGGACTGTGCACCGAACCGCCAAGGTAGCTGGTCAGGCCTTCATTCGTTCTTGGACCTGGAGTTCGGCGAGGCACGTGAGCCTACCGGGCCGCTATGGTGACGTGATGGTAGCAACATACGACCGACATGGAATCAGTTTCGTGTATCCCGAAAACTGGGCATTCAGCGAGGAATCCCAGGACGCCGATTCGCATTGCGTTATGCTGCAGAGTCCGGGGAGCGGGTTCTGGATGCTGCAGTTGCTCCAAACGGCCAAGTCTCCGGAAATCCTGGCGGCCGAAGCCCTGCATTCCGTCGAGCAGGAATATGACGATATCGAAGTCGTGCGGGTCGAGGAGGAAATAGAAGGGGTCCGCTCCGTGGGATACGACCTGCTGTTCTACTGTCTCGACTTCATTGTCAGCTCGCGCGTCCGCAGTTTCTCAGTCGATCGCCACTCGTTCGTGCTGCTCTGGCAGGCCGAAGACCAGGAATTCGAAAAGACCAGCCCCGTGTTTGCCGCCATCACCGCCAGCCTGCTCAGCCCCGCCAAACGAATGGCAGCGCTGAATAATAACAAATGACGAGATACCCATGGGTAATGACGAATGACGAGATACCCAAGCACGGAAGGAATGACGAATGACGAGATACCCAAGCACGAAGGAATGTCTAGTGGCGAGATGCCTGATAGTGAAGGATGAACGGTCCGGGCGATCGATTGGGGGCGCGCATCCTGTCAGATCCCGTGCGTCCTATCGTGTGGCTCGACTGAGGTACCCTGGCGGTGGGACATGGAGCCCGCCGGCGGGCATCCACAATCCGCCATTCCTTCGTCCTTGGGTCCCTCGTCATTCGCCATTCCTTCGTCCTTGGGTATCTCGTCATTCGCCATTCCTTCGTCCTTGGGTATCTCGTCATTCGTCATTACCCATGGGTCTCTCGTCATTAAGACATTGTTTTGTATATTCGTTAGAAGTTGACAGCAGCTTTCAACCCTGATGGAGGGATCCCCATGTCGGCTGCGAGCAGTTCGTGCACTGCCCAAATCGGCGAAACCGCTGGAGTTGTCTGGCACAAGCTGGCAGAAAACGGTCCGATGACGATGGCCCAGTTAGCCAAGCAGATTGATGCTTCGCGCGATATGGTCATGCAGGCGATCGGCTGGCTGGCCCGGGAAGGGAAAGTCGAGATCGAGGAAAGCGGCCGCAAGCGATTGGTGACGCTGCGATGAGTGCGGCGAGTGTCAGTTGCATGGGTGTCAGGCGGTCAGCCGGCTATTTCGCGGTGTCTTCGTACAGCGGAAGGTGCCGATACGTCACTTCGAGCGAGAGCAGATTCATTGTGGTGACGTAGAGTCTTCCGGCGTGCGCCGCCCAGCGGTCGGGCACCGGCTGGTGGGGATCCCAGCTGCCCGCGAGTTCACCCTGGCGGATCTGTGTCTCGACCAGCAGCGGGTGGAGTGCCTGGTGCCAGTCCTGCCAGAACTTGCCACCCATGTGGAACATGACCTGGGTGCCGTAGTACCAGTAGTACGTGTCGCGTTTCGGATCGACTCGCGTGCCGATAGCCGGGGGAATCCTGGAAAGATACGTAGCGCCCCGAGCAAGTGCCGGGTTATTGCGGCGCCATCCCAGGTACATGCGCATGAGCAGTCCGACGGAGGTCATAGTGGCGGTTGGCTTACGTCCCGCTCGCTGTTCGGGCGTATCGGGGGCGAACGGGTTGTAGCAGTAGAGATGTGGTTGTGTTGAGGAGGCCTGAGCGCGGTCGAGCCAGCGGTCGATGGCGGCATAGGTTTCCTTGGGCACCTTCAGATTGGCCAATTCGCCACTCTTGAGCGCCATAGTCATCCAGCCGCTGACCGAGGTATCGGAACTCACACCGCGCGTGTATCGCCAGCCGCCGCGCTGGACATTCTGGGTTTCGACGATGAAGTCGATGGCCCGCTGAGCCGGCTCGCGCAGCATGGGATCCTGGGTCATGCCATACGCTTCGCATACAGCCAGTGCAGCGATACTGTGGCTGTAGAACTGCACGACGCGATTCGACTCGTCGTCCATCGGAATGAACAGGCTGCCATCCGGCTGCTGGTTCTGGAGCAGGAACTCGACTCCGCGCCGCACCACGTCGGCATAGCGGAACTCGATATGGTTATAGCCGGCACCCTGGAACGCGAGCAGCGCGAGGCCTGTGGCGGCGGCGTCGCTGGCCAGCTGTGGAAGGCCGTCCTGTCGGGCGAACCGGTCAAGCGACCACCGGCCGTCGGGCAATTGGGCCTTGCTCAAGAAGACCAATCCCAACTCGATGGCATCTTCGGTCTGGGGTCCGACGCCGCCGGTCGGGTCGCTCCGCCCTTGCGCTCGCTCAATGCGGCGCTGGAACGACTCGGTGGGCATAGCGGCCGTGACGTTAAGACGAGGCTGGCCGCCGACACGATTCCGGTTGAAACGCGAGCTGTCGATCTGAATATCCGTGTTCGGCTCAGCTGTGCGGCGGGCTGCCAGGCCAACGTCGACAGTGGCGGTGTTGCCGAGCCCGCCGAGGCCGGTCGGAACATCGATATTCACAGGCAGAGGCTGCCCGGCCGAGCGGCTGACCGGGCCCGATCGCGGGCCGCCGAGCGCTGGTGTCACGTCCGTACTCAGGCGACCGGCCACATCGCTGGGGCTGACGACGTCAGCCAGGTCCACGGTGGTGGCATCGCTGGGCAGTTGGAGTTGAGCGGATCGTTTGCCGGGCCCGCCGCGTTGTGTGGCGTCGCGCACAAGAGGTCCGTCGGCTGCTGAGTTCTGGCCTGCGTGGCGCGTGGGGCTTGCGCTGGGCAGCGTATCAACTGCCGCGACACTCAGCGGCATTGCCGGTCCGCCGCCCGGCCGGTCGCGGCGGGATGCGGCGGGCGCGTTGGTGGCCAGCCGGCTCGCCTCCGAGTGTGGCAGATCTGAGGCTTGTGGGTCCGCCTGTCCGTGGGCTGTGGGAGTGCCCGCGATGTCGACGGTGTCTGCGAGGGTATCTGCCCAGACGGCGGGCCCGCGACCAGTACGGGGTGGCGAGCCGGTACCGCCGCCGACCGCAGGCTGGCCGGTCGCCGCCTGTACCGCTTCGGCCCGTGCGGCCAGCGACGCGGGTCCCACGTCTGCCGGATTCGCCGCGTGCGCTCCGGCAGACGGATCGGCGGTTCTGTCGATGGGTCCGCCAGCATCGGGCGCGGTGCGTTCCGCGGCAGTCACGGCCGTGTCGCTGCTGGCGAGTGTTGTGGATGGCAGGTGGTCGTCGCTCTGTTCGGCGGCGTTCCCGGCGCTGAGATCCGCGACGCCGGCGTCCACAGGCAGCTGACGGTCCGCGTCCGACCTGGGAGCGATATGAGGAGCGTGGTGGCTGTCGTCCTGCAGGGCGAATTCGTCCAACAGTCCATGAGCGCGCCGCAGGGCATCGTGCGGGGAGACAGTGGGCACGTCTGCCGGCCCGCCGCCCACCGCCTGCGGTCCGCCGATAGAGTCCGGTTGAGGACCGGGGCGGGCGTCGAGCAAAGCGTGTGCGTTGACATCCACATCGGCAGCGGCGGGTAGTCCTCCGCCATCACTCGATGGTGCGGTGACGGTTGTGCCGGGCGTCTCGGCCAGCAGTGACGGGAGTGGAGCGTGGCCCGACTGTGCCCGCGGGACGGTTGAGCGCTGGGTTCCGAAACTCAGGTCCGGCTGGCCACCTCCGGCGCCACGTCCTGATCCGGTTTCTGTCACGAGCGTGGTCGGACCGGTGTCGACGTCCAGGTTGCCTTTGGCGGCCGTGATGCTGCCGCGTTGGGCGTCAGACGCCGCCTGAGCCAGTGCCGCGCTGGCGCTGGCCTGGATGTCCGCCGGCTGCCGGGCGCCCGCCCGCAGTTCCGGGCTGAGTTGAATGGGGGCGAGCACGGCGCTGGGTTGCGGCTGGCCCGCACGTCCGCTGCGTACGATTGCGGCATCGTGTGGCTCGAGGGCAGGCCCGGCCGGCAGATTCTGAGTGGCCTGAGCGCGGCGGGCTGAGCCGGAGGCGACAGCGCCGGGGCTGGTGCCTGCGGGATCCGCCTGGCCCAGGTTGTGCGACATGCCGCGACCGGCCGTGCCAAGTTCGGCTTTGCTCAAGGCCATTACGGCCGGTTCGGTCGCGGTGGCCGCCTGTTCCGCGGCCGATGCTGGGCGGCTCGGCGTCTCCGCCGCGAGTGGCGACACGGCGTCAGGCGCGTCACGCAGTGCGCGGCGCGGGTGTGGATTCGTGTCGGGCACGGCGGTCAGCGACGGTGCGGGGGTGGCGGACGGTCGACGCGGCTGGACGAGCGGCGTCTGGTCGACGGCGACGGAACCGATCGTTTCGGCCGGCGCGCGTTGCCGCTCAGCGGTCCCATTCCCGGCCGCTTGCCGGGCCACGTCTATGTGGGCCGAGGCGGCCGGACCGGCGAGTGTGCGTGAGGGCTCGACCGCACCGGACTCGGCCGCTACGGGACTCACGCGTTCAGCCAGCGCGCCGAGTGCGGCTGCGTCGGCGGGCTGGCGGCCGGGCAACGTCGCACTGACCGGATCGGTCGGCCGCTGCGTGTCTGCAGGCGATCGCCGCACCCGGCCAGCTGCTGCCGGGTCCCGATCGGCCGCGTCTGGAGCGACCGGTTGGGGACCCTGCACGACCGCCGCCATCTGCTGATCCTTGGTCCGCTGGGTCGGCTGGGCGGGGGCAGTGGGCAACGGCTGCACCTCGGTCGCTGGCGGCGGTGTGGTGCTGGGCGCGGAGACGCGTTCCACGCTGGCAGTCAAGTCAGGCCGTGTGGTGACGCGCGCCTGGCGATTGGAAGCCGCTCGCGGTGTCTGGGCGAGTGTATTGCGCGCGGGCGACGGCTGTTCGACATCTCGCCGCCGGGACGTTGACTCGGTGACCGGGTGACGTGGTGGAGGGTCCACACGACGGCGCGCCTCGGGTGCCTGTGTCAACAGTTTGTCATCAACATCGGTCGCACGCGGCTCGGGAGTCGCGGCGGCCTGCGACGGTGGCGTCTCCGGTTGACTCCGCGCAATCGCTGCCGATTCGGGTGTGACGGATCGGGTGCGGTCAGCGCGGGGCACGGCGGCAGCCGGCGCGGACGGTTCCGGGCTCGGCTGGGCCGACTGCGGACGGCGTGCCAGCTGGAGGTCGGGGGCCGGGCTAGGCATCATCGCCGGTTGTTGTGCCGGCCGGCGGGGCTGCTCGGCCACGTCAGTCTCGGGCTCGAGCCCCATCACCTCAGCCTGGACAACATCCTCGCGACGTTCCGGGCGAGGTACCACGGCGGGTATGTCGGCCAACTGTGTCGGGCGATTGGGCAGTGGCGAATGCCGCCGGCTCAAGACCGACATATCGTCGCGTTGCCGAGGCACAGTCTGATTCGGTTCCGCCCGGTTGACGACGCTCGGCAGCGGGACGTCCTGGGGGTCCGGGACCGGCCGGGCAGGCATGTCGATGGTGGTCGGATCTGGCTGCTGAGGTGCCGCCCGTGCGGTGGCGAGTTCGGGCTCGGGCGTCTGTACCGTAACCGGCTGTTCGAAATCATGGCGTGGTTGGCGTTCCGGTGCAGGCCGCCACGCTGTGACGGCGGGGGGCTTCACTGTGCGTGGCTGCGGTGGCCGCTCGGTGGCCGCCACCATTTCAACCCACGCGCGTTGGAACACGTCGGTCTCGAGTGACGCGATGAACAGCACGACGTGGACGATCACGCCCAGGACGATCGACAGCTGCATGGTGCGGCGCAGCAGCCGATTGCCGGTCCACGCCAGGACAGCCAGCGCTGTGGAGATGACCAGGACGATCACGATCAGCCAGGTCCAGGCATTGGCGAACCAGCGGGGATCGTCCAGCCGCAAGTACGCCAGAACAGACCCGGCCAGGAATCCGCCCAGCACGACCAGGGCCACGACCAGCGGCCACAGCTGGTCGGTGATGCGCCGGTAGCGCACCGGATGTGTCTTTCGAATGATGTGTCGCGTCTTGGCCATGCGTCAGTCGTTTTGAGTGGTAATCGAATACCGCTGCGTGCCGGCCAGTTCGCAGAGGTTCATGATCGTGACCACGTAATCAAACGGCACGCGCCGATCGGCGCGGATGACCACCGACTGGTGGACCGGATTGTCGGCCACAGCCTGGCGCAGCACCTCTTCCACTTCCTGCTGCGACATGGCACGGCCGTGCACGAAGTACTCGCCGTGCTCATCGATGTTGATGAACAGCTCCTTCGGTTCGACCATCAGCGGTTGCGCTTCGCTGGCCGACGGCAGCTGGACCTCCAATTCATAATCTTCCTGTGCGAACTGCGTGGCGACCAGGAAGAAGACCAGGAGCAGGAACACGACGTCGATCAGCGGCGTCATGGGCACTGTTCCCGTAGCGCGGCCTTTGTTGATTTTGACAGCCATGATCTACTCGTTGTGACGGTGCAGGGGTCAGATCGTTCGGTGTTCCGAAGTACAGTTGTGTGTGTCAGGCGTTGTGTGCGTGTGCGTGTGTGTGTCAGGCTCGGGCGGCGGCCGGGCGCGGAAGTCACTTCGCGCGTTCACCGGGCGGGGGGCTGAGCCAGGGGTGGTGGTTCGGCGGTGTTGACGGCGGTCTTTCCGTCGCCCGGCGAGCGGCCGAAGCGTACGCGTCCTTCATACCGCTCGATCTGCGGCAGCAAGGCGTAGAGCATTTCATCAATCTGGTGGAACAGCTTCTGGATCCGCCCCTCGAAGAAGTGCGCGAGGATCGAGGAGGGGATGGCCACGAGCAGGCCGCCGTAGGTGGTGACCAGGGCGATGTAGATGCCGGTAGCAAGTTCCAGGGCCTTGTTCTGGCCTGGTGCGAGCAGCGTGGTGCGGTGGAAGCATTCGATCATGCCCCACACGGTGCCCAGGAGCCCCAGCATGGGCGTCACGGTGGTGGCGAGGTTCAGCCAGCGGACGAGGCCATAGAGCCGCTCGGCCTCCCGTTCACTGGCTTCGGCCACCGTGTGTTCCACCTCGCTGTGCGGCCGTCCGACCTTGAGCAGCATGGCTTTCACGACGTTGGCGGCGGCCGACGGATACCGCTGGCAGATCCGATAGGCTTCGCGCGGGTCGAATGCATTCGGGCTCTCTGCGAGCCCGCCGAGCTCGTGGACCAGCAGCGGGGGCAGCACGCGCGACCGCCGGAGCGAGATGGACCGTTCGATGGCGATCACGACCACCACCAGGCTCATCAGGGCGATCGGGATCATGATCCAGCCGCCGGAGACCATCAGCCAGAAGAAGTTCAGCCCTTCGTCTACGTTCACTTCAGACATTGGATGATCCTCCGCCTATCGTCGGGGCGGCTGCTCCCTGCGTCCCACGTGGAACGTGGCCAGCTGTCACAACTGGGCGAGCGCATCGAGTCGTTTCCGGGCTTCCGCTGCCAGTTCGTTGTCGGGGTGGGTTTCGACGACATATCGATAGAACTTCTTGGCGTCGGCAATCCGCGCCGTGCGGTCGGCGGGGGTCGCCGCCGACTCGATCAGCACCTCGCAGCAGCGGCCGGCTTCGTAGCCCGCCTTGGCCTGCCAGGTCTGCACGTCTGGCGGCACCTGCTCGGTGCCGTAGCGGAACATGACGCGCTGGAAATCCTTGATCGCGTCATCGAACTGTTTCTGCTGGAACTGGAGTTCGCCGAGCATGAACTGGGCCCGCGCGCCGGCGGCGCCGCGCGATCGCTCGGCCGCCTGCTTGTAGTCAGCGACGGCCTGTTCCAACTGGTCGAGTTGCTGGTGCGCGCGCCCCCGTTCGCAATAGGCTTCGGCCAGGTAATTGCTGTCCGGGAATTGTGTGATGAGCGCATCGAGGAGGGCGATGCTTTCAGGGTACTTCTGCAGCTGCAGCGCGGCCTGGCCGGCGTGCAACTGGCGCAACACGGCGATCTGAGGGGAAGAGGCTTCCAGCTTGGCAGCTTCGACCAGCGCAGGCAGTGCCTGCTCGTAGTTCCGCATGCGGAAGAGGCATTCCCCCTTCATGAACCAGGCGTCGGAGGCCAGGTTCCCCTGTGGATGGGCATCGAGTTGGGCCTGGAACTGTTCGAGCGACTCGGGGTACTGCTGCAGCTGGTAGTGGGTCCAGCCGAGTTTGTAGTGGATCTTTTCGGACAGGGCCGGATTGTTGGCCTGGGCCGCCCGTGTGTATGCCTGGACCGCCTCCGCATACTGTTTCTTGCCATAGTGGTCTTCCGCGACGTGGAAGTTGGCCTCCGCCGCCAGCGGGCTGGCCGGATGCTGCGCGGCGAGTGTCGCGAAGGCCTGCACAGCGGCCGCGTCGTCGGGTTGCGATCGATAGGCCCAGCCCAGTTCGTACAGCACGTTGTCGGCGCCCGCATAGTCGGGTTGTTCAGTGAGGAGGGTTGTCAGGGTCTGAGCCGCCTTCGCGAACTCGCCCTGCGCCGACTCGGCCAGGCCGCGTTCGTAGAGCGCATCCGCGCGCTGAGCGCTTTGCGGACTGGCGGTCAGGAACTGGTCGATGTCGGCGATGGCTTCCGCGTACTTCTGCTGCTGGCGAAGGGACATGCCTCGTGCCAACAGCGCGTCACTGCGCAGCGGATGGTCCGGGTGCTGATCGATCAGCGCCGTGAAACCGGCCACCGCCACATCGTACTGGCCGGCCTTGAGTGCCGCCCAGCCTTGGCCATAGAGCGCATACGGAACATACGTCGACTGCGGAAACTGCTCGACCACCTGGCCGTAGGCGGCGATTGCCTCGGCAAACCGGTCGGTCGCATAGCGGCACTCCCCCAGTTGGTAATACACCTGATCAGCCAGCGCGGTGGCCGGATGGGCCTGGAGCAGTGCTTCGAGTGTGGCCAGCGCCTGTTCGGTCTGCTCGAGCTTGCTCTGTGTCCGGGCCAGGTACAGGAGGGTCTCGTCGGCCTGGCGCCACGTAGCGCTGGCCGCCATCGCCGCCTGCAGCTGGTCCGCTGCTTCGTGGAACTGGTCCAGCTGGAAATGACTCAGCCCGATCAGATAACAGGCTTCCGCTTTCTGGTCTGGCGAGGTCAGCTGGGGAGCGAGAGGCAGGAGCAGGTCGATCACCGCCTGGTAATCCTGTTGCAGGTAACTGACCAGCGCCAGGCGAATCTGCCACAGGCTCTTGTCCGGATGCTCGGCAGTGTCGTCGATCAGCGCGCGATAGAGCGTGGCGGCCTGCGTATAGTCCTTCTTCTGGATCTGGCACTCGGCGACGATGTATCGGGCGTCGGGTGCGAGGACATGTTCGGCGAACACCTGCTGGAACTGGGTGGCCAGTTCCAGGGCCTGATCGTACTGTTTGAGTTCCAGGGCAGCGAACGCGGCGTTGTAGAGGGCCAGCGCCGCCACCTCGTGCTCGGGATGCGTTTTGTAGACCTCCAGGTATTCGTGCAGGGCGTCGGCCTGGCGCCCCTCGATTTCGTACAGGGCATCAGCCCGATCCAGCTGCACGTTGGCTGCGAACGGGCTGGCTCCGGCCTGTGGCATGATCTTGTCACAAAGTGCCAGTGCCTGATCCGGGTGCTTGGCGCGCAGGTGGATGCGGCACAGCCAGTGGGCGGCCTCCACCGCCCGCTCGCCCTCCGCCGCCACGACCTTGTCCAGCCAGACGGCCGCCTGGTCATACTGTTCAGCGCGATAGTAACAGCGGCCGGCCGCCAGCGTCGCCTCGGGAACCTCCGCAGACTGCGGGAAGCGTTCGGTCAGCGAGACGTAGAGCGCGGCGGCCTGGGGGAATTTCTCCAGCCGCGTCGCGCAGTACGCCTGCCGCAAGAGCGCGTGATCGGCGGCCGCAAACCCGTCGACGCCAGCCACCGCTGCGAACATTTCACCCGCCAGCGCTACGTCACCCTGCTGCAGCACCGTCTCGGCTTTCCGCATCTGCACTTCCGTGACCAGTTCGTCCGTGGGATACCCCTCGAGGAACATATCGTACGCCTTGCTGGCCTGCGCCCATTCGGCCAGTTCTTCCAGCGTCACGCCCAGGGCATAGAGCGCATCGGACCGCAACTTGGATTCCGGAAACCCGGTCACAAGCTTGCCGTACGCCAGCGCCGCCTCCTTGCGTTTGCCCACCGCATAATGCGACTCGGCCTCAAAGAACAACGCCTGTTCGACGTGCTTCCCCTTGGGATGGTCGGCCGCGAGCTTTCCAAACGTCTCGGCCGCCAGTGGGTACTGAGCCGCATCACCGGCGGTGGCCAGCGAGTAATAGCACCAGCCGAGATTCAGGCAGGTCTCTTCCATCTGTTCGAAGTCGGGATATTTCGTCACCACCTGCCGGAACGACTCGGCCGCCTTGGCATACTGTTTCAGCTGCAGTTGGCAGACGCCCAGGTAGTGCAGGGCCTTGGGGGCCAGCGGATCGGTTCCGAAGCGATCCAGGAACCGCGTCCATTCTTCCACAGCCACCTCAAATGCGCCGTTGTTCTGGTAGTTCGCCGCGTCTGTGTAGATGCTGAGCGCCTCGGGGGACGACTGAGCGGGCGACTCGGCCGCCGGCTTCTTCTCTTCCTGAGCTGCCAGCAGAGCCGCCAGCCCGCTGACCGTTCCCACCCCCCCCCAGACCGCGATCGCCCCCGTAGCCGCCACGAGCAGGGAGACACGAAATGTACGCAACATGGCTACTCCTTCACCCAACATCCAACCACGCCACCGTTTACAGGCCCGCGCACCCGTCCGATTATGGAGCGGCGTGCCGCGCCGTGATGCCGTTGTCCTGTTCAATTCAGTGTACCGATGTATTGGGGGGGGGAGTAGGGAGCAGGACGGTATTGGGTGCAGCCATCTCCTCCGGACCCCGCCCTGCGTGGCTACTCCTTGCTGTCATCCGCCCGACCAAGTACGCTTGAAAAGCATGTCGTGTCGGGCCGCGGGCCTGACCGTTCGGTCCCGCACTCTCATGGCTGTGGCACCTCGTGACAAAAGTCTTGGTAACCGGTGGCGCTGGTTTCATTGGTTCTCATCTGACCGAGAAACTGCTGGAGCGCGGCGACGAAGTGATCGTGGTGGACGACGAGTCGACCGGGCGATACGAGAACCTCGCGGCCGTACATAACCATCCGCGGCTGACCTATGTGCGGGGCTCGATCGACGATGAGTCGCTGGTGCAGCGCGTGGTGGACGAGGCGGATCAGATCTACCACCTGGCCGCCGCAGTCGGCGTTGCGCTCATCGCGCGGGAGCCGATCCAGACGATCGAGCGGAACATTTATCCCACGCAGCTGCTGTTGAACAAGGTGCGTTCGCGCGTGGCGGGTGGGGAGTCGGTGAAGGTGTTCCTGGCCAGTACGAGCGAAGTGTACGGGAAGAACCCCAAGCCGCTGTGGGATGAGGACGACGACCTGGTGTTCGGCGCGACGACCAAGGCACGGTGGTCGTATGGCGCGTCGAAGGCGATCGACGAGTTCCTGGCGCTGGCCTGCTGGCGCCAGTCGCAAGTGCCCGTGGTGATTGGGCGGTTCTTCAACGTGGTGGGGCCGCGCCAGTCGGGCGCCTACGGCATGGTGTTGCCGCGGTTCGTCGCGGCCGCTCGATCCGGCAAGCCGCTGGTGGTGCACGACGACGGGCACCAGGTCCGCTGTTTCGCCCATGTGCAGGACGTGATCGCAACCGTGATGGCCTTGATGGCCGAACCTCGTGCGGTCGGCCGCGTGTTCAACATCGGCAGCGACTACCCGATTTCGATTCTCGAGCTCGCTCAACGGGTCGTGCGGATTTCCGGGTCCAGGTCCGGCATCGAGTTCCAGAGTTACACGGACGCCTACGACCGGGATTTCGAGGACGTGCGGCGCCGCGTGCCTAATCTGGCGCGCGTCCGAGACACCATCGAGTACCAGCCGGTGTACGATCTGGACGGGATTATCCGCCAGCTTGTCGAGTCCACGCCGTAGGCCGCACGCCGCGGGAGACATCAGAAGCGGTCCGCCGCAGCCAACTCAGCACCATCCACAGGCGGCCTGCCTCCCCCCCACTTCCGGACGATATTCTTGACATTTCCGGTTTGGGAGAGTCGAATTTAGGTGTTGCCCGAAATTCACTTGCGAACGTTCAGCAGGGGCTCCGCTGGCGGAGCCCGCGCTGAACGTATGTCGGCAACGTCTTATCTGCCGGCGCAGTCGCGCTGCACCTTGCGCGTCCACGACTTGACAGACACGAGGCACAGGCAAGGAGAGGCTCTATGAGGTCACTACGCGGTTTTCGCCGATCAACTCACAGGGGCCCGTATCGCAGGGGCCTGTGGCTCCCATCAAGGAACGGTACGATGCGCACATGTCGCGGCTTTACGCTGATCGAATTGCTGGTGGCCATGACCTTGTCGCTGATCATTGTCTTGGCCGTGACTCAGGTCTTTCGGCTGGTGGGTGACAGCGTGCTGGCCGGCCGGGCGGTGGTGGAGATGTCCAGCCAGCTGCGAACGGCCGCGGACCAGCTGCAACGCGACCTGAGCGGGATCACGGTGCCGGTCCGGCCGTGGGCGGCGCCGGACACCGGCAGCGGGTATTTCATGTACTACGAAGGCCCGTTCTGGGATCTGGGATTGGGGCCGGCGGCGGCGGACGCTGCGCCGACCCCGCGCATCCGGCCGTGGTTCGGGGAATCCAGCATGGGCGACATCGACGATGTGCTGATGTTCACGTCCTGCACGAGCGATGCACCGTTTGTGGGTCAGGTCATGGCGTCGTTGGACCTTTCGAATCCCGGCAAGGTGCGGCTGTACATCGACCCGGCCAATCCGACGCATCGCGAGACGATCGAGTCACGTGTGGCCGAGGTGGTGTGGTTCACCCGGTTCAACGATCGCAACGGCAACGGTCAGCCGGATACGGGCGAAGTGACACTCCACCGACGCGCCTTTCTGGTGTTGCCCAACCTGGATCTCACCGATTCGACCATCCAGGCCCTCTCGCCGCTGCAGTTCCACAGTGCGTTCGACATCTCGGTGCGCACGACAATGACCAGTGCCAACACGTGGGCCCGCCTTCCCAATTCGCTCGAGGACCTGGCGCTCCGGGAGAACCGGATTGCCCACGATGTCTCGGGCTCCTACCCGCTGCTCAATACCCCGAACCGCCAGTTCCCATCGCTGTTCTGGCGCGGGCTGCTGGCGCCCCAGGGTGCGGTGCCGACCCCCGGTCTGGACAACCAGTGGGGGGTGGCAGGTGTGGATGATGATGGCAACGGCACGATAGACGATGTGAGTGAAGCGGGGCACTTCGGCAGCGACGATCTCATGCGGCCGATCGACCTGGCGGCCCCCCCCTGGCCCCCTTCGCTGGTCAGCCGTGAGGTATACGCCGAGTCGTATGGCAGCGACGTGGTGCTGACGAACCTGGCCGCGTTCGATGTCCGAGCGTACGATCCGACGGTGCCGATCTACCAGGCCGTGCCGGGGTCTGATCCGGTGTTGCCCGGCGATCCCGGCTACGGCGACGCGATGACCGGCTCACCTACGCCACTGGGAAATGGCGGCTATGTCGACTTGTTTTACCGGCGTTATGTCGGCGGAGGCTCGTCCGTGTTCTCCGATCCGCCTTTGCCCCGATCGGGGATGCAACTGTACCTGCCGGTGTTCTGGGGTCAGCAGCAGTTCCCGGCTGTCTACGATACCTGGTCGCTGGACTACGAACGCAACGGGATCGACGAGGACGGGCTGCTCGGCCTGGACACCACAGGGCTGGTGGATCAGGGGACCAACGGCATTGACGACGATGGCGTCCACGGCGTGGACGACCCGGGTGAGCGCGAGACGTCGCCCCCCTACCCTGTTCCGCTACGCGGCATCCAGGTGCGGCTCCGCATCGTCGATCGCGACACGCGTCAGGTCCGGCAGATGACCGTGACGTCGGACTTTACGCCGGAATGATGTTTAATTACGAATGACGAGATACCCAAGCACGAAGGAAATGTCGAATGAATGCGTTATGACGATTGCGTGATCTGTGTCGACACAATCTGACGCGAATGCGTCACTCATCATTCAGCATTCGTTCTTCCTTCGTGCTTGGGTATCTCGTCATTGGTTATTTACCATGCCATTTCGGTGGCGCGCAGGTTCCGAAACGACAGATTGGTCGTCGGATCGTGTCCTTGGATCATGATGGTGCCGGGATCGAGGCGCAGCCCTTTCCGCGGGTTGGGATCTGCGGGGCGGGTATCGGTCCAATCGGTGACCTGGTAGCCGTTGACCCAGACGGCCACGTGAGGACCGTGGGCGACGATGGTTTTGTGGAACCACTGGAGGTCGTCGGCGACGACGCGGCGGGCATCGGCGCGGCGGAAGATGCCGCCGGTGCCGCAGTCCGCCGGTTGCGTACGGTCGCCGTTCTTGAACACGTTGTGAATCTGGCTTTCGTAGCCGTTCATATCTTCACCCGGCACGCACCGGAAGAAGATGCCCGAGTTCAGCCCCGGGGCATGGCTGATGCATTCCAGTTGTAGCAGGAAGTCGCCGTACTGTTTTTCCGACTCCAGTTGCCCGCGCCCGTTCTGGACGTTCAGGGTTCCATCTTCGGCCACCGTGAACCGGCTGGCCAGTTCCGGGTACTCCTTCCACCCCGTGAGATCGTGGCCGTTGAAGATAGCTTCCAGTCCCAGCGGGCGGAGGCGGACATTGCGGAACGCGATCCGGCCCTGGCTGTGCTTCAGCCCGACATGGCCGCGCAACAGCGGCTGGGGGTCGGTGTAGTCGAGCACCTGCTGGCCGTCGAGCGAGACGACGATGTGGCCGGCCTGCACGTGCACCTCGAAGGTCTGCCACTCTGGCCGGTTGAGGTCCTTCGGCACAGCTTGACGATCGACCAGGCTGCCCGTGGGGAACGGATGGTCGCCGTCGGCAATGTTCAGTTCATAGCAGTCGGCAGCCGCATCCTGCGGATCAGGAGTGGTGGCCAGGACGATGCCGCTGTTGGTCCCCGGCGCGCGGAGGAACTCGACGTGCAGCACGTAGTCAGCGAACTGCGTGGTGGTGGTCAGCAGCGTCTTATCGCCGTGTTCGACGACAATCGTCCCGTCCTCGACACGCCAATCTGCCCGCTTGTCGTGCTGCCAGCCGAACAGTGTCAGGCCGTCGAACAGCGAGATCCAGCCCTCTGCCAACAGGTCGTCACTGAGCAACTGAGGCTCGCCAGTGTCGGCCGCCGGCGCCACGGCCGTATCCGGCCGCGACTCCGGAGCTTTCGCGGCGGGGGGCGTGTCCGTGCAGCCGGCGACGACCAGCCCACACGCGACGGCACAGATCAGCCGGCAGATCCAATCCGATGTCCGATTCACGATGTCACTCCCACGGGGTTCGAGAACGGAAGGGGCATGCAACCAAGTGAAGATCGAAGACCATTGTGAACAACGGACCCCAGAGGGCCAATAGGACCAACCGGCCGCTGCAATTCTGCGCTTCATTTCACAAGGGAATCGGGTTTCACCCAACCGGGCCTGCCCCGTAAGCTCGTCTCGTTCCCACAGCTCTTGACCCGAATGTGAGCAAGGAGATCTCTGATGAAACGGGGGTGGCGTCCTCACCGGATGACCGACAAACGCATCCGGCCCCGTCTCAGCCCCGTTCCCGCAGTTCGCCGACGATCCGCTGCACGATGCGTGCGACCTGTTCCGGGTCGATCTCGATGCTGGCCGGGCAACCGCCGACAGGTTCGTCGGTGAAGCCTTCGGCGGCCAGCAGGCACTGGAGTTGCCGCCCGAGCTGATCGAGTTCAATCTGCTGGCTGGGCGATTTCGGCTGGCGTCCCCGGCCGGCGGCGAATCCGCGCAGCTGCAGCGCCGCGCGGAAGCCCTCGGGAAACTCAGCCGAATAGAGCATGGCGTCGAACAGCAGGAGCAGCCGGTACTGCAGGTCGCGCGCGGCGTCGAGTTGGCCGGAGACGGTCAGGTCATAGAGCTTGCGGGTGATTTCCGGCACGATGCCACTGGTCGCATTCGTGCCGCCATCGCATCCGATCAGCAGCATCGGCATCAGGGCCGCATCCCAGCCGGTGAGGAAGCTGAAGTCGGGGCGCTGCGGGCGAACGGCGGCGATCATCCGCATCATGTGCGGCAGATCGCCGGAGGAGTCTTTGATGGCGACGACGCGCGGGCACTCGTCGGCCAGCCGGCGGACGGTGGGCAGGTCGATGGGCGAAGCGAACAAGGGAATGTTGTACAGCGTGACGTCGATGGGCGAGTTATCGGCGATTTCCTTGAAGTAGGCGTACACGCCGGCGGGGGTCAGTTTGTAGTAGAACGGCGCGACGATGGCGACGGCCCGGGCACCCAACTGATGATAGCGTTCGCAGGCCCGAATGGTCTCCCGCGTGTTGGCCTCCGCCGCCCCGGCCAGGATCGGCACGCGACCGGCCGTCTGATCGGCGATAATCTCAATGATCCGCCGCCGCTCGTCGGCCGTGAACCGGGTGAACTCGCCGGTCGATCCGTTGGGATACAGACCGTGGACGCCGCGTTGGATGAGCCAATCGACGTAGCGGCGCAACTCGCGTTCGTTGATCTCGCCGCGATCATCCAGCGGCACGACGTTCGGAGTGAAGACCCCCTGCAGGCGGTTGCGAGATTCGTAGGTCATGGGTCAGCCATTTCGCCCTGATGATTCAAATCGCCCGCCACGCCCTTGCGTGACGGCCAGCAACCCTTAATCATAGCTTGGCGGAGCAGGTGTGGCAGGCACGCTGCGGGACGTGGAGCGTGAAATCAGACCCAGGGGCCCTGGTCGTGGCGAAACACTTGAAGAACCCGGCCGCGGACACAGCAGGGGCGGCGGATCTGTCCCCCGAGCGAACGACATCTTGGCGCGCGCGCGAATCGCTGCTGGCGGCCGCCGGGGCGGCCGTGTTTGTCGTACTGTGCGGCCTGTACGCGGTGTACTTCTTCCGCGTGCCGATCGCCCGCCAGCTGGATCTGTATCGCTACCAGTTGCTGGGGTTTTTCCTGGTCCCGGAGGAACTGGTGCAGCAGTGGCGAGCGGCGCCGGTCGGCGACGTGGCGGTGGCCGACCGCATTCCGCTGCTGCTCCTGGCCGGCACGGTGTGGGGCGTGGCCTTCCTGCTCGGCTGGCTGGTCTTGTCTCGCGTGCGGATCGCGCGGCAGTTGAGCCGTCTGGAGTACTTTGCGTTTGCCACCGGGATTGGCCTGAGCGGCCTGTCGCTGCTGACTCTGGCCGTGGGTCTGCTGGGCGGCCTGAACCAGCCGCTAGTGTTCCTCGCCGCCGGCCTGGCCATCGTGATGGTGTCCGTCTGGCAGGCGCGGCGTGTGGCAGCGTGGCGGGCGGACCGGCCGGCCAGTGCGTCTGCCAGTGCGGCCGCCGGGGCGGTTGGGGACGAACCGGCCGCGCCAGCGCGCCAGCGGCCGCGGGCCTGGTGGTGCGCATTGCCGTTCGTGTTGGTGATTGTAGGTGGTGCGCTGTTGCCGCCGCTGGATTTCGATGTGTTGGAGTATCACCTGCAGGTTCCGCGCGAGTGGGTGCAGAGTGGCCGCATCACGTTCCTGCCGCACAACGTGTACGGGAACATGCCGCTGGGGGCCGAGGCGCTGGCGGCACTGACCATGGCCGTGTCGCCGGGCGAAGAGGGCTGGTGGTGGGGCGCGCTGGCGGGCAAGCTCGTGATGGCGCTCTTTGCCCCGCTCACAGCGCTGCTGTTGTATTCAGCCGCCAGTCGCTGTGTGTCGCGCGAGGCCGGCATCGTCGCGGCGCTCCTGTACCTGTCGACTCCGTGGATCACGCACGTCTCGGCCAACGGCCTGAATGAGGGTGTGATCGGGTTCTACCTGCTCGCCGCGTCATACGCCACGAAGCGGTGGCTGGATGAGCGGCATGCGGACCCGGTCGCGGCGCGCGGCTACGTGTGGCTGGCCGGCTGGATGGCGGGCGCCGCTGCAGCCTGCAAGTACACCTGCGTGGTGCTGGTGGTCCTGCCGCTGCTGATCGTGGTGCTGGTGATGAGCCGGCGTGACTGGTTGCGGACGGTCAGCGCCTTTGTTGTGGCGGTGATGCTGGCGTGCGGTCTCTGGTATGGCAAGAACTGGGTACAGACAGGCAACCCGGTGTATCCGCTGCTGCCCCGCGTCTTTACCAGTCAGCCGCGGACGCCGGAGCAGGTGGTTCAGTTCCAGCGTGCACACCGGGTGCCGGTGGATGCCGAGGGGCGCCGGTATTCGCCGGCCCAGGCCTGGGCAACGCTGCGGTCGCTGTTGGGCGACAGCGTCCATCACAGCCCGTTGCTGGTCCCGTTTGCGGCCCTCGTGCTGGTGCGCCGGCGGACGCTGCGGCAGGCGGCCTATTGGCTGATCGGCGGTCTGGTGTTTGTCGCGGTGTGGTGGCTGACCACCCATCGACTCGATCGCTTCCTGGTCCCGGCGTGTCCGCTCTTTGCGCTGGTGGGCGCGATCGGCGCGACATGGTCTTCGTCGCGCGTGTGGCGTGGCACGATGTGGACGGTGCTGGGACTGGGGCTGGCCGCCAGCTTCATGATGGTCGTATCGCGTCCCGTGGCCGACAACCGCTACCTGGTGCGCCTCACGCAGCTGCGTGACGACCCGCAGCTGACGACCGTGACGGTGGCTCATCGCTACCTCAACCAGCACGTGCCGCCGAGGCGGAGGGCGCTGGTCGTGGGAGACGCCGCCGTGTTCAACCTGCGCGTGCCGGTGCTTTACAGCACCTGTTTCGATACGTCTGTCCTGGAGGAACTGCTGCGCGACCGCGACGCGCAGGCACGGCGTGCCAGGCTCAAGGAGCTGCGCGTGTCGCACATCTTCGTGAACTGGCAGGAGATCGCCCGTTACCAGCAGCCGGGCAACTACGGATTCACAGCGGCGATTACCCCGGAGCTGATCCATGGCGAGTTGGAGGCGGAGCAGCGGTTGATTCGCGCCGTCGCCGTCCCGGAGCTGGATCGGCAGAGCGGCGAGATCTTTGAAGTGGTCACGTCACCCGATCGGCCGTGAGCCAGCCGCGGCCTCGTGCCGGCCGGGTTGCGTGTCTGCCCCGCCGGCGCCGAGAGAAGATGGCTGCTCCGACTCGGTTCGCACCGGATGGGGTGCCACGACAGGCGAGCGCAGAACGAGGACATCATGTGGCTGAGGTGGGTGGTAACCAATCTGTTGAACGAGATGGCCGAGGAGAAGGTGCAGCAGGCGGTCGAGCGGGCGAAGCACTTCGTACAGACCGCTCGCCGGCCGGAACCGGGCCAGGATCTGCTCGGTAATGGGGTGGCCGCGCCGCCGGACGTGGCGCTGGTGTTTGCACTCGGCCTGGAATCTGGCGGACTGGTCGACCGCGCGACGCATGTAGTGACGACCGAGTGCCCGGCGTTTGTCGAACGCCTGGGGGAACTCGACGGCCGCCGCGTGCTGATTGCCGAGTCGGGGGTGGGTCAGCAGGCAGCCCGGCGTGCCACGGAGGACCTGATCAAGATCCATCGTCCGCAGTGGGTGGTGGCGGCCGGATTCGCGGGCGCCCTCGTTCCGGCACTCAAGTACGGCCACATTCTGATGGCCGACTCGATCGTCGACAGCGCGCGCAGGAGGCTGGACGTCGGCTTCCGCATCGCACCGCAGGTGACCGCGGCCAACCCATCCCTGCACGTCGGCCGGCTGCTATCCGTGGACCAGCTGGTCCGCCAGCGTGCGGACAAGGAGCGGCTGGCGGCGGAGTTCGACGCCGTGGCCTGTGACATGGAGACGATGGCGATCGCACACGTCTGCCGCGAGCGGCAGGTGCGTTTCCTGGCGGTGCGGATCATCACCGACGGGCTGGATGATCGCCTGCCGCCGGAGGTGGAACACATGCTGGATCAGCAGTCGCTGGCGGGCAAGCTGGGCGCGGCGACGCGCGCCATTTTCCAGCGGCCGGGGAGTATCAAGGATATCTGGAAGCTGCAGGAGACCGCCCACCGCGCCGCCGACCGGCTGGCCGGGTTCCTGGTGGGAGTGATACCGCAGTTGGGTGCGTGAATCGGCAAGCACGCGAACGAACAGGCACGGGGGTCGCGCGGTCGGTCGCGATGTGTGTACGTGCGTGGAGCGCGTGGCCGCGGCACATGCTGAGGCGAGTCGAACCATGATGCGTGCAATTCTGGCCAGCCCGCGAGGGTTTTGTGCGGGCGTGAACATGGCGATTGAGAGTCTGGACCTGGCGATCCAGGTGTTCGGGACCCCGATCTACGTGTACCACGAGATTGTCCACAACCGGCACGTGGTCGCTGCGTTTCGCGACAAGGGCGCTGTGTTCGTCAACCGGATCGACGACGTGCCGCCCGGTGCCACGCTGCTGTTCTCCGCGCACGGCGTGTCGCCGGACGTCCGGCGGCAGGCGTCGCAGCGGCAACTGCGCACGATCGACGCCACGTGTCCGCTGGTCATCAAGGTGCATCGCGAAGCGCTCCGCTTCGCACAGGATGGGTATACGATCCTCCTGATCGGACACGAAGGGCACGACGAGGTGATTGGCACCATGGGCGAGGCGCCGGCAGCCATTCGCCTGGTGGAGAACGAGGCGAGCGTGGACCAGCTGGATCTGCCGGCCGACGCGAAAGTGGCCTACCTGACCCAGACGACTCTGAGCGTGGACGACGCGGAGCGGATCATTCAACGGCTGCGCGGACGCTTCCCGCAGCTCGTCGGACCCCCGCACGACGACATCTGCTACGCGACTCAGAACCGGCAGCAGGCCGTCCGTTCACTGGCGCGCGAGGCTGATGTGGTGCTGGTCGTCGGGAGCCAGAACAGCTCGAACAGCCAGCGGCTGCAGGAGCTGGCCCGCGAATGTGGGGTCGATGCCTACCTGATCGACAGCGCTCAGGACATGCGTCCGGAGTGGCTGGCGGGCAAACGCACCGTGTTGGTCACGGCCGGCGCCAGCGCCCCGGAATCTGTCGTCCAGCAGTGCGTGGAGCACCTCCGCGACCGCTATGGAGCGGCGATCGAATACCGGTCGCTCCATAGCGAAGAGGTCCATTTCCCGCTCCCCCGCGAGTTGCGCGCGTACCGCTGAACCGGCCGGAAATCCGTCGCAACGGTACAGCTTGTCCAACCGCTGCCGGCGCACCCTCAGGGCGCCAAAAACCACAATCTGTGGCTGCAATTCACCTGACCGCTTGCATGGCCCCCCGAAATGGATAGAATCAGCATGTTCGTGAGCTTTCCAAACGGAGGGGCTGGCAGCTTTTGGTTCGACGATTCTGCCCCTCGTCGACCAAATCGTCGGCCTCTCCTTTTTTTCTTGCCGCCACTTCTGTCGGCGCGGGGCGAGCTGCTCGGCGAACAGTTACAGGCTCAGATAACGGATCAGGTTGCGCACGGGCTGCCCCGGCTTAAAGAGTTTGGGTTGGCCCATCAGACTGCGTCCCACGACGTATCCGTCGGGCACCTCCGGATCATCGGTCACTGGCCGCAGCGCTTCGACACGCGGGCCGGGTGTCACCACGGGGGCCGGCACGCTGTATTGCACGACGGGCGCGGGGGCTTGAGTCGCACAGCTGCGCCAGGGGGAGCCGGCTGGCAGGGGCACCAATTCCGAAGCGGAGATCGCTGCAGGGAGACTCTCGGCCACGGTGGGTGACATGTAACTGGCTCCAACTGTCGTCTGCCGCACCAGGGGCGGCTGCGCGATGTGCGCCGGGCTCTGGCAATGCGCGGGTGAAGCGGTCAACACGATCGGCTGCATCCGCTCGTGCGTCTGGGCCACGGCATATTTCAGGCAGCCGGTCGTCACGACTCCGCAGATAACCGCCGCAATATTAGGATGTCTGAGCATCATTGTGAGCATCGTTGCACCTTCTCGATGGTGATGGAGGAATCAGGACTTGCAGTCCACGAGAGATGCAAGCCGCGTGCCAGAGCAGCCGGCGGCGGTGCCCGATGGCAGATGACACAGCACCAACGGCATGCCCACTCACAAGTCGAGCGGTCGTGGACGACGAGCCGTTACGTACCAGCCGCCGTGCCGGCAATCAGCCGCTAAGCCTCTGACGTCCAACGACTTGCCGTGCATCTCCCCAATCCCAATCACAGTCCCAATCACCCATCACTCACCATTCGTCATTCGTCATTCGTCATTCGTCATTTCCCCCCCCCTTTTCCCCCGCCGCATTTGTAATTTTTACAAACTGTCGGTGGCGGGCAGGTCCAGCACGAACGTGGTCCCCTGTCGATCGGCGCTGGCGACAGACACGCGACCGCCGTGCAGAGTGACGACGCGCCAGCACTTGGAGAGGCCGAATCCCAGGCCGCGACCGGCCTCGCGTCCGGAGAAGAACGGGTCGAAGATGTGGGGGCGCACGTGCGGGGGGATGCCGGGTCCGGAGTCGCGGATGGTGATCCGAGCACAGGTGTTGGCATCGGGTTGAGGCTGGGGTGCGTGGGCGACCGAGATGTCGACCTGGCCGTCGGCGATGAGCGCTTCGAGGGCATTGACACAGACGGCGCGGATGGCGGCCGCCAACTGAGTTGCATCGGCCTCGATCACGAGCGTCTCGACGCCCCCCTGACGCACGATGCGTGAGCCCTGCAGCTGTGCGTCGTGCTGCAGCTCAGCGACGACGGTATCGATCAGCTGGACGAGGTCGAGTCGTTCTTTGACCAGCGCTGGAGGGCGGGCGAAGAGCATCATGTCGGCGATCATCTCGTTGGCCCGGAAGGCCTGGGCGTTGATCGTGGCCAGCATTCGCCGTTTCTCCGCGTCTGACTCCTGCGCCAGCATCGCCTGGGCACGGGTGGAGATATTGGCCAGCGGATTGTTGATCTCGTGACTGGCCCCGTACGCCAGCTCGCCGAGGGACGCGAGCTTGGCTTGTTCCAGGGTCTCGTCGAAGTGTTGTTCCAGCTGTTCGAGTCGCCGCAACCGTTCGGTGAGTCGCTGGAGGAAGTGCGGCGTGCCCGCTTCGGTGTTGGTGCATCCCTGCCACCGCTTGCGGGCCAGGATGGTGTCAACCAGATCCACCTGGCCGACGCGCCGGCCACGGCGCCCGGCCTCGCGCCACAGGTTGCTGGCACGCACGACCAGTTGTACGGTTTCGTGCCGGGAAGACCGCGATCGTTCGCGGAGCAGCGTGAGGAGCCAGCCGGGCAGGCATCCGCTGTCGGGCCGGGCGAGGGAGATCCGCGGCCCGCAGCTGCGCAGCCAGTCGGCCGCGTTGTGGAGCATTCCCAGCAGAAAACCTTCGGCCGCCCGCGCGTCGTCAGCCGCCTGATCGGCCGCGAGATTCGCCACGGCGACCGAGTCGGCAGATAGCTCGCGCCAGCGCGACCGCACGTCGCGCAACAGTCCGGCTTCGGCCACCTCACCGTCCGGCCAATTCAGGGCCGACAGCAGGCGGGTGGCGAGCCAGCGCGCCAGGTCCAACACACATCGCGGAGTGGGACCGCCCATACACCCCATCCAGCAGGCGGCCCAGAGCGTGAAGGCAGGATCGACCGACATCAGCTCCGCGAGGCCCACCTCACGCGCTGCTGGATCATCGGCCAGCAGACTGCGCGAAAGCTCAAACGATGCATGGTCGTTGAGCGGCAGAAACCAGACGGAAGGGCCCGAACTCAGACCCGGCAACCGGGCAACGTACCTGGCCGGATCCTTGTTCACCCACTCACTCCCCCGGCGCGCCACCTCCGGCTACGCCAGCGGTGCCACGCGCGATGTCCGTGCCGCGTGGCACTCAGTTCAAAGGCTGCACTGACCCGGCGTCAGCTGGCCAACGCACGCTCCATTTCCAGCAGGTCACAGGCCCGGTCCAGAAGGCGGTCGACCGTGAACGGCTTGTGCATGAAATCGTCCGCACCGGCCGCCTTCAGATCCGCCACCTTCCCCTGCTCCACCATCCCGGAAATGCAGATGATCTTGACCGACTCCAACGTGCTGTCGCTCCGTACACGCTGGCAGACTTCCTTGCCATTGATGTCGGGCAACATGACGTCCAGAATCACCAGGTCGGGCCGGAACTCCTTGACCAACATGCCCGCGTCAAACCCGTTGTTGGCCAGCCGGATGTCGAACCGCCCATCCCGCTCAAACACGTCCGCCAACAGCTCCACCAGCTCCTCGTCGTCATCGACGATCAGGACCTTGCGTTTTCCGCTCTCCAACGCATCGGTCGGTATGCCGTTGTCCCGCATGAACGCGAACAGCTGGTCACGCGGAATCCTCCGAAACCGGCTGCCCGGGACGCGGAATCCCTTCAACGATCCATTGTCGAAGCAACGGATAATCGTCTGCTGGCTAACCTTACAGATCTTGGCCGCTTCCCCGGTGGTAAAGACAGTTTTCGTAGACATGGCGATGAACCATCCCTCCTCGTTGATGGCTGGGCTAGCGTGCTCAAGGGCCCCTGAATGGCCATAGCTACCGCTGGATATGCGAGCCCTCGTGACTTCCCTGTCCTGCGACGTCGCTGCTAGCCTCTAGCTCCCTCGTTAGTTAAGTCCCGCGGTGTGTGCAGTTAGCACACCTCCCTGAACCGCTTCATTTGGCAAGCTCGTCCGGTTCTTCCGAAATTACCGAACTTGCCAGCCGCAGAGATTATACAACTCTCCCGATAACAGTCAAGATTGATGTGTCGCACGTAAAGCCATACCTCAACGCAACTTACGACACGACACAAGGAATGGCGGTAAAATCTGCGCTGCGGACGAGGACCGATTTTCGCCCGTCTGATTCGCGAACTTGGAGACGCTGCGGCAACTACACGCGAGGCGAATTCGAGCGGCTGTCGGAGCGGTTCTGGAGGTAAGCGATCAGCAGTGCGACGTCGGCCGGCGTGATGCCGCTGATGCGACTGGCCTGATCGAGCGTCACGGGTCGGATCTTGGCCAGTTTCTGGCGTGCCTCAGTGCGGAGATGCGCGAGCTGGCTGAAGTCGAACCCTTCAGGAATTCGGCGGCTGGCCAACCGCCGTTGGCGTTCCACCTGCTCGAACTGGCGGTGAATGTACCCGGCGTACTTCACGTCGTACACGACCTGGGTAGCGACCTCCTCGCGGACCTGGGCGAGTTCGGGGACCTGCGCGATCAGCTCATGCCAGCCAACTTCCGGTCGGCGCAGGAGTTTGGTCAGCGACATATCGTCCCACCGTCGCGCGTCGAGCAGGCGGATGACGCGCTCAATGTCGCGTTCTTTCGCCTGCAGGCGCTGCCAGCGCACCTCGTCGACGAGTCCCATCTGGTGCGCCAGCGGGGTGAGACGCCGATCCGCATTGTCTTGGCGCAGCAACAGCCGGTACTCGGCCCGGCTGGTGAACATCCGATACGGTTCGTCCACGCCCCGGGTGACCAGGTCATCGATCATGACCCCGATGTACGCCTGATCACGGCGGAGGACGAGCGGCTCGGAATGGCGGAGGCAGGCGACGGCATTCGCGCCGGCGACCAGACCTTGGGCGGCTGCCTCCTCATAGCCGGTTGTGCCATTGATCTGGCCCGCGAGGAAGAGCCCGGCCACAACCTTGCTCTCGAGCGTCGGGCGGAGTTGATCGGGGGGGCAGTAGTCGTATTCGATGGCATAGCCATAGCGCATGACCTGGGCATGCTGCAGTCCCGGAATCAAGCGGAACATGGCGTCCTGCACATCGCGCGGCAGGCCGGTGGAGATGCCGTTGACATACACCTCGAGTGTGTTCCGGCCCTCCGGTTCCAGGAACAGCTGGTGCGAGTCACGTTCACCGAACCGCACGACTTTGGCTTCGATCGAGGGGCAGTAGCGTGGCCCGGTCGACTGGATCTGGCCGCTGAACATGGGAGCGTGATCGAGATTGGCGCGGATCAGCTCGTGCACGGCCGCGTTGGTGTGGGTGATCCAGCATGGGAGCTGGTCGACCTGCAGGCGGTCGGTGAGAAACGAGAACGGCTGCGGCTGCGCATCGCCGGGCTGCATCTCCGTCTGCGAGTAGTCGATGGTGCGTCCGTTGAGTCGTGCGGGCGTGTCGGTCTTGAACCGTTCGACGCGCATCCCCAAACGCACCAGCGCGGCGCTGAGTCCCCGGGTGGTCCCCTCCCCTGCACGCCCTCCTTCGATCTGGGTCTCTCCAGTGTGCATGATTGCCTGCAGGAAGGTGCCTGTGGTCAGGACGACCGCCGGCGCTTTGTACGTGGCGCCGCCCCGTACGCGGACTCCCAGTACACGGGCCTGCACGCCACTGCGCTCCGTCCACACCTCCGTCACGAGGTCTATCACCGTCTCCTGGCGCAGCGCCACGTTGCCTTGCCGCTCCACACAGTGTTTGACGGACTCCTGATAGGCCCGTTTGTCCGCCTGTGCCCGGGGACCGTGCATCGCCGGTCCCTTGCGCCGATTGAGCATGCGGAACTGGATCCCGGTGGCGTCGATCACCCGGCCCATCGCTCCGCCCAACGCATCGATCTCGCGCACGAGATGCCCCTTGGCCACGCCGCCGATGGCCGGATTGCAGCTCATCTGAGCCACCGTGTCCAGATTCGTGGTTAACAGGGCTACGCGGGCCCCCATCCGCGCGGCCGCCAACGCCGCCTCAGTCCCGGCGTGCCCCGCGCCAACCACGATCACATCGTATTCATAGTCCGCCTGTCCCATGCTCCAATCGTGACACATGAGCAAGCGTGTCGGAAGACCGCTCGAACCCGACGGGACTCGTGCCAACTCGTTTGACGGGTGCAGGGACGGGCAGGTTGAAGAGGCCGAAGATCTGTTCTTGCGTGAGTCCCAGGTTATCGGGCCCACCGGCTTCCGAGAACACGGCGGCGGCCAATTGACGTTTCTCTTCGAGCACCTGCTGGATCCGTTCTTCAATGGTGCCCCGCGTGAGCATGCGGGTGACCGTAACGGGGCCCGTGGCTCCGATGCGATGCGCCCGGTTGATGGCCTGGTCTTCAACGGCCGGGTTCCACCAGCGGTCGAACAGGAACACGTAGTTGCAGAACTGCAGGTTCAGTCCGACACTGCCCGCGCCGTAGCTCATCAGCAGGACGTGATGGTTGGGGTTCGTGCGGAACTGAGCGATGGTTTGATCGCGACGGCGGGAGGGGATTTTGCCGTGGTATTCCAGCGGACCGAACCGGGCCAGGCGTTGGCTCATGATTTCGATTGTCTGGACCCACTGGCTGAACACAATGGCCTTCTTGCCGCTGGCCGCGACTTCTTCCAGATCCGCTTCCAGGCGTTCCAGTTTGCTGCTCGAGCCGGTCATGGGATCGAAGTTGCAGATCTGCTTGAGTCGCAGGACGAGTTCAAACACATGCTGGATGGTCAGTGCTTCGCCGAGGCGCGACAGCCGCACGACGCCCTGCTCTTCGGCAGCTCGATACGCTTCTTCCTGTTCGCAGGTGAGTTCCAGATCGGCATCGCGGTAGAGTTTGGGCGGCAGATCGGTCAGGACGGCATCTTTGCTGCGGCGGAGCACGTAATCGCGTGCGGCGCGGCCGATGCGCCGTGCCTGCATATTACTGTTGAGATGGCCGGGCAGCAGGAAGTCGAAGATAGCCACCAGGTCTTCAGGGCTGTTCTCGATGGGGGTGCCGGTCAGCGCCCACGAACGCGTGCGTGAGATGGAGCGTGCCACCTGGCTGGTCGTGCTGGATCGGTTCTTGATCCGCTGCGCTTCGTCGAGCACAACAAGGTCAAACTGCAGTTGCCGGCCGCACAGCACGTCCGCGTCGCGTAGCAACAATTCGTAGTTGGCGATCTTGACCGGCACCTGGTCCTGCTGCCACTGCCACCGCCGCCGCGTCTGATCCCCTTCAATCACACTCACGGGCAGTTCCGGCGCCCAGTGGGCGAACTCGCGCTGCCAGTTCGTGACGAGCGGTTTGGGGCAGACCAGCAGGACCGACCGAATCTCACCACTGCGCAGCAGCAGCCGCGCCGCGGTGATGGCCTGCATCGTCTTGCCCAACCCCATTTCGTCTGCCAGGATCGCCGCGTACCGCGGATAGAGGAACGCGATCCCCTGGTACTGATACGCAAACGGCTGGTTGGGAAAGGTCAGCTGGCCGGAGTTCACCAGCGACTCGAGCGGCGGCTGGAGCAGGTAGTACAACCGATCCTGCAGCTTGACGATGTCGCGTGGAGGCTGGAATCGCGTGCGGGCCGGCAGCGACTTCGTCACGTCCGACACACGGGCCGCGGCGACCGGCCGAGGCGGTCCGGCCGGCGGGCAGTTCGCCGGCAGTTCTGGAAACATGTAGCTGCGCACAGACACAGGCGTCTGGGTGATCTGCACCGAGAGTGCCCGGGTGGGAGCCGGCTCAAGCGGTATGTGGGCAACGTCAATCCGGGCTTCCCGCCGCAGCGCCGTCAGCCACCCGGTGGCAAAGCAGGCCACGGGCACTGACAGATCAGCCCTCACGATGCGCAGCGGTGCCTCCGCGGAGGTTCGCGGCGCGGCAGGCGGTTTGCCAGACGTTTGCGACTCGCACATCGGCATCGTGGTCCAGTGACGGCATCAGTGACTGCTGGCGCGCGCCTCGTCGATCGCTTCGCGGATCCTGTGGAACGGCTCGTCCATCTCGATCTGGCCGGCGAAGTGCGCCCACTGCTCAACCAGATACGGCTCGTCCTCAGGACATTCAGCTAGCACGGCAACGCGGTAACTCCCGAGTGGGAACGCATGCAAGGGAGCCCCCCCCGAGCCGGACGCCACACGGACCACCCCGCCAATGGCTGTTTCGCCGGCTGCATGTAGGGCGGAATGCGGGCCAGCGTCATCCGTTTCCGGTGTCGGCGCCGGCGGGTCGAGGACGAGCGCCATGGGAGTGTCCACCACGAATCGGGCGGCCATGGCAGGTGGGCAGTCAGTGAGCACGATTCTGGGCGCTGCCTTGGATTTCTCGAGCAGCGTCTGCCCGATGCGTTCGCCACACAGGTAGGGATCGAGCGTCGGTCCGTAGAGGATTTCCTGCGCGCGATTGGCGCGTACGGGGGCCGTGCAGTGGAACTCCAGCGGACGTCCCAGCGAGTTGAGGACCAGGTACCCGCCGAGCAGCCCCTGGTCCGCATCGCGCGCGACCGTCAGGAATCCGATAGCAGGCAATGACTTTTGGCCGACCGATCGAATCATGTAGTTGTCCGTCAACGCCGCGTGATCCAGTTAGAGTTTCCATCGGGCATTCGACGCGGTTGACTTTAGCGATGATCGCGAGTTGGAGACGCGTCCGGCCTGTAAGAACAGGGAGAAGGAACGCGCTGGCAAGCGAGCGAACTGTGCGCTCGACATCGGCTCAGGATCGTTTATACTGAGGTATCAGACCTGGAGGAAACATCTGCATGAGTCCTGACCCTTCGCACCTGCCCATGTTCCGCATTGACGTATCGGCAGACGCCTCGTCTGGTCGCTTGGAGAGTGAAATGGACACGGGCGATTTGATCGTCGCCCTCTTGCGGCAACTGGTAGTTGGCCAGGAGCAGCAGAACCAGCTGTTGAAGGAGTTGAATCAACAGCTGAGTGCGGCCCAGCGACAACGTGCGCACGAGTTGGGCCAGTGGAAGGATGCCAACCCGGAGTTGGCCCGCTGCTGCCGCTCGGCAGCTGAAACGCTCAGCCGCGTGCAGACTCAGTTCCTGCAGAATCTCACGGAGGAGATCGAGACGCACGAAGAGTGTCTGCTGGATGGCGAGTTCATGCTCAACGAGTTCGTCGACCGGTTCGGTCCCCGGTTGGCCCATCTCAACGGCGTGCTCCAGGTGCTGTCGCAGCTGAGCTACGTTCCCAACATGCCGCGGTAGCCGGGAGATCGAGCGTTCCCGCCCGCACGCAGCTGACCGCCGGCGGTTCGCGCCACCGCGCTGCCTCCACCAGCTGACCCCGGCACTGCGGGCTCCGTGTCACGCTCCGCCATTCGGGGACAGGCCCCGAACGATCAGGCGCGAGACAGTGCCGTCTGGCCCGCATCCGCCCGGCCGGACGCGGTGACGAAGCATCTGTGGCCGCACATTCTGGTAGAATCGTGCAGTGACCACTTCATTCAGTCCAGGAGGTGCAACGATGCAACGGTCTCGGGTCTGTTGCCGGATCGGTTGCCGGCTGGTTCTTGTCGCGGCCCTTGCCGGGCTCACGTACAGTGCCGCGCGGTGTGTAGGAGCAGACACAGCGGGAGCGGGCAGTGTGGACACGTGGCCCGTGTTTCGCGGCGACTCCCGGTCGACAGGCGCGGCGCAGAGCGACCTGCCGGCCACGCTGGATCTCCTCTGGGAATACCGGGTGCCGGACGGCGCGTTCGAGTCGACGCCGGTGATCATGGCAGGAGTGGTCTACATCGCGGATCTCGACGGGTGCCTCTACGCGTTGGAGTTGGCCACGGGCAAGGAGCGGTGGAAGAAGAAGTGGGAGACCGGGTTCACAGCGGCGGCGGCGGCCGGAGACAAGCGTCTGTACCTGGGCGACATTGACGGGCTGCTGCGCTGCCTGGACATCGGCTCCGGCGACGAATTGTGGACATACGCCGCGGAGGGTGAAATCAGTAGTGGAGTGAACTTCTACCGGGACAACGTCCTGTTTGGCTCTCAAGACGGATCGTTGTACTGTGTGCACGCCGAGCGCGGTACGCTGGTCTGGAAGTACACGATCGAGAACCAGATCCGTTGCACGCCGACGGTGGTGGAAGACCGTGCCTTTGTGGCCGGGTGCGACGGTGCGCTGCACATCGTGGACTTGACTAGCGGCCGGGCGGCGGGCAAGGTCGACATCCAGGCTCCGACCGGCGTGACACCGGCGGCCGCGGGCGACCGGGTCTTTTTCGGAACCGAAGGCCATCAGTTCTTCTGCGTGGACTGGCGCCAGGCGGCGACGGTGTGGACGTTTGCCGACCCGGAACGTCAGCAGCCAGTCCGCAGCTCGCCGGCCGTGGCGGGGGATCGCGTCGTCTTTGGAGGGCGGTCCAAGAAGGTCTATTGCCTGGGCAGCCAGAATGGCAAGGCCGTGTGGGAGTTCGTCGCGCGGCAGCGGATCGATGCGTCGCCGGTGATCGTGAAGGACCGGGTGTTTGCAGCCGCGGCGGACGGCCGCCTGTACGGGCTGGACCTCCAGACGGGGAAGGAAGTGTGGCAATTCGAGGCAGGTGGCGGATTCACAGGTTCCCCGGCGGTGGCGGCCCAGCGGCTGGTGATTGCCAGCGACGAGGGGGTGGTCTACTGTTTCGGCAGTCAGTCGCAGTGAAGTGGGAGTGCGGCAGGCATGAGTGACCTCGAATTCCTGATGGGCACGTACGCAGCGCACATTCCGGCCGACCGCAGCTACTGTACGAATCACCTGTGGGCCCAGCCGCACGGGGGCGCGCACCGGTTCGGCTTCACGGCCTATGCCGTCCGCCTGCTGCAGGAAGTGTATTTCCTGGAATGGTGCGTCGAGGAGGATGTATTTCTGCAGCAAGGGCAGGCGATCGGCGCGCTGGAGAGCAAGAAGGCGGAGAGCGAACTCTACTGTCCAGTCACCGGGCACCTGATCCAGTTCAACGCCGCCCTGCTCGACGATCCGTCCGGCATCAGCGCCGACACGTACGGCAGCGGCTGGCTGTTCGAACTGCAGGTGGACGGAGACGGGCTGCTGTCTCCCGAGCAGTACATCCGGTACCTGGAGTCGGTGTGGGAAGTCACACAACGCACAATCAAAGAGCAACTGAGCTGACCAGCGCGACGGCGTCCGGCCTGTGGCGCGCAGATCCGCGAGTGGAGCACATGGCAGCACGTATGGCCATCATCCTGTCCCAGGGGCAGAGTCAGGGGCAGAATCACAGTTCCGCCAAGCGGCATCTGGAGGAGAACATTGCGGCGGGACTGGCGTCCGACCCGACCTGCGCTGTGATGCTGATCCCGCCGCTATACGACCTGCCGCCGGGCAGCCCGGCGTTCCAGATGCTGCGCGAACTCCCGGGCGACTTCGTGCTGCTGTCGTGGCTCTACCCGCGGGCCGCGCACTGGACACTCGATCGCCACCACGTCCGGGGTCAATTGATAGAGACGCCGCTGATAGAGACGCCGCTCGAATCGGGTGTGAATGAGTTGCGGGAGCACGGGGCGCAGCCACAGCTGCCGGATGCCGACCAGCCACGTGTTCTGGACCGGCGTCCAGCGCCCGATCGGCGCATCTATCACCTCGACCTGCGGACGAGTGAGGACCCGCGTGTGTTTGTGCAGGAGGTGCGGCGGATCGTGGCGGAGCGTGGGGGGGCGTTGGCTGATCGGTCGGCGGCAGCGTCACCGCCGGCAGACTCCTCACACCATGTGCCCGCCGCGACGCTGCCGGCCCGACGCTGGTATCCGGTGATCGACTACAGTCGCTGCACGAACTGCATGGAGTGCATCGATTTCTGCCTGTTCGGCGTGTTCGGCGTGGATCACCAGGAGACGATCCTGGTCGAGCAGCCGGACAACTGTCGCCGCGGCTGTCCGGCCTGCAGCCGGGTCTGTCCCGAGAATGCCATCATCTTTCCTCGGCACAAGACGCCCCTCATCGCGGGCGGTCCCGGCGTCGCCAGTGCGATGAAGCTCGACCTGTCCCAACTGTTCGGCCGGCCGGCCGAGCAGGAGGTTGCGGCGCGCGAACGGGACGAGCACCTGCGGCGGTCCGGCCGCGCCACGGTCCCGTCTGCGCCCGAACCACGCGAACACGATATACTCGACGAACTGATCGACGAGCTCGATCAGATGGATCTGTAGCAGAGGAGCGACACATGTATTTTCGCCTGGCCAAGCGTATGCTGCTGGAAACTGACAAACGCCTGCTGTGGAAGTTGGCGTGGCTGGCCGGCTACAAAGGGATCCGCTCGATTCGCCGGCACCGGCAGCGGCTGAAGCGCGGCGAGTTCTACCCGCCGTTCATCTACATTTCAATCACCAACGGCTGCAATCTGCGCTGTCAGGGCTGTTGGGTCGACGTGACCGCCAAGCAGGCGAACATCGAGGCGGACGCCATGCACCGGTTGATCCGCCAGTCGCAGACGATGGGGAATGCGTTCTTCGGGATTGTCGGCGGCGAACCGTTCATGCACCCCCAGCTGCTCGACATTCTGGCCGAGCACCCTGACTGCTATTTTCAGATCTTCACCAACGGGCACTTCATCACCCCCGAGATCGCCCGCCGCATGCGCCAGCTGGGCAACATCAGCCCGCTGGTCAGCATCGAGGGGAACGAGATTGTGAGCGACGAGCGGCGGGGGAAGGAGGGGGTGTACAGCCGTACGATGCAGGGGTTGCAGCACTGCCTGGACGCACATCTCCTGACGGGCGTGTGCACCAGCCTGTGCCAGACCAACCTGGACCTGCTGACCGAAACCTGGGTCGACCGGCTCATCGCGCTGGGGGTGTTCTACACCTGGTTCCACATCTACCGCCCGGTCGGTGCGATGTCTACTCCCGAGCTGTGTTTGACGCCGCAGCAGCAGAAGCAGGCGCGGCGCTTCGTGGTCGAAATGCGGGACAAGAAGCCGATCCTACTGATCGACGCCTACTACGACGGCGACGGCTACGCGTTGTGCCCGGCGGCCACCGGGTTCACGCATCACATCAGTCCGTGGGGGGACATTGAACCCTGTCCGGTCATCCAGATCGCGAAGGATTCGATTTACGATGAGCGGCCGCTTCCGGAGGTGTTCGGGCAGTCGGCCTTCCTGCGTGATTTCCGCGAGACGGCGGCGACCTACACGCGTGGGTGCATCCTCCTGGAGCGCCCCGAACTGTTACTGGAGCTGGCGGCCCGGCACGGCGCGCGGGACAGCACGGCGCGGCAGACGGTATTCGAGGAACTCAAGGGGATGCGGGCGCGCGCATCGCAGTTCAATCCGGGCCACGAAGTGCCCGAGAAGAACTGGATCTATCGCCTGTTCAAACGCACGTGGTTCAACGACTACGGCGCGTATCTGGACCATTTCCGCCGGGAGGACTGGCAGGACCCGCGGCCGCAGTACGAGCAGTGCGAGACGAGCGGGTCGCCCGATTCGGCGGGCACCTGAGTCGCCGGCCCGCCGGCGGCTCATCCATACCACTGCGGCTTGTAGGACAGTCCCAGGTTCAGGATCCGCTGGAGCAGTGGCTCGTAGGACACCCCCATCGCTTCCGCCGATTCGGCGAAGTCCTCGCCGTACGACAGGTTCGGATTCGGGTTGGCCTCGAGCACATACACCCGCTCGTCCGCGGTCATGCGCAGATCCAGCCGCGCGTAGCCGCTCAGCGACAGCGCTCGGTAGACCCGCTTGCAGAGCCGTGAAATGGCGGCCTGTGTCGGCTTGGAGATGTCCTCGGCGGCGTTGGTTTCTACGCCCAGCTCCTTCTGGTGCGCCGTGTCCCACTTGACGCGCCGCGTGGCGATGTTGGCCATGTCGTCCGGCAGGTTCTTGAAGGTCATCTCCCAGATCGGCAGGGTCTGCAGCCGGCGATTGCCGATCACCCCCACGTACAGCTCGCGCCCCTCAATGAACTCCTCGACTAACGCATCGGTCTTGAGTTCTTCGTGGACGTATTCGATCCGTGCTTTCAGCTGCTCGGGACTGTGCACGATGGACTTCTGGCTGATGCCGAGCGACGCCTCCTCGATCACCGACTTGACCAGCAGCGGGTAGGTGTAGTTGCGGCGGAGCGTGGCGGACCGGCCGCGTTCGAACACGGCGAACCGCGGTGTCAGGATCCGGTGGTAGGAGAGGATCTGTTTGCTGAGCGCCTTGTCGTGGGCCAGCATCAGCCCGCGGGGATTGCAGCCGGTGTAGGGGAGCTTCATCAGTTCCAGGTAGCTGACCACATGCTGGTCGTACACCGCGACCCCCTGAAACTCCTCCAGCAGATTGAAGGCGATGTCCGGCCGGAATTCCTCGATGAACTTCCGGATCGCTCCCAGATCGTCACTCACACCCAGCGGTTCGGCATGATGGCTCAGATCACGCAACGTGACCAGGACATCGTACTCCGTCTTCCACTCCAGCATCTCCTCATCGCTGACCCCTTCGATGCTGTCGGGTGGCACCAGCTCCTCGTCCATGAGCACCATCACGCGTAGTCTTCTCATAGCACGATTTTGTGGTGCCCGCGATGGAGGTAGTTCATAGTCTGGACGGTCAGCATCACCTGTGCGTTGGGCCGGACCACGCTTTCGGAACGGTGCACGCGCAGCCCCAGTTCCCTGCAGCGGGCGATCATCTCGCGGAGCACCTGGTCGATAGTGTACTTGTACTGCCCCGTCCACTCGGCCACCACCCGCAACAGCTCCTGGCGGTGGCGGCGCAGGAACGCCGAGGCGGACGGGCGGCGGGCATGTTCGGGCGCATCGGAGAACAGGCGCCGCAGCTCGCCGTCGAACGAGAAGCCCGCGTCCACCCCATACCGCGCCCGTTTCTCGGCATAGTACGTACCCAGCGTCTTGCGGATGCGGTGGGCCGGTTCGACACACTCCCGCGAGACCACGCGAGGACGCTTGTCGCGCAGTTCGGCGAGCAGCCCGGCAACGAATTCCAGCTTCTTGAGTGCGGGCCACCCCTCATACTGGCTCCGCCAGTTCGATCGTGGTTTGAGCCAGACCGCGAACGTCTCCGCAAAGTCCTCGTCCGGATGACTCTGCGCATACCAGTTTCCCAGGTGCCGCACGTAACTCTTGCTGTACGGCCGCGGCGCGTATTCGTCCGGATAGGGGAGTGAGGACTTGCCGAACACAGCCTGCCACCGCCGCAGCCGGTGCAGGCCGTAAGCGGTGTCGATCGCGTGCCCCGCCTCATGCCGCAGGATCCGCAGGCACCACTCGCGCGTGCCCCCTTCGACCTCCAGCATCTGGCTGCGTTCGAGCCGGGCCAGGCGCGGGTGGGCCAGGTAGAACGGAATGGCCACGCCCGGCACCCCCTCGGGTGAAAACCAGTCGTCGGAGAACCAGTAGTGCGGCCGGAACCGGATGTCGCGCGCACTCAACTCCGCGTGCAACCGCTCGATCCGCTCCTCCAGAACCGTCCCCTCGACCTTGACCCCCAGATCGCAGATCCGCCAGTCGAGCAGTTCGTCGTCTGGAAGCTGCGCCCAGGCGGGCTCCTTCGAGCGCGATCGTCGCTTGCCTGTCACCTGCCGGCGGTTTGATGATCTCGCTGCACACATGCCAAGCCACACACACCCTGCGGCACCAGGAACTCACTCTCCGGTTGCTGATTTCACTGGCTCATCACGCCAGACGAGTCAACCACAGGACCATTTTATATTTATATTGGCGGACGGTGAATCAACCAGACCTGAAATTAATCAAATTGGCGGCGCACCAACATGCGCGCACCCCAGTCCGCGTCTTGGCCTTCGTTCGGTCGGACATGGCACGATTCTTGAGGGAATCTGTGCGTTGCAACCCGGCAGCCGCGGATTTACATTCGTAAGGGCGCGTTCTGATCGCACTGGAGAATCAATGATGCCTACCCGCCAACGATCGGCCATGCACCGCCTGTCCGTCGCCATGGCCGTGACCGCCTGCCTGGCGACCGCCGCACAGCGGCTCGCAGCGCCCGCCCGAGGTGCCGACCAGCCCTTGGTGCGCGATCGGCACACGAGTTTGCACGGGGGCCAGCGGCAGCTGACTTCGCGGAGGCGTTCCAGCGCGGGGGCAACATGAACTGGGTCCACGTGGATCCGCCCCGCGACTTCCTGGCCACACCACTGCGTCGCGCCGCACCCCACTGACAACACCGCCACCTACAGACAGGTTATGCACATGATCGGCTCTGCACAGCTTCAAGCGGCGTACAAGAAAGCGCGAGCGGATCTGCTGGCCGCGCGCACCGCGGCCGGTCACTGGGAGGGCCACCTGTCGTCGTCCGCACTGTCGACGGCCACAGCCGTCAGCGCTCTGGCGGTCGCCGCTCGAGCATCCTCGCCCGAGGCGTCGACGGTGACGCTGAGTGACTACCTGCAACTGGTGGAGCGTGGGGTAGCGTATCTGGTCGGGCAGCAGAACGGTGATGGCGGCTGGGGGGACACGGACCGGAGCTACTCGAACATCGCTACGACGATGCTGGTCATCGCGGCACTGCATCTGGCCGAACAGGAGGCGCGGCATCCGCGCGTTTTGGAACGGGCCAGGGCGTACGTGGACAGCCAGGGGGGCATCGGCGGGCTCCGTGCACGCTACGGCGTCGACAAGACGTTCGTCGTGCCGATCCTGACCAACTGCGCGCTGGCCGGTGTGGCCGACTGGTCGCAGGTCTCGCCGCTGCCGTTCGAGTGGGCGTGTCTGCCGCAGCGGTACTATCGGTGGGCACAGTTGCCAGTGGTCAGTTACGCCATCCCGGCGCTGGTGGCGATCGGCCAGGCTCGGTTCCTGCAGGGCCCGCCGCCTCGTCCCTGGACGCGTCTGGTGCGGCGCGCGGCCATCGCGCCCAGCATGCGCGTGCTGGAACGCATGCAGCCCAGCAGCGGTGGGTATCTGGAGGCAGCGCCACTGACGAGTTTCGTCGCCATGAGCCTGGCCGCCACAGGCCGTGCGGACCATCCCGTGACGCGCGCCGCGCTGCGATTCCTGTGCGACACGGTGCGACCGGACGGCAGCTGGCCCATCGACACGAACCTCGCGACCTGGACCACATCGCTGGCGATCAACGCGTTGGCGACGCACGGCACCTTGCCGCCCGACGTGGTCAATCTCGACTGGTTTCTCGACTGTCAGCACCGGGTGCGGCATCCGTTCACCGGAGCGGACCCGGGCGGCTGGGGTTGGACGAACCTGTCAGGTGCGGTGCCCGATGCGGACGATACGGCAGGTGCGCTGCTGGCCTGCCGGCACTGGCGCGACCAGCCGCAGGACGGGAAGCGCGTGACGGGCGCGGCCCGGCAGGGTGTGCAATGGCTGCTGGATCTGCAGAACCGGGACGGTGGCTGGCCGACGTTCTGCCGCGGCTGGGGCAAACTGCCGTTTGACCGCAGCGGCGCTGACCTGACGGCCCACGCGATGCGCGCGCTGCATGCCTGGCGGGAACTCCAGCCGCGCGCGATTGAACGGGCGCTGCGGCGCGGCTGGTCGTACCTGCAGCGACACCAGCGCCCGGACGGTAGCTGGGTGCCGCTGTGGTTCGGCAACCAGGACGAACCGCAGGAGGAGAATCCGGTCTACGGGACGGCGCGTGTGCTGCTGGCGTACCACGAACTGGGAGCCGACGGGACGAACGAGGCCGAGCGGGGTTATCGCTGGCTGGCTGCGGTGCAGCGTGAGGACGGCAGCTGGGGTGGTGGGCCGGCTGACCGGGCGGCGGGCAGCGTTGAGGAAACGGCGCTGGCCGTCGAGGCACTCGTGGCGCGCCGCCCGGATGCGGCCCTGCACCCCCCCCTCAAGCAAGGACTTCAGTGGCTCACCGACGCAGTCCTGGCCGATCGGCATCGAGAAAGTTCCCCAATTGGTTTCTACTTCGCCAAGCTGTGGTATTATGAACAGCTCTATCCGCTGTTATTCGCCGTCGCGGCATTGGGGCGAGCTGTCCACGGCATGGCCACGACCGTGTGCGACTGATCGCGCACCGCACAGTAAACGCCTTGGCAACGCCATCTCAAAGGACACCATCTTGACTCGTGCACCTGTGACGCCCACCACCTCGTCCGAGAGCGAGGCCGCCACCACGACAGGGCGCGGGTCCGCCCGGCGCGAGACCGAGCATCTCAAGTGCGTGCCCGAACCGCGCGCGGTGCGGGAGCGGATACGGCAGCGGTGTGACGAGGTGGGTCCGCGGCTCGACAAGTCCTATCCGCTGTCGAAGGACGCGCTGGAGTCGATCGCCCGGACGATTCTGGACGACCTGCAGCTACCCGAAGGCTTCGTCGGCTGGACGATGGTGATGCTGGCCTCCGCATTCTGGCGCGACCAGGTCGCCGCCATCCCTCCAGCGCGGCGTCTGTGCCTGTTGCCCCACTGCCTGAAGCACAGCGAGCGGTGCAGCGCCCCGTACGACGAGTTCGGGCTCGCGTGCCGCAACTGTGGCGCGTGCCGGATCGGCGACTTCCGCGCACTTGCCCAGCAACACGGATATCGGGTGCTGGTGGCGGAAGGTTCCCCGGTCGTCATGAACATCATCCTCAGCGGCAGCGTGGATGCGATCGTGGGGGTGGCCTGCCTGAATGTGCTGGAGAAAGCCATCGACAAGGTGCTGCTGGCCGGCATCCCGTGCATTGCCATGCCGCTGCTGTCGGACGACTGCCAGACCACGCGTCTGGATGAAGACTGGGTGCGGGAGATGATTCTGCTGCGGCACACGGCGGAAACCAGTACCACGCGTACGTACGTGCATCTCATGCGGGCGGCAACGCGGATGTTCGAACACACGGCGCTGGACCGGTATGCACCGCGTTTGCGGGGTGGACCACGCGTGTCGGAACTGAACGGACAGGGCCTCGCTGCCCTGGAACCGATCGCCGCGACCGAAGCGATCGCCTACGACTTTCTCGCCCGGGGCGGGAAGTACGCGCGCCCGTTCATCACCCTGGCGGTCTACGACGCCATGACCGGCGGGCACGGGACCGGTGCAGGAGGCGCTCAACACGTGGCGCAGCTGCCCGACGCCATCTTCCGCGCGGCCATGTCCATCGAGACGTTCCACAAGGCCTCGCTGGTCCACGACGACATCGAAGATGACGATGCGTTCCGCTATGGTGTCCCGACACTGCATCGCCGCTATGGCACGGCCACCGCCATCAACGTCGGCGACTATCTGATCGGTATGGGATACCGGCTGGTGAGTCGTGAGTCCAGGACGCTCGGGTCCGAGGTGGTCAGCGATATCCTGGACAGTCTGGCCAGCGCCCACATCAAGCTCACGGAAGGACAAGGGGCCGAGCTCTCGTGGCGCGACTCGCGCGACAGGCCGCTCCAGCCCATCGATGCACTCAAGATCTACGCACTCAAGACGGCCCCAGCGTTCGAAGCGGCAATCCTGACCGGCATCCGGCTCGCGACTTCCCACCAGCCGTACCTGGCACCGGTCAAGCAGTTCTCCCGCAATCTGGGGGTGGCATTCCAGATCCTCAACGACCTGGACGACTGGCAGACCGACCGGCACAACAAGCTGACTGCCGGCAGTGATATTCTGGGTGGTCGCCCCACGATCCTGTGGGCTTTGGCACTCGAATGCCTGGACGCGCCGGGGCAACAGCTGCTGCGGACGCTGGTCGCCGACCTATCGCAGCCGGCTGTGTACCGGATCAACCGCGTGCGTCAGCTGTACGAGGACGCGGGCGTTTTTGACAGGGCCCGTCGCTTGGTGGACAAGCATCAGCAGCGGGCCGAGGCGGTCGCGGAGCAGATTGAGCCGGCGGAATTGCGGCGTCTGTTCCACTACCTGATGGACACGGTTCTGGAGCGCCCGAGCGAATGGTCGGCCGACACGGAGCCGCACGGCGCGGCAGCCGTGGTCGAGCAGATCGAGCTGCCCTGGGGCGAATCGGGCAAGCCGGCACCCGGCCCACCTCCCTGATCACATGTTCGCGAGATCGCGCCTTGTGGAAATTCTGGTCCTTGCGTTTCGCGGCGATTTGCGTACAATGACCGATTCCCGGCCGCATAACATCGGCGGAATAATGCCGGTAAGTTTTTGGCCTACAAGCACTTACATACGCTAAACGAACCCCCATGAAACGACCTATTCGGCCCCGCAAGCGGACCAAAACCCGTGTCCGCACCAAGAAGAAAGATCCGATTTTTGTAGATGGTGAACGGCCGCGTCCGATGTACGTCGACTACAAGGATGTGGAGCTGCTCAAGAAGCTGGTCAACCGTCACGGTCGGATTGTCGGTCGCCGCAAGACCGGGTGTTCGGCGGCCAGTCAGCATGCTGTGACGCGCGCAATCAAGCGGGCGCGCTTCATGGCGCTCCTGCCATACACGGGCGAATAGTGACCCGGGTCCAACCTCGCAAGCCTGCCGGCCGGGCGACCGCCGCAGGCTTGTTTTTTGCGCCGGCGACATCACATGATCGCCCGCCAGGCGAGCTGCCATTGTGAATCGACCGATGAGCTACCTGCACTCCCTGACAGCGCGTCTGGCGGCGTGCATGGAATGCCTGCCGGCAGATCTGCGTGCGCGGCATAGCCGGTTCTTCCAGGCCGCACAGCGCGCCGACGGCGGGTTCGCCGGGCGTGAGGGGGAGAGCAACCTGTACTACACGAGCTTCGCGCTGCGCGGCCTGGCGATACTCGGTGAACTGCACGGAGCGGTAGCCCAGCGGGCGGGAGAGTTCCTGCGAGCGAGACTGACCAGCGATGAACCGCTGATCGATCGGATGTCGCTCGTGTTCGGGGCCGCCCAACTGGACGCGGCGGCGGGCATCGACGTCCTGGCCGACGCGGGGCCGCGCTGGAAGGCATCTCTGGCCGCCGAACTGCAGGCGCTGCGCTGTGCGGATGGCGGGTTCGCCAAAGGGCCGGAAGGCACCGCCGGAAGCACCTACCATACATTCCTCGCGCTGCTGTGCCTGCAGCTGATCGACCATCCGCTGACTGACCCGGAAAACGTCGTGCGGTTCACCCGCGCACAGAGGTCGGCGGATGGCGGGTTTCTGGAGATTCGCGTCGGCAAGCGGGCAGGGACGAATCCGACGGCGGCGGCGATCGGCGTCCTGCGGATGCTCGACGCGCTCGAACCCGCCGACGTCGCCTCGACCGCCGCCTTCCTCGGCCAGATGCAGAACACTGAGGGGGGGCTGCTGGCCAACTCGCGGATTCCGGTCGCGGATCTGCTGAGCACGTTCACCGGCTGCCTGACCCTGGCCGACCTCGACCACATCGATGTGCTGCAGGTGGCTGCCGCGCTCAGCTATGCCCGGTCCCTGGCCCACCCCGACGGTGGCTTCCTGGCTGGCGTGTGGGACGAGGAACGCGACGTCGAATACTCGTTCTACGGAGTGGGAACGCTGGCTCTGCTCAACTCTATCGTGGCTTGAGTTGGGGCGACAATTCCGCCACATTGGTGAGTTGGTGAGGGGAACGTCCCGCATCAACGCTCGATGCACCTGGGAAGGTTTGAGCTGTCGGCATGCCGGATCTGATTGTTGACCATGTTGCCAAGCACTATGCGACGCGTTCCGGGCCGCTGCCGGTGCTGCGCGACGTCTCGGTCGCGCTGTCGGCGGGAGAGAATCTGGCTATCGTGGGACCGAGCGGGTCGGGCAAGAGCACGCTGCTGTACGCCATCGGCACGCTGGATCCGCCCACCCAGGGAACTGTCACCCTGGACGGCCAGGATCCCTACCGGCTGGAAGAAGCCGCATTGGCCCGCTTCCGCAATCGGCATATCGGGTTCGTGTTCCAGGATCACCATTTGCTGCCGCAGCTCTCCGTCCTGGAAAACGTCCTGATTCCGACTCTGGCTGAAGGTGCTCCGACGGCCAGGGATCTGCAACGGGCCCGCGAACTGCTGGAGCGGGTCGGGCTGCAAGACCGCCTGGACCATCGTCCGTCGGAGCTCTCGGGGGGCGAACGTGGACGCGCGGCCGTGGCCCGGGCACTGATCACTGGACCGCGACTGGTACTGGCCGATGAGCCGACGGGGAACCTGGATCACACGAACGCCCTGGCAGTCGCGCGACTGCTGCTGCAGCTCCAGCAGGAAGAACAGACGATGCTGATCGTGGTCACTCACAGCCTGGAACTGGCCGACTTGCTCCAGCAGCGCCGGCGTCTGGACGACGGGCAGCTGTCGAACGTGTAACTGACGGTGTGCAATTGTGTCATGGCTCCGGCCCGGCGCCGGTATGCAGCGTGGACGCGGGCAGGTAAGGCGCGTGACTGAAGACGAAAGAGCGAACGAACGGTGACCCTCCTGCGGCTGGCATTCCGAGCTTTGGTCTACCACTGGCGCGCCAGCGCGGCGGTGGGATCGGGGGTGGCGGCGGCAACCGCCGTGCTCACCGGTGCCCTGCTGGTCGGGGACAGTGTGCGTGGGAGCCTGCGGCACCTGACGCTCGACCGCCTGGGTCGGATCGACGCGCTTCTGCTGGTCGACCGGTTCTTCCGCGAGCAGTTGGTGACGGACCTGGCAAGTGCTCCCGCGTTTTCGCAGCACTGCGAACGTGCGGTGGGCGTGATGCTGTTCCCGCAGGCGACGATCGAACAACCGGGCGCCAACGGCGTGACGCGCGCCGCCAACGTGCTGGTGGTCGCCAGTCCCAGCAGCCAGGAGGTGGCGGGAGAGGGATCGTTCTGGAGTTTCGAGGAGGATGCCGCGCTGCGTCCGAGCAGGTGTCCGGACCGCGACGAGATCATTCTGAATCAGACGCTGGCCGATGAGTTGCAGGCGGATGTGGGCGACCGCGTGACGTTGCGGCTGCCCAAGGCAGCCGACATACCGGCCGACAGTCCACTGGGTGAGAAGGCCGATCGCATTCGCAGTTTCCCGCGGTTGAGAGTGATCGAGATCGTGCCGGCCGCCGGGCTGGGGCAGTTCAGTCTCACCCCGACCCAGACCTTGCCGGCCAACGCCTATGTGTCGCTCGAACAACTGCAGTCCGGCCTGGACCAGCCTGGCCGCGTCAACAGTATCCTGGTCGCCGCCAGGGCAGCGCCCGGCGCCGCCGCGGCCACGCCCGATCTGGCATCTGCCCTGCGTCCCACACTCGACGATCTCGGGCTGACCCTCTCGCACGTACGGCTGTATCACCCGGACCTGCCGTCCGAACAGGCAGAGCGGATCTACGACTACTTCAGCCTCAGCAGCCAGAGCATGATACTGCCCCCTGCCGTGGAAGCGGCGGCGCATCGCGCGTTTGCCGGGTCGGGTGGCCAAAGCGTCTTCACCTATCTGGCAAATCGACTCGAATCGGTCAGTCAGCCGGAGGCCGTGCCGCTGCCCTACTCCATGATCACCGCCCTCGACCCGTCGGACGATTTTCAGTTGCTGTCGGTGGACGGCCAGCACATCGCCCCTCCGGGCCCGGACGAGGTCGTGCTGACCGATTGGGCGGCCGACGACCTGGGTGTGGCGCCCGGCGACCTGGTTCGCCTGACGTACTTCGAGCCGGAAACGACGCACGGTGCTGCGGTCGAAGCCCAACAGCTGCTGACGGTACAGGCCATCGCGCCGTTGACCCGACCGGCCGAGCCGTATCTGCCGTCGCGGCGGCTGCAGTTCACCGAGTGCCCGACAATTGCCAACGATCCGGCCCTGACACCCGTGGTGAAAGGCTTCACGGATCAGCAGTCGATTGACGATTGGGAGGTCCCGTTCACGATCGACTACCGGCTGATTCGTTCGCAGGACGACGCGTACTGGGAGAACTATGCCACAACTCCCAAAGCCTATGTGTCGCTGGCCACCGGGCGCCGGCTGTGGGGGAGCCGGTTCGGCGCGGCCACGTCGTACCGGCTGCCGGCTCGGGCGGGGCTCACCGCGGACGCGATCGAGCGGCAGCTGCTGTCCCAGCTGGCGCATGACGGCGTCACGCTGGGATTCGAGTTCCAGCCGATCAAGGCCCGCCAGCTGGCCGCCTCGTCCGGTAACACGCCCTTTGACATGCTGTTTCTGTCGTTGAGTTTCTTCATTATTGTGGCGGCGCTGTTGCTGGTCGCGCTGTTGTTCCGGCTTGGGTTTGACCAGCGGGCGGCACAGGTCGGCCTGCTGCTGGCACTTGGCTGGTCGGTGCGGCGGGTGCGCCGCGTGCTGGTGGCGGAGGGGCTGGCCGTGGCAGCCGCCGGCAGTGCGCTGGGTGTGCTGATCGGGTTGGGCTACGCCGGTTTAATACTGGCCGGGTTGCAGAGCAAGTCGTGGTGGTTGGGCGCGATCAGCGCGCCGTTCCTCACATTCCACTGGACCGCGCGCAGCCTGCTGATCGGCTACACGGCCGGTGTGCTGGCAACCGGCCTGACGATTTTCTGGAGCGTGTTACAGACGCGCCGAGTTCCGGCGCGACGTCTGCTCTCCGGCCAGGTCACGGTGGCCAGTCCGGGGACGGCGCGCCAGGGGCGTGCGCCGGTGTTCGCCGCCGCAGCGCTGGTGGTCGTCGCCGCCGTCCTGGCCGGCGCCGCGAGCTCTCTGGCCGGCCAGCAGCAGGCCGGCGCCTTTGTGGGAGCAGGAGCCGCCCTGCTCACGGCAATGCTGCTCGGCATCTGGCACGCGTTACGCTCGGGCAGCGGTCACCGGGCTGCGATCTCCGGCCGCTTCCCACTCCTCAAACTCGCCGCACGCAGCGCCGCACGTAATCCGGGCCGCAGCACGCTGACCATCGGCTTGATCGCCACGGCCAGCTTCCTGATTGTGGCGATGAGCGCGTTTCAACTGGAGCCGACCGAGACCGGGACGGGTGGGTTTGAACTGGTGGCCGAGTCATCGCAGCCGATCTTTGAGGACCTCAACGCCGAGGTGGACTGGCAGACCATGACTGGCCCGCCGACCGGCCAGTTGCCCGCCGTGCGCGTCTACTCGTTCCGGGTGCGCCCCGGCGACGACGCGAGCTGCGGCAATCTGTACCGATCGAATCAGCCGCGGATCCTCGGCGTCCCCCAGGACTTCGTCTCCGCATTCGACTCCCCCCGGCGCGCGGCCAGGTTCCGCTTCTCGAAGTCCGCAGCACACACTGCGCGGGAGCAGGCCAACCCCTGGCACATACTGAGTGACCGCCCTACTCCACCCGGCGAACCCATCCCGGCAGTGATAGACCAGGAGACGGCGATCTACAGCCTGAAGCTGTATCGCGGGATCGGAGAACGCTTCACGTTCACCTACGACGGTCGCCCGGTTGAGTTCCGCGTCGCGGGGCTGCTTTCGTTGAGCATCCTGCACGGCAATCTGCTGATCTCCGACGCTGATTTCCGCCAGTTGTTTCCGGCAATCAGCGGCCACCGGTACTTCCTGATCGACACACAGACCCGGGCGCTGCGCGATACAGCGCAAGCGCTGGAGGATCGCTGGAGCGACGAGGGCTGCGACGCGACGGAGAGCCGCAGCATCCTGGCCAGCCTGATGACGCTGCAGAACACATACCTGCGCACGTTCCAGAGCCTCGGTGCGCTGGGCCTGCTGCTGGGCACCTTCGGTCTGGCGGCCGTGCAGTTGCGGAGCGTCCTGGAGCGCCGGGGTGAGATGGGGCTGCTGCGGGCCGCGGGCTTCCGCCGCCGGCGTCTCGCACAGCTGGTGCTGCTGGAGAACATCCTGCTGCTGCTGGCCGGACTGGCCGCCGGAGTCGCCGCCGCGCTGCTGGCGGTCATCCCGCACATGTTCGGCGGCGGCGCCGCAGTCCCCTTCCGAGGTCTGGGAGCCATGTTGCTAATTGTCCTGATTGTGGGCATCATTGCGGGTGCCTGGGCCGCACGCGCCACGCTGCGCGTCCCCTTGCTGGCCGCCCTGCGGGAGGAACGATGATGCGCCAGTGCCCTGCGTCTCCCATCCGGGTACACGCGTCCTCCGCTCCAGCCACCGGTCGCCTGCCGCCCGGCACCTGTTACCTGAAACCAATTCCTGAAAACTGAACTTTGAGGCCATCGCAATGACCAGAACAGCGTTTGCTATCGCGGCACATCCGGATGATATCGAGTTCATGATGTCGGGCACATTCATGTTGTTGGGTGCCGCGGGATATGAGCTGCACTACATGAACATAGCCAATGGGGGGCTGGGTACGACGCAGTACGACACGGAGACGATTGTCGCGATGCGGCGGAGCGAGGCGATGGAGGCGGCGGCCAGCATCGGCGCAGTGTATCACGAGAGCATCTGCGCCGACCTGGACATCTTCTACGATCGTACCTTGCTCGCACAGGTCACGTCGGTGATGCGGAAGGTGGCGCCGGACATCGTGCTGACGCACAGCCCGGTGGACTACATGGAAGACCATGTGAATGCCGGCCGGCTGGCGGTGACGGCCGCCTTTGCGCGCGGCATGCCGAACTATCCGGTGGTGCCGCCCCGCGCAGCGATCCAGAAGCCGGTCGCCGTGTATCATGCTCAGCCCTACTCGAACTGCGACCCGCTCCGGCGCCCGGTGCTGCCAGACTTCTACGTCGACATCACGGACCGGGAGGAGGACAAAGTCCGCATGCTGGCCCGGCACGTCAGTCAGAAACGCTGGCTGGACGAGAGCCAGGGGATGGACTCGTACCTGCAGACGATGCGCGACCAGGATGCGGCCGTGGGGCGCCTGTCGCAGCGTTTTCAATATGCGGAAGGCTGGCGGCGTCATCTGCACGTGGGGTTCTGCGCCGAGCAGTACGATCCGCTGTGCGAGGCGCTTGCCGAACGCATTGTCGAGGCATCTGTGTGAATGATCGATCGGTGGACGTGATTGACCAGTTCCGGGAGTCGCTGAGCGACTGCAAACGGCTGTACATCCACGCCGCCCGCGTGGCGCTGCAGGACCAGCCGGGGGCGGACGACACGGCGCGGCGCGAACTGATTCGCCGCATGGTGGATCTGCACCAGGGGTTGCTGGTCAAGATCTACACCAGCGTCGCGCGGGCGGATCAGAAGTGGAGTGACGTGGAGCAGCAGCTGGCCCGCGAACTGGTCGATCATCTCTGGCAACAGCGGCCGGCCGGGAAGGAACTGAACGACATCGCCCAACGCATGTTCCGCGACGCCGGTCGCCTGGCATGGTACAGCCTGCTCCGCCCGTTCGACCGGATTGTGAAGATCCGCAACTTCGTGCCCGAGCTGGAGACGGTGGTGCTGCGAGTCGCGAACCTGGTCGCCAAGGCTGACGGCTGTGTTACGGCCCGGGAGACGGACGCGATCCGCGCGATCCAGCAGGAGATCCAGGTCCACCTGTGCCGCATCCAGCTGGAAGAAACGCCGCCGGGCGAGGCCCCGCAAGCGACGGAGACCCACGCTGAGATCATACACCACGAGTCCCCGCGGCTGGAGTCTCGGCACACGCCGCAACCGCAACAAAAGCAGTTGCGACTGCCCGACGACGCTGTCGAGAAGGACAGTGCCTCGCTGAGCGACTCGCTGCAACAGGCGCTGCAGGACCTGGAGCAGCTTGTTGGTCTGGCGGGCGTGAAGCACGAGATCACAACCCTCACGAACTATCTGAATCTGCAGCAGCGCCGCCGGGAAGCCGGCTTGCCGATGCACCAGCTGAGCCTGCACATGGTGTTTGGGGGAAATCCCGGCACCGGCAAGACCACCGTGGCGCGAATTGTGGGCCGGATCTTCAAGTCGCTCGGACTGCTGCGTCGCGGGCATCTGGTCGAGACCGACCGAGCGGGGATGGTGGCGGAATACGCGGGACAGACCGCCCCCAAAACCCAGCGCAAAATCGATGAAGCGCTGGATGGCATCCTGTTTATCGACGAGGCGTACAGTCTGATCGCAAGCGGACCGGAGGACGCGTACGGGCAGGAGGCGGTACAGGCGCTGGTCAAACGCATGGAGGACGATCGCGAGCGGCTGGTCGTCATCATCGCCGGCTACCCGCAGCCTATCGGCCAGCTCCTGAGGAGTAACCCCGGCCTGAGCTCGCGGTTCAATACGCAACTGCAGTTCGACGACTACCGGCCGGCGGAGCTGGCCCGGATCTTCCAGCTCATGTGCGAAGCCAACCACTACGTGCTGCCCTGCCAGGCGCGCGCGAAACTGCTGCTGGGATTCCACTGGCTCTACGACGCGCGGGACGAGCATTTCGGTAATGGGCGTCTGGCCCGCAACACCTTCGAGAATTCGGTCCGCCGCCTGGCAAACCGCATCGCGGCTGTGACCCCCGTGACCCGCGACCTGCTCACCGTCCTCACCGCCGACGACATTGACCTCGCCGGCGTCCCCGCGGAGGTCTGGGAGCACCTGGCCGACCGCCGGCTGCGGTTCCGTGTACCGTGCCCGCAGTGCCAGCAGCAGGTGCATCTGCGCACCGATCAGCTGGGGCGCCACGTGGGCTGCCCACATTGCCAGGCACCGCTGCAGGCTGACTGGGGTGAATGGGTGCGGCGCGAGCAGGCGGAAGGCAGCCGCTCGCAGGGATGAGACACGCAGAGCTGAGATGCAATGCGATCCAGTGCGATGCGATGAAATGAAAAAATCGCCGGCGCACAGTGGCCCGGCGGCCGGCCGTACTTCGCGCCCCGCCTCCCGCAACGCGGCTGATCTGCTACACTCGACGAAACAGCCACGTAGGGCAGCCACTGCCGCGGCAGGCCGGACGCCCTGCGGGGACCGGTCTGGCGGGGATGCTGGCCGGCCTTTCCGTCCAAGCGTCCGAGCGTCATGCGAATTGCGGAAATCTACTGCTCGATCCAGGGTGAAGGGTTCCTGACCGGAACGGAGAGCGTGTTCGTGCGCACGGCGGGGTGTAATCTGCGCTGCTGGTTCTGCGACACACACTACGCTTCGTGGCACCCGGAGGGTGAGGACCTGTCCGTGCACACCGTCCTGCGCCGGATCCTGGCCTACGACGCGGAGCATGTCGTCATCACCGGCGGCGAACCGATGCTGTACGCCGAGTTGATTCCGCTCTGCGCGGCACTCAATAAACGCGGCTACCACATCACGGTAGAGACTGCCGGCACCCTGTACCTGCCACTCCACTGTGATCTGATGTCCATCAGCCCCAAGCTGTCCAATTCGGCGCCACGGGGCACCGCGCACGAGCGGTGGAAGCGGCGGCATGAGCGGGCGCGGCACGCGCCCGACGTCGTGCGCCGCTTGATCCGCGAACATGCCTACCAGGTCAAATTCGTCGTCGATGACCCGCACGATCTGGAGGAGATCGATCGGTACCTGGACGCAATGCCCGAAATCGAACGCGACTGGGTCATGCTCATGCCGCAAGGCACGGAGGTCGGGCGATTGAACCTGACGCGGAACTGGCTGGAACCCTACTGCCGGGAGCACGGCTTCCGGTTCTGTGCGCGCAAACACGTCGAGTGGTTCGGACTGGTGCGGGGTACCTGACACAGAGGAGATGCGGCGATGAGTGCGGCCTTGCGGGACATGCTCGAGACGTTCGCCAACCAGTTCCCGCAGCGGGATTACACGATTGAGATCGTCTGTCCCGAATTCACGTCGGTCTGCCCGAAGACCGGCCAGCCTGATTTCGGCAAGCTGACGATCACGTACGTTCCCGACCAGCGGTGCGTGGAGCTCAAGAGCCTGAAGCTGTACCTGCAGCAGTACCGCAACGAGGGGATCTTTTACGAGCATGTCACGAACCGGATCCTGGACGACCTGGCGGCGGTGTTGCAGCCACGGCAGCTCCGGCTAGCCGCGGCGTTCAGCCCCCGCGGCGGCATCACCACGACCGTCACGGCTCAGTACCAGCGCGCTCAGTAGCTCGTGCGGGCGGGCCCCTCCACCATTCTGAAACCAGCGCGCGGCACTCCGGCGTCAACGCGCCGTCGACCAGCGCGACGGGACGGTGTCCCAGCCGGAGCAGTTTGGTCCCAGCCGGAGTAGTTCGCGGGCCGGCAGACGCAGTTCGTTGAACCCCCGGGCCGCACAGGCGTCCTCGATCGCCCGACGCATCAGCAACTCAGGGGCCACGCTTCGCTCGCTCCTCCCACCCGCTCAGCTCACCTGCTTGGCGACCGTCCCGAACACGTCGTACATCGCGTCCAGGTAGTCCCGCGCCTCGTCGACAGGCATGACCAGCGGCGGACTGACGCGCAGCACTTTGCTGGCCAACGGTCCGAGCAGGTGTACGGCACGTCCCCGGTCGTCTCCCAGGTAGCAGGCCTTGACGCACGCATTGGCCACATCGCGCCCCGTGAGCGCACCGATATCGCGGCACTCCACACCCCAGACGCACCCTTCGCCCCGGACATTGGCCACGATGCCGGTTTCCTTCAGCCGTTCCAGTCCATGTTCGAGCGTCGCAGACAGACGCTGACCCTGTGCCAGCACATCGGTCGTCTCGAATTCGTCCAGCGTGGCGAGCACGGCCGCAGAGCCCAGCGGATGGGCGCTCCACGTGTCCGATCCGTGCCCGTAGTCCAGCGATCCGAGCACATCGGCCCGGCCCACCGCCGCGCTCACCGGAACACCGTTGCCCAGCCCCTTGCCCAGGCACACGATGTCGGGCTCCACTCCGTAGTGCGTGTAGGCATACATCGGTCCCGTGCGTCCGAAATTCGACTGGATCTCGTCGAGGATGAAGATGATGTCGTGCTGGCGGCAGAACCGCTCCAGCAGCTGCAGGTACTCGGGCTGCGGGTGAAACGAGCCGCTGCCGCCCAGGTAGGGCTCGGTGATCAGGCAGCAGAAACGTCCCGCCAGCTCGTCCGCCAGACTCTGCAGTTCCCGTTCGTACGGGGCCAGATCGATCGGCTCGCGGCGCCGCTGTACGTCGCAGCACTCGTCGGTCGGAAACGAAATGAAGCGGACACGGGGATCGCGGTCCGGATCGGTCTCGGATCCGGTGACAGCGTTGGCCAGTCCCTTCTTGCCGTGGAACCCTCGGCGTGTGGCCAGGATCACGTCGCGCCCGGGCGTGAAACGCAGGGAGGCCCACAGCGACTTCTGAATCGCCTCACTGCCACTGGCCGCCCACAGCACCTGTTCCATCCGGCCGCCGCCCGGCTGAGCGCGCATGTTTGCCAGCAGGCGTTCGCAGCAGTCGACCTCCAGCTCCGAGGCGGCGTTGTAGGAAGTGAGCGGCATCGCGGAGACGAAGGCGTCGGAGACGGCATGCACGTCAGGAAGCTGCATGTAGCGCCAGACGCGTTGCCACCAGCGCACCGGATTGTGACCCAGATTCGACACCAGCACACCCGACGTGAAATCGGCCAGTTTGCGCTCCTCGGGTGTCCAGACGTAACACCCCTGGCTCCTGGCCACCATCGCCAGCGAAGGCGTGTAAGTTCGCAGCCCTTTGGGCTCCACACGGCTCAGACGACCGCGTAGTGCGTTCGATTGCGGCTCTCCGGCATGTTCGATCAAGGGCGGGTGAGCATCCATTGTCCAGTCTCCTGAACCTTCAATTCGCGGGCGCTCGCGTCAGGGTGCGACCGCCCGCAGTGGAAAAGTCATACACGTGAAGATCGAAGATACCGTATCCGTGCCACGCGTGCCAGCGTCGCGCAAGCCGGGTGGCCACAGCCCAGCGAAGTCCTGCCCCCTTGCAGCGGGCAACCGGCGCTTTGAGAATACGGCTGCAGCCAAGGTCGTTTCCGCGGCCGGCACCCTTTCACCCCACTCAAATCCCGGGAGCTTCCCATGCCTGACAAGCCACACGTCATCCTCAGTGGGTTCGCGGACGAAGCGGCCAACCAGAAGACGGCGGAACAGCAGTTCGCCGCCTTCGCCGCACTGGGGCTCCAGTACTACACGGTGCGGTTCGTGGATGCCGGCAACGGAATCAAGAACGTGATGGACCTGAGCAAGTCGGAGGTCGGCCGGCTGCGACGCCTGCAAGCTGAATACGGCCTGAATGTGTCCTCGATCGGTTCGCCGATCGGCAAGATCAAGCTGCTGGACGTCGACGATGGCACCACGAACCGATTCGTGCCATTCAAGCAATACCTGGCCAAGGACGTGGCTAACGTGTGCGACCTGGCGCACGCCTTCGAGACCAAGCTGATTCGCGGCTTCTCGTTCTATCACCCCAAAGGGACGGACCCGCGCGAGCACCTGCCGCAGGTGGTCGACCAGCTGGGGCAGATCGCGGAAACCTGCCACCGCAACGATCTGACGCTCGGGCTGGAGGTCGAGGCCAACCTGGTGGGCCAGTCCGGCGAGCTGCTGGCGGAGATCCACCGGCAGGTAAATCACCCAGCCATGGTGCTCATCTTCGACGCGGCCAACATCGTGGTGCAGGGCTTCTCGCCCGATGGCGTCTTCGACCAGTACTTGGCGATGAAGAAAGGGCTGGGCTGGATGCACATCAAGGACTACCGCCATCCGCGTCCCGCGCAGCGCGTCACACATGTCAATGAAGATACGCTCAAACACTTCGTGCCCGCCGACCTCGGGAACAGCGGCCACGAAGCGATCTTGCGGGACTTCGCCGCAGCGATTCCCGGCCTCGAGCGGCGACTGAAACGGCGCGGGATTCCCGGGGTGTTCCTCGACCTCGAGCCGCACGTCAAAGGGGGCGGACAGTTCGGCGGATTCAGTGGTCCGGACGGGTTCGGCGTGGCGCTGCGCGGCCTGTGCCGCACACTGGACTACGTGGGGATCGACTACCACCTGCGGGATTTCGATGACATCCTGGCCGCACGCGGGTTGTGAACCGCACGAGCGGCAATTCGCCGTTTCGGGCGTTCACCGGGCACGCCCCACCCACTGCAGCGAATGGCTGACGGGCAACCGGTGCGTCTGTAAATTCGATCGTGCGGCTCCTGGTACATGCCGTGCGTCCCGGACTCAGCCTGATCGGGCGCGCGTCAGGCGGCGTCAGTGCCGATCGCCAGGTCCTCTGGAAGGGATGTCGCTCGCGGCCAGTACCCCGTCAAAACCGGGGGCTCGGAGCTGCCCGTCGCAGGAGGACCAACCTGCAAATCCTGCCGGATTGTGAAAAACGGCTGTATCTCTTTGCCGGATTTGACGATTATCCGAAAGCAAACAACGGGCACCGGACGGGCCAGACGCTGGTGTCGAACCCCCGCACGCAATGGCACAAGTGTCCGCTGATGGAAAACGGCGTACGCTGTGTTGCCGAGCGTTCGGAACGGCAGCCAGTGACACGACGCACAAGTGCTTGAAGCGGCGCTGTTTAGTCATTCCCTGCCGGTTCTCGATCGGCGTCGGAAAAAACCTGCAGGAGCGCGCGCTATCAACGAGGTGCATACTATAGTTTGGTTAACGCATCCAATATATCCCATATCCCGACCATGAACCGTTGTGACACGGTCGTGCGTGGTTAGCAATCCGGAATAGGCACTGTCAGAAGAGGCACTTTGAGGAAGGCTCAGGGGCGCATGCCGCACGGCAGTGGTAGCCGGCGCTGTGTGTGGCTTGAGCGTGGGGGGATCGAATAATGGGACGTAAAGAGACTATTCTCAAGTTACGGCAGGTGCTCATCCGTCGCCGCGACGCGCTGCGCAAGGCACTGGCGGGCGACCTCAGCTCACTCAAGGAGCTCCGCCAGCAGGCATCGGGAGATATGCTCGACGCAGCGCTGGATTCCGCTCAAGATGAGATGAGTTCGCAGCTGGCTGAAGTGGAGAGCCGCGAACTGGCCCAGATTGAAATGGCCCTGGAACGCATGCGCAACGGCACCTACGGCATCTGTGAGGCCACCGGTCGGCCCATCCCGCTGGCTCGACTCCAGGCGCTCCCCTACGCCACCATGTGCATCGAAGCGCAGCGCGAGGCGGAGAAGAGCGGGGCGGGCGGCCAGCGATCCGCGGACTGGGGAAGCCTGATCGATCCGCATGCGGGCGACAACGATGTGCTCCTGAACGATCTGGAAATGGATGTGTCGTGATCGTAACGGAGTCTCGACGGATGGTAGCTGCCCTGCCTCATAATCTGGCCCGGTACCGCGGGAGCCTGTGGATCGCAGGACTCCTGCTGGCGGCCGTCGCGCAACCTGCGTTCGCTCAGTTCGCCCTCACTTCGCAGCTGACGAAAGAGGACCGCGACCGCTTGTACAGCGAGGTGGCTCACGACGTGGCGACACTGGAACGGCAGAGCAATGTGCTCAAAAAGGCCATCCAGCTCGCCCAGCCGACCGTCGTGCACATCGACGCGAAGAAACCGAATGACGGTTTCGGCCGCAAAACCGTGGAAGAAGCCGGCTCGGGAGTGATCGTCGAGTACAACGGCAAAAACTACGTGCTCACCAACCGGCACGTGATTAAGCACGCGACGCTCGACAATATCCATATCCGACTCGCGTCGGGCCAGGAGATCTTTCCCACACGGGTGTGGTCTGACATGGAGACCGACGTGGCCGTCATGGCGATCGACGCGCCCAACGTGGTCCCCGCCCGAGTGGGTGACAGCAGCGCCGTCGAGATCGGCGACTTTGTGCTGGCCGTCGGCAGCCCCTTCGGGCTGAGCCATTCCGTTACCTACGGGATCATCAGCGCCAAAGGGCGCCGGGACCTGCAGCTGGGTGTGGAAGGGGTCCGCTACCAGGACTTCTTCCAGACCGACGCCGCCATCAACCCGGGCAACAGCGGCGGCCCACTGCTCAACCTGCGCGGCGAAGTGATCGGCATCAACACTGCCATCGCCTCCAGCTCGGGTGGCAACGAGGGCATCGGTTTCACCATCCCCATCAATATCGCCTTCGTCGTCGCCAGACAGCTGATCGACCAGGGAAGCGTCGTGCGGGCCACGCTCGGTGTACGACTCGACTCGCAGTACAACGACACCTACGCACGGCAACTGGGACTGCCACGCCGGGTCGGAGCGCGCGTGAACCGTATCGACCCGGACACCGCCGCCGAGTCGGTGGGTATCCAGATTGGCGATATCATCCTCGCCTTCGACGGTGTCCGTATCGAAGACGACGACCACCTGGTGAACCAGGTGAAGCTCACCCCCCTGGACAAGGAAGTCTCGCTCGTCGTCCTGCGCGATGGCAAGACACTCGAACTCCATACGCGGGTCGGCGCGCCCAGGCGCGAATGATCGGCGGACGGCCATCCAGCCTGCCGCTTCGAACCCGCCCGCCGGCCCCGAACCAGATGCTTCACTCGCCAGCAGTAGCGCTGCCCGCCAGTGACAGGGAGTTGACCATGCAGTCGATGACCTTCTCCGGATCGGCCCACCGCGCAACATCCATGTTCGCACGCCACTGCGGGCTGTGACGCCGGTCGAACACCGTCAGGCCCAGAGTCAGCTCCCCGCGCGTCTCCACGTCCCCCGACATCTCGGTGTACTCGAACAGCGCCGGCTCGAGCACCGAAACCAGCGTCACCACATCGTGCAGCAGGATGCTCTCCTGCCCCAATCGCTGGCGATAGGCACGATAGGTGAACGGCAGAATGCTCCGCAGAAACCCGCCCACTCGCGTCGTCTCAGGGGGCAGCCTGTCCAGAAAATCCAGCGTCAAACGGACCGTTCGCGTGACGTCCAACGGCACCAGCGTCTTGGTCACCGGTGAGCGAAATACCGTCCGCGCACTGCTGGCATCAAAAAACATGTTGAACTCGGCTACCGCCGTCACGTTGCCCACCCCATCGACGCAACCGCCCGATATCACCAGACGGTCTACCAACACCGGCAACTCCGGATCACGCTGAAACGCGCGGGCAATGTTGGTCAATGGCCCCAGACAGATCAGCGTCACCCTGTGCGGGTCCGCCCGCACCACATCGCAAATCACCTTCTCCGACGGATGCTGGTGATGAAGACGCGAGATCACATGCCCCTGATTGCCCAGCCCATCATCGCCGTGCATCAGCCGATTGTCCGTCCCCGCACAGCCTTCCACAAACGTCGCAGCACCCAGTCGCGGAAACCGCGGCGGATCCAGCCGCTCAATGACCGCCTGCACGTTGCGGCTCGCCTGCTCCGCAGGTACATTGCCGGCCGTCGCCGTCACCGCTACCAACTCGATCCGCGGATCAAACAGCGCCATGGAGATGGCCACCGCGTCGTCAATCCCCGGATCGCAGTCGATGATCACCTTCCTGGCCATAAGATTGCTCGCTACAGAACGCTAGCTGATACCACCCTTGAGAATGGCACGTTACGGCGATTGTACTGCCCTGTATCCCGGCGAACAAGAGCTGAAGGAAGGACTTCGCATGGCGGCATGTGGGGTATGCTCGCGTGCTGAGTGGCTTCGGGGGCGTTTGTAGCTCAGCCGGGCGGTCGACAATTCTGGGTGAGCGGCCGGAATACCGGGTCCGGGAGCGACACGTGTCTGTCTATAATCGGCACATCGGCGCAGGAGGCCGCATCGCCATCCGTATGTGTACCTGTATCTGCATCTATCATTTGCCACATTGTTTACAACATTGTCTACAACATTGCCGGGAGCCTGCTGCGTGGTCCGTGAAACAATCAAACAAGTCGCTGCGGGCCAGAGTCTGTCGATGGACCAGATGACTGCGGTGATGGACGTAGTAATGCGGGGCGAGTGCACAGAGGAGGAGATGGCGCGTCTGTTGACGGCCCTGCACACCAAGGGGGAGAGTATCGAGGAGCTGGCCGGGGCGGCAGCGTCTTTGCGCCGGCACATGCGGCCCATTCGATCGCGTCACGAAGTGTTGATCGACACGTGTGGCACGGGCGGCGACTATTCGCGGACGTTCAACATCAGCACCGCGACAGCGCTGGTGACGGCGGCGGCCGGGGTGCCGGTAGCGAAGCATGGCAATCGGGGCATCACCAGCCGCTCCGGATCGGCCGATGTGCTGGCGGCCCTGGGTGTGAACATCGAAGCCGATCTGGATACCGTCCAGCGGTGTCTCGACGAGTTGGGGATATGTTTCTGTTTTGCCCCGCTGATGCATCCATCGGTGAAGAACGTGGCGAACGTGCGGCGCAAGCTGGCGACGCCGACGATCTTCAACTGGCTGGGGCCGCTGTGCAATCCGGCGTCTGCGCCGTTCCAGCTGATGGGGGTGGGACGGCCCAGTCTGGGCACATTGCTGGCAGCCGCTCTGCAACTGCTCGGAACGCGCCGGGCGGCTGTGATCAGCGGCGCGGACGGGCTCGACGAGGTCACACTCAACGGCGCCACCCGCGCGTTGCTGGTGGAGCAGCAGGCGGTGGAGGAGGCGACCTGGACCCCGCACGATTTCGGGCTGCACGAGACAACGCTCGAGTCCCTGCTGGTGGACGGTCCGCTGCAGAGCGCCGCGATGATACGCGAGATTCTGGCCGGCACGCGGAGTCCGGCGCGGGATATCGTCGTGATGAACTCCGCCGCGGCCATGTGGGTGGCCGGCCATGTACCCACCCTGCGTGCCGGGTCGGAGGCGGCCAGTCGTGTCATCGACGATGGTGCCGCCCGCCAGCTGTTGGCCGACCTCGTGGCACTCAGTCGGGGATAAGGCCAGGCGGGGACAGGCGGTCGGCGACCCGGTCTTCCGCGTCTTCCGCCTGACGAGGGACGTGCGACGTGGTGGTGTTCGCCTGGCCGCCGGTCACTGCAGCGCGATCCGGCCCGCCGGTGCAGCCCGTTGCCCGCCCTTTTCTCAGCCCCCAAATCGAGCTGCTGCGATGGTCCAGCCTTCACCAAACCGGGCATTGCTGGTAACCTTATGGTTCTAGACCAAGTCCACCGTCGAGAACACCATTCGGAGCGAAACTCATGGCCAAGCCCCAGCGCAAGATCAAGAAAGCCAACCACGGCCGGCGGCCTGCCAACGCCCAGGCCAAGCGCGCCAAGCGTCGGAAGGTCCGCACCTAGTGCCAGCTTCATGCTGGCTCAGCGCTTTGCGCCGGGTCGGGCGGCCCAGGGTCCGGCCGTGACCGGCGCTGGGCACTTGCAGGGGCACTCGCAGTTCAGTTCGCCGTGCAGCCTATCGAGGGGGTCACCGTGTCGTCCAAGAACTTGCTCTACGATATTTCGAAGATCGACTTCAATCACGTCGTGGCCGACATCGAGGAGATTCGGCGCTACAATCCGCAACGTTTTGAAATGGAGCAGATCACGGCGATTGTGTACGAGAGTCTCGAGGAGGCGGTGTGCGTTGGCTACAAGGACGTGACGCCTCACGAGTTCTGGGTGCGCGGCCACATGCCGAATATGCCGCTGATGCCCGGCGTGGTCATGGTGGAAGCCGCTGCACAGATCAGCGCCTATTTCGCGCACAAGTACGATTGCCTGGGCGTGAGCATGATCGGATTCGGCGGGCTCGAGGACGTGCGGTTCCGGGATCCGGTCGTCCCCGGTGACCGGCTGGTCCTGATCAGCCGGGCGATCAAGTCGCGCAAAGGCCGGATGATCGTCTCCCAGTTTCAGGGGGTGGTGGGTGAGCGGATCGTGGTGGAAGGAACCATCAAGGGTATTCCGATCCCCGTGGAAATGCTCTCCGCCGATTCCGACAGCCAGCCCGACAGCCAGTAGCATGGGCCGTCGCGCGCTTCCCAGAATCGATCCGGGGCTCGACTTGACCGGCTGGCTGATCGCGGAAGAAAGTCTGCCGACTCCCGTGAGCGGCCAGGTGCTCTTCGGACGTTCCGCCCCGCTGCAGATTGAAGTGGGCTCCGGCAAGGGTCTGTTCCTGACGCGCGCGACGGCGGCCACGCCGGCCCACGACTTCCTGGGCATCGAAATTGCCGCCAAGTACGCCCGGTTCGCGGCCGCGCGTCTGGCTCGCCGTAGGGGTACCAACGGTAAGGTGATCCACGGCGACGGTGTCCGGATCTTCCATGATCGGCTGGCCGACAATTCGCTCGAAGCGGTGCATGTGTACTTTCCCGACCCGTGGTGGAAGCGGCGCCATCGCAAGCGGCGGGTGATGCAGGCGGCGTTTCTGCAGGACGTCCAGCGCACGCTGCGCGTCGGTGGCCAACTGCACTTCTGGACCGACGTGGCCGAGTACTATGAAACAACGCTGGCGCTGATCCGGCAGACCACGCAGCTCGCCGGACCTATCGTCCCGGACGAGCGGCCGAGCGACCATGACCTGGACTACCAGACCCACTTCGAACGCCGCATGCGACTGGACGATCTGCCGGTGTACCGCTCGGTATTCTGCAAAGAGGCCGCTGGGGTCCAGCCCCGGGCCCAGGCCTGATACCCGGTGCTCTGCCGCGACACACGGGCCGTGACACACGGTGCTCTGCCAAGCGTCGATCACCGATCGCTGCGCGGCGGGCACGGCGGCAAGATCACTGGCTGCCGGCTGCCGACTCTTCGTAATTGTGCACGCCACTTTCCTGTTGCTTGCGGGCGTTTTCGAGCGCCACCTGGTAGAGCTGCTGGCCGCAGGGGGTGGGATATTCGCCCGTGATACAGGCCTGGCAGAGCGTGTCGGGCGGGCAGCCGATAGCCGCGGCCACCGCGTCGACCGGGAGGTAGCGGAGGGATTCACAGCCGAGTTCGGCCGCCATGCGCGCCTGGATCTCGTCGGTCAACGGCTGACCCTGCAGGAACCGGGGCGCGAACAACTCGGCTATCCGCGACATGTCGATGCCGTAGAAGCACGCCGCGACGATCGGGGGGCAGGCCACGCGCACGTGAATCTCGCGGGCCCCACCCAGCTTCCGGATACGGTGCAGCAACACCTTCATGGTGGTCGATCGGACAATGGAGTCTTCCACCAGCAACACGCGTTTGCCGGCCAGCACTTCGCGCAGGGGCGTGTACTTCGTCTCGGCCTTTCGCCTCCGGTCGTCGCTCGCTTCAATGAACGTGCGACCCGAGTACCGGTTGCGGATCAGCCCTTCGCGCGCGGGAATGCCCAGCTCATACGCCATGGCGTCCGCGGCCGCCTTGCTCGTGTCGGGCACCGGGACCACAATCGTCTGGCCATCGTCGAGCGGGACGCGGCCATCGGCTCTCTCGAGCCGCGCCAAGGCTCCCCCCAGCGCCGTGCGGGACAGATACACGCTGCGTCCGTCGAGCGTGCTGGCGACGTTGGCGAAATAGACCCACTCGAAAAAACAGTGGGCTGTGCGCGGCGACGGAGCAAACGGCTCGATCCGGAACTCCCCGTCCACGATCGAGATCAGCTGCCCGGGGGGTACCGGCCGGACGTTCTCCGGCTGGAAACCAAGATTCACCAGCGCCACACTCTCGCTGGCGGCGGCAAACAGCGGCCCTTCCTTGGCGTAGCACAGCGGCTTGATGCCCAGCGGATCGCGCGCCACCATCATGTCACCGCAGGCGTTGAGAAACACGAGGCTGTACGCGCCATCGAACCGGCTGCTGATGCTGCGCATCATGTCCACCAGGAGCGGCTTCGTCTCGAACGACAGCTCGCGACTCACCTCGTGCATGATGATTTCCGTGTCCGCCTCGCGCGCCAGGTGGTGGTCGCCGTCGGCCAGCAGCCGATCGCGCAGCGCCGTGTAGTTGGCCAACTGGCCGTTGAAGGCAAAGCTGAACCACTTGTGCTTCCGCAGATGGTACCGCTCAAACGGCTGGGCATAATTCTTGTCGTCCCGGCCGCACGTGGCGTACCGCACATGGCCGATCGCCGCCAGCCCGGCGTATTCCTGCATCAGCGATTCGCGTTTGCCCGGGTGGGAGAGCCGAAATACCTCGCTCACCGAACCCACATCCTTGTGGGTGTCAATCAACTGGTCACGCGACGGATCGTAGGTCGTGATGCCCGCGGCCAGCTGACCACGGTTCTGGATGTCCAGCAGCATCCGCGGTAGCAGACGGGAAATCTCCCACGGACGGCAATCCCCACATAACGGGCTAGGAGCGCTGTGAGGCAGATGGTAGATGGCGGCCACGCCGCATTCGTCGTGAATTTCGCTCATGGTCCGAAGATCTCGCGCGGCGGCCGGTCGCTCGACGTCCTGTCGCTCTCTGAAACGCCGCAGGGAGCAGAGATGGCGCGAGCAGTCCGAACCGCGCGGCACTGGCCCTGCCAGCGTCAGCTCCGTCGCTCCCACCTGCCATCCATTGCACTGTTAGCGCATTGTAAGCGGCCGGAGGCGTATTCACAACCGAGTCACCGGGGGGCATTTTCCTTCCGTGACTCGTCTTTTCCGTGGGCCGCCGGCACGCTACATTCCCCTTCGTTACGGACATGATCTCTTTTCTTGTGGGGATGACTTGCGACCCATGACTGATCTTCTGCGCCAGGAAGTTGCCACCGCGGCGGACACTATCGTGGTCAAGGTCGGCACACGCGTGCTGACACACGAGGACGGGACGCTCAACGAATCGCGGATCGCCCGGCTGGGCGAAGAAATCTGTCAGATCATGGACACCGGGCGGCACGTCGTACTGGTCAGCTCGGGCGCGGTCGGAGCCGGGATGAGCCAGCTGGGGCTCACGCAGCGCCCGCAGGACGTGGCCCGGCTGCAGGCGGTGGCAGCGGTGGGGCAGGCCCGGCTGATCGAAGTCTACGACCAGACCTTCCGCAAACACGGGCGCACCGCCGCCCAGGTGCTGCTGACGGCCGACGACGTCGATGATCGCACACGCTACCTGAACGTGCGCAATACGATCCTGGCACTGCTTGACTTCCAGGCCGTGCCAATCATCAACGAGAACGATACGGTGGCGGTGGACGAATTGATGGCCACGTTCGGCGACAATGACCGGCTGGCCGCGCTGGTGACCAGCCTCCTGCGCGCACCGCTCCTGGTGATCCTCTCCGATGTGGACGGGCTTTACAGCGGCGATCCAACGCAGGGCGACGCCCAGCTGATTTCCACCGTCAAACAACTCGACGACACCGTGTATTCCTATGTCCGCGACCGGCGTTCCGGGCTGGGCAAGGGGGGCATGCTGAGCAAGCTCAACGCGGCACGCATCGCGACCATGGCGGGCGAGAATGTGATCATCGCCAGCGGCCGGCGCACCGGCGTGCTGGAACAGATCCTCCGCGGCGAAGTGGTCGGCACACTGGTGCTCGCCCAGGGCAAATCGATCAGCCCGCGGAAACGCTGGATCGGCTTCTCCGCCCAGTCGTGCGGCACGATCGTCGTGGACGCCGGCGCGCGGCGGGCGGTCGTCGAGCAGGGACGCAGCCTGCTGGCCGCAGGCATCGTGGATGTCCGGGGCACCTTCCGCAAGGGGGATCTCGTCACACTTTCCGACCAGCAGGGGTGCGAGATCGCCCGTGGCCTGTCGAATTACCACGCCGAAGACGTGCAGCGAATCAAGGGGCTGCGGTCCGACCGGATCGCCCAGGTATTGGGGCATCGCCCGTACGACGAGGTCATCCACCGCGACAACATGACGGTCGTGGGCAACTAGGTCCTCGCGCCCCCTTGCCCCCCCTACCTCCCCCTGCCCCAACTCCCGCCGCCACCGGTAAGCCGGCGCTGCGGGAATCACATCTTGTATCTTGGCGGTCCGTCGCGCATCATAGTCTCGTGCGCGGGCGGCAGCGACCTATCAGCTCGCCCCCCGCCCCCCAACGACAGGCCAGAGTGGCGGAATTGGCAGACGCGCTGGATTCAAAATCCAGTGCCCGTTAAGGGCATGAGGGTTCGAGCCCCTCCTCTGGTACTCCTCAACAGAAAATGGTGGCCGAGCTTGTTCTTTGTAGCGATCCGTTCATAAGCGGAATACGAGCCGGTGTAGTAGATCGCGTAGATGCCCGCCCCCTCGAAGGGTTCGGGGGGCAGCGTCACGACCGGCTTGTCCAGCATGGCAGTGGCCACGCTGGTGCCGAGATTACGCTTGTCCAGAGGATTGAAGGGCTTTGTCAAGGCGACGCTTCCTTGCCAATTCGGCCTTGATCGAACTTGCCAACAGTCTCGCCATCTTCACCGCCACGGCGTTGCCCACCTGGCGCATCGACTCCGTCCATGACGCGGCGAATACAAAGTCGTCGGGGAAAGTCTGTAAACGAGCACTCTCCCTTACCGTGAAATATCGGACCTCACCATTAGGATACGCCAGCATGTTTTCACCGCCCGGCACTCCGTGGTCCCCAGCTTTCAGTGTTTTGGCCGGCTCATCCAGCGGACTTCCCGTGTGACCGGCATACGTTCGCGCGCCTGGATTATACACGTGGTTCGGAAAATCGTTTTCGCCTTTGGTGGGGTCGGGCAAATCGCTGATGGCATCGCGGACAGTCCGCCATGGCATGTCCGACTCGAACAACAAACCGCCGCGCAACCGCTCAACACGGCCGCGCCACTTGTCCGGGCAAGTACATTCTTGAATTTGGTGGCGTTCCCAATAGTCACCCGTGACCCATTGGCTTCGAAGCAGCGCGTCGTGTGTGTGCGTCGGCCTTGGAAAAGACCACTCAATGCCCAAGTCCTTGCGGAACCCTACAAAGAACACTCGCTCGCGGCGTTGTGGAACGCCATAGTTGGCAGCGTTGAGACAGTCAAACACGACTTGATATGTCAGGTCGCGCAATCGGCCTTTCGTATGGTGCTGCTCCAGACGCGCGAGATGCTCTCGCCAATCCTCGGCAGGCTTGGGGGCAATGGTGGGATAGGACAATTGAAGCAGGATGTACTCGAAATAACGCGCGAATTTTGGCCTGAGCAACCCCTTGACGTTTTCAATCAAGATAGCCTGCGGTTGTGTGTCGCGCACGGCTCGCACAACTTCCGGGAACAGATTCCGCCTGTCCACGTGGCCCTTAGCCTTGCCGCCGATCGAGAAGGGCTGACACGGTGGGCCGCCGGCCACGAGGTCAATCCCCGCATACGGCTTGAAGTCGAATTCCGTAACGTCCGCCTCAAACAACGGCCAGGATCGGACTGGCCTAATGCCGCGACGCTGGTTTTCGCGAATAGTGTCGCACGAATCGCGATCAAGCTCGATGACCGCTTCATGAGCGAAGCCGGCAGCGGACACGCCAAGGGCGAGACCGCCGGCACCCGCGAACAACTCAATCGATCTCATCCTTGAAGAAACTCCACGATTCTTTGTTCCAAGTCGTCGTCCCTTACTTCGCATTCCCATATGACGAGATAGTCCCATCCTTGCCTCGTCAGTTGCTTCTTGTGTTTGATGTCTCGCCGTCTGTTCGCTTCCAGCTTTGGCCTCCAAAAGTCAAGCCTCGACTTCGGCCACCGTGCGTTCTTACATCCCGCGTGCCGGTGCCAAAAACAACCATGAACAAAGATGACTTTTCTGCGGCCTGGAAACACCAAGTCCGGGGTACCGGGCAAACCTCTCTGATGCAAGCGGTACCGGTAGCCGGCCGAAAACACCAGCCGGCGAACACGCATTTCGGGCTTGGTATCCTTTGACCGGACACGACCCATCCGTTCACTGCGTTGCTGGCGGGTGAGCGTGTCCATTTGTACACCATCCATGTCGGAAGGGCAAGTGTTTCATCCCAGAAATGTTGGTTCGTCCAGGATACGCTTGGGCAGTGGGCGAAACAATACCGAGACCAATCCGCAGAATCACGGCGGATCGCGTGCGCGAGAGATACCAGAGATACCTCGGCTCCGTTCCGGTCCCGACTGGCACCGCAAGACACGTGCGACATATATACGGAAACTGGACGAATCAATTCACAGGTGTTGGCAGTCCGGCGCAGCACGACTATCATTAGAGACGCGCCGGGGGGTACCGTCGGTTGGCCTCGTGGTTCCAGGAGTTCTTTAAACATCGAAAAGGAGTTCGCCGATGGCCATGCGAGGTTATTTCGACGTCTTTCCAGAGAAGACGACAACCGAGCTGCGGACCGTGACCTTTGCAGACGGAAATGCAGACGGAAACGCGGATGATCCGCTGTGTGACGGGACGTTCTTATTCACCGAATACTTCTGTACGGATCTGAGGTGCAACTGCCAGCGAGTTCTCGTGAAGGTCTTTCACGTACGCTCGGAGGACACTCCTCCGGATGAAGTCGCTACGATCAACTATAGCTGGGACCCGAGCACCGATGAAATGTGGGCACGCCTGAATTTGGACATACCCAATCCGTTTCTCGATCCGCTCCATCGACAAGCCCCCTATGCGTCCGAATTGTTCGATTTCTGGTGCGAAATGATCGAGCGTGACAAAGCCTATGCGTCGCGGCTGGAACGTCACTACGACGAGATCCGGGCAAAGATCGGGTCGACAGAGGAGCAGTGGCATGAGAGTCACATGTCGAGCCATGACGCGCAGAAGAGTCCCTTCCGCCCGCTCACCAAGCAGGAACGGACGGCCCGAAAACGGCTCTTGGCTCGCGTTCGCAAGCGGAAATGACCCGATTTCTTTCTCAGGGTCCGGGCAGGCCGGAACCGCTAACCGCCGTTTGCGCCAGAGGTGACCTTGATGCCTCAGGCCCGGCGTACTGCCGGTGACACGCGCCGACACGGTTTCTGACATTGTCTCGCGCGGTTCAAACGCTTTGGCTGGAGTGTCATCATGTTGATTTTTGAGGTGATTTCGTTCTGTCCATTACTGAGTGGACAATAGTCTCATCTCCCACGCGAACTGTCGTCTTGAGCCGCAACGCGGCGCTACTAACACAGCCCAGGGCAAGCCACGGCGGCCATTGACGCGGCCCGACTCACCGCGCGGCCGAAACGCCGACTCGTAGTGCTCTACCTCTCGCGCCACTGACCAGCGACCCGGCTGCCGCAGCATGACGACGCGTGAGTCAGTTGACGGGCAATGGGCGGCATGCGACAAAGGGTGCCAGGTGGTACTTCGCTCTGGCGCTGATGGAGGACAAACCGTGCTCAAGACACCCGACAAGATGCTGGTTGCTGAATTGAAGAAGCTGGCCGTCACCGTTGGATTCGCAGCCATCTTCTTGTACTTCTTGTGCAGTGCCACATACGCCGGGGAGTTGGCGCCGGCGGCAGTGCGGGCGACAGGCGATTCCTTTGTCCTGCGCACGGAAGACACGACGCTTGCAGTGCGTGTCAATGATGACCAGCATCTGCTGGTCAGCGAACTCAGCAGCCCGGCGGGATGGAACTGGACGGCCGAACCCTCGGTTTTTCCGCTCATGCAGCGCGTGGAAGTGGACGGTGTGCAGATCACCCCGGCCTGGACGCACGCATCGAGCGATCTGGTCCAGGACAACGGTAACGGCAGCGCGCTGACGACGCTCTTCACGTGCGCCGATCCGCCGCTCGAGCTGAAGCTGGTGTGGCAGGCACATCGTGGACCTGGGCCAGTCCATCTTGCGATGTTCGTCACCAACCGGTCGAACAAACCTGTCACGATCTTCGCACAGGAGAGTCTGGATGTCTGTGTGGCGGGGCCCGGTGAGGATACGAGCGTCTGGTACATTCACGATGACGGTTCCGTTCCGGATGCCATCGGCGTGTACCACGACGCGCTTGCCGAGCAATACAGCAAGGAACTGAGCATCTCAGAGGGCGAAGACTTCATCCCGTTGGTGGTGGTGGACGCGGGGGGAGCGCACGGAGTCTACTTCGGGTGGGAGTGGAGCATCGGTCGGATGACGATCGCATCGCATCGCGCGCCGGCCGGCGCGCACATCAAGGCGGGCAACGGCGACGCCTTCAAGACGGATCTGGCCGCTGGCGAAACGTTCGAAGTCCCCCCGGCTTTTATCGGCGCATACAAGGGCGATCTGGATGACATGGCGAACAGCCTGCACAAGTATCTGTTCCAGCACGCGGTTCCTGAGGCGCTCAGGCAGGACGCCACCTTCCCCAGGTTGGAATGGAATGCCTTCGCCGCCACGGGCATGGGGCAAGGCAGCTGGATCCCCACGGAGACCAAGTACTATCCGCTGATCGATGACATTGCGCCCTTGGGGTTTGAAGATGTCGTGATTGACGTCGGATGGTGGCAAGGCGATACGGTCAATCAACCTCACCCGCCCGTCGGACATGCCGAGAACTGGCCCCAAGGCATGCTTGCCGCGTGTCGTTACGCACAGCATCGCAACATGCGTTTCGGGCTCTACTGGAACTGCAATCCGCCCATGACCACGTTGGAGGGCATGCAGCACCGCATGGATGACATCAAGTACCTCTTCGATCACTTCCAGATCGATTACTATCGCTCGGATGGTACGGACGGAAATGTCTTGCAGACTGGGGACGCCGGGCCGGGCAGCCGTGCGCATTATGCCGAGGATTGCGGCTACTGGCAGACAAAGGGCTTTTACGACGTGACCGATTGGCTGCAGGCGAACGTGCCGAACTTCCTGTACGAGAACTGTTCGGGCGGCGGTCGCATCAAGGACTACGGAGTCATGAAGCGCGCCATGCGGATCCAGAACCAGGACCGGTACTATCCGATTGACGCGCGACGGGCGTTCTGGGATGCCTCGTATGCGTTGCACCCCATGCAGCTTTCGACCCTGTCCGGTTCCTGGAGCGAATGGCAGGCGTCCGGGTCGGTCTACGAGTTCCGTTCAGCTTCACTCGGCGCCCCCGCCTGGCATCCCGATGCGCCCAACGGCGGCAATGGCGGGCCGCCGTGGAGCGACTCGCAGAAGCTGCTCATCAAGCAGGCGGTGGAAACCTACAAGCAGGACATCCGACCGCTGGTGCGCACGGCCAACCTGTATCACGTGCTCCCTCGCCCCGACGACAAGGTGTGGGATGGCATCGAGTACTTCGATCCCATCAGCAAGAAAGGTGCGGTGATCGTCTTCAGACCGGACAACCCGATGAGCCGCCAGGTGATCAAGTTGAAGGGTCTGGAGCCCCAGGCGCGCTACTGGATCTGGTGCGAAGACGGTTCGCTCGAGCCACAACAGGCCAGTGGCGCGCAATTGATGAGCAGCGGCCTGACCGTCACGCTCCCCCAACCGTTCAGCAGCGACATCGTGTTCCTGCAGGACGAGACGGTCGGCAAGCCGGACGAGCTGGTCGCGCCGGGTGAGTTCGAGTTGATCTCCGCCACACCCGAAGTGGAGCTGTTCTCGGCGAGTGCCACACTCGCCTGGACGCCGAGCGACAACGCGCGCCATTATCGGGTGACCGTGAGTGAATCGGCGGACTTCGCGCAAGCAGTCGTCGTGGAGATGGCCGCCACGACGTCGTTCCGGCTTTCTGATCTGCCGCCCGCGCGTCCGTTGTACTGGAAGGTGGAGGCAATTTCGCGCGGTGGAACGCGGCTCAATGCGGGCGGTCCGGGTACGTTCACCACGCCTGAGCGCGCCACCAAGGGCGTGGTTTTTGCATCTGATGTGGAGTGGAAGACGGCCACAGTCGGCTCGGACTCAGTGCATCGGGACAGCAACATCAACGGACAGCCGCTGACGATCAATGGGAAACGCTTCCAGAAAGGGCTGTGGACCCACGCGTTCAACGACTCGACACCCGCCGAGTTCGTGTTCGACGTGTCGTCAGGGAAGTACTCGACGTTCAAGGCCACCGTGGGAGTCGAGGACGCGGGTACTCAAGGAAGCGTGCAGTTCCAGATCCTGGTGGACGGTGTCAAGCAGGCCGAGACTCCAGTGCTGCGGCGCGGGCAGACCTGCAACCTTGCCGTGAACCTGGACCAGGTCAAGGAACTCACCTTGCGTGTTCTGAATGGAGGGGACGGCTACGTGTGTGACCACGCGACGTGGGGCTATGCGCGATTCCTTGAACCGGGTGCCGACGATCCTCTCGAGAACGGTCCCTGAGCCGATGCTTCCTGAGCAGGTGCGTGAGCGCTGCATCCGCGACATGGCAAACGTCCGGCAGGGCCGCGAGATGCGAGAGAAGTCTGGTGACGACATGAACGCGAAGATGAATCTACTCCGTAAGCATCGTTGCGGGGGACGGTCGGACCGTGGCAAACGGATCCCCGTCGGATTATAGTGTGTCATGAACGCCGCGTTGCGGCTCAAGATGACACACACCAGACAGCCACGCACAAGGACCTCCCCATGCGAAGCATCACTGCCCTGCTGCCCGTCTTGGTGGCACTGCTGACCGTCAACACCCAGGCCCAAGCCCAGGAGGACCAGTTACCCTCGCCACCCGCTGGCAAGGCCTGGAAACTCGTCTGGCAAGATGAATTCGACGGCGACACGCTCGACGCCACGAAGTGGGACGTGCCGGATCACAAGCGACGGGATGGATGGTGGTCGCCGAAGGCCGTCGCCCTGGACGGCGATGGACATCTGGTGATCAGCACACTGAAGGACGGCGACCGGTACCTTGATGCCTGCGTCCGCACACTCGGCAAGTTCGAACATGCACACGGCTACTACGTCGCCCGCATCAAGCTTCAGAAGCAGCCGGGGCATTGGTCGGCATTCTGGCTCTACCATCCGAGCGTCGGCAAGATCGGCGAAGAGGGGCGGGACGGGACCGAGATCGACATCATGGAGAAGCCGTGGCGGGACGACCGGGTTCAGCACGCCCTGCACTGGGACGGTTACGGCGCGGAGCACAAGTCCGAGGGCAAGGTTGCCAGCGTTCCGGGAGTCATGGAGGGTTGGCACACGTTCGCTCTGTTGTGGACGGCCGATGAGTACGTTTTCTTTGTGGATGGCAAGGAAACATGGCGCACGTCCGCTGGTGGTGTGTGCCAGGTTCCACTGTACATCAAGCTGAGCGACGAAATCGGCGAGTGGGGCGGCGACATCACCAAGGCGGTGCTGCCAGACCGGTTTCTCGTGGACTACGTGCGGGTGTACGACCTGATCGACACACCCTGACGCAGCTCCGAGTCGCTTGCCGCGCGGGTGATCCGTGGCAGTGACAGACAACTACTGTGGGAGTTTTCCTATGCAACGCACAAGAACTGCCGTTCTGGGTATGACTGCACTGCTTGCTGTGGCGTCTTCGCTCTGTGCTCAGACCTCCGAGCAGACGTGGAGCGACAAATGGAAGGCCGACAACAAGCGGTGGATCGCCTACCACCTGATCGGGCTCCAGCCGGACAAGCTCGACGTCGCGAAGCGGCTTGTCTCGGAAGGGCTCGCCCCGCGAGGGTTCAATGTCCTCGTGCTGGAGGTCGACTATGGCTTCCAGTTCACGTCGCATCCCGAACTGGAAACCGGGGGACTCACCAAAGAGCAGGCCCGGGAACTCGCCACAGTATGCCGCGACCACGGCATTCGGCTGATCCCGTTGATGAACTGTCTGGGACACCAGTCGTGGGGTGCTCGCCCCGGACCGTTGCTCGCCAAGTATCCTCAATTCGACGAAACGCCGGCGATTCCGCACGACGATCCGGACATCTACTGCCGCGAATGGTGCCCGTTGCATCCGGATGTGAACAAGATCGTCTTCGAGCTGATCGATGAACTGATCGATGCCTTCGAAGCCGACGCGTTCCATGTCGGTATGGACGAGGTCTTTCTGATCGGCGACAAGAACTGCCCGCGGTGCCACGACAAGGACGTGGCGGACCTGTTCGCCAAGGTCGTGATTGATCTGCACGACCACCTGGTCACGGCGAAAGGGGTGGAGATGCTGATGTGGAGCGATCGGCTGCTCGACTCCAAGACCACCGGTTACGGGAGGTGGGAGGCCAGCAACACAGGCTCGCACCGGGCAATCGAGCGGGTGCCGAAGGATATCATCATGTGCGACTGGCACTACGAGATGCCCCAGACGTACCGCAACATGGGCCAGGAGCAGCCTTTCCCGTCAGTGCAGTTCTTCCAGGAACAGGGCTTCCGCGTGCTGCCATCGCCATGGAGGAACCCGGAGTCGGCCGTGGCGTTTCTGCGCGTTGCCAAACAGGGAGCTACCGAGCGGATGTTGGGCGCTCTGTTCACCGGCTGGTCGGTGAATACAGAAGGCTTGCTGGCCGCTCTCGAGAGCGAACCGAAGCCGTTCAAGCTGAGTGCGAAGCCCGATCGCGATGAGACAACGCGGGGGGTCGCAGCCACGATCCAGGCAGGGCTGGAAGAACTGAAGTCGCTCGGTCCGTGACCGGCGGACGCACCTGGCGTGGTGAAAGGCCTGAAGAAACGGTTCTGGTGCCGGTTTTGACATTTGTTCCACCGGTGAGTCACTTCGAATTAGCGGTTTCCTTCTCACTGCGAACCCTGTGTCAGATTGGCGACCCTGCACCAGGGGTGCGGTACTGGGATAGCTGTCGTCTGGCCGAAGGTCAGTTCTCACCGTAGCCTGGAGCAACGCCCCAGGAATGGGAGCACAACGAGGTGTTTGGCCGAAGGCCATATTCACACATGGGAGACCATGCCGTAGGTGAGTTTGGCCTTCAGCCAAACGTGTGCCATGGCTTCGATTTCCTGGGGC
>JAAYDI010000062.1 GCA_012729315.1 Planctomycetaceae bacterium
CAAACACCTCGTTGTGCTCCCATTCCTGCGGCGTTGCCCCAGGCTACGGTGAGAACTGACCTTCGGCCAGACGACAGCTATCCCGGTACCGCACCCCTGGTGCAGGGTCGCCAACCTGACACAGGGTGCGCAGTGAGAAGTAAACCGTTAATGCGAAGTGGCTCACCGGTGAAACAAATGTCAAAACCGGCACCAGGGCCGTTTCTTCGAGCCTTTCACCACGCCAAGCTGCACCCGCCCGGAAACGTCACACGGCCAACAAGTAGGCCACACGGAATAGGCTGGCCGCTTGAAACGTGCTGGGAAGCAACGGCTTGGGGCTAATTTGGCAGCAGTTTAAGGATGCTGGCGCTCGGGCGGGCGATGACGTGGGCTGAGATCAGTTTGCCCAGTCCGTCGACCCGGGCCTTGCCGGCCTCGACCGCAGCGCCGACGGCCGCCACGTCGCCTTTGATGAGCACCGTGACGTAGCCGCCACCCAGCTTTTCTTTGCCAATGACTTCCACATTGGCCGCCTTGCACGCCGTGTCGATCGCTTCGATCACAGCGGTGAAGCCCTGTGTTTCGATGAGTCCTATGGCGTAATTCAGATCGGTTGCCATCGCTGCGGCTCCTGCGTTTGTCTGCGTCGCCACCGCCTCGTCCCGGCGCGGGAAGAAGACAGCCTCCTGCTCCAGCAGTGGTTGGTATTCGGGCGGGGCGTGGATGGTCTTTGCCGACTCGGCGGCGGGCGCGTAGAGGATCGTGCTGACACAGCTGCCGCCCATGTGGTGGATCTGCGCCTGGGCAGCCTGGAGGGCGGCTTCCAGATCCGCAGCCAGTCCGGCCACCCGCACGCAGACGCCGTAGAAATCGTTCAGTTCATACTGGAGGATCTCGACCGGGGCGGCCTTCTCGATCGTATCGATCGTGACCAGGGCTGGTCCCAGTCCGGTGATTTCCAGGATAGCCACACCGCGCTGCACGAATTACCTCCTCGCTCTGGTCTTCACGCACCGCTGATGAGTATGACGCGGAGGGCCGGTGCAGTTCAACCCGGCCTGGTGGGAGGATGCGCTCGCACAGGCCCGGGACGAGCGGGACCGACCGGCCGGCCGGCGTGACGGTGGTGCTGCGCGGCGCGGCACGGGGCTCCGCCCCCCGGCTGTCGCGTTACCTTGCGCCAAATGCAGGACTGTACTACACTACAGTGTCGCGGTTCAGCGCATGGCGGCCGGCGCGTCGTCGTCGCGCCGATCGAGGCCCGATCGAGACAGTGGAGTGAGTATGGCTCAGCGCAGGATTCTGGTGACGGCGGCTCTCCCGTATGCCAACGGCCCGATCCACATCGGGCATCTGGTGGAGTACATTCAGGCGGACATCTGGGTCCGTTTCCAGAAGTTGCGCGGGCACCAGTGCATCTATATCTGCGCCGATGATACGCACGGTACTGCGATCATGATTCGGGCGCGGCAGGAGGGCCGCAGCGAGATCGACTTGATTGCCGAGATGCAGCAGGCTCACGTGCGGGATTTCGAGGGCTTCGACATCGCGTTCGACAATTACGGGAGCACCAACAGCGACGAGAACCGCCAGCTGTGCGGCGAGATCTGGCGGGCGCTGCGCAGCCGCGGTCTGATTGTCGAGCGGGACGTCGAGCAGCTGTACGACCCGGAGGCCGGGACGTTTCTGGCCGACCGGTTCGTGAAAGGGACGTGCCCCAAGTGCAAGGCCCCTGGCCAGTACGGCGACAACTGTGACAAATGTGGCAGCACGTATCGGGCCGCCGACCTGATTGACCCGGTCAGTACGCATTCGGGTGCCCGGCCCGAACTGCGGAGCCAGCGGCACCTGTTCGTCCAGCTGCAGCAGCTCCACGACTTCTTGACCGAGTGGACGCAGTGCGGAGAGCACTTGCAGGAAGAGGTGGCCAATTATCTCCAGGGGCACTTCCTCAACGAACCGCTGCGTGACTGGGACATCTCGCGTCCGGCCCCCTACTTTGGCTTCGAGATCCCCGATAGTCCGGGCAACTACTGGTACGTCTGGTTCGACGCCCCGATCGGCTACATGGCGTCGACCCGCCAGTGGTGCGATCGGCACGGCGAGGACTTCGACGACTGGTGGCGCAGCCCCGACGTGGAGATCCACCATTTTATTGGCAAAGACATCACCTACTTCCACACGCTGTTCTGGCCCGGCATGCTCAAGTCGGCCGGGTTCACGCTGCCCACCAAGGTCCGGATCCACGGGTTCCTGACTGTGGGTGGCGAGAAGATGTCGAAGTCCAAGGGTACGTTTGTCATGGCCCAGACGTACTTGCAGCACCTGGATCCCTCCTATCTGCGGTACTACTACGCTACGAAGCTGAGCCCGCGACTGGACGACATCGACTTGAACCTGGACGAATTCGCGGCCAAGGCCAATGCGGATCTGGTGGGCAAGGTGGTGAACCTGGCTAGCCGCAGCGCGAAGTTCGTGCGCGCGACCGGTCTGGCGGCTCGCTATCCGGACGACGGTGGATTGTTCCAGCGGGCGGCGGCGGCCGGTGACGAAATTGCTGCGGCGTATGAAGAAGGGGACTACGGCCGCGCCATGCGGCTGATCATGGAACTGGCGGATCGCGCCAATCCGTATGTCGAGGCGGCCGCGCCCTGGAATCTGGCCAAGGACCCGCGCCACGCGCAGGAGCTCCAGGACGTGTGCACCGTGGCCCTGAATCTGTTCCGGCAGCTGGCCATCTACCTGGCACCGGTCCTGCCCCGCCTGGCCCAACAGACCGGCGTGCTGCTCAACAAACCCATCGAACACTGGGCCGATTCCCAGACGCCGCTGGTCGGAACGCCCGTCGCCCAATTTCATCACATGCTCAAACGTGTCGACAGGAAGGACGTAGATGCCATGATCGAAGACAGCCGCACGCCGTCCGCAGAGGAACCCGTTGGGGAACCCGCCGCCGAATCCGCTCCGGCGATCAGCCAGCCGCTGAGCGATGAACCCCTGGCGGCGGAGTGCACGATTGACGATTTTGCGAAAGTCGATCTGCGTATCGCGCGCATCATCGCGGCCGCGGACGTGCCGGAGGCGAACAAGCTGGTGAAGCTGACAGTGAGCCTCGGAGGAGACGAACAGCGCACGGTGTTCGCCGGGATCAAGCAGGCGTACACGCCGGAGCAACTGGTCGGTCGGTACGTCGTGCTGGCCGCCAACCTGGCGCCTCGGAAGATGAAGTTCGGCACCAGCGAGGGAATGATCCTGGCGTCCGGCTCGGGCGGCCAGCATGTGTTTCTGCTGACGGTCGATGACGGCGCTGAACCTGGACAGCGTGTACATTGAGCGGCGACGACATCGCGGTGCTTGACGCGCTCGATGCACGGGGCATGGGATTGCGGGTGGCCTTCTGCCGCCACGGGCAGCGCGTGGCGCATCGCATCGCGCTCGTGGCAGGCGCAGCCGTGCAATGGCTGCTGGCCTCTGTCGAAGGGGACAGCCACGAAGCATTTCCTCCCAGCCCGCCGCTGCAGCAACTGGCGGTCGAGCCGCTGCGCGACGGCCGCACGGCCGCTCTGCTGATCGGTATGGCGGGTCGCAGTCACTGGTCGGTCAGCGCCGAATCGGCCCGCTCGGAGCCGGTCGTTCGCTTCGATGTCGCATGCCGCGCCCGAGGGGTGGAGCCGGCGTGCCTGCACAGCACCTACCAGGTGCTGTGCCCGTGGCAACTGACGCCCGGCGGGAAGGCTGTCGATTTGCGCGGACAGACGGGATCGGTGCAGCTGACCGCCAGCGCTGACGCGGACTGCCCCACGACACTCGCCGTGCACGCCCAGCGTCTCGTGGTCGGCCTGGACCAGCTGGATGATCGGCCGACACATCGCTGGCGCTACACGCTGCTGCTGGACCCGCATCCGGACGCCCCCAGCGCGCGGCCTTGAATCCATGACGCGGCAGGGACAGAATGACGTACGTTCAGCTGCGGAGAGTCCCGGCCGACGCGCCGGGGACCGATGGAGCTGGACCGGTGATCCGGGACTCGCTTGCAGCCGGCATGCACCTTGCGAACGAGTCGACACAACGGTCTTTGAACATAGTGGTCTTTGAACATTATGGTCTTCGAACACATTGAACAGCTGCAGGCTGAGTACACGGACAAGTATGTTGTGGTGGACGGCGACCGTCCGGAACTGCGTCGGTTCCAAGGCATGACTGGCCTGGTGAAGACCGTCAACATGAGCGGGCGGGCGCTGGTGCAGTTCGACGGCTTTAACAACATCGGATGGCACGATATCGACATCGACTACCTGAAGGTGGTCGACAAGCCGCTATCCCAGGAAGAGCCGCCGAAGCCGCCGCACGGCACCGCTGTGCCCCCAGCGGCCGAGAACCCCCCGGCGGCCGATTCGTAACGCCCGGCGTCGGAGTGGCCAGCCGGGACGGTCAGGTGTGGGACGGTGAAAGGCTCGGTCATTCTGAGCCGGTTGTAGTGGACAGATCCATGCCATGGATGGGCCCATTCGCATGGACTGCCTACCTCCTCACCGTGCAGCGGTTACATCCCGCAATTGGCC
>JAAYDI010000063.1 GCA_012729315.1 Planctomycetaceae bacterium
CTTGGCTCCATCTCGAATGTTTCGTTCCCAGGTCCCCTCCAATCGCCGTAGTTTAACCGAAGAATCCCGAATTCTCCTATTGACGTTTTTCGTTCAGCTTTTGCCCTGCAAAAGCTGAACTGGTCCCCACACGGAGGGGTGAGTGTAACTGGCCTTGCCTTGGCCGCTGGAATCCGTTACAAGTCGCCCCCTGTTTCGTAATGTAACGTGGGGACCAGTGCGCTCGCACCGGCTCGTCGCCTGTCATGTTCGGAGGCTCTACGATGAGGCAGTTTCTTTTGGCGCTCGCCGCCCTGATGCTGGTGGGCAGTCCGTGGCTGGTCGGCACGTCCGCTGCGCGCACCAGCCCAGTCACCCAGACGGGTCGGGTGAACTCGGATGCGCTGCGCGAGATGCTGACCAAAGGGCTCAAGGCAACGCGGCCGGAGGAGACTCAGTACATCGACGTCGTCGTGGATCTGGTGGCGAAAGGGGACCTGCCCGTTTCGTACGTGTACGCATCGTTTCAATACGCGCGCAAACGACGTCCGGAATATCCGTTCCCGTATTTCCGTTACAGCATGAAGGCGCTGGCCAAACGCAAGAACATCGATCTCTAGCCCGCCAGTGTTGTACGGCCCCAGTAGCCGCCCAGCGGATGGTCGAAAAGTACTTCGCGGTCGACCCGGGAAGGGTTGAACCGGCCTTCACAGTAGACCTCCTGCCCCCGCACCCAGGTGCGCAGGGGCCAGCCGGTCAGGATCGTGCCGTGCCACGGGCTCCAGCGGCACCGGGTTTCCTGCTCCGCATCGCGCACTTCCGCCCGCTTATACAGATCGACCAGCACCAGATCGGCGTCGAATCCGCGCACGATAGCCCCCTTGTTGCGCACGTCCCAGACGCGTGCGGGCGCCTCGCACATCCAGTGCACAACCTGTTCCAGCGTACACCGGCCCTCGTGGACCTGGGTGAGCATCAGGGCCAGCGAGTTCTCGACGGCCGGCAGACCTGAGGGGGACTCGGGATAGGGCCGGTTTTTCTCCTCGAGCGTGTGCGGGGCATGATCTGTCGCCACCAGCTGAATGTGATCCTCCCGCAGCGCCTCCCAGAGCCGGCGGTTGTCCGCCTCGGTTTTCAATGCCGGATTGATCTGCGCGCGGGTCCCGAGCCGCGGGTAGTCGTCGACGTTCAGCAGCAGATGGTGCGGGCAGACCTCGCCGGTCAGCCAGGGGCGCGCGGCGGGCAGCAGATCGGCCTCGGCGCCGGTGGAGACGTGCGCCACGTGGAACCGATGCCGGTGGCGGACGGCCAGGTCCATCGCGCGCTGCACTGCGATCAGCGCCGCCTGCTCGTCACGGATCTGTGAATGATCGGCCACGTGATCGGTGCGGGCGAAGCGGGCCATGTTGCGGCGCACGGTCCGCTCGTCTTCGCAGTGCCCGCAAAGCGGCAACTGTGTGGCCGCGAAGATCTGCTCCAACGCATCCTGTTCGTCGACCAGCAGATCGCCGGTGCTGGAGCCGATGAAGAGCTTGATACCCGGCGTACGGTGCACGGACCGCAGCTGCTGCAGGTTGTCGCGCGTCGCTCCGATGTAGAATCCGTAGTTGACGAGGCTGCGGTCAGCGGCCAGCGCCAGCTTCTCCTCCAGCAGATCGCCGGTGGTCGTGGTGGGATACGTGTTGGGCATGTCGAAGAATGTGGTCACGCCCCCCTTCGCGCATGCGCGCGTCGCGTGCGCGAGATCCTCTTTGTGCGTCAATCCCGGCTCGCGGAAATGCACATGGTCGTCGATCACACCCGGCAGCAGATACAGTCCAGCCGCGTCGATGTTGATGTCCACCGCGATCTGGGGCGCCGGGTCGATGTCGGCGATCCGAGTTCCCTCGATCAGCACCGACACGCGGCAGCAGCCTTCGGGCAGGACGACCGTGGCATTCTTGATCCGAGTTTTCTTCATGGGCAAGACGCTCCGAGGGCAGGTCAGGTCGGGCGGCCGGCGGCTCCGGCAACGTAGTGTACACGCGAGGCTTTCCCCAGGCGATGGCCGCGGAAACTGCACCCGGCTGGTTCCCGCGCCGGCCCCCTCGGACATCGCCTGCCAGTGTGGCCCGCGGTGGCGTTTGCTTGCCAGAGGCCGAACCCGCAGATAGGATAAGGTGAACAGGCATTCGGTTCCAGGAAAGGGTATTTCAGCATGAACAGAGACGCGCTTCAGCAGCCTACGGTCGACCAGACGACCAGCCCCGCGCCGGCTCGTGCCCTGGCTGAAGTGGCACAGCAGGTACGCCGCGACGCCGTGACGAACAGCCAAGAGTATCTGGACGAAACCACAGTTCCTCACGGTGGCGAATAGTGTGCCTATCCTCGACCGACTGGTCGGATTGGAGACGGAATACGCCATCCGTTTCCATCCCCGAGCGGGTGCGGGTGAGCCTCCCACTCGGTTCCACCTTTATCAGGCGTTGATCACCTGCGTGAAGCAGCGCGTGTTGACCGCGCCGGCCAGGCATTTCAAGGAGGGGGTGTTCCTGGCCAACGGCGGCGCGGTGTGGTTTGAAACCGAGCGCCCGGCGGCCGGCGGCGGCTTGATCGAAGGGGCCACTCCGGAGTGCCGGGGACCATCGCAGGTGGTGCGGTATCAGCGCGCCCAGGATCAGCTGCTCGGCCAGTGCGCGCGGATGGCGGAGGTCGACGGCGAGTTCTCGCTGGTCAAGAACGATCGGGACGGGCGGGGGCACGTCTACGGCGCGCAGGAAAACTATGAAGCCGTGCTCGGCACCGGCTGGGCGCTGTGGGGCTGGCGGCTGGGGCTGCTCCTGCTGATCCCCCTGGTCGTACTCATGTGGCTCGTCACTCTCCTGACGATCGGCGGGATATTGGTCTACTATGGCCTGGCCGGCCTGGTGTACCTGCCGATGCGGCGATGCACGACGCAGCCGCGGCGGCTGGCCGTGGCACTCTTCGGGCGCGATCTGGTGGAAGGGCGGGAGACCGGTTGCCCGACCCCCGCCTGGCTGGAGACGCTGTTGTTGTGGTTTGCACGTCTGGTCCACGCGCCGCTGGCCGTGTGCCTGCTGAGTCTGATCCACTGTACCGCCTTTCGGCGCACGCGCCGCCAGCTGTTGCCGTTCCTGATCAGCCGCTGCATCGTGACCGGCGCGGGCCTGGTGGACGACGACGGACGGTTTCAACTGGCTGACAAGGCCCCGGCCATCAACTGCCTGATCGGGCTGGGCGGATTCCTGAAGGACCGGCCGGTGTTCACGTTCGGGCACTTCTTCAAGACGCTGTGTGTCGAGTCATTCCTGTCACCGCGCGAGTATGGTCAGCTGTTCCGGCAACGGCAGCGTCTGCAGATCGGGCTGGGCGATTCGAACATGGCGGAGCTGGCGGAGTTCCTGCGGGTCGGTACGACCGCGCTGCTGCTGGACGTGATCGAGGCGGGCGAGCTGCCGCCGCTGTCGCGGCTGGTCCGACCGCTGGAGGGGCTGCACCAGTTCTGCAGCGACCCGACACTCACCTGCCGCGTACGGCTGCAGAACGGTCAGCAGGCAACGGCGTTGCAGCTGCAGCGATTCTATCTGGCGGCGTGCCAGCAGTTCCTGGCCCGCCGCCCCGAGGCGCCGGAAGAGGCCCACGAAGTGGTGGCAGCGTGGGAGGAAGTGCTCGACGGGCTGGAACAGCTGCAGCACTCCGGCCAGCTGCCGGCCTGCTTGATCGGCACCGTTGACTGGGTGACCAAGAAACAGCTGCTGGACGAGGCCGGCAACAACATACCCTGGGAGGCGCGCAAGAAGATCGATATCTGTTACCACGAACTGGCACCGCTGGGCTACTTCCAGATGCTGCAGGCCGCCGGCCTGACCGCACCGATAGTTACTCCCCAGGAGCTGGAACGCGCTGTGCGGACGCCCCCTCCCAACTCGCCAGCCACCATGCGCGGTCACTATATCCGCGAATTCTCGTCGGACGATACCGAGCTGTCCGTGAACTGGAAATGCGTCGTGATCGGGCGCGGATGCAACGGCCGGTCTATTCGACTCGCGCGCTACGAACGACCCTCGCGAGTCGCGTCGGACCGCCCGCCACTGAGCACCCACGACCGCTCGAACACGTATGAACCATAGATCCTCCGCTATCCTCCCAACCAGTAGCGCACGATGCAGTAGAGTGCGTTGAAGGCGTCGCGGAGGCCGATCTTCTTGCCTTCCGTATAGCTGCGTGCCTGGTAGTGGATCGGCACTTCCACGACGCGTGCGCCACGGCGGGCCAGTTTCGCAGTGATCTCCGGCTCGAAGCCAAACCGGTTCTGGCGGATCTTGATCCCGCGCAGCACTTCACGCCGGAAGGCCTTGTAGCACGTTTCCATGTCGGTCAGGCGCAGGCCGGTGAACAGGTTGGAGGTGCGTGTCAGCAGTGCGTTTCCGAAGCGGTGCAGCCAGGACGGATCGCGGGGCACGGCGCCGAGGAATCGCGACCCATACACGGCGTCGGCATGGCCGTCGATGATCGGCCGAAGCAGTTCCGGGAAGTCGCGCGGATCATATTCCAGATCGGCGTCCTGCACGACGATCACATCCCCCGTGGCCGCGGCGAAGCCGGTCCGCAGCGCCGCCCCCTTCCCTTCGTTATGCGGCTTGCAGATGATCTGGAGGCCGGGGACGCCGGTAAGTGTCTGCAGGATCGCGCGCGTCCCGTCGGTACTGCAGTCGTCCACCAGGATGACCTCTTTCGGAATCGGCACACGGAAGACCCGGGCCAGGATGGTCCGCACCGTTGCCTCTTCGTTGTAGACCGGAATCACCACGGAGAGTTTGAAGTTGGCCGGCAGTGCGAAGTCCAGCGGGCGCACGACATACCCCGGCTCGTCATCCAGCAGCGCGCCGAGCGTTTCGAGGCGGTCAAGCGCATTGTCGACACGGTCGACCACCGTGGAGGCTGGCACGCACGCGTCATTGCAATTGGATCCTGTCACGGCCACTGCCGGAAGGCTGCAGGTGTCATCCTGGTGCGAGAACGAAGTCATCACGATCAGTTCCTTGGTACTGGGTACCAGTAAATGTCTTCCAGTAAATGTCCGGCGCTCCATCGCGCCGGGACTTGCCGTCGGGCTATCGGTTCAGGGGGAGGCCATGCCGGCCAGCGCGAGAGGCGGCGGGCGGCGCGGCAGCGCCGGCCACGGCACCGTGCCGGTCTGCGGCGCGTCGCCGATGGTGCGCGCGCCCTGCGGCAGATACTGCGGATGCTCCGGATCGTCGTACACGTCGCGCCGCCCCCACAGCTGCGCGACCGCGTCCTGATACAGCACAATCCAGCGATCGCGGTGCTGTTCCATCACCTGCACGGGATGCGGGTCCCGGCGGTCGATCAGTACCAGGTGGGGCTGTCTGTATGTCAGGATCCGGCCCCCGTCGACCGGCGGCGACTGCGGGCTGCGGCGCCGCATCGTCAGCGGCACCTGGCCGATCTCGAAATCGAAGTACATGTCGAGCACCTCCTGCGGGTAGCAGGTGTCGAAGCGGCCATCAAACGCGACCCGCAGCGGCGGGCGTTCGGTCGAGGCCGGCCCGAACGCGGCTACCGCGTACTGTGCCCACTTCATCTTCACCACCAGGTTCCCCTGCAGGTTCCGATCGGTGATGTACTGGAACGCAGCCACGGGGTAGCCGTCGCGCGGGACCGGAATCTGCCGCAGACGGGAAGCCAGTTTCCAGCTCACCAGGCCCATGCCCAGCAGGAGCGTGCCCAGCAGTGCCCACCGCACGCGCGGCGAAAGCCGCTCGAACCGCACGTCCCGCGACCGTATGCGCCGCAGGCGGCGGAGCCAGGAGTCCACATGGACGGGCATCCAGAATCCAAACAGGATGGCATAGAACGCGATGTGCCGCCGGTATTCGCAGGCCTGCCACATCGTGACACCCAGCACTGTCAGCTGGACCAGATCGCGCGGCCGCCGCGTGACACTCAGCGCCACCAGCGAGACCCCCAGCATGATCCACCAGGGTGACGACGCCAGGCTGAACAGTTTCGGCGGGTGCCATTCCATGATCTCCGGCGGCGGCACGTGCATCGCGCCGAACAGCCACCGGTGCAGCCCGACCCCGTACGGGTTGACGAACGTGGCCAGACCGCAGGCCAGCACAACGGTCGCGAGCCAGGCCACCAGCGGCAGACCGCGACGCCCCCAGCGCGCCAGCGCCTCGACCGACCGTCCACCCAGGTACACGGCCAGGATGCAGAAGCCGGCCACGAAACCACCGTGGGCGTTGGTCCAGATGACAAACAGCGGCAGTAACAGCAACAGCCAGGGCCAGCGGCGGCGGTACTCGGCAAACATGGCAGCATCCGGTGCTTCCACCGCCTGGCGATCCAGCAGCGCGCGCCACGGCGTCTGCCAGTCGGCAAAACACCAGTCGCACAGGACGATCATCAGCGCGAACAGCACGTAGGTCATCAGCTGGGGCCGGAGCGTCCAGGAGGGCATCAGATTGACGGCCACCAGCAGCATGCTGGAGTAGATCGCCATGGCGGACACACCCTGCTTTGCCGCACGCCGATAGATCAGCATCAGCAGCCCGATGCCCAGCAGACTCTTGATCACCAGCATCCCACCAGGTCCCGGCCCGGCGACTCCCCACGCCATCAGGTACTCCGCAAGATTCTCGTGATTGACCCACGGGTACCCTTCCGCCGTGTATGTGTACGTGGCCGTCGCCGGCAGTCCGTCGGTCAGCGCATCCCGCCCGTACTGGACATGACCCCAGAAATCCGGGTCAGCCAGGTTGAACGACATGGCCAGCGCACAGGTCAGCAGCACGGTGGCAAACAGACTCCACTCCCACCACGCGGTAAGTCGATCGGTTCGGGATGTCGGCGGTAGTGTTGAGATCATGTGTTCGAATTCTGGGACTGGAACAATTCGGGTCCTGCCGGCTCAGCCACGATCGAGTGCGAACTCGCCAAACACCGCATTGCGCAGGATCGGCGTCTGCAGACTCTGGTTGATCGACTGGATCAATTCGGACTTGAGCCAGCCCAATGCTGGGTCGTTGAGCTGTGTCAGATCGCTCCCCTGCACCGCCTCGCGGATGTTGCTCCGCACGCGTTCGCCATGTGTCTCGAGCAGCCGGGACAACTCCTCCAGACGATCATCGGCGACCACGCCATACAGGTGAAAGCGGATGATCAGGCAGGTCGGTTGTGGCCGCATAGCCACCTGGTCGTCTCCGGCGGCCGGGTCCGGTGCGGTTGCAGACGCGTCATCTGGCGTGGCGGGATCCGGTGCCGTGATCCGTTCGCGCCAAGCGACGGTGAATTCCCCGAGATCCACTTCGCTGTACGCGTAAGGGTCGTGGCGCTGCCGTTGCTGCTCGTAGTGTGCCAGCAGCGCGGTGACATCGAAGGTCGCCGCCGGCGGCTCCCCGCCGCACCCTGCCAGGCACAGCGGCGCAGTGGCCAGGCACAGGACGCTCAGGCTCCGGAGGCACCAGGTTTGGACATGCGGTTTCATGACAAAACGTACCTCGCCCCACGCCGCTGTTTGCCCATTTGCGGCCAGAAGATCTCCGGGCCTGACCGGTCGACCGGGATTAACGGGATGCACCGATCGTGCGGGGCACCCGTTCTGGCCCACTGCCCCCGCGTCCTGCTCTTGCCCTGAATCTCAGGATTCGTATAGTAGACGCATGTTTAGTAGCGCCTCGGGTACTGGCTGGCCGGGGGGGCGGACCACCAGCCCACAGCCGACGCTATCCAGGAGGCACCTGCATGGATGTGGCGTCATTTCTGCGAGAGATCGAGAGCCAGCCCGGCTACGCGGGCCAGCTGGTGCATGTGGAGCACCTGGAGGAGCGCGCGGGGCGTTATGCCGAGCCGGGCCGCCCGTTGCCGGACGAGTTGCGGCATCTCCTGGCAGCCTCGGGCATCCAGCAGCTTTACGTGCATCAGGCCCAGGCGCTGGATGCCGCGCGGGACGGGCGCGACTGGGTGGTGGTGAGCGGCACGGCGAGCGGCAAGACGCTGTGTTACAACCTGCCGATTCTCGAGGCTTGCCTGGCAGATCCCGCAGCGCGTGCGCTGTACCTGTTTCCCACCAAAGCGCTGGCGCAGGATCAGCTCAAAGGTCAGCTGGAACTGCTGGCGGCCGCGCCCGATGCATTCGCGGGGGTGCATCCCGGCGTGTATGACGGCGACACCCCGACCGCGCAGCGGCGGCGCATCAAGGCGGAAGCGAATCTGGTGTTGTCCAATCCGGACATGCTGCACGCATCGATCCTGCCGTATCATCCGAAGTGGAGCCGCTTCTTCAGCGCGCTCAAGTTCGTCGTGCTCGACGAAGTGCACACGTACCGGGGGATTCTCGGTGCGCACGTCGCCTGTGTGCTGCGGCGGTTGAGCCGCGTTTGTGCCCACTACGGGGCCCACCCGGTGTTTCTGGCGGCCAGTGCCACGATCGCCAATCCGGGCGAGCTGGCTGCGCGTCTGACGGGCCGCCCGATGTCGGTAATCGACGACGACGGTTCGCCCCGCGGGCGAAAGTACTTCGCGTTGTGGAACCCGGCGGCGTCCCAGCAGGATGCGCTGGCACGGGGGAGCGCGACCGACGATGCAGTGTGGCTGATGGCCCAGGCCATGCAGCGCGGCGCACAGACGCTCACCTTCACGCGCACCCGGCAGGCCACGGAACTGGTCAATCGCTTCGTACAGCAGACGTTGCGCCACGCCGGCTCGCCACTGGCCGCTCAGATGCGCGCCTACCGCGGCGGCTATCTGCCGCACGAGCGGCGGGAGATCGAACAGGATCTGTTTGCGGGACGCCTGCGCGGCGTGGCCGCCACCAACGCGCTGGAACTCGGGATCGACATCGGCTCGCTCGACGTCACCCTCCTGCTCCACTACCCGGGCACCATTGCCAGTACCTGGCAGCAAGCAGGCCGCAGCGGCCGGCGGCGCGGCGAGAGCCTGACTGTGTTGCTGGCAGGCAACGATCCGGTGGACCAGTACCTGGCGCGGCACCCCCGCTACTTCTTCGCTCAGTCCCCCGAACATGCGGTCGTGGATCCCGAGAATCCGTATGTCCTGGCGCGGCACCTCCAGGCCGCCGCCTTCGAACTGCCGCTCGATGAGCCAACCGTGTCGTCGTTCGCGCGCAGCGGACCGGCGGTGGCAGAGATCCTGTGCGACGCGCATCAGCTGTCGCACATCGACGGCCAGTATTACTACAGCGGCGCGGTCAATCCGGCGCAGCAGATCAGTCTGCGGCACATGAGCGACAACACGTTCAGCATCGTGTTGCGCACTCAGCCGCCCCGCGCGCAGCGCGGCAGCACGGTCGTGGCAGCCGGCCGGTCATCGCAGCAGGTGAGCGACAGCCGCGCGCAGCGCGCGGTGCAATCGGGCGGCGGCGGTGCCGCGGTGCACCCACCGGAGGCCGAGGCCGCGCATCACGTCATTGCGAATGTGGATGCGATCAGCGCTCCCGAACTGGTGTACCCCGAAGCGGTCTACCTGCACAACGGCGAATCGTACTTCGTGCGCGAACTGGACTGGGAAGGCCGCGTCGCCTATGTCGAGCGGCACGAAATGGACTACTATACCCAGGCGGTGCTCGACAGCAGTGTGGATATCACGCGCCAGACCTGCCAGCGCCGCGTGCCAGCCCTGGCCCTGCTGGCCTACGGCGAAGTGGATGTGAGCTGGAAGACGGTCGGTTTCAAGAAGATCCGTTTCGCCACTCGCGAGAATGTGGGGTACGGGACGGTCGATCTGCCGGCCCAGCGGCTGCCGACCACCGCCTGCTGGCTGACCCCCGACGAGTCGGTGCGGAGCGGCCTGCGGCAGGCCGGCTATCGCCCGAGTGAAGGGCTGTGCGGGCTGCGGAACCTGGCCGTCGTCGCGCTGCCGATGATCGCCATGTGTGACAGCCGCGACATCAGCGGCGTTGTGGACAGCAGGAATCTGGGGGCGAGCAGCCTGATCCTGTATGACCGCTATCCCGGCGGGCTGGGATACTGCGAGAAGGGATACACGCTGCTCGAAAACCTCCTGGTGCTCTGCCGGCAGCTGGTCCGCGAGTGCCCCTGCGATGCCGGCTGCCCAAGCTGTATCGGATTGCCCAATCTGCGTCCGGCCATCCACAGCGATCCGGACCTGACACGCGGTTACCCGGTTCCCGACAAAGCGGCCACCCAACTGCTGCTGGATCTGCTGTGCGCTGCGGAACAAACCGTGGCCGCAGGGAAGACGCCTGACCCATGTTGACCGACGACGTGCTTTCACGCTTGAGTCAGCTCGCGCGCAGCACCCTGCCGCTCGCGCCGCCACAGCCGTGCCCTGCACAGGACACTGCACCGGACGCTGCGCAGGAGCTCCGGCGGGAGACGCCGGACAACGATATGTCACAGCTGCCGCCCGGCTGCGAGGTGGACACGGCGTGGGGCAGACACTGGCTGCGCGAACGACGGCTCTGGGACCTCTGGCCGCACGGGGCCGAGTGGTTGAGTCGCGAGCAGATCCGGCTCGACGAACTCCGCACTCAGGCCCACCGGCGACCGGCGGAATTGCAGGCGTTCCTCCGCAGCCTGCCCGGCCAGGTCCTGCTCCTGGACCTGGAAACCTGCGGCTTTGCCGGTTCGCCCATCTTCCTGGCCGGCCTGTTGCACGAACAGAACGGTTGCTGGATGCTCTCGCAACTGCTGGCGCGCACGTACGCGGAAGAAAAACCGCTCCTCCACACGCTCTGGACCCTGGCTGCCGGGAAACAGGTGCTGGTCACATTCAACGGCAAAAGTTTCGACTGGCCCATGGTGCACGACCGCAGCACGCTGCACCATCTCGGCCAGGACCCGCGTGCCGTACCCGCGTCCGAATCTGCCGCCTCCGCGGCGGCCGGCTGCGCGCCACCAGCGCAGCGCGGCGATCCGCGACCAGCTCTGATCCACTGCGACCTGCTGCACCATGCGCGGCGCCGCTGGGGCGGCCGGCTCCCCGATTGCCGCCTGCAGACGCTCGAACGGCACGTCTGCCACCGGCGGCGCGAGGAAGACATTCCCGGCCACGCGATCCCGGCCGCATATCACGACTTCGTCCGCACCGGCGACGCCTGGCTGATGCGCAGCGTGCTGCACCACAACGCACTCGACCTGATCACGCTGCTGCAACTGGCCATGTTGGCCGTCCAGTAGAAGCCCGGCAGCCAGACAACGCACAAAGCATCGCACCACGAACAAAGAACAAAAAAAGGCTGTAACCGACCCAGCAGTGCTGGCTCAAGCTACAGCCTTTCCTATCTCAAACTTCCGGCCAATTGCGACAAATGGAGTCGCTGCGAGAAAGGCGAGGATCTGGCGTGCTACTGCACAAGCCGTTTGGTGATCCTGGCCAACGCGTTTCTTTTGGTCCCTCTGTCGGAATCACGACCGGAAGTATTTGAGTCTCTGCTGGTATTGTACCTCACAGTCAATCGTGAAGCACTCAACCGGGAGTTTAATCGGCAATTTTCTGCGTCGCATGCAACACAAATCAAACATATAATCCTGTGCCGAACTCGAGAAATCTCTGATCCCGCCCGTCAGGTGTGAGCCACCAGTCCAATGTCGATCAAGTGGCGCGCAAGTTGCGTGAGCTGAGGGGCGTCGACCAGCGCTGAGAGGCGTGCCCACTGGGCAACCGTACAGGGCTCGTAGTCGGCCAGTTCGTTGATCAGGACCTGCCCTTCGAGTCCCATGCGGATGCCGCGCAGATCGCTTCCATCCAGGAAAAACAAGGCGCTGCCCGACAGCCGGCTGTTTGCCGCCACATCCGACTCGGTGCTCCAGCGAATCCAGCAGTTCGCTGGATTCAAGTGCAGCTGACCTGTGCCGTCAGCGTTGGCGGACAGGGGCCGGTCGGCCATCGCTCGCTTCAGCTCCAGGAACCGCCGGTACCGTTTCGCGCGCCGCGCGATGGCTTGCTCGATGCGCAGGCGTGCCCGAGCGGCCACCACGACTTCCTGATGATAGGGGATCAGCCGGCACCAGCGATCGAGTCCGGCCAACGCGATCTCTGCCAGTCCGCTGCTCCCGAGACTCGGCGGATGGCGTGCCGGGAGAGCCCGTGCCACCACGCGGTCGGCGGCCTGCGCCACACGTACCGGCCAGGAGACCAGCACAGACTGACGCGGCTCAAACGCCGGCAACGCCACGAACGGTGGCAACACCGGTTGGTCCGCCGGGTTGGCATCGCTGTGCTGCGGAACCCAGGCTTCCAGAGCCGGAACTAACGAGCTCATATCTCGGTGCTCCCACGACATGCGATTCCAGGTTGGGTGAGGGGGGGGAACAGTACACGAAAACCACCTTAGAGTTCAACATCCATTTCCAGGTGCCGGAACGCACTTTCTCGGGAGAGGGACCACAGGGGGAATTCAGGAATGCGGGAATTCGGGAATTGGCAACTGGGCCGTGTGGCTTACTTGTTAGCCGTGCTGAAGGAGCGGATCGGTGAGCCCAACAACCAACAACTGGACGAGAAGCTGACGCATCAGCACGCGGCTCATTGCCAACGTACGGCGTCTTGCCCCGGCTGTCCGCTTGTCCGCTGTTCTTTACCGCGAAGCGGTTACACTCCGCAGCCCGGGGTGCGGAGTGTAACGCCTTCGGCGCACTCAGTCGCTGCAATCAGCAGGAATCGCGCAAACGGAACAAGAGACAGCGGGTGGGGGGGTCAGCGCGCGTTCCCGGTGAGTTCCCCGGGAGTTGGACGGGGCGGGTGCACGATACATAACACGAGGAGGACCGCAAGGTCTTCTTTCCCGAGGTGGCTGTGGCGGGGAGCCGGCGTCGTGGGGATGCCGCTCGATCCCGCGCAGGGCGCCTGAACGGTTGCGGAACAGGACGATGAGGTCTGCGGGTTGCGTTGGGCGACGAGGTTAGCTTCCCTCGTGACGCATTGGGCCGTTACGCCCGGCGAGACTGACGCTGGACCTGTCGTCCTGTTCCGACCGTGTCCTGGGGGTACCGTGATCGCGGGGGTACGGTGATCGCGGGATCAGTACTGAGCCACGACGCGTTGGAAGTGCAACCGGACCTCGCGGTCCACGACGCGCCGCACACCCTCGACCAGGCACCGCGGCTCGTTGTCTTCCTGCCCGATCCGGATGATGTCATCCAGTTTCATGCCGGGTGGGGTCGTGAAGGTGGACTGGAAGATGATCTGATTTCCGGCATCCAGTTCGGGCACGACGAAGTGGCATGTGGCGCCGTAGGTGAGCATGCGGCTGGCGAACGCATCGTGATAGGGTCGCGCACCGGGGAAGCTCGGCAGCAGTCCGTGGTGCAGGTTGATGATGCGCCCGCCCGCGTAGGCCCAGCAGGTCGCGGGGGGCAGAATGCGCATGTAGCGGGCGAGCACGACGTAGTCGGTTTCGTACTCGTCCAGCAGTGCCAGCATCTGGTCGTCATGGGGGTTGCCCTGTTCGTCCGCCGTCAGATGCCAGGGGACGTGGAACTGTTCGGCCAGTCCGCGGCAGGCCGGGCGGTTACCCATCATCACGGCGATGTCGGCGGCCAGCCGCCCGTCGCGGACGGCGCGCAGCAGCGCCAGGGGAGGCTCCGTGCGGTGGGTGGTCCAGAGGGCCAGACGCGGGCGCTGCGCGCGGAGTTCGGGGGACCAGACGCGAATGGCCAGGTTCGTGCGCTGGCCGATCTGCTCCATGGCCTCGCCCAGTTCCGCGTACTTGCCGGCGGGCAGTGCGATCCGCAGCAGCATGGCAAACAGCGCGGCCGAGTCGTGATTGTACATCTGGATTTCTTCGATATTGGCCCCCTGCCCGGTCACGAAATGGACGATCGGGTCGGCCAGCCCCACGTTGTCGGGCCCCAGAGCGGTGATAATGGTTTCCATCGCGTATTCTGCGTCAACTGGTCAAGCGTGACCCTGTCTGATACCCTTAACTGATTAGCCAAATATAGGCTCTGCCGCCGCGGCCGGCCGCTGGTCGGGCTGCGATTTGGCCCTCTCCCCGGACCCCGTTTATCGCACATATCCGTCATGACCGAGCCGATTCCCCAGCAGACCTCCCGCGCGCAGCTCCAGCCTGGCGAAGTGCTGTGCGATTACTGCACCGGCCGCTGCTGCCGGTACTTTGCCCTTCCGATCGATGCGCCGACGGAGCAGGCCGATTTCGAGTATATCCGGTGGTATCTGCTGCATGACCGCGCGACGGTGTTCACGGAGGACGGCCAGTGGTACCTGCTGGTCCACACCACGTGCAAGCATCTGCAGCCGGACAACCGCTGCGGGATCTACGCCACGCGGCCGCAGATCTGCCGCGAGTACTCGACCGATGCCTGTGAGTACGACGACGACTTCACGTACGAACGGTACTTTGAAACACCGGAGCAGATCAGCGAGTATGCGGAGGCGGTCCTGCAGAAGCCCGGCCAGGAGGTCCGCAGTCCGCGACCCGCGTTGCTCCCCGTATTGAATTGAACTTCCGGCAGAAGGCGCCCCACCGTGTCCCTCATCACTCCGCGCACGCTGAAAGGCTTTCGCGACTACGTACCAAGCTCCATGATGCCGCGCGAGCGGCTGATCGAGACGGCCAAACGCGTTTACCGGTCGTACGGCTTCAGTCCGATTGACACGCCGGCGCTCGAGTACCTGGAAGTGCTTCAAGGCAAGGGCAGCGACGAGACCGATCGCCAGCTATATCAGTTTGTCGATCATGGTGGGCGCGCGGTAGGGCTGCGGTTCGATCTGACGGTGCCCCTGGCGCGGTTCGTGGCCCAGCATGCGTCCGAGCTGGGGATGCCCTTCAAGCGGTACCATGTCGCCACCGTCTGGCGCGGCGAGAACACGCAGCGGGGCCGGTACCGGGAGTTCATGCAGTGTGACTTCGACACGATCGGGACCCAGAGCGTAGTGGCCGACATCGAAACAGCGCTCGTGATCCACGACCTGATGCTGGCCATCGGCTTCGACCAGTTCACGATCTGCGTCAACAACCGCCTGGTCCTCAACGGCCTGCTCGAAAAGCTCGGCCTGGCGGCCCAGGCGACCGCTATCCTGCGGGCGCTCGACAAGCTCGCCAAAATCGGCGCGGAGAACGTGCTCGAGGAGATGCAGCAGCAGGCGCAGGCGACCCGCGCGCAGGCCCAGCAGGTGCTCCAGCTGGCCGCCCTGCGCGGCACGGCCGATGAGGTGCTGCAGCAGCTCGACACCATCCTGGCGGGCAGCGCGAACGGTGCGGCCGGCGCCGAGAGCCTGCGGCAGGTGCTCTCCGGGGTACGGGCGGCCGGTGTGCCGGACACGCGCGTGAAGCTCGATCTGTCCATCGCCCGCGGGCTCGACTACTACACCGGCACCATCTTCGAGACCTACCTGGGCCCGCTCCCCACGATCGGCAGCGTCTGCTCGGGCGGCCGCTACGACAATCTCGCCGGGCTGTTCACGAAACAGCATCTGCCGGGCATCGGCGCCTCGCTCGGACTCGACCGGCTGCTGGCCGCGATGGAAGAGCTGGGCATGGTCGAGAAGGTAGCCACGCCGGCCTCGGTGCTCCTTACCTATTTCGCCCCGGATCACCTGCCGGCCTACCTCCAGCTGGCCGCTCAGCTGCGTGCGGCCGGGCTGCGCGTCGAGCTGTACCCGGAAGCCAAACGGTTGGGCCAGCAACTCAAGTACGCCGACCAGCGCGGATTCCGCGTGGCGCTGGTGGCCGGTGACGACGAATGGGCACGGCGGACCTGCCAGGTCAAGGATCTGCGTACCGGCGAGAGCCAGGAGGTGAATCTGGACCCGGACGCCGAGCCGGTCGCCCAGGCAATCCATGCGATTCTCAGCAGCGATCTGCCGGCGCCGGAGGAGCACTGACAAGCGCCCGACTCGCGTTTGGCAGTCCGGCCGCGGTGGATTACAATAAGCACCCGGCGCGACCCGTGTCGCCGCGCCTGCCACCCGTGCCCGCATCAACCCCGACTGTCGCCGATATCATGATGTCACAGCCACCCGCGCTCCGCCGCCACCTGCTGGTGATCGTCCTGTCCGCTCTCCTGCTCGCCACGCACACGGCACCGGCCGCCGCCGCGGTCCCCGCGGCGCTGGCATTGCCGGTGCTGTGCGGCAAGAGTTGGATGATCGGTTACGCGCTGCTGTTCCTCGGCATACTGCTCGGCATGCTCGCGCTGCTGATCCCTTCCATGCGCAAGGTGCTGCGCAAGAAGGACTGAGCACGAGGCGGCCGGCCCGGCCTAGGCCGCGGACCGCATCCGCTTCGTGTAGTAGCGGCCGATCTGGCCGACCACCGCCGCCTGCTGGGCTTCGGTCAGCTCCGGATAGATCGGCAGACTGAGCACTTCGTTGGCCGCCCGTTCCGTCTCCGGCAGACTGCCAACCTGGTACCCCAGCGGCTCAAAACACTCCTGCAGATGCAGCGGCACCGGATAGTAGATCTCGCTGCCAATGTTGGCCTTCGCCAGGTAGGCGCGCAGCGCGTCGCGCTGGCCGTCCGGCACGCGGATCGTGTACTGATTCCAGACGTGACACTGCTTCCTGGTCGTCGTCGGCAAGACCAGCTGCCGGTCGAGCGTGGCCGCCGTGAACAGCTCGTCATAGCGCGCGGCGTTCCGCGCCCGCGCCTGGTTCCACGCGTCGAGCTGCTGCAGCTTCACGTTCAGCACGGCCGCTTGGATCGAATCCAGACGGCTGTTGATGCCGACCACCTGGTGATAGTAACGCGGCTCCATGCCGTGCGCCGCGTACAGGGCCAGACGATTGGCCAGTTTTTCGTCCCGGGTCGTCAGCATGCCACCGTCACCCATCCCGCCGAGATTCTTCGTGGGATAGAAACTGAAGCAGCCGACGTGCCCCCAGGACCCGGCCGGCCGGCCCTGATAACTGGCGCCGATCGATTGGGCCGCATCTTCCACGACGTACAGGTCGTGCTGCTGGGCAATCCGGTTGATCTCGTCCATCGCCACGCATTGCCCGAACAGATGGACCGGAATGATCGCCCGCGTGGCACGTGTGATCGACGCCTCCACCTGCTCCGGATCCATGTTGAACGTCACCGGGTCGATGTCGACGAAGACCGGCTGCGCTCCCACACGCCACACGCAGCTGGCCGTCGCGAAAAACGTGAAACTCGGCACGATGACCTCGTCGCCAGGGCCGATCCCGAACGCCATCATGGCCAGCAGCAATGCATCGCTGCCCGATGCACAGCTGACGGCGCGCGGCACCTCGCACCGCCGCGCCACCTCGGCCTCCAACTGCCGACAGTCCGGTCCGTGCAGGAACCGGCCGGAATCCACCACGCGCGCGATCGCCGCCAGAATCTCGTCACGCAGCGGCGCATTGCCGCCCACGACGTCCAACAAGGGAACCGATACGGGAGTGGTGCCTGAGAGATGCTGCGATGCGTTCATGTCGATACCCTTGCCTCCTTGCCTAGGTGCTCGCGGCGCATCGCCCAACTGCCCACCCGCGCCTGGGTTGCGCCAGATTGGGGGCCAGCATAGATTTCCCTGGCAAACGGGTCAAGATCGGAAGCACCGCCCCCCAGCTAGCACCGGACGCTGTCATCCCTGAGCGCGCGAGAGGAGAAAGTAGAGAGGAGACCGCAGGAGCGAGGAACCATCGGTCCTATCGCGGTCCCCCGTTCCCACCACGTAATCCAAGGCCGTCAGGTGCCGCCATGTCGATTGAACTTCCGCGGATGGGCCCATCCATGGCATGGATTTGCCCACTACAACTGGCTCAGAATGACCGAGCCTTTCACCGTCCCAGCTTACTTGTTAGCCGTGCCGAAGCGCCATGGTGTGACGTTGCTCGCGAGGCGGCCGCGTGACGATGGATGCGGCGAGTGACGCGAGCGCGTCACACCCTACGGATACTCAGACCCGATAGCAGGCCTTCGCGTTATCGTGAAACAGCTTCCGCCGCTCGACCTCCGGCCGCTTCTGGACGATTTCATGGAGTGCGGCGATCCACTGGCCGAGTTCCGCGCCGGCGCGGCACACGGGCCAGTCGCCGCCGAACACGACGCGGTCCGGGCCGAACGAGTCGAGGCAGTGATTGACGATCGGCGCCAGGTCGTCGGGAGTCCACTCGGGTTTCGGAGCCTGGGCCACGATGCCGCTGATCTTGCAGATCGTGTTGGGAGCCTGGGCGAGATCGGCCATCGCGCGGCGCCAGAGGTCCGGATCATGGGAGGGAGCGGCACCACCGCGCCGCGCGGCGGGAAGGAACGCTTTCGGGTCCGCATTGCCGCAGTGGTCGACGATGAAACGTGTTTCGGGACAGCGCGTGACGAGTTCCACCGCGTCGGGCAACTCGCCGGGCCGCACGCAGATGTCGAAGCTGAGCCCCAGTTCGCCGAGGAGCTTCATGGACGCGACAAACGATTCCTGCAGGCAGTACCCGCGAGGCGTATCGCCGTGGAGGACCTGGCGGACGCCGCGCACATAGGGGTTGTGGACGTGGGTGCGGATGTAGTCGGCGAAGGAAGGTTCGCCCGGTCGGCCCCCAATCACGGCGGCCACGGTCGGATACTTGCCGCTGCGGCACAGTTCAGTGATCACTTCCACCTCTGCCGCATGGTCGTCCGGCGCGACATTGATCTCCATGTAGATGGCCTGCACGACGTTCCAGTCTCGCGTCGCCTCGAGGTAGTCGTCGATCCAGTAGCTCCGGCCGAGCAGGCCTTTTCCTTTTTCCAGCCACGGCACGCGCTGGCGATCGAGATCCCACAGATGCTGATGCGTGTCGAGGATGGGCAGCGGGTCAGCGGCCGCCGGCGCGGCGGCGGCGCGACCGAGTGTCCGTGTAGACTCCCACAGGCCGCCGGCCAGGAGGGCGGCGGCGACGCGGCGGTGAAACTCACGGCGTTGCATGGTGTCAGTAGCTCCTCTTGGGGTATCCTTCCGCGATTGCTGGAACTTCTCCCGGTCTTCCGCAGTAATCGAACTCGCAGGTCTGGCCAATCACAATCGGGCCGGAGCCGATCAGCAGGATTATTCGCAGGCCGTCACGTCGTGGCACGCTGACGGGTCCTCGTGCGGTGAAGATCCTGCAGTCTGTAATAATTAACACCGCCCTGGAAAACCTGGCAAGGGGATACGGCAGACCCGCCCGGTTGCCTGGACGCTGCTGCCTAGACACTGTGCACCGTCAACCAGGTCGCGTTGACAGTGCTCAACACCCTGCTTAGTATGGACTTATGTTTTTTCTGCCGGGGTGTGTGTACAGCGGCGCAGCGTGAGCTGCCCGTCTTCCGGTCAACTTGTTGGTCAGGCGCTGTGACCCGCGCCAGTTCCCCTCATGGTAAACGAGCGCTGCGTGACAAGTCCTTCTCGTTCGGGAGTGTTTGGAACATCCACCGACCAGCGGGTCGACCGGTTCACGGAGAGCGTGAGCTTCGACCAGCGGCTCTATGCCCACGACATCGCCGGTTCGATCGCCCATGCCCAGATGCTGGCCGACGTGGAGCTGATATCGCGAGATGAATGCCAGCAGTTGGTCGTGACGCTCGAGGCGATCCGCCAGGAGTTGGAGGCGGGCACGCTCCCGTTGCGTGTGGAGTTGGAGGATATCCACATGCACATCGAGCAGGCGCTCATCGAGCGGCTGGGGGATGTGGGGCGGAAGTTGCACACGGGGCGCAGCCGCAATGATCAGGTGAGTACGGCCACGCGGCTGTGGGTGCGGGACGCTGTTGATCGGGTCGATCAACGACTGGTCGCGCTGCAGCGGGCATTTGTTGGCCGGTGCGAATCGGATGGTGATGTGGTCCTGCCGGCTTACACGCATCTGCAGCGAGCGCAGCCGGTACTGGCCGCGCACTACTGGCTGGCCTACTGCGAGAAGTTCGAGCGTGATCGGCAGCGCCTCGCGGACTGCCGTCGCCGGGTGAATGCCTGCTCACTCGGGACAGCCGCGGTGGCGGGCAGCTCGCTCCGCATCGACCGCGAGAATGTAGCGCGGCGATTGGGCTTCGAGACGATCCTGGCCAACAGCATCGACGCTTCGAGCGACCGGGATTTCGTGCTGGAACCCCTGTTCGTCCTGTCCCTGATCGCGTGCCATTTGAGTACGTGGGCCGAGGAGTGGATCCTGTGGTCGACGGCGGAATTCGGGTTCCTGCGGCTGCCCCACGAGTTCTGCACCGGCTCGTCGATCATGCCGCAGAAAGTGAACCCCGACGTGCTGGAACTGACGCGCGGCAAGACGGCCCGCGTCATTGGCGATCTGCAGACCCTCCTGGTGCTCGTCAAGGGCCTGCCGTTGGCGTACAACCGTGATCTGCAGGAAGACAAACGCCCGTTGTTTGACGCGTTCGACACCGTGGAAGCCTGCCTGGAGCTGGCCGAACCGCTGGTGCACGGTGCTCAGCTCGATCGCTCGGCCATCCAGAGCCGACTCGAGCGCGGCTATCTGGACGCCACCACGCTGATGGAGTTCTTCATCCAGCGCGGGGTGGCCCAGCGACGCGCTCATCACTTCGTGGGCCAGCTGGTCGCCAAAGCGATGGAACAAGGTCTGCAGCTGGCCGAATTGCCGCTGGCCGAATTCCAGCAGCTCGATCCGACACTCGACTCGACCGTCTACAACGTGCTGGGCGCCGCCCACGCCGTGGCCGCTTTTGTTTCGTATGGTTCCACTGCCCCGCACCAGGTGGCGCAGCAAGTACAACACTGGAAGAAGCAGCTCGCATGAACAGCCAATATGCACCTCTGCGGAACCACCTGTCCTGGATCTTCATCCTGGCGCTGCTGCTGGTCACAGCGCGGGGCGCGGCGCAGGATGGCGCGGCGGGCCCAGCTCCGCCGGCGGCCCCTGCGGCCGCGGAGCAGGCAGCGTCAGAGCCGGCGGCCGGAGACGAGGGGACGGCAGCCGAGCAGCCCCAGGAAGAGGCGCTCCCGCCCGAAACCGACCCCTTCGTGCTGTCGGTGTTGGAGGTCAAGCCCACCACTCCCGTGCACTGGCTGCAGGACATCCGAACTTTGATCCAGCTGAACCGGCCGGCGCTGGCCAAGCAGTACCTGGAGCAGTTCGCCGCGTCGCTGCCCGCGGCCAGCGAACTGGTGGAACTCCACACGCGCTTCGGGTCGGCGTTCTTCCTGGAGCTGTCGACTCAGGAGGCGCTGCAGCCGGCAGGCAAGGAGGTGGCTGATGCGGTCCTGCAGGCGACCGACGCGCGGAGGCGGGACGTGGAGCGGCTGGCCGGTCTGGTGGATCGCCTGGCGGGAGCGGACGCCGCTGCCCGGCGGCTGGCGATGTCCGATCTGGTGCAGGCCGGGCCGGTAGCGATTCCTGTCCTGGTCGAGGCACTGGCCGATCCCACGCGGGCCGCCACGCATGCGGCGGTGCAGCGAACTCTGGCGGCGATCGGCCCGAGTGCGGTCCCCCCGTTGACCGCCGCGCTGGCATCGCCGGACCCGGCCGTACAGGTGGCGGTGGCGAGCGTGCTGGGCGAACTCAAATCGCGCGAGGCGGTACCGTACCTGCTGGCTCCGGCCTGGAAGCAAGAGGGCGACCCGGCGGTACGGGACGCGGCCCAGCAGGCGCTCCAGGCACTCATCGGCTCCGTCCCGTCGCGCGGCGAAGCGGTGTCGTATCTGACGCAGCGGATCGAAGCGTTCCTGGCCGGGGCCACGCCGGGGGCGGTCGATGCGCGCGGCCTGGTGGCGTTGTGGACCTGGGATGCGGCGCAACAGCGACTGGTGACACGCGACTGGTCCGAGGCCGATGCGGCCTTCGTGAAGGCCGGCGAGTTGGCCGCGCTGCGCTATCTGGTCGACCCGGCGGTGGAGGAGTCCCGGATCGTGTACCTGGTCACGGCGCTGGAGTTGGCCAAGCGGGAAGCCGGCTATGACCGGGCGTTGAACGCGGCCGACGCGCCGATCGTCGCCAACGCGGCGCAGGGGGGCGCCGACCTCCTGGAGCGTGTGTTGGACCGGGCGTTGAAGATCCAGTCTTACGGGGCGGCGATCGCGGCGATCGATCTGCTGGGCGATCTGCAGGACAGCACCCTGGTGGAAAGTGCCGACGGCCAGCCGCGCCTGCTGGTCCGGGCCTTGCTCGACCCGCACCGCCGCATCCAGTTTGCGGCCGCCCAGGCGATCCTGAAGTGCGATCCGCGGCGGTCATATCCGGGCAGCAGCTTCTTGCCGGAGGTGCTGGGACACTTGTCGGCGTCGGGGGGGCGCTTGCGCGTGTTGATCGGCGATCCCCGGGCGGAGCTAGCGCGCACGCTCGCCGGGTACTTCACGGAACTGGGATATGAGTCCGACGCCGAATTCGCCGGCCGCGCGGTGGCGCTGCGCGCATTCACCAGCCCGGACTATGCGTTCGTCCTGCTGAGCGATGCGATCGACCAGCCACCGTTTGCGGAGCTGGTGCAGGTGCTGCGGCGCGATCCCCGGACGGCCGACCTGCCGATCGGCATCATGGCGCGCGACATACACACCGCGGCGGCGCGGCGGCTGGCCACTCGGGACCCGTTGACCGTGGTGTTGGCGCCGCCGCAAACGCGCGAGGACCTGATTGCCGACACGCAGCAACTGATCGCCGCGGCGGGGCGGCAATGGGTGCCGGAGGAGCAACGGTTACGGGCCGCCACCTGGGCCCTCGATGCGGTGGCCCGCCTGGCGGCCGATTCCGACACGTATGGTTTCTACGACCTGATGCGACTGGACGGGCGGATGCAGCAGGCGCTGCTCTATCCCCCCTTCGCTGTGTCGGCCAGCCGCGTGCTCGGCCTGCTGGGTTCCCCCGGCGCGCAGCAGGCGCTGGTCGAGTTCGCCAGCAACGATCTGCAGCCGCTCTCGGCGCGGCAGGCGGCGGCCGAGGCCTTGCGCGTCGCGGTCACGCGCCGCGGCCTGCGGCTCTCCCGCACCCAACTGCAGCAGCAATACGACTTGTACAATGCCAGCGAGGGGTTGGATCGTGGCACCCAGGAGGTCCTGGCGTCCATTCTCGACACGGTCGAAGCGCCGACCCGCCAGGCAGATCCCTCCCAGACGGACGATTAAATCAACGCTGGTTCAACAGAACCATGGGCAGTTATCTCCCGCGCACAGCACACGAATCCGGGCCACCCATTCCCGGCATCATCGGATCCAGCCCGGCGATGGAAGAGGTGTATCGGATCACGCGCCGCGTGGCCCGCAGCAACGCCTCGGTGCTGCTGCTCGGCGAGACCGGCACCGGCAAGGAGCTGATCGCCGCCGCGATTCACCATCTGAGCAATCGGGCCACCGGCCCCTTCGTCCGCGTCAACTGCGGGGCGTTGAGCGAGAGTCTGCTGGAGAGCGAGCTGTTCGGGCACGTGCACGGCGCGTTCACCGGCGCGATCAAGAACCGGACCGGGCGCTTCGAGGCCGCCCACACCGGCACCATCTTCCTGGATGAAATCAACTCCACCTCGCGCATGCTGCAGGTCAAACTGCTGCGCGTGTTGCAGGAACGCGAGTTCGAGCGGGTGGGTGACACCCAGACCATTCAGGTCGATGTGCGGGTCATCGCCGCCAGCAACCGGAATCTGCTGCAGATGGTCGACGACGACGGTTTCCGGGAAGACCTCTACTGGCGGCTGAACGTCGTGCCGATCGAGATTCCGCCGCTGCGGCACCGCCGCGAGGACATTCCGGAACTGGTCGCGCACTTCCTCAACCACTACAGTGAACTGAATGACCGGTACGTGGTGCACATCCAGCGCGAGGCGCTCGATGCATTGCAAAACTACCATTGGCCAGGTAATGTGCGCGAACTGCAGAACTATGCGGAACGTGCCGTGGTCATGGCGGACGGCGATGAGTTGACGCTGGATCTGCTGCCGCCGGCGGTCGTCGGCCGGGAGCAGCCGCGGAAGTTGGAGCGCGGCATCGACTTCGAGACGCTGACCTACGAAGTAGTCCAACAGGGTCTGTCGACCGCGGCGCCGGACGAAGATAGGCTGCACGCGAAGATCGTCAACCGGGTGGAGCGGGAATTGATCGTCCAGGTGATGCTCTCGTGCAATAATGTGCAGACGAAGGCGGCCGCCCGCCTGGGCATCAACCGCAACACACTCCACAAGAAACTCAAGGAATATGACCTCGAGACACCTCTGTGATTGTTGGACGCTATGACATGTTATCCGGGATAACCATCACCTGTTTTGCGTCCAGTTACGCGATCACCCTGGCGCTGGAGGTGTCCCGGCTGTTCTTCCGGGTGCCGGTCCGCTGGATCCTGATGATCGTGTTCGCCGCGGCCGGGCTGCTGGCGCACACGATATACTTGTCGACGTTGACGCGTCAGGAGCTGCAGACGGCCAACGTGACGCCGCTGGCCAGCTGGTACGACTGGTGCCTGCTGGCGGCCTGGATCCTGGCGGCCGCCTATCTGGCGATGGCCGTCCGCCGACCGGCGACCACGGTCGGGATCTTCCTGTTGCCGCTGGTGCTGGCCCTGATCGGCACGGCCCATGCCGTGCGGCTGTTGCCGCCGTTTGCCCGGGCACAGGCGTTGAGCTACTGGGCGCTGCTGCACGGCATCGCGCTGATGCTGGCGACGGCGGTCACCGCGCTCGGATTCGCCGGGGGGGTGATGTATCTGCTGCAATCGTATCGGCTCAAGCGCAAGCTCCCACCGCGGCCCGGCTTCCGTCTGCCGCCGCTCGAGTGGTTACAGCGCATCAATCGGCGGTCGTTGCTGTGGTCGACGTGCCTGCTGGGCCTGGGCCTGCTGGCCGGTCTGGCCCTGAACCTGATCCGCCACTCCGATCGCGACGGGAGGGTGGTCTGGATCGACCCGGTCATCCTCGGATCCGGCGTGCTGTTTCTGTGGATGGCCTTCTCGCTGTTGTGCGAGTCGTTCTGCCGGCCGGCCAGGGAGGGGCGCAGGGTAGCCTACGTGACGCTGACCAGTTTCGTGTTCCTCGGATTCGTCCTCTGCCTCGTGCTGCTGGGGCAGCACGGGATCGCGCGCCCCCCGGACGACGCGCTTTCCACGCCCGCGGCGCCAACTCGGGCAGCGGACCGCACACCTTCTCCGCAGTGGGGGAGGTAGCCGATGAATCTCCATCTGGTGGGATGCAGCCACCGCAGTGCGTCCGTGGACATCCGCGAGCGTCTGGCGTTCAGCCGTATGCAGACCGAGGCTGCGCTGCGGGCCCTGCGCACTGCCTACCCAACGGTAGAAGCCGTGCTGTTGTCCACCTGCAATCGCGTGGAGCTGTACGTGGCGGCGGACGGCGCGGGCGATCTGCCCAGCCATCCGCAACTCGTCCGCTTCCTGGCCAACTTCCAGGGACTGGACGACCGCGATGTGCTGGGGCACATGTACCAGTACTCTGGCGCGGACGTGGTGCGGCATCTCTTCGCGGTGGCGTCGAGTCTGGACAGCATGGTGGTGGGAGAGGCGCAGATTCTCTCACAGGTGAAGCAGGCGTTTGCCGTCGCCCAGGAGCAGCAGCTGACCGGCCCGGTCACGCACCTCGCCTTTGAGGCGGCCAACCGGGCGGCCAAACGTGTGGCCACCGAAACCGACATCAACCGGCGGCGGGTGAGCATTCCGAGCGTGGCGGTGGCGGACTTTGCCAAACAGCTGTTCGAGACGTTTCACGACAAGCATGTGTTGTTGCTCGGCGCCGGCGAGATGGGGGAAGAAACGCTGCGCTACCTGCGCGACGAAGGTGTCCAGCAGATCGTGATCCTCAATCGCAATCCGGCGCGGGCCAAGGCTCTGGCACAGCGCGTCCACGCCGAAGTCGACACCTGGCAGCAGCTCGACGCGCGGCTCACCTGGGCCGATCTGGTGGTCAGCATCACCGGCGCTCCGGAGCCTGTGGTCACCGCCCACCGTTTCCACGACATCCACTGCCGCCGCAACCAACGCCCCCTCTTCATCCTGGACCTCGCGCTGCCCCGCGATTTCGAGCCGGCCATCGGGCAGTTCAACAACGTGTACCTCTACTGCATCGATGACCTCAAGACCGCCTGCGAACGGAACCGCCTGGCGCGCGAAAAAGAATGGCCCAAAGCCCAGCAGATCGTCACCGAAGAGACCGAGCGCTTCGTGGCCGATGTCAAACACCGCATCACCGGCCCAACCATCCGTCGCCTCAAAGAACAAGCCGAAGAACTCAAACGCGATGAGCTGCGCCGCCTGCTCAACAAACTCGGAGATACCGACGCCCGGACGCGCGAAGAAATCGAACGCTCCTTCGATCGGCTCGTCAACAAGCTGCTGCACCCACCACTGGAATCCCTGCGCGATGAAGCCAGCCTGGGATCTCCCACACGCCTGCTCGAGGCGCTGCGACACCTGTTTCAAATCACCGATTGACCGTCGCAGCGCACACCGCCCGGCGATCCCTCATTCCCACTCCTCGTCGTCGTCCTCCTCCTCGAAATCCTCATCCTCGGATTCCTCCTCGTCGTCGAACTCCTCCTCGTCCTCCTCCCACTCCTCGTCGTCATCCCAGCCTTCATCGAGGTCGTCGTCGTCTTCGACTTCTTCCCACTCCTCGTCCTCGAAGTCGTCCTCGTCCTCCTCCTCGTCTTCCTCCTCGTCGAACTCTTCCTCCTCGAAATCCTCTTCGTCGTCGAGCTCGTCCTCGTCGAGCTCTTTGTCGTCTTCTTCCTCCTCGAAGTCGTCGTCGTACTCCTCGTGCTCATCGTAACCGCAGTGCGGTACGGTGGCCGTGCGGGAGGTGGAATCCTCGATCATTTCGTCGACAAGCTGATAGGTAGGCAATGTAAGACTCACTTCCGACTTCTCCTGCTCCTGTTGTTGACCGTCGGTGGACATGGGTACGGTGACTACTCCGAGGGCTTGATCTGTCGAGCGACTGTCATTACGCAACAAAAATGCTCGTGGCAAATCGTCCAGGCTCTGGAGACCAAACAGTTGTAGAAAACGTTTAGTGGTTGTGTAAAGGTAGGGACGACCCAATTCCTCGCTGCGCCCGCTGATACGGACCAGATCGCGATCCATCAGTTGCCGCAGGATCTCGCCGCACACGACCCCTCGAATAGCTTCAATTTCGGCACGCAACACTGGTTGACGATAGGCGACAACCGCTAAAGTTTCCATAGCAGGTGCCGAAAGCCGCTCTACCGGGGGTATATGGGTCAACCGTCGCAGCCAGGGCGCGAACTGCCGCCGGGTCAACAGCCGGAACCCGCCCCCTATCGACTCCACGCGAAAGGCCCGCCCGGTCTCGTCATACTGCCGATTCAACTGGCGGACCAGCGTGCGCGCTTCGGTGCCATCGGCTAACTGCGCGTATTCGGCCAGCTTGCGGCTGTTGAGCGGCTCCCGGGCAATCAACAGGATGGCCTCCAATCGCTGCCGCCGCGCCAGGGCCGTGTCCGTGCTGCGCTCGCACGCCGCCGCCGGCGGCAGTCCCAGCAGCCACCTCGGACGAGGCCGCGCTCGGCGCATGTACTCAGGCATCGTCACGCCGCGATACCGCAACGCCACGCTGTGCAGGCATTCCGCACTCACCATCGCCCTGACTCGCATGGCAGACCCGTTCTGCACCGCACGCCACAGTGCGAACTCAACCCGGACCCTCGATCGACAATCGACAACTGAACCGTCAGTTGGCACGCTCCCGCACTGCTAAGTATCCCGCCTGCGAAAGTCCGGACAATAGCGGTTTGTGCGCCGACGGGAAGACGTGTCCCCACTATAGGAGGGACCCAGCACCAGGTCCCCGACTCTCTTCTCTCCTTTCTCCTCTCTTCTCACTCTTCTCTTCTCAGTCCTCTGGTAGAATCCTGAGGTGATCGGTGCGCTCTTGTGGAAAGCGCACGGTGCAGACCTGCCGGTCGGATCCCAGCCGAATCCAAGGCCTCCCCTATGCGACGTATCGTGACGCGTGTACTCGTCGCCCTGCCGGTTCTCGTCGGCGCGCTGCTGATCGTGTGGACCGGCACGCTGTTCTTCGGCGAGGTGTTCGGCAAGGAATTTTCCCCCGACACGTTTGAACGCCGCAGCTACACGTACTTCGAATTGCCAGTCGTGCGCATCCAGGTGACCCCCGTCAGGCGCACTGTCCGCCGGCCGCAGCTGGAACAGGCACTGGTCGACCACCAATACATCGCGAGCCAATCCCCCCCTGGAAGATGGGATCTCGCGGTGTCCATGCGTCTGGGCCAGATATGGCGGGAGGGGGATGCCCACATTCTCACCCGGTACCTGGACGCGCGGAATGTGGAGGGAGAACTGCACTGGCTGGAATGGACGACCAGTAACCCGGCACAGGCCCGGATCTTCTGGCCGGAGATTGCCAGGCTGGCCCAACAAGAACTCTATCTTTTCATGCCGGATCTGTTTGCGTTGGCGGCGCAGCCGGCGACGGCTCAGGCGTTTCAAGGCGAGCTGAACCGGTTGTTGGCGGGCAAGTATGAGGAGTTAGCGGGGGTGGAGTTGGACCTGCAGAACTGGGCGGCGGCGGAGCGCTTCTACACGGAGGCTTTGCGGTGCGAGCCGCATCGCGCGTCAAGCGTGCGTGGGCGCGCACAGGCCCGGGCTCATTCGGGGCGAGAATCGTGATGATCAATCTGGACCACAACGCGACGACGGCGATTCATCCTGAAGTTGTGCAGGCGATGTCCGATTGTTATCTGGCTGGCTACGGCAACGCAGCCAGTTCGCATCAGCACGGGCGGCGCGCGCGCCAGGTGCTGGAAGATGCCCGCGAGGGCATTGGCCGCCTGGTCGGTGCGGACATGTTGGGGCTGCAGGCAGACCGCGTCATTCTGACCAGTGGGGGCACGGAGACCAACAATCTGGCGCTGTGCGGCCTGGTGGGCACGCAGCCCGGCCGCGTGATTATTTCCGCGGTGGAGCATCCGAGTGTGATGGGTCCGGCCGAGCAGCTTGCGCAGCACGGTTTCGACGTCTGTCGTGTGCGGGTCGATTCGTCGGGCGTGATCGACCAGGCGCATTTCGACTCGCTGCTGACGCCGGCGACGCGTCTGGTGAGCATCATGCTGGCCAACAATGAAACGGGGGTGTTACAGCCGATCGAAGCGCTGGCCGGCCGCTGCCGCGCCGCCGGAGTCCCGTTCCACACGGACGCGGTACAGGGGGTGGGCAAGATCCGGGTGCACTTCCGGCAGTTGCAGGTCACGGCGCTGACCCTCACCGGGCATAAGTTCCACGGCCCGCGCGGCATCGGGGCGCTGATCATCCGCCGTAGCGCGCAGCTTGCTCCCATCCTCTTCGGCGGCTTCCAGCAATCGGGCATGCGACCGGGTACTGAGCCGGTGGAGCTGGCGGTCGGCCTGCACCATGCGCTGCAGGTCTGGCAGCGTGATGCGGAGACGCGGACCGCGCGCATGGCGGCGCTGCGCGACCGTTTCGAGCAGTTGCTGCGCGACGCAGACGTCGGGGTCGTGGTTAACTCCGTGGGTGCCCCGCGGTTGCCACACACGTCGAATGTGGCTTTCCCGGGACTCAACTGCCAGGCTGTACACATGGCGCTCGATCTGCTGGGCGTCTCCTGCTCGATCGGGTCGGCCTGCGCCAGCGGGTCGACCGAGCCATCGGCCGTCCTGCAGGCCATGCAGCTACCGCCGGACATCGTGGCCAGTTCGTTGCGATTCAGTCTGGGCGCCTTCACCACGCGTCAGGACATCGACACGGCGGCGGCCCGTATCATCCAGGCGATCCGACGTCTCCGCACGGAGTACCATCCGGCTGCCAGAACGCCGCTGGCGCGGTGACGGGCGCGGCGGGTCACGCCGGCCGGAAGCGGGGCCGTCCCATCGCCATATTTGCCTGCGGTTCAAGCAGTTGCGGCCAGCTCGGCGGCCGCGAATTTCCGCCTCGCCGTCTCGCGGAAGTGGGGGAAAATCGCTATAATTCGGGCTCCGGTTTGAGGCCCCCGTGGCCAGGTGGATTGGTGGGACTTTTGCGGACGGAGTCTGGGTGGTTAGCGGCGTATTTTCGATCCCTCTCGAGGCGTGTTCAGCGCCACCGCTCAAGGCACCCTCACGCGGCACACCGCGCGGGGTGGCGGTGCGCGAGTACATTGGGAGTGAAGAAAACCGCCTGGTCCAGTTCGCGGTCCAGGAGCTCTTCGCCGCCCAGCGGCGCTACAACCCGGTCGTGTTCTGCGGTCCGACCGGGACAGGCAAGACGCTGCTGGCCGAAGGGTTGGCGGACCGCTGGCGGCAGGAACGACCTGGTGAGCCGCTGATCGCCACGTGTGGCGCCGATTTCGCGCGCAGCTACGCGTACGCGCTGGATACGGACAGCCTGGCGGATTTTCGCGACAAGCTGGCGGCTGCGCGGTTCTTCGTGGTGGACGACCTGCAGCAGCTGCGGCAGAAACCGGCCGCCCAGGAGGAACTCGCACGCCTGCTCGATCGGTTGCTCGACTGCGGCACGGCCGTCCTCCTCGCCACGTCGCAGCCTCCCGGGACACACGACGGCCTGGCGCCCCGCCTGCGGAGCCGTCTGTCGAGCGGGCTGACGATCCCGCTCTTGGCTCCCGGTGCTCCGGCCCGCCGCGTGCTGCTCCAACAGCTCGCAGAGAAACACGCCGTGTGCCTGTCGGAGGAGGCGCTCGACCTGCTGGCGGCAGGCACCGAACCAGAGCGACTGACCGTTCCCCAGTTGAACCATGCGATCCTGCAGCTCGGGCACGCGGCCCGAGTAGAAGACGCGGATGCGGCGCGCGACACCGACTGGATTCGCGCGTTTCTCGAGGATCAGGCCCGCGCCCGGCAACCCAGTTTCCGCGTGATCGCAGGCAAGACCGCCCGGTACTTCAGCGTCACGATGCAGCAGCTGCGGGGGCCGTCACGGCGCAGCCAGGTGGTGCGCGCCCGCGGCGTCGCCATGCTCCTGGCACGGACCCTGACCGGCAGGAGTCTGGAACTGATTGGACAATACTTTGGCAACCGAGACCACACGACAGTGCTGCACGCCTGCCGCAAGACCGAATCGTTACGGCATACAGACCTGGCCATCGCCACAGCGGTGGATCACCTGTCACAGGAACTAGCCGGCCCCTCATCACTGACGTGACAGTTGCGCGCGGAGTGCGAGTGAAAGGAAACGGACTGAACACCAAGGATTCATCGGAGTGATATGCAGGTTGTGGAGAACATGTGGATGGGCTGTTGATGACTGTTGATAGATCAGCCGGTTACCAACAGGCTGCACGGGACGCGCCGGTTTTCCACCACGACATGTCAGGAAACCAACAAGTCCCAGACATCGCAGCAACACGTTTTCCCCACTGGTCCGCGGCCGGGCAACGTGTGCCAAACCGTGACCGGGGAACGTTTTACGCCTGGCATACACGCGGTTGTCGACAGTCTGGGGAGCCGGAATATAACTGCTGCTGGAGAATACCTAAGAAAGAAGAAGAACCTAGGCCGACGTGGACGCCGAGATGCCAACGGTCAGTCCGGCCGGCAGTCAAGTCCACGACGAGAAAAGGTAGTGCCCCATGAAATTCGTATGTGACCGCGAGAAGTTGCTGGCCGCCTTTCAGACTGCAGCGACAGTCGCTCCTAGCCGCAGTCCCAAGTCGATTCTGCAAAACGTCAAACTGGTCGTCACGCAGGAACAGGCCACATTGTTGGCCACCGACATGGAGACCGGCATCCGGATAGATGTGCCGGGAATCGAAGTCGAAGCGTTGGGCAGCGCCGTGCTGCCGGTCGTCCGGTTCGGATCAATCCTGCGGGAAAGCGTGGACACCCAACTGCGGGTGGAAGCCGATCCGCAGGGCCTGCGGGTGCGGGGGGACCGGAGTGAATTCAACTTGCCGGGTCAGAACCCGGACGAGTTTCCGGAGGTGGCAGCGTTCGAGGATGAGGCCTATCACGAGGTATCCGCCCGCCTGCTGAAAGAACTCATCCGCCGCACGCTGTTTGCCACGGACACGGAGAGCAGCCGCTACGCCCTGGGGGGTGTGTTACTGGAGTTTGTCGAGAACCAGATCATCGCCGTGGGGACCGATGGTCGGCGGCTGGCGAAGATGGAGGGGCCGTGCGTCAGTGTTGGGCAAGTCACGCATGTGGATGGTACGACCATCGTGCCGTCCCGCTCCATGCAGCTGATCGAGCGGGCGTTTACCGACCTGGACGCCACCATCCGCATCGCGGTGCATGCCAACGACGTCTTGCTCAAGAGCCCGCAGGTGACGATTTACTCCCGGTTGGTGGAGGGGCGTTTTCCGAAGTGGCGGGATGTGTTTCCGCAGCGGCGGGAGGCGGTGCGGATCCAGATGGCGGTGGGGCCGGTCCACGCGGCTCTGCGGCAGGCGGCGATCGTGGCCAACGAGGATAGCCGCGGGATCGATTTCGCGTTTGTCGATGGTTCGCTGGTGCTCAGCGCGTCGACGGCCGAAGTGGGGCAATCGCGGGTGGAGATGCCGGTCGGGTATTCCGGGCCGCCGCTGACCGTGAGCCTGGACCATCGCTTCGTGTCGGATTTCCTCAAGGCGCTTGACCCGGAGAAGACGTTCACCTTCGACGTGGAGAGCACGGAAGCCGCCGCACTGTTCACCACCGACGACGGATACGGCTACGTCGTGATGCCTTTGGCGCGGGATCGATGAAGGCCTGTTGGCCAGAGAGCTTGAACGATGTCCAAACCCGTGGATGAAGAAATCCGGCAGTTGCACAACGACGTCCGACGGCGGCAACACTATGCCAGGGGCCCGCAACCGATTGCCGAGACGCTCAGCGTGCTGCTGGCACGCCGCGGTTATGCGTTCGTGGAGTCGGCTGCGGAGCGGGAGAACGCCTGGGGGGCGGTCGTCGGTGACACCCTGGCGCGGTACAGCCGGATAGGAAGCGTCCGGCGCGGCGTGGTGGAGGTGACCGTCTGTAACTCGGCCGTGCTACAGGAACTGACGTTCCAGAAGAAACAACTGCTGAAGAAACTTGTCGTTGCCTTACCTGATCAGAAGATTACTGACGTGCGTTTTCGAATCGGCGTCGTGAAATGAATGACCTTATGAATGGCGAGCCATCGGCGGAACAGCCGCGGGACAAGAAACCCGAACGTACACCGGAGAAACCGAACGCCGACTACCGGCCGGAGGACTTGCAGCATCTGTCGGATATGGACCACGTGCGGAAACGCCCGGCGATGTATATCGGCGACGTGACTACGCGCGGTCTGCACCACCTGGTGTACGAAGTCGTCGACAACTCGATTGACGAGGCCATGGCAGGCTTTGCCAAGAACATCAAGGTGACTGTCAATGCGGACGGCTCGGTCACCGTCGAGGACGATGGACGTGGCATCCCCGTCGAGCCGCACGAACAGCTCTCCAAGGAACTCGGACGCGACGTCTCGACGCTCGAAGGCGTCATGACGGTCTTGAAGTTCGGCGGCAAGTTCGAAAAGGGGGCCTACCAGACGTCGGGCGGACTGCACGGTGTCGGCGTCACGGTCGTCAACTTCCTGTCGCAATGGTGCGACGTCGAAGTCTCGCGCGATGGGGTTGTCTACCAGCAGGAATACGAGCGGGGGATTCCCGTCGGCCCAGTACAACGTGTCGGGACGACCAAGAAGGTCGGCACCAAGACGACGTTCAAGCCGGACGCCATGATCTTCCAGACGACCAAGTTCAGCTACGACCTCCTCTACAAACGGCTGCAGGAACTGGCGTTTCTCAACAGCGGCGTGCGGATTGAGTTCTTTGACGAGCGGACGAATCAAGGGGATCAGTTCTTGTACGAACGGGGGATCATCCAGTTCGTCGAGCATCTGAATCGGGCCAGCGACACGCTGCACAAGGAAGTCATCTACGTGCGGGGGGAAGAGGAAGGTGTCGGTTATGAGATCGCGCTGCAGTATTCGGCCGAGTACACCGAGAATCTCCATTCGTACGTCAACAACATCCACACGATCGAGGGCGGGACGCACGTGTCGGGTTTCCGCGCGGCGCTGACCAGGACGCTCAACAACTACGGGCGCAAAGAGGGTATCTTCAAGGATCTGCAGCCGACCGGGGACGATTTCCGCGAAGGGCTCACCGTGGTCCTGTCGTTGCGTGTCCCGCATCCGCAGTTCGAGGGCCAGACCAAGACGAAGCTGGGCAACGGCGAAGTCGAAGGTATCGTGAATTCCGTGCTGGGCGAATTTCTGGCCAGGTATCTGGAAGAGAACCCCAAAGTCGCCCGATCGATCGTCCGCAAGGGGGTGCTGGCCGCCGAAGCGCGCGAGGCGGCGCGGAAGGCCAAGGACATCCTCCGCAAACGGAAGGACGCATTGAGCGGCGGTGGTCTGCCGGGGAAACTGCGCGACTGCATCAGCCGGGAAGCTGACAAGTGCGAACTCTACCTGGTGGAAGGGAACTCGGCCGGCGGGAGCGCGGAAGGGGGCCGATTGCGGGAGTACCAGGCTGTCCTGCCCCTGCGCGGCAAGATCATCAACGCCTACAAGTCGCGCGAAGATAAAGTACTCGCCAACGAAGAAGTGCAGAGCATGATCCATGCGATCGGCAGCGGTATCGGCGGCGAACAGGATCTGAGCAAGTTACGCTACGACAAGATCATCATCATGACCGACGCGGACGTGGATGGTTCCCATATTCGTACGCTGCTGCTGACGTTCTTCTATCGCCAGATGTACCAGCTGGTTGCCAACGGGCACGTCTATGCCGCCCAACCGCCGCTGTTCCGCGTCCGCAGCAAGAAAGAGACCTACTACGTGCAGACCGAAGAGGAGATGAAGACGCAGCTCCTCGAGAAAGGTCTGGCCGATGCCGTGTTCGAGCCGGGGGACGGGCGGAAGATCAGTGGCGACGAGATGCGCCAGCTCTGCTACACGCTCGCCGACATGGAAGAAGCCCTGCTGGCGCTGGAGCGGCGCGGCGTCAGTCTGCGGGCCCATGCCGAGCGCGTGGACCCGGAGACCGGCAAGCTCCCCGTCATTCACCTCGTGCTCGGCCGCGAAGAATACTGGCTGCGCGGCCGCGTCACGCTCAATGCGTTCCTGAAAGAACAAGAAGCCAAGATCGGACGGGAACTGACCGTCGACAACTCGGCTGACGGCGACGACCACAACGGCGGGACGCCCCAAATGTACGTCACCGAGCTGCATGAAGTGCGGACCATCAACGCGGGCGTCAGCGAACTCAACAAGATGGGGTTCGACATCCAGGCCTTGATTCCCCAGGAACGCACGGGGATCGAAGAACCGCGGTATGTACTGCGGCGCGGCGATTCCTCCAGCGCCCTGGAGGATCTGCGCGGGCTGGTACCCGCCATCCGGGCGGCCGGCGAAAAGGGATTGCACGTCACCCGCTTCAAAGGGCTGGGTGAAATGAACCCGGACGAGCTCCGGGAGACGACGCTCGACCCGGCCCATCGCACGCTCGTGCGGGTCAATATGCGCGACGTGGGGGCCGCGGACGACATGTTCCGCGTGCTGATGGGGGACAAGGTCGAGCCGCGCCGCGAGTTCATCGAAAAGCACGCCCTCGAGGTCCGCAATCTGGATGTGTGAGTGAGGCTTCCGGCAACGGCAGGGCGAGGACACCGACCTGGTCTGCTGACAAAGTCCGCCTAATCCAGACAACTGGCTCGTTACACGCTTCTGATGAACCTCGTCCGGGTCCACCGGTGAAGAATTCCCCGCTACAGCTCCGAATTCTGAAGTGTCCCAGATACTTTCTCCACGGAGCAGTGCGATATGGATATCTCACGGTGGCTTCTCGGCCTGGTCAGCGTGTCAATCGTCTTCTTGGTAGCCGGCGTGTCCGGTGCGGGTGTCCTGGCTGATGATGCGGGTTGTATGGAGGTCGCCGTCACGGACTGCTGCGGCGCGGGTCTGCTGACCGACGAAGCGATGGCATGTGCTCTCCAGGGCAGTAGCTGCTCCGGCACCTGCGGTGCAGGTCAGGCTGACGCTCCCTGGTCACTGCCGCAGCCCTGCCTGCTGCAACGGACCGGATTCAGACTCGGGGGCTGGATCGAGCAAGGAATCACCTTCAATGACCACCACAGCGGCGATGGTTTTAACGGTCCCGTCGCGACCAATGACTGGGACGACGATTACCAACTGAACCAGATCTGGCTGTACCTCGACCGGCCCGCCAAGAACGATGGCTACGGCTTCGCCTGGGGGGGGCGCTTCGATATAGTTTACGGCACCGACTGGCGGTTCGGCATCAATCAGGGGCTGGAAGACCGCATCAACGGTTTCGACTACCAGCGCTACGGCCTGGTGATTCCGCAGGCGTACCTGGAGTTCGCGATCAACAATTTGTCGATCAAGTTGGGCCACTTCGCGGGCATCCTGGACTACGAAGCCGTCCCGTGCGTGATGAACCCGTTCTATTCGCATTCGTACTCCTACGGATACACGGTCCCGCTACTTGTCACCGGTTTGCTGGGGGAATACAAGCTGACGGATCAACTCGCGCTGCTGGCCGGATTCCACCGGGGCTGGAGCATGTTCGAGGACGCCAACGACTCGCTGGACTTCATGGGGGGCGTGAAGTGGAACAGCCAGAATCAGCGCACCAAGATCACCTACGCGGTTTCGGTCGGCCCGCAGGATCCGCCGGGTGATTTCAATGGGATTCCGGGTGATCAGAACAGGTTCGTCTACAGTCTGGTCTTCCAGCAGAAGCTCTTCGAGCGGCTGCAATACGTGCTGGTGCATAACCTGGGCACGGAACAGAACGCACCCACCGCGGGAAACACGGCGGAATGGTACGGGCTCAACCAGTACTTGCTGTACGAGATCAATCCGCGCTGGAGCACCGCCCTGCGCGTGGAGTGGATGCGCGACGACGACGGCGTGCGGATCGCGGGACCTGGCAACATTCCGGGTGTCTACGCGTGGTCGGGGCGCGGGTTCGCCGGTAACTTCTACAACCTCACGGCCGGTCTGAACTGGCGGCCCACTGGCAACCTGATCGTCCGCCCCGAGCTGCGCTGGGACTGGTATGACGGCCTGGAGGGTCCGACTGGTCTGCCCTTTGACGGGGGCCACGACGACGAGCAGCTGACGGCAGCCATCGACGTCATCGTCACGTTCTAGGGTTCACCGAGCAGACGCATGCCCGAGAACATGTCGGTCGCGCCACCGGTGCCGCGCTGAACCGGTGGCCTCCGAGACCGAAAACAACCGCGGCAGGGCATCCGAGTCGATCGCACGCAGCCGATGCAGCAATCCGCGGCGGTTGGCAATTTGAATGGCCAGCCCGGGGCGCGCGTTGGCTTCGAGGACGATCGGGCCGCGGTTCTCGTCGAGTACGAAGTCGATCCCGACGTAACCCAGTTCCAGACGGGTCGCCAGACGTACGGATGCGGCCAGCAGCTCCTGCCAGCCGGGAATCACGATGCCCGCAATCGGCTGGTGTGTATCCGGGTGCGTGTCGACGATGCGGGAGCGGCATACGCCGCCGGTGGTGCGACCGCTCGACAGATCGATTCCCGCCGCGACGGCGCCCTGATGCAGATTCGCGCGGCCGCGCGACGCCACGGTCGGCAGACGCACCATGGCCATGGCCGGAACGTTACGGTACACGACGACCCGAATGTCAGGTGTGCCGCCGACCGTCACGTGGGCAAGCGCGCCGTGCCGTGTCAGGCGTTCTTCAATCACCGCACGGTCCGGACGGCCACCGAGCGAGTACAAGCCGGCCAGGATCGCCGACAGATGATACTGCATGTCAGCCTGCCGGATCTCCTCGCCCGCGGACGTGATCCAGCCGCCGGCTGTGCGTCCGGCGATCACGAGGATGCCGCGGCCGCCACTCCCCTGCGTCGGCTTGACTACGAATTCCGCGCGATCGCCCAGGATGCCTGCGATCCGGCGGACGTCCCCCTGGCGTTCCAGCACGGCCAGGGTGTGGGGCACCGGGATCCCGGCCTGTTCGCAGATCTGCTTGGTCAGCAGTTTGTCGTCCACGCGGGCGAAATACTGCCGCGGGTTGTGGGGGAGAATGTAGGACGCGTTGCGCTGGTTCATGCCGAGAATTCCGGCTTGCCGCAATTCACGAGGCCAGGCCCAGCACCGCCAGCGAAACCGCACCACGTATCATTCTCCTCGTTCGCTGCGGCCCGCCTCACGCTGCCCGCTCATTGGCCAGATCGCGAAAACGCCACGGCTCAAGCAATTGGTATCCGGTATAGCGGCCGATCAACACCAGCAGGGCGACGGTGAAGCAATGGGCTTCCGGGTACGCCAGGATCCATTGCGCCACTGCCTCCCAGCATAGCACCAAATAACAGCAGAAGCCGACGGCAAGCGTGCCCGCTAGGTGCTGCAGCGCCACGCGCGCCCCGTCTTCCTGCGAGGTCATGTAAAACCGCTCCACCAGCATCGTCAGGATCGCCATCGGCAACAGCACAGCCTGCGTTTCCGGTGCGATGCGGAAATACTCCAGGGCCGACACTCCGAACACCATGCAGAAGACGACCAGGGTGAGCATGATGCTCAACCGGGGAAGTATCAGCAGCTTCAGGCCGTCAATCAGGTACCGGGTCACGATCCCCAGCAGGAACGCCGCGACCAGGATGATGCAGCCGGTCTTCCAGTCGGCAAACACGAAACACAGCGCCAGCAGCGTGGGGGTGAATGTGCCCGAGGTTCTCAGTCCGACGATGTTGCGGAACAGGCAGGTGACCAGCGCGCCGAAAGGCATCAGCAGGATCAGGGCAAGCACTCGCTGCATCTCCAGCGGCAGACGCGTCAGGTCCAGAATGTCCGCCGGAGACCGCCCCGCGGCGGTGATCTCCAGCACACCGCGCGGCAGCGGGTCGATGTCGTACTCGACGCGCAGATTCCGGACGCCGCGGGCCATCACAATCTGATCGTCCCCGCGCCGCGCCGGCACGAAGTTGCTCGGCAACTCCTCCTCGTACCCGTTCACCGGATCATAGGGCACCCAGCGCTCCTCCTGGAACACCTCGACCCATACATGGGCCGCCGCGTCGTCGCCCGCCGTGACGATGAACCCGGCCACCGGTCGTGCGGGAATCTTCGCCGCCCGGCAGAGGGCGAGCAGCGCGCGGGCACAGCCGAGCGGCGTGCCGCGACCTTCGGCGAGCACGGTGGCGGCATCGTCGGCCGCCTCGACGTCCTCGGTCGCCAGCTGCGCTCGGCAGAACTGGTACAGACGCTGTGCCAGCCCGGACTGGCTCGCTCCGCCGTCCCGCGCGGCGGTCAGAATCTCGGACACCACCGGATGGTGGACCTGAATCTCCGGCGTGGCGCGGAGCCACATCGCGCGCTGGTCAGCGGTCAGCGTGCCGCGCAGCTCGTGCGTCAGCCAGCTGGCCCGCGGATTCAGGCGGAGATCGAACCGCAGCGTCATCTGGCAGCGTCCCGGTCGTTCCGCCCGCGCGACCACTTCCCAACCCTGGGCAGATGACCGTCCCCGCGGATTGATACGCAGGTTCTCCTGGCGGAAATCCTGCCGGAATACGCGGCAGTGCGCCGTGTCGGCCGGCGCCGCCGCCCGTAGATCGGCCGCCGCCCGGCGGGCTTCCCCTTCGATGAAGTACATCAGTCGCCAGGCGGTGTCGTCCAGTCCATGCTGGAGGTCGTGGCGCGCGCGATACCGCAATGCCACCCCGGCGGTGCCGCACACAACCAGGACCAAAAAAACGTGCGTGGCGTATTTCCTGTGAAGCACCGGCCGCTACCCCTGGGGAACGATTCTGCCGCTCAGTCTAATCTGCACTCGGCACACTGTCGACGTCGTCCCCCTGCACCAGCAGCTCGTAATCGGCCTGCAGACCGGAGGCCAGTTCCTCGATCTGCAAGTGCCACGCCCCCGGAAGATCGTTACGTGCCAGCTCGAAGCTCAACTCCAACTGCCCCGCGATCGCCGCGTGATACCCGGAATACTCGGCCGGCCGACCGTCCGGATCGCTCAAGGTCACGCGCAGCGGCAGCACGGCCGGCACAGGCGCCTCCAGGTCGTCGAGTACCTCGATCCGGCAGCGCGCCGCCGCGCCACGAGCGACCGAAGGTGGCAAGGAGACGCGCAGCGACGAAATAGGACGCGGCACCGCCAGGAACAGACGGCCGTCGCATGGGCCCAGCGTCACAGGCCACGAACACGTGGCCGGCAGCGCGTCCCCCCCCGGTACCGGAACCGACTCCACACGGCGATGCGCCACCAGGTCGTACACGACACTGCCCGGCGGGTCAGTCCGCAGCGTCACGGTCCCGGCCGACAGCCGGCCCGCCTCCTGCACGAGACCATGTTGCCCCACGTACTGGCCGAACGCGCGGCAATCGTTGACCAGGAACAGGTACGTGGATGCACCGCCACCGGGCGCACTGAATGTCCGCCGATACGGCACGATGTCCGGATTGGACGACTCAGCCGGCCACTCGTACCTGCCGGCCAGCTCCTGCCGCAGAGTCGCGGCCAGCGCCAGCAGCGCAGCCTTGTCGACATCCGCCTGCTGCGTGCGGACCAGTGGCGTCAGGCGGATGTCAGGCGTGATGGCCGAGGCCAGACGGTCGTCCGCCACGACAATGCCGCCCGCCTGCTGAAACGCCCGCACACGCTCCGCAACCGTCTGAGTCAGCACGTCGGCGTCGGGCATCACCAGCACCTTGTAGTTGTCGAGCCCCAAGTCGCTGATACTCTCGTCGTACAACACATCCGCCTGGAGTCCGGCATGTTGCAACACCTGATAACAGTCGCCGGTCCAGGTGTGGCTCCAGCCATACGCGCCGCGCTGAGCGAACATCTGCGCCGCGAAGCTCTCGTAGAAGGCCACGTCGTGGCGGGCCGCCGGAACGTTCCGCAGCATTGGCCCCAGCGGTTCGACAATCTCGTGGACCAGACGTTGCAACTCGTGCTGCGTCTGAGTGTGCGTGTAGCGATAAATCGCCGGATAGTCAGTCGCGACCAGGCTCTCCCAACCGTGATACATGATTCCCTGAATCGGCCGGCTGATCTTGGTCCAGAACGCCTCGCGCAGGTGCATCGGAGCGATTGTGATGAAGGCTGCGTCCGGGTCGGTGTCGACCCACGGCGAGCGGACCTGCGGTGCCGCTCCCTTCGTGACCGGGGCGGTTTCCGAGCGGTACCAGATGATCTGTGTCATTTTCATCACGCGCTGCGGCGTGGATGCGCCGCGCACCATCGCCAGCAGTTCGTCGGTAGGCAGGCCGATGCGCAGCGGCTCGGGGTACGAATACGTCCACTGGGACAGCACGTCGACTTCACCCCCGCTGCCGAACACGCTCGCCACCCGCACGGCCGGGTCGTGAAACGTCCACAGATCCGCCCGGTGCGGAGCGCCGCGCTTGAGCCCGCGGGCGGTCGCCGTATTGAGCACGGGCCAGGCGTCCCCCGTGCGCCAGAACCATTGCAGGTACCGGTACAGCGGGTGATCGTCCGGAATCACGCCGTCGTCCGGAAAACCGGCCAGTGTGTGGCGGTCGATGCCCCATTTCGCAATGACCTCGTCCGGAATTTCAGCGCCTGTCGCCTGCCGGTATGCCGCCCGATCGGCATCGCTGTAACTCAGCGCGACCGCGTCGCGCGTTTCCGTGTGAATCAGCGCGCCGGCAAACGCTGGGAAGGGGCCGTAGAGCTGCCCGGCCGAACAGCCGACGTCCTCGCAGAACTTCTGCACCGGGGCGTACCAGCCGTTGATCCCCGCTTCCGACAACGGATTGCCCGCCCGATCGACGCGCGCAAACTCGCTGGTCATGTGCTCCAGACTGCTGCCGGGCGACAGCGAGATCAGCACGCGGAAGTCGTTGGCCAGGGCTTCGTCAAGCATGGCCGCCACCGCGCTCCGTTTTTCCTCCGGCCAGCTCTGCTGCGGCTGCTGTGCCTTCCAGACCTGCGCCTCGTCCACATCCAGACCCAGGCAGTGTGTGAATCCGAGCTGTTTCAGACGCGGGAGTTCTTTCACGACGGCCGACACCCCGCCGACACCCCACTGCACGACCGGCATGCGGTCCGGTACTGGCCGCGCCACCAGGCGGATCGGGTAAGTTGTGACAAGGCTGTCAGGGAGGCTGCCCGGCTGTGCCGCTTCGCCGCGCGCGAGGGTGGCGCGGATCTGCAAATCGTACAGGTCCGGCCGAAGACTGGTGTCGAGCGGGAATGTAATTGTCTGCGGCTTGCCTGGCAGCAGATCGCTCAGCTCAAAGTCACCGGCAGGCAGACCCGAGAGCGCCGCCGAGACCGTCACGGCCGCGAGTGGTTCGCTCCGCAGGTTCAGAACGTGGACGGTCGCCGTCGGCGGTGGCTCCTGCCGCACAAACACGCGGCGCTCCAAATCCAGCTCCACCCGCAGCTGGGCGAACTCGCGTACGCCCTGACTGAGGCGGATCTGGTCGAGAATGCCGGCGAAGCCAGAGTACAGACTCCCGGTACGTTCGCCCAGTGACAGCGGCAGCGGACCGGGGGAGATCGCCCGTCGACCGGGCGCCGTGCGCCCCCCCAGCGACTGACCGTTGCGGTAGAACCGAACCGTGCCGGCGCCGTCGTAGGTGACCGCAATGTGCTGCCACTCGTCTGCCGGCCACGCGACGGCGTCGGAGTAGAAGTGTTCCGAGTCGGACCCGAAACCCAGGCAGCAGTGCAGCCGGCGCGCGCCCCCTGCGGCCGCCGTCAGCAGCAGCTGGTAGTCGTGGTGTGAGACGTATTTCTTGCACAGCAGGTAACAGTTGCCGCCCGGCGGCAGGTCGGGCGACGGCTTGAGCCACAGGTCGATGCTGAACGCGCCAGCCGGTGACAGATCGGGATGTGCGGGTGCCACGGCCGCATGGCGCACGTCCTCGATGGGCCAGCCGGGGAAGGACTGCAAGCCACCACCGAATCGTCCTTCGGCACAGGTTTGAGCCCCTGCCAGCTCCAGGGTGTGGCCGTGTCCGGACGAGTCCTCCAGTTCCGCACCCGCATGGAACTGCCAGAGGGCGATCACGTGCGCGCTCTGGGCCTCCGCGGACGTGTACTCGCGCTGCCAGGGATCAGCCAGCGGCACGGTGGCCAGTGCCGTCAGCGCGAGACTCCAACTGCTCAATAGTGACATCATGGGTTCTCGATCCTGTAAAGGTGGGTGCGGGTTCGGATGATCAGCGCGCGACCAGCAACGGCCGGACTCGCTTTCACTTCTCCGTCCAGAAGGTTCCGGGCCAGGACCTGATACTCGAGGCCCGGCGCGAGCACCGTCGTCCGGCCATCCTGTGCGAAACAGTAGATCCGCCCGTCGGCGTACAGGGGTGAGGCCGCGTAGTTGCCCCCCACACGATGCCTCCAGATGACCTTGCCAGTCTGCGCTTCGATGCAGGAGGCGATGCCGGAATCGGCAATCGTGTACAGACATTCGTCGATCAACAGCAGGGACGGCTGCGCCGGCACCGACTGATCGATCGTCCAGACCATGTGGCTGCCGGTGACGTCCCCCGCGCCGCCCGGGCGGATCGCCCACAACTCCGGACGTTCGAAGTCATTCACGAAGAACACCAGGCCATGGCCGGCCACGGGGCGTGGCACCAGCGACCATCCGTCGTGCCGGATTTTCCACAGTTCCTCACCCGTCCGAGGATCGTATCCCAGGATGGCCTTGGCCGCGGGACTGATCAGCTCCATGCGCGGGCCGGCATTGATCACCACGGGTGTGCAGAACGCTTTGCGCGAATTGTCCGAGAACTGGCTGTAGTCGATCGAGCGGTCCGTCTTCCAGACGGTCTGCCCCGTAGCCCGGTCCAGCGCGACGACGTATTGGACGTCGCGACCGTCGACGTGGACGATCAACAGGTTCTCGTAGAGCATCGGCGAGGAGCCGGGGCCTTCGTGATGGTCGCAATTCAGATCGCGGCGCGTCCACAGCACCTGGCCGGATCCGGTGTCCAGGCAGGCGGTACCGTAGGTGCCGTAGTGGACGTACAGGCGCCCGGCCTCGATCGCGGGAGTGGGTGAGGCGTAGCTGTTGACCGAGGCAACATGCTCGGGTTTGTCGACATCAAAGACCTTCACGTCGTGCACGATGTGACCGGTATCGCTGTCCACGCAGACCGCGAACAGCTGCGTGCCGTCCTCGGTCCCGGTCGTGACCCAGATCTGGTTCTGCCAGACGACGGGCGACGACCAGCCGTGATCGTGAATGGGAGTCTTCCAGGTGACGTTCTCGGTTTCGCTCCAGGTAAGTGGCAGGCCGGGCGCACCCGCATGTCCATTGGAAGCCGGCCCGCGGAATTCCGGCCAGTTCGTTCCCGCGGCGTGCTGTGCGAGCGCTTGCCAGATGCCATCGGCGATCGCCTGCATGCCCTGATCGCCCGGATGCGCTGCGACGCCGGCATGCTCGAACGAGCGTTCGGCCCGGGCGAAGTTCGCTTCCACCTGGTCCAGATTCTGCAGCGCCACAAACGTGGCCCCCGTTTCCCGGCAGGCCTGCGCCATGAGTCCATTCCGGATCGGTTCTGCCCAGAATGTGCCGCGCACGAAAATCGCCGGCCGGCCGCGTTGGCTCAGCGTCTGGAGCAGATTGACGAAGGCCGTTCGATACGCCGCCTGCTGCTCCTCGGTCTCCAGCGCCGGGACGTTTTCACCCACCGCGATGATGATCAGGTCTGCTTGAAAGTCCAGCGCGTCCTTCAGACCGGTGGTCAGGTCGTACGTCGCATACTGCCGCTCGAAATCCGCCACGTTCCTGACCAGCAGCTGCGGCTCGCACCCGGTCGCTTGCCGGAGGCGTTCAGCCAGCAGATGGACGTAGTCCTTCTCCGCCGCACTGGCGGCCATGCCCCAGTTGCCGGACCAGCCGATATGTTCGGCCGGGCCATGCAACGTGATACTGTTGCCCAGAAACAGGACCTTCTCGGCGCGCGGATTCTTCAGGTGCGGATCGGTGGCAGCGCCGGCGGGATCCTCCGCAGCTCCCGCGGCACGGAGCGCCAGCAGGAGCACCAGCATGGACAGGTTCAGGCTGCGGTTGCGTCGGTGTGTCATAGAGGTCGGTTCCCCATGGTTGTGCAGTATTGCAGTATTGTTGGCGCGGCGGGCAGTGACACAGGTGTGACCCTTGAGGCTGGATGAACGTCCGGGCAGCGCACCGGACTGTCCCCATTGTGCCACATTCTACCTGGGCCGTGCCCCCTCCTCACCCCCGCGAACGGCACCGGGCATGGAATTCCGCGCCGTGCGTGCTCCGGCGGGGCAGTCGCCGCGCGGCTGTTGCACCGGGTCAGACAGCGGACTAGACTGGCGCGAAAGTCGCGCGAAAGTCGCGCGACGTCGAGCCGCTGTGCTAGAGAGCCCTGCTCGTTTACCGCCCTGTTTGATCTACCAAGGAGCACATATATGAGTCGCACGTCGTCCACCCGACGGGATTTTTTGAAGCATTCGGCAGCCGCTGCCGGCACGCTGGCCGCGCTGCAGGCCAGCGCGGTGCGCTACGCGCATGCCGCAGCCGACAGCACCTGCAAGATCGCCTTGATTGGCTGCGGCGGGCGCGGCACGGGCGCCGTGGACAACTGCCTGGATGCGGCCAAGATCGTGGGTCAGCCCATGAAACTGGTGGCGGTCGCGGATGCCTTCGCGGATCGTGCGAACAACGCCTTGAAAGCGATCCAGGAGAAGTGGCAGGATAGCGTCGATGTCCCGGCCGAACGCATCTTCACCGGACTGGACGGCTACCAGAAGGCCATTGACTGCGGGGTCGACCTGGTGCTCATGGCCTCCCCTCCCGGCTTCCGCCCGATGCAGTATGCGGCCGCCGTCAAAGCCGGCAAGAATGTCTTCATGGAGAAGCCGCTGTGCACCGATGCGCCCGGATTCCGGCAGCTGGTGGAGGCCAACGAGCTGGCGGACAAGAAAGGGCTCAAGGTGGTGGTCGGGCTGCAACGGCACCACCAGGGTCCGTACATCCAGGGGATTCAGGAGATTCACGACGGCAAGCTCGGCGAGATCGAACTCCTGCGCATCTACTGGAACGGATCGGGCGGCGGCGCCCGGGACCTCGGCCCACGCCCGCAGAACGATCCTGAGGAGATGATGTTCCAGATTCGCAACTGGGGCTGCTTCCGCTGGCTCTACGGTGACAACATTGTGGAACAGCACGTCCACAACATCGATATCGCCAACTGGGTCATGGCCAAGGACGGCAATCCGAAGAATGCCCATCCGGTGGAGGCTAACGGGATGGGCGGCCGCGTCGATCGTGGCAACTACGGTGATATCTTCGACCACCACTTCGTCGAGTTCACCTACGCCGACGGCGTGAAGGTGTTCAGCCAGAGCCGCCATCAGCCGGGGACGTGGGACCAGGTGGACGAGTTCGCGCATGGGACGAAGGGCCGCCGCAAAGTGGCCAACGGCAGCGGCCCCAAACTCGAGAGCGACAACCCCTACGTCCAGGAACACGTGGATCTGATGAAGGCGATCGCCGCCGACACCTATCTGAATGAAGGCTGGTTCGGCGCGGTGAGCAGCATGACGGCCGTGCTCGGCCGCATGGCCACGTACTCCGGCAAGGTCGTCAAGTGGGACGACGCGGTGGCCCATGGCCAGCAGGAGTCCCCGGAGACGATTGCCTGGGACGCCACGCCACGCAGCCTGCCGGACGACAAGGGATTCTACCCGTTCCCCATCCCGGGTATCTCGCCCCCGTTCTAAGCCGAGATGCGGCCGGCTGTCCTCTTACGTCCCGTCCGATCAGGCGGACGGGACAGGACGGACGGGACCCGTACTTCAGTCCAGATAGCCCCACGCGCGGAGCTGCACGTCGAAGTCGGGTGGCTCCGCGGCTGCCGGTGGACTGTCCTCGGCATGGCCGGGCGGCCGGCTGCTCGCAAACCGCAGCAGATTGACTAGCAGTCGGCCGGCCACCGGATGCCGCGGGAGCTGCTCGCGGATCCGCAGCGTATTGAGCACGAACCGGCCCGCGCCCAGATTGTAGACGGCGACGGTCAGCCCGGACGCATAGTCCTGCGACGCCTTGATGGCGCCGGCCACCGCCTCGTCCGGCTGATCCTGCCCCGACCAGACGGCGTCGGGGATGAGTTCCCGGTAGTAGGCATAGTCCATCAGGCCGCCGGCCGGCAGCGCATCGAAGATGGGATGCCGCTTGCACCATTCGTCCTTCAGGTACAGCCAGCCATGGATGGCGGTGAGTGTTCCCTTGTTCGCCAGCGGCAACCAGCCCGTGGGGTCGCTGCCGCGCTGGAAAACTTCCGGTGCGAGGAAGACGACGGTCTGGCCGCGCACCATGCGACGCGCCAGGTCACAGAACAGGTCGCGTTTGGGTTCGGCGATGGTGCCGGAGACCAGCACCACCTCCTGCTTGGGTGGCGCTCCGACAGTCAACGGCCGGGCGTTGATCTTGTGGTCGGTGAGCCAGGCCAGCAGTTCGGGATCGTGGCCGGCGAGCAGGACATCCGTTTCCACCGGTGGCAGTTGCGCCCGGTCGCTCACATGGAATGACACGTCGCCGCCCGTGGCGGCGGCCCCTTCGAGAAACGTGGCCAGCAGCCGATATTGGCCGGGCGGCCCGTCCAGCACGACATCTTCCTCCCACACCAGTTGCGCCAAGGGGGGCTCCGGCGACGCGCCCGGCTCGGGAATCGTGACCGTCAGCGAGCGATCGAGCACGCGCGCCAGGTCGGGGCCGACCACCTGGATCCGCACCGGGTACGCGCCCGGCCGCAGTGCATCCTCGTTGGCCAGCACGGCCTCCAGGTGGATGGTGTCGCCGCACGCCGCGTGTACCGGTTCGGCAAACAGGCACCAGCGCAGTGGAGCCCAGGCCTCGTAGAGCGCGTCGATCGTGCCCGGTTTGAGTTCGCGGAACAGCGTCGTGAGTCCTTCACCACACATGACGTGATCGATCGCGCCGGTCAGGCTGTGCCCCACCAGGTGCGGATTCGAACGGATGGCGTTGAGTCCCAGGGTGCGCTGGGGGGCCATCTTCCGGAGACTCTCGGCAAAGAAATCCTCCGGCCGCGCATAGATGTCGTCGAGTCGCCACTGGGCCCAGTCTGCCAGGAACCGATTCAGCTTGTCACGGAAGAACTGGGCATCCTCCACCTCCGGCGCACCCGCCTGCTCGAAATGCCGGACGGCACGCCACAGATCGACGGCGCTGCCGATCCCGTACTCGGTCAGGAAGACCGGTTTTTCCGGGTTGGACATCGTGCGGAGTGACTGAATAATGTCACCCGTGTGCGGCACGCGCGGATAGTAGTGCCGATCGTCGAGGGTATCTTCCCAGACGCTGGAACCGGGATTCGCCAGGCTGCCGATCCGAGCGCTGGCGGCATCCGCGCTGTAGAGCGCAAACGTCGCCGCGTCGGGTGTGGCACCGGGTGCCAGCTGGCCGTAGCACCACGCACCGCGGGGATTCTCCTCTGCGGAAAAGTCAGCCGTGGCATCGCTGCCGCGCCCGGTGTCGTACGTGACCGTGGCGGACAGCCCGGTCGTGTCGGCTCCGTAGTTGCCGTTGCCGACGCCGACGACCCAGTCCAACGTGTCGTGGCGCGCGACCGCCAGCTCCTGCAGATGCTCGACGGAGTTGCCCCCGCCGCGCAGATTGAGCAACTCAGTGAACAGCGCGCGGCCGTTGTGCAGCAGGTGCACGTCGGTCGTGGCGGACTCGGCCAGTCCGGTGAAACGTGTCGCAACCCGCACGGTGCCATCCTCGGGCGCCGTCCACCGCACCACGCTGTATTCGCCTTGCGGGCCGGGGTGCAGCGCCAGGTGCCCTGCCGGCCAGGTGATCCCCAAGGCGCGGATGACCTCCGCGGTCTTGTTGATGGCAACCCATGGCTCCGTCGGCACAACACGCGGCCAGATGGCCAGACCCGCAACGCCGCCGATCCCACCGAACCCGGCGAAGTCGTACCGGCCGCTGTTGAGCATCACCAGCCGCGTGTCATCCAGCTGCCGCACGAGCGGCAGCATCTCCACTGCGTGGCGAAAGGCCGGCCCGTCCGGCGCCTCGTTCAGCAAGCCCCAGATCACGACACTCGCATGGTTCCGGTCGCGCTGAATCAACTCCGTCACGTTCTGGTCGAACAGCTCCGTCATCCGCGGCGAGTCGGCAATCGGCATCGAGGCATACGACTCCTCGTACACCAGCAGGCCGACCTCGTCGCACAGGTCAAGCTGGACACGCGAGGCGCCCCCCCAGATGAACCGGACCATGTTGAAACCCATGACCTTCAGGTTCAGCAGATCGCGGCGCAGCAGGTCGGGGTCGCGCGGGAACTGCAGGCCGATCGGATAGTGGTTGCAGGTGTGCGTACTGCGCACGTACAGCCGGCGACCGTTGAGCCGGAAGTAGCCATCGGCGAAACGGAAGTCCCGGAATCCACACTGCACCGACTGCTCATCACAGCCGGCCGGCCGATCGGACTCGACGCGCGCGACCACACGGTACAGATACGGATCTCCCAGGTTCCAGAGTCGCGGCTGCGCCAGCCGAAGCTGGCCGTCAATCGCCGAGGTCCCGGGCGGAAACGTGTGTGCCTGCTGCGCTGCCTGCTGCGTCTTGCCGCCGGCCGCCGGCGCGGCGCTCAACAAGAGTCGGCCCGCGACTGGCTCGGTGGTGGTGTTGTGGACCACCGCCAGCACCTGGATCGCGCCGGTCCGAACATCGGGGCGCACTACGAGATCCTCCAGGTACACGCCGGGCACGATCAGCAGTTCGACCGAGTCGACGATGCCGCCATGATTGAACCCGGCGCCGGCCGAGTAGGGTATGACTTTGCAGCGGCGTGCGGTCTGGTTCAGGACGATGCCGTCGATCGGTGCGTGGGTCGGATTGAGGACCCGCACTGCCAGTTGGTTCGGCTGGCCCGGCCGGATCGCCGCGGTCACGTCCAGCACGAAGGGGGTCTCGCCCCCTTCATGCCCGCCCACGGGCACGCCGTTGAGCCAGACCTCGGCCAGGTAATCCACCGCCCAGAATCGCAGCAGGTAGCGGCCTGCGGCGGGGGCGGAAGCCGGAGCCACAAAGTCGCGCCAGTACCAGGCCACACCGTGATAGCCGGGAAATAACTCTTGTATGATCCACGGCACCCGGGTCGTCCGCGCCTCTGGGCGCGGCCGTGCGAACCACGCCTCCTCCCGACCGGCATTCTGCGGGTCGGTTGCGAGCAACCAGTCGCCGTCGAGCGAGACGACACGTTCGCCGGACGCGAACGCAACCGGCGCAACTGGCGACACAGTCGCCAGCAGGAACACGATGGCCTGGACAGATCGGGACATGGGCACCTCCTATACAGGTTTGTCGCCTTCCAGTGTACGGGAGCTGGCGTTCTCTGAACACTCAACGAACACTCGGCTCAACCTGCACCGGGCGCGCGGATACCCCGACTCGTCCCAAGCGGCCAGCAGGAACTCGGCCCGCCTCAGGCGATAAGTTGTTTGAGCATGGCGATGGCGCCGGCGGTCATGGTCCGCGTCGACGTCGGCAGGAACGGCGGCAAGTCGATGATCTTGGGGACCGTGACTGCCGAGTACTCCGCGTCCCGGTAGGCGTTCGGGTCCGGCAGGTAGCCGATACTGTCATCGGTGTAGCCCACGACCAGCGTCTCGGGCAAGGGTGAATCGCGCTGGATCATCAGTCCGTAGCAGCTGTACAACTCGCCCGGATGGAACACCAGGCCGACCTCACCCAGCTGCATGACGCTCAGCGGGATCGGCAGCGTCGTCTGGCTCAAATCGCGCTGGGCCGAGCCGCGATACCAGTCTTCGGCAAATCCCGCGTCGACCCAGTTTCCACTGGTGCATTTCGACGGGTCCGCACGGTACTCGTCGAGCCACTGGCGGAACGTATCGATGTCGAGCGGCATCGGGAACTGCTGGGTCGCGACGCGCAGCTGGTCCACCGGCACCGACCGGGCGCTGTCCAACGCGCTGGCGATCGCCGCCGCCACGGGTTCGGCGGTGTTCTCGATCGAACCGATCCAGTGAGTGGCATCGCCGGCATTCACGTCACCACAGTGCCCCTGCAGATAGGAAGGCGCCAGCTGGAACCGCTGCTGGATCAGGTCCTCGACCATGCCCGGCCAGTCGGGACCGGCCAGTTCATCCTGGAAGCAGACAGGATGCGCGGAGAAGTGATACCACAGCAGATCACGTTTGTCCGCGCCGCGCTCGAAGTGCAGCACACGGACCACCGAGTCGAGCCAGCGATCGTCGTCCGTCGAATCCTGGGTGAACTGCTCGTCGGTCTTCCAGGTCTGTCCCTCCTTCATTGTCCGGTTATTGCTGGCGCCCGGCGCGCGGCTCTTGCCCACGCTCAACGCCGCTGGCGCCAGATCGGCCTTGGCCAGCTCCACCGCCTGGCACAGTTTCTCTTCGAAGGTTGCCATGTACTCTGGTGACAGCGCGCCCCATTGGCGCATAGCGCGGAAGCCGGGCATCGAATGTGAATGGGTGGCACACAGCCGGATGTTCGACACCGGAATGCCCAGCTGCGCCGCGATCCGTTGCTGCACCCGCCGGGTCATCTCCCCGGAAAACGAGAGGAGATCGGCGGAGACCACGGCCGCCTGCACCTCACCCAGCTGCAGCATGATCGCCCGCACGGCCGTGGCGCGGCGGATCCCTCTGACCCGCCGTTCCTGGCCGACCGGCCGGTGAAAACCGTGCAACTCGATGCCCAGCGGCGGTGTCGTGTCCACCACCCCTTCCCCGACCTCCAGCACCGGCTTGCCTGCACCCGCCAGGCTGGACCGCATCGGCAGCGCGCACGCCGCCGCGCCAAGGGCTGTGCTCTTGAGAAATGAACGTCGGGTCTGGTTGTCCAGTTTCATGATCGTCTCCGGTATCATCTGCGCCCGGTCCGTCCCCGGGGCCCTGCCCGACGGATCGAGCTGCGACACGTCATCGTTCTGATACATCGACCTGATACTAAGCCACGTCGCCGAAATGCGGGCCCCATTGGCGCGCCAGCTGGCGTCCCAGTTGCGTCAGCGCGCGCTCCTCGTCCTCGGAGAGCGGCGTGTATTGCTTCACCAGCTCGAGGTTCTGCCGCAACTGGTCTACATTGTGTACCCCCAGGTTCACCGTGCAAACCCCCGGCGTGCCCAACGCATACCGCACCGCGTTCGGAAGGTGCGCGACATCCATCTCGGGCGGCGCCTCGGGGTTCTCGTACGAACCGGCACTTCTGCGCGCGCCGCCAAACACCTTCATGGCTACGATGCCCACGTTGTGCTTGCGCGCGACCGGCAACACCTTGTCTTCAAAGCCGTACGTGTGGCGGTCGACGAAATTGATGACCGCCAACAACACGTCCACTTCCCCTGTTTCCAGCAAGGGGACGCATCTCTTGGGGCGGTTGTGCCCGGAAATGCCCAGGAAGCGGAACCGGCCCGCCTTCTTCTGCTTCACCAGCCAGTCGAATACGCCGCCTGGTTCCATCGCCTTCTCCACATCGTGATCGCCCGCGCTGTGATAGTAGACCAGATCAATCCAGTCCGTCTTGAGCAGCTCGAACGACTTGTCCAGCGATTTCTGCGCCTCGTCGACCGTGTCGGCCAGCACCTTGGTGGCCAGGAACACGTCTTTGCGCCGGGCGCCGAGCGCCATGCCAACCGATTCTTCGGCTTTCACGTAGGCAGGTGCCGTGTCGATCGAGGTGATCCCCAGATCGATCGCCAGATTCACAATCCGGGCGACCTCCGTCGTGGAGATCTTGGGGCACAGACTACAGGGTGCCGTGCCCAATGTCATCGTGGTGACAGACGCGCCCGTGCGCCCGAGCACCCGCCGTGACAAAGGTGTGGCCGAAGAGGATGCCGCCTGTACCGCCGTCTCCCGCGCGGCCGCCACCCGACCCACCGCGCCTGCGCCTACCAGCAAACCAGTGGTCATCAGGCCAGTCTGCAGGACAAATGCGCGCCGCGACACGGCAGCACGGGATTGACGCTCCTGGTTTGCGTGCGGCACATTGCCGAGCGTCCACGGTTCCCGCATCGGCCGGGACAGCAGAGCATTGGCCTCGTCATCGCCGGGGAAGACTTCCTGATCCGGATCCCAGGAGAGCCGGCGGCCGAGCTTGACCGCGATGTTGGCCAGGTGACAGATCGTCGACACCCGGTGCCCGATGTCGGCCGGGAAGTACGGGTCCTGGCGGCTCTTGACGCAGTTGATGAAGTTGCGGTGCTCGCCCGCAGGATCGGTAAACAGGTGGAGCTCGTCAGGGCCGATGACCGAATTGAGAATCTCGTCCGAACTGGCTTCGAGCTTGCCGCGCCAGCCGCGATTGCCGACCCAGCCGTCGGTGCCGATGAACTTGATGCTCGGATCACCCGGTTGGCACGTCATGACCACGCCGTTGGCATACGTGTAGGTGACATCGTAGTCTTTGATGGTGTCGTAGAGCCCGCCGTGCCAGAACGTCCCGGTGCCCTCCACCATGACCGGTCCGGTCCGTTCGGTGTCGTTGCCCCACTGCGCCGTATCAAACAGATGGGTGCCCCAATCGCAGATGATCCCGCCGGAGTAGCTGGAGACCCAGCGGAAGTTGAAGTGCACGCCGTCGGGGGTGTACGGCGCCGCCGGAGCGGGACCGAGCCACAGGTCCCAATCCAACTCCGGGGGCACGGGCTGCGGTGTCGCGTCACCGGGCCGGTTGGGCAGCAGCGGCAGCAGGACTTCGATCCGCTGCAGCCTGCCGATGCGCCCGTTGCGGACCAGTTCCGCCATGCGGTGATAGACGGGCAGCGAGCGATCCTCGGTGCTGGTCTGGAACACCCGGTTGAGCTGCCGGACTGTCTGCACGAGGATCTTGCCCTCGCCGATCGTGTAGGTCGGCTTCTCGCACTGCACGTCCTTGCCCGCCTGCATCGCCAGGACACTCATCAGCACGTGCCAATGGTCCGGTGTGGAGATCATGACCGCGTCGATGTCGTCGCGGGCCAGGATGTCGCGGAAGTCGCGGGTGGTGGCACAGTCCGCCGTGCCGTAGCGGGCGTCCACCTGCTGCTTCGCCTGTGCCATGTGGTTGCTGTCTACGTCGCACACGGCCCGCACGCGCGCGTCGGGCAACTCGAGGTAGGCGCGCAGATTCCAGCCGGTACCGTGGCTGCCGGTTCCGATGCAGCCGACCGTGATCGTGTCGCTGGGCGGCACGGCACCGCCGTATCCCAACACGGTGGACGGCACGAAATAGGGAGCCGACCACACGGCCCCGGCGGTGCCCAGCGTCCGGCGCAGGAAGGTGCGACGAGGCAGAGTACCGGTCATGGCAAGTCCTTTCAAGCGAACGGGTGGACGGGATTGCCTGTGCGCCCCTTGACCGCCATCATACTCCGTGGTGGCGCGGACAACGAGAGCGGGCGGGGGTCGATACGGGGAGGGCACGGCAGTGACGGACGGCGCATCAGCCATGTCGGGCTCTGGTGTGACTCCCGCCGTGGAACTGCTCTCGCCGGCAGGAGACTGGGACTGCGCGAAAGCGGCTGTTGCCAACGGCGCGGACGCCGTCTACTTCGGGCTCGACTCCGGTTTCAATGCGCGGGCGCGCGCGGCCAGCTTCGCGCTGGAGGAGCTCCCGGAACTGCTGGCGTTCCTGCACCAGCACGGCGTGGCCGGCTACGTCACGATCAATATCCTGGCGTTCTCCAGCGAACTGGAGTCGCTCGAGGCGACCGTGCGCAGGATCGCCGAGGCCGGTGCGGATGGCGTGCTGGTCCAGGATCTGGGGCTGGTCCGGGTCGTCCGGCAGGTGGCGCCCGAGTTGCCGATCCACGCCTCCACCCAGATGTCGCTCACCAGCGCGGAGTGCATCAACCAGGTCCAGCAGCTGGGCATTGAACGGGTGGTCCTGCCGCGCGAGCTCTCGATTCGCCAGATCGCGATGATCCACGCACGGACGACGGTCCAGTTGGAAGTCTTCGTGCATGGGGCATTGTGTGTGGCGTACAGCGGCCAGTGTCTGACCAGCGAGTCGCTCGGCGGCCGCAGCGCCAACCGCGGCCAGTGCGCGCAGGCCTGCCGGCTGCCGTACGCGCTGATCTGCGATGGCCGCCAGGTCGACCTGGGGGATCGGCAGTACCTGCTCAGTCCGCAGGATCTGGCCGCCTATGCGCTGATTCCGGAGTTGATTGCGGCGGGGGCGGCCGCACTGAAGATCGAGGGACGACTCAAGACCCCCGAATACGTGGCCAACATCACGCGGCACTACCGGCGGGCGATCGATGCCGCCCGGTCCGGGACGCCGCTGGAATTCTCCCCGCAGCAGGTGGAGGAAATGGAGTTGTCCTTCTCGCGCGGGTTCTCCGTCGGCTGGCTGCGCGGGTGCGACCACAAGGCACTGGTGCCAGCCACCAACTCGGCCAAGCGGGGCGTGCTGGTGGGCACGGTGCGCGGCGCCCGCCGCGGGCGGGTCCGCGTCGATCTGCAGCGGTCGGTTAAAGCGGGGGACGGGCTGGTGTTCGAAGGTGACCGGGCAGCGGGCCGGGAGCAGGGTGGCCGCGTCTTCCAGGTGTGGCAGGCGGGGCAGCCGGTGGACGGGCCGGTTGCGTCGGGCCTGGCGGAATTCACATTTCACGGCCAGTCGGTGGATGCCCGCCAGTTGTGGCCGGGCCAGAAGGTCTGGAAGAATGACGATCCCGCACTCTCCCGCCGGCTGCGGAAGTCCTACGCCACGGGGAACCTGCCGCGACGTGCCGTGCCGCTTGCCGTCCATGTCGATGCGCGGGTGGGGCAGCCGCTGCAGGTGCGCGCGCAGGGGCCCGGGCTGGCCGCCGTTACCTGTTGCAGCTCCGACCCGCTGGCCGCCGCCACCAAACACCCGCTCACTGTCGATACGCTCCGCAAGCAGCTGGGGCGACTCGGAGGCAGCGGGTTCGCACTCGAACAGCTCACGGCGTCGATCGGTGGGGAGCCGATGGTTCCGCTGAGCGTCCTGGGCCAGCTGCGCCGCGATCTGGTGGCACAGCTCAACGCAGCCCGCACGGCCGCGCAGCGACCGCCCTGCCAGTTGAGCGCAGTGCCGGTGGTGCCACGGCTCCGGCGCGACATCCAGGAACACGACAGGTCACGCCCGGCCGAGCCACCCGCCCTGCCCCAGCTGCTCGTGCTGTGCCGCTCGCTCGTTCAGGTGCAGACCGTGCTGGAACTCGATGTGCCGCTTATATATGGCGAATTCCAGGATGCGCGCGCATGCCAGGAGGCTGTAGCGATCACGCGCGGCGGCCCGACGCGCCTCTACCTGGTCACGCCGCGCATCCACAAGCCGGGAGAGTCCGGTATGTTCCAGACACTCGCACGCTACGAGCCCGACGGCATGCTCGTGCGGAACCTGGCCGGTCTGGAGTTCTTCACCAGCCGGCATGTGCCGTGCGTCACCGACTATTCGCTCAACGCCGCTAACGAGCTGACGGCCGCCTACCTGCAGCAACAGGGCGCGCAGCGCGTCACCGTATCGTACGATCTGAACCGCGAACAGCTGGTCGATATGGCGCGCTGCGCCAACACCGACCGGCTGGAGGTGGTCATCCACCAGCACATGCCCATGTTCCACATGGAGCACTGTGTGTTCTGCGCGGTGCTGTCGCCCGGTACGAATCGCACGAACTGCGGCCGACCGTGTGACCAGCACGTGATTCAGCTGCGCGACCGCGTGGGGAGCCGGCATCTGCTGGTGGCCGACGCCGGTTGCCGCAACACGCTGTTCAACGGCATGGCCCAGAGCGGTGCGGAGGCGGTGGAGCAGCTCTTGGGATTGGGCGTGCGGCAGTTTCGCGTCGAGTTCCTGCCCCAGGAGCTTCCAGGCGCAGTCCGCCGTTGTGTCCGTCTGTACCGCGAGCTGATCGATGGGCGCGTTTCCGGACGGGATGTCTGGACGACGCTTCGGGCCGCCAACCGGGCCGGGGTGACACGCGGCACGCTCGAACAGCGGCGTGATCCGCTGGCGATTCTCTAGTACGGGATGCGGCGCATGGTTCCTTCTGCCGTCACGACGCTGGTGCTGGCGACCGGCAACCAACACAAGGCGCGCGAGCTGGCTGCGCTGCTGTCCCCGCTCCGCCTGCGACTCGTCTCCCTGGCCGACTTCCCGGCCGTCAGACCGGTCGTGGAACGTGGCACGACACCTGCAGACAACGCACGGCAGAAAGCGTGCGGCTACGCGCGGCAGCTCGCACAGTGGGTCCTGGCTGATGACACCGCGCTGCACGTCGATGCGCTCTGCGGCGCACCCGGTGTGCGGTCCGCACGGTACGCCGGACCACACGCCACGATGGCCGAAAACCGGGCGAAACTGCTGGCCGACCTCACCGACGTCCCGGACCCACACCGCACCGCACGTTTTGTCTGCCACCTGGCTGTGGCCAATCCCACCGGGCAGATTGTGGTCGAGGCGGCGGGGGTCTGCCCCGGCCATATCCGCCGCACCCCGGCCACCGGTGAGTATGGCTTCGGATACGACACGCTGTTCGAAGTCGCCGCATGCGGCCAGACACTCGCCGAACTCGCTCCAGATATGACGGCCGCCGTCGGGCATCGCGGGCACGCCATGCGCGCCTTGTTGACCAGGTGGCGATGACTGGAGATGAGAACGGGCGCGAGCCGGAGAGTGGGCCACTGACAAACAACAACTCCGAGGTAGTCTCGATTGCCACCTCGGAGTCGAAACACGGCTTAGCCAACATCCCACCAGCCGCGGCCGCACTGGCGGGACACAGCTGGCGGACTACTCGATGATGATGGCCTCGCACGGGCACCCGTCGGCGGCTTCCTGGCAGGCCTCTTCGTTCGCTTCGGGGACGGGGTTCACCTTGACCACGACAACGCCATCGCCCATCTCGAACACTTCGGGACAGGTGTCCACACAAACTTCACAACCTGTGCAGAGCGTCTCGTCGACTCGCACTTGCATCGGAACGTCCTTTCGATAGGAAGGGTAGTTGGATTTGATTGTGCTGGTCGCCCCCGCAACCTTCAGTCGCTGGCGATGCGTTCAAGAATACACGCGCGGCTAACAGGGCAGAAGCCCCCTTCTGCGGAGTGGTCTATCGCATGGCATGGGTGGCCGCCGGGCGTCGTTAACTGATCTCCCAGCCGCTGCGATAGGATTCTTTAGTCCGTAGGGGCCGGCGGGTCGACGGGTTCCGAGGCGGCGGACGCGCGATCCGGCGGCAGGACGCGCTGCAATGCCGCCCGGATCCGCTGTTCCGAACTGGGGCCGACCCATTGCCAGTCGTCGTAAAACCCGTCCTGGAACGCCGCGTCGGTCGCGACGTAGCCAGGCCAGCACTCGCCGAACCCGATCGACATCACGAACGCATCGGGACGCATCTGCTGCGCCATCAACTGCAGACCGACGAACGACTCGCCCGGGAAGAGCACGATTTGGGCGGGGCCCAGGTCCAGGCACGGGAAGTCGATCGGCTGTCCCGCCGCCACCCGCTGCCGGCTTGACAGCCCCATCGCGGCCAGAATGCGCTGCTCCACCGTGCGGCTGGTGTCGTCAAGCGCCGCGCGGAGTGCCTCTTCCGTCAGACTCGGATCGGGGTGGAATTCCAGTTGCAGCTCGGTGTTGCGCAGCACACTCTGGGTCAGCGGCGTGCGGCGCGTGTTTTCCCAGGCGGCAACCATCGCCCGGTACATCCGGTCGACCAGCGCGTGGCGGTCGTCAAGCGAGCCGGTGTTGAACTTGCCGGCGGTCACATCGCCGCTGCACCCGCTCACATAGATCTGCGCGATGGATGGATCATCGCGTTGCCGGCGTTCGCGCGCCAGGCCGACGAAGTCCGAGGTGACTTCGCCGCGCCCGTAGAAACTCATCGGATGCGTCGCATAGGCGTGCAGTGCCAGGAGCGGCACGTCACCGTCCCAGAAGGAGATCGTTTTCAGCCAGGGGTCAATCAGCCCTTCAGGCTGTTCGCGGCAGAAGGGGTCGCCGCCGCTACTGCTGCCCCGGCCGAACGTCACGCGGCCGTCCGGGTACACCACGCGGCGATTCGAGGCCACCGAGTCGACGCGCGCCTGGCCAAGTCCCAGGTGAGTGACGCGTCGCGCACCGGACAAGCTCTCCCGGAGCGCCGCGGCCACCCGCCGCACCGCGTCGTCATGAAACGCCTCATCATACAGCTCGCCGGGCAAGCCGGCGTCCGCCAGCAGCCGCGCGGCACCGGCATCGGTCACCGGCGCGTCGTGCTGGTGGACCGAACAGACCAGGACGCACTGACGCGTCGTGCCCGCCGCTGCCGCCAATGCGTCTCGCCACTGGTCATACGCACCGTTGCGGATCTCGCACCAGTCCACCGCGCACAACACGATCGGCCGCTCGCCCCCTTGCAACACGAAGCCGTGCGCGTAGAGCGGGTCGACAATCTTCACCGACTTCGTCGGCAGAATGCCCATGCAGCGATGCTGCAGCGGGATCGTCACGTCAACGGAGAATACCGCCAGCGAGAAATCCGCCGCCAGCACCGCCGGGGCGGACGCCGCGGACCAGATTCCTGCCACTCCGGCCACGACCCACAACAGACCAGCCCATACGCGATGCCATACACGACGCCGATTGATCGACAACATCAGTACACCTTTCCGCCCCGCACCCGCACACCTACCCCCCAACACAGAACACCACACACCAGACACACTCACCGGCTCAGATCCGAGCCGCCCCGCCGCACACCACGGCCGGCACCGCCAGTATAACCGCTCCACCGCCAGAGCTGTGCCAGGGGGCGGGAAGAAACAGTCGGCGTTGCCTGGACGTACTGCGGGGTCCGACTGCCGCCGCGCAAGGATAGCTGGCGCCTGCCGACTACTGGAAACCGCTGGAAACTACTGGAAGAAGTATCCGGGCAGTTGCGCGGTGTGCTGCATGGGGGCCGATTCGTAGACGTGGAACTCCGCCCAGACTGGGAAATGGTCCGAGACTTCGAGTGCCTGGTCCATGGTCAAACGGAATACGGACTGGACGTCCACTACCCCCCACCGCCCGGTGAACTCGGACGTTGCAAAACGGTTGAACAGGATGTTGTCGTAAGTCTTCGTCTTCCGGGTGTTGGTCGTGATGCCGCTGACGACCCAGGTAATGCCGGGCAGCTGGCCCAGGAGGCCAAGCTGGTGCTCGTTGGCATTGAGATCGCCCAGCAGGATTACGTCGTCTTCGTCCGCTCGCGCCGCCTGCATCACCTGGAACACGCCCGCCAGCACGTCGACTTCGGAGGCCACCTCGTCCGGATCGGTGTGGATGTTCACCAGCCAGAAGGAGAATGGAAGGCCGGCACCGCTGCTCCGCGTGCGGAACCGTGCGACGAGTGGTTCGCGATGCAGCATGTCCGCGGGATCCGACATGCTGGCGACCGACGAGCGATCCACTTCGATCCGCTGCGTGTCGTATACAAAGGCGTACTGTTCGGTGCTGATCGTGCGGCCCACCCGCGGGCCGATGACATAGTCGTAGCGGCTGCCATCGGCGTTGACCACGGCCAGGAAAGTCGGCATGAGTTGATCGTCCTGCGTGCGGATCTCCTGAATCGCAACAATGTCGAAGTGCCGCACGACCTGCGCGAGCGTCTCGACCACCCAGGGCTTTCCCATCTTGGTTGTGCCGAATACCTCAATGTTGTAGCTGGCAATGCGGATCGTCTGGGCAGACTTCGCCACGCGCGCCGCGGACGTCGCGCCGGGGTAGGTGGGCACCTGCGCGCCGGGAACGGTGGGCACCTGGTAGCCGGCTCCCGAAGTGGCGTGAACCGCCGCCTGATGCTCGCGCAGTTTCTTCTTGAGGAATCCCAGCTTGCCCTGCCAGGCCTCGTCCGGCGCCAAGTCAATGACTTTGTTGACCCGCTCGTCACTCAGGATCTCGTTGACGGTCTTGTTGCCCAGCACTTGCTGGATCAGTGGTCCCACCAAGGGCATGCCGGGGATAATCCAGCCGGCGATGCTGCTACCCGTGACCACCGTCCAGACAATCCAGATGACACGCGACAGGACGACGGAACGCGCCCCTTTACGGCGGGTGGATGTCGACCGTCTGCGTGTCATGCGGGCCTCCCTGCCCTGCCGTTCCATCAGCCGCACGCATGCGTCCTCGAGTGGAAGTCAGAGGCTGTCCTGTCATTGTCCAGGGATTCCGCCGCCAGCCGCGCCAGGCGGGGATCGCCGCTGCTCTTGACCCGCTCCAATGCCGCGATCGTCGCGGCACTCTGGTCCCGAATCCGGCCCAGTGCCCATGCCGCCCGCTGACGCACGGCCGGATGCGGCGACGTCTCGAGAACCGAAACCAGCGCCGGAGCGGCCGCGAACGCCTCGGGCCCCGCCCGCCCGAGAAGCGTCACCGCCCAGTAGGCAACCAGTTCCTGCGCAGCGGCCGCCAGGCTACAGAGCGGCTCGAGGGAGCTCGCCGGCGGCGGACCCAATTCCTCCAGCGCGGCAACCGCCCACTCCCGGACCACTTCTTCTTCATCCCCACACGCCCGCACCAGCTCCACCGCCACGCACGCAGCGTCTCCGCACCGCCCCAGCCGCTCGGCAGCTTGAGCGCGCACGCTGGCTTGCTTATCCTGCAACTGCCGTGCTAGCACTGTCACGTCGGACATGTGTTGGCCCTTGAGGTCCTGATCGATACTCCCGCCAACTTGAGGCCCCAGGGGAATAGTCAATCCGCGACAAACAGGCAAGATCAGTTTGTCTGGATTCTCGGGGCTCCTCGAGGCCTGCGGACGAAGAGGAGAATGCCTGATGTGGTGCACGCCTTGGAGATCGTCACGAAGCGAGTTGGTGTCGGGTGCCTGCAGGACGGGCGGTACGACCGTGGCGGCGGGGCCGGGCGGTCGGGCGGGGTGTCGTGCGGCCGGGAGGTGCAGCCGGTTTCGAGCTGCGCGGTGGGCAGTCGGATGTGTGCTGGTCGCGGCCGCCACGTGGCTGGTACGTCCGGCGATTGCTGGGGCGGCAGGCGGGGACGAGCGGGTGCAGAGCGACCTGCCGCGGTTTCTACCCAACCACGGCAACAGTGTGTACGAGGTGTCGGGGCTGTTGCGCACCTGGCCGCCGGAGGGTCCGCGGCAGCTATGGCGCGAGGAGATTGGCTGGGGCAAGAGCGCGGTGGTGGAGGTGGGTGGTGCCGCCTATACGCTTACCGAGACGGACGAGCAGCAGTATGCGATCTGCCTGGATCCCGCCACCGGCGCGACGCGCTGGAAGCGTCTGCTGTTGCCGAAGCCCAACCGTCATTTTGCCTGGGGGCCGGTCACGTCGCCGGTAGTGGATGAGGACCGCCTGTACGTCGTGCCGTACGACACCTTCGAAAAGGACGTGTGGGAGGTACGGTGTCCCATCATCTGTCTGCGGACCGACGGCACGGAACTGTGGCGCGCGGACCAGACGTTCTGGGCCACGGAAGCCTCGACGCCGCTGGTCGTCGGGGACACGTTGTACGTATCGGCCGACAACCCGCATCGCGTCGTCCTCGTGGCGCTCGACAAGTACACCGGCGAGCTCCGCTGGTCGACCGTGGCGGAATCGGACAAGCAGAACGAGCTGGGTGCTCCGGCCTCGCTCACCTATCAGGAAGTCGATGGGGTACCGCAGGTGATCGTAGCCACGTACGGCACCTGCGAAGTGCTGGGGGTCCATGCCGAGACGGGCGAGATCATGTGGCGCTATCCCTACCCTGCCGACATCGCCATCGGTCTGGTCAGTACACCGGTCGCCGTCGGATCGCGACTGTTCGTCTGTGGCGGCGAAGGCAAAGGCAAGGACTTTGCCGTTTGCCTGCAGATGAGTGCCGCGGATGGCCGGATCAGCTGCCGGGAGCTCTACTTGACCACGGAGCTGCAGAACAACATGTACAACACGGTCGCGATCTATCAGGACGCGGTGTTTGGGTTCGGTGGTGGTGCGCGCGCGGGGAGCCTCCAGTGTACGAACCTGGACGACGGTCGCCTGGTGTGGGAGCACAAGCACCGCGACTGGACCAAGGACCAGAACCTGGTTGTGGCCGACGGACTGATCTTCGCCATCACGAGCGGGGGGGAACTGGTACTGGCGGAAGCCACCCGCGCGGGATATCACGAACTGGGGCGGGTCAAGGTGCCGGCCGATCTGGACAAGCCGCAGCAGCCGACGATTGCCAACGGTCGGCTGTACATCCGGGGCACGGACACGGTGGTGTGCTACCAGGTCGGTGCGCCGTAAAGGGGGCGCGGCGCGCGAGTTGCCCGGCATGCGGCGCACACAGCGGCCCACATGCGCCATAACCCTGGGTGACGTGCAGCCGCTGCAGCGCCGCCGCGCGCCCCTGCGGGTCCGCGTCCGCCACCGCCACGATCTCGCAGCCGGGAATGTTCCGCCACACCTCATCGAGGCCGTGGCCGTAGTCCCCTCGGCCTGTGTGTCCGATCACGGCAACTCGCATGGTATCCACAGCAGACCTCCATTCGGGGAAGAGGCAACAGGTGACAGGCGGGCGCACGTGGTATTCTAGTACATGGGGGCGACGTTCGACATCGAGAGGCAGAGTGTCTGCTAAGGGCGACGCCCGCATCCCCGGGCCCGGGACCTCTTCCGCTGGACGCGCGATCGTGCGACATTAGTGCATGGCGAGCTGGTCCCCCGTGACTGACGGTCCGGTTCGATGATGACTGCCTGCAAGAGAACTGCTGACGAGGAGCTGCCATGAAAGACCCATTTGTTGCGCACACGCTCGGGGAGGTCAGTCAGCGCCGTATTCGCGACGACGTGTACCACTTGGCCTCCAACCCGCTGCCGATGCGCAAACTGAACCTGACGTTGCCGAATCACGAGAAGAGCACGCTCGAGGAAGCCGACGACTTTCTGGCCGGGCAGTTGGAGGCCTGCGGTTACACGGTCAGGCGAGAGGGGATGCGTGTGCAGGCCTACCGGTGCGACACCAGCAAGCCGAAGGCCCACCAGTACTCGCCGCCGGCCCCTGAGGATCCGTGGTACACGGCCTACAATCTCCTCGCCGAACGCCGCGGGGAGTCGGTGCCGGAAGAGATCATCGTGCTGCTGGCACACAAGGACTCGCAGAGCTGGGTCCACTCGCCCGGCGCTTACGACAATGCGGTGGGCACCGCGGCGATCCTGGAGATTGCCCGGATCGTCGCCCAGCTCGAGTTGCGGCGCACCGTCCGCTTCCTGTGGTGCAACGAAGAACACTCGCCCTGGACGAGCGTGCTGGCGGCCAACAACATGCGCCAGCGCCAGGACAATCTGGTGGCTGTGTTCAACACCGACAGCCTGGGGGGCAAGAGCCAGCAAGACATTGATGCCGGCGTGAAGACGAATGCGACACTCTACACCGTCGACGAGGGCAAGACCCTGGCCGACCTGATGACGCACGTGATCGAGACCTACTCGCTCGGCCTGCGCCAGACGGTGGTCAAACGCGAGCACCCCGGTGACGACGATGGCTCGTTCGTCAATGCCGGCTACGGCCGCACCATTGTGAACCTGGGGTCGTTTCCCTACACCGACCCGAATTACCACACGGAAGAGGACGTGGTGGACAAGGTTGACTACGAGAACGTGTTCCTGGCCACCCAGGCGATCCTGGCCGCCGTGTTGCACGTCGACCGGGAGTTGTGATCGGCCGGATACCGGCTCCCGTCGACCTGGCAGCGGCGGCAACTCGTTTCTGGCGTGCGGGCGTACGGCACGGCCTACTTGTTGGCCGTGTGACGTGAAGTCCGTAGGGTGTGACGAGCTCGCGTCACGCGCTCCATCCACCGTCACGCGGCCGTGCCGCGAGCGATGCCACACCATGGCGTTGCAGGTGGGTGGTGCAACCGCGCTCGCCGGCACGGCACCGATTGCCGCTCACATGGTGTGACTGCGCTCGCCGGCGACTGTTGTGATTGTGGGGGCATTCTTGTGGCGAGCTGGTCACACCCTACCGGATGCCGGATCAGCGCGGCGTCTGTGGCTCGGCCGACATGTTCTCGGGCGCGCGTACCCACGGGTGGCGCCGCGAGGCGCGGCTTACCCCGGGCTGTGATAGGGGCGCCGCGCTACGGCTCAAGACGGCAGGTCGCGTGGCGCGAACAGGTCACGAAACGTGACTTCCATCGACACACGAACAAAACGCGATTGCTGCCACGATACCAGTTGCTTTTCACGTGCATGTGGCGTAAATAATGCAACTGGAGAGTAAGTCGTGGCACACGGTCCGCTCCTTCAGCACGGCTAACAAGTAAGTCACACCGACATGCTTCTTCGGCACGGCTAACAAGTAAGCCGTGCCACACGGAACAGCTTGGGCGGCAGGTCAGCTCTTGAGTCCCTGGAGGTCGATCTCGAGCTTCTCGTTGCTGGCCAACAGTTGGTCCCAGTACACGACCTCGCCGAGGTAGGCGGACGTGCGGCCGAGGATGGTGACCAGGTTGCTGCGCACACTTTCCGGCACGGTCGTGTTCGCACACTCCTGGGCCAGGATGCTCCGGTGGAACGTGGCGATATTGGCTACGGCCCCTTCCTCATAGATGGCCGGTGACGAGCCACCCCGGTAGAAGTTGTTGCCGCGGATGAGCACCTGGCCGCCGTAGCTGGTTTCCAGCACACCTTCGGTGCCGAACATCCGGTTGAGAATACCTTCGGGCTGCGTGCCGTGCCCGGCGAACTGCCGCGAGCTGAACGCGATGCCGACATTGTCGGGGTACTGGAACGTGACACTGAACGTGTCCCAGCAGTCGCCGAAGTCGCGCACTTTGCGCCCGCCGGTGCCGAACGCGCACACGGGGGGCTGCCCCATGATCCAGCTGGCGACGTCGAGCGTGTGGATGTTCTGTTCGGTAATGATATCGCCGGACAGCACCTGATCGAGTCCCCAGGCCCGCAGGCGGCTCTCGGGATTCGTCTTGGCCTCCTTGGCGAAGTCAATCTGTCCCATCCAGGGCACGTCGGCATGGTAGGTCGCTTCGCCGAACGCGAACTTGCCGATTGCACCTTCGTGTACGCGGCGCAGCGCCTCCATGTAGAACGGGTCGGAGCGCGTCTGGAAATCGACCAGGAAGCACAGCCCCTTGCTGGTCGCCTGCTTGCCGCTCTCCTCGACACTCTGGCAGCCCGGCACGTCGACGGCGATGGGTTTGGCCAGATAGACATGCTTCCCCGCCGCGACCCCCGCGGCCGCCTGCTCCGGATGGAAGTAGGGGGGGGATTCCACGACGATGGCGTCCAGCTTCTGCTCCAGCATGCGGTGGTATCCCGCCAGACCGGCATAGCGCGCCTCGGGCTTCACGTCCAGCTTGGCACCGAAATCATCCAGGCGGTCCTGGAAGTAGTCGGCGGCCGCCACGATATTGTAGCCGCCATGCTTCTGGAACAACGCAGCGATCCAGCTGCCGCGTCCGCCGCAGCCGATGACGCCGATATCGACTTTCTCGTTGGCCTGATAGCCCGCGACCAGTTCGGGACGCAGGATCGTGAAGCCCGCGGCTGCGGCTCCGGCGCCGGCCAGGAAGCTGCGCCGGGAACACCAGGCGGCACGGCAGGATTGGTTCTCGGTCGTGTTCACGTTCGACATGGTTCTATCTCCGAATCTCCGAAATTCATTCCGCGGGTTTGGCAAACACTTCGACTTCCACATAGTGATTCAGACTGTTGGCCGTGTTGCGGCGGCTGTACAAACGTACGTACCGGCCCGTTACCCCCCGAGCGTCGATCAGCTTGCCCTGGTAGGTCTCGATGTACGGACGGTCCTTCCCGACCCCCAGCTTGGCGGATGCGTCGGTGTCGTTGTTGTACACGGTCTGGACGTTCTGCGTGAACTGCTCGTCATCCGCCACCTGCACGATCACGTCCTCATAGCTGCGCGCTTCCCGGAAGAAATGCCAGACATACACGCCGTAGATCCGCATGGGCTGCTCCAGATCGATCTGGACCCACTGCACGCCCGGTGACAGCTCGACATACGCTTCCTCCGTCCCCTCCTTGTTGCCGTCGGTGACGAACTCCAGCTTGCCGATGATCGGATCCGACTCGCTGGACGTCACCTTCTTGCCCCGTGCGACGTTCGTGGTGCCTTCGGGCACGAGCAGTTCGGGGGCCTTGTCCGACGGGGGTTCCAGGTTGGGATACAGCCGCGCGAGGACATCGGGGGGAGTGCCTGCCAGGACCTCGCGCGGGAGATCCGTCTGCAGCGGCACCTTCTTCTCTTCCGCAATACCCAGGCCTGCCAACCAGGCCAGCGCGACCAGAAACGCAGTGCAACGAAGCATGTGATGCTTCCTCCTTTCATGTCGAATTCGTATTACCGGGCCGATTCAGTGGGTTGCTTACCATCATAATCCAATCTCAGCCGTTTGAGGCGGCGCCGGACCCGTTCCAGCCCGGCCAGAATGCCGCACGCGTCCCGGCAGAGTCGCAGCCGGCTGCCCGGCCGTTCGGCCCAGTTGATGGCCACCTCGGCAATGCGGTAGTCCAGCTGCTGGGCCAGCGCCAGGATTTCGATGTCGAACAGATAGCCGTTTTCATGCGAGAGGGCGAACAGCCGCGCGGCGGCCTCGCGGCGGAACATCTTGAAGCCGCACTGCGTGTCACGCACCGGCAAGCAGAAGAGACTGCGCGCCGTGGCGGCGAAGACGCGCCCCAGTATCGCTCGGCTCCAAAACCGCCGCCGTACCACCTGGCTATCGCCAGCGAGCCGCGAGCCGACGGCCACGTCCGCGCCAGCCTCCAGTGCCGCGCTGAGCCGGCGCTCTTCCTCGATCGGTGTCGCGCCGTCCGCATCCGCGAACAGGATCCGGTCCCCGCGCGCTGCCCGGACCCCGGTCCGCACCGCGGCCCCTTTGCCCTGGTTCCGCGGATGACGCAGGAACACGAACTGGGGCCACTCGCCGCAGATGGGGGTCAGCGTCTCCAGCAGGTGGTCGGCGCTGCCGTCATCGACGACAATGACCTCGTACGCCGCGGGGTACTGCATGTCAAAGTAGTGGCGGATGGACGCGAGATACGGCGGCAGCCGCAGCGCCTCGTTGTACGCGGGTATCACCAACGACACGGTCAGGGACGCGGCATCCGACGGACTCGTGCCACCGTGATCCGCCACCGGCTCGCACCGCGGTGCCCGCACATGCTGTGAATCACCCGGTTCGCCAGCGGGAGTGCCACCTGACTCGCACATGTCAGTACTCCACAGGATAACATGATCGTGAGGAATCGGATGTCAGCCAGACGCGCGTGGGGCCTTCTGCTCTGCTGGTTGTTGCTCATCGCCGGTGGGGCGGCGATTCGCATCCCCAGGCTCGATGCGCGGCCCATGCACGCGGACGAAGCGGTCCAGGCCGCGCGTTTCCGCGACTTGTGGATCACAGGACAGTACCGCTACGATCCGCATGAGTTTCACGGCCCGACGCTCATCTATGCCACGCTGCCATCTGTGCTGGCGGGAAACGCCGCCACGTTCGCGGACACAACGGAGGCGATGTACCGGGCGGTGCCGGTCGCCTTTGGGGTAGGATTGCTGTTCCTATTCTGGTTGCTCCGCGACGCGTTGGGAAGAGCCGGCAGCCTGTGGGCCACCCTGCTGGCGGGCTGTTCCCCCGCGTGCGTGTTTTACAGCCGATACTACATCCATGAAACATTGTTGGCCTTCTTCACGCTGGCCGCAATCGCATTGGGGTGGCGCTACGTGCGGAGCGGCCGGCTGGCCTGGTGCCTGGCTGCTGGAGCGGCCATCGGCCTGATGCAGGCAACGAAGGAGACTGCGGCCATCGCCTACCTGGCCGGGCTCGCCGCCCTGGCCGCCACCGTGCTGCCCGCCCGCCGCGCCGCCGGAGGTCCTCCTCGGGACCTGCCTGTTCGCTGCTGGCATCTCGCGCTGGGTGCCGCCGTGGCCGTGCTGGTGGCCATCACTCTGCTGTCGTCATTCTTCACTCATCCGCGCGGTATCGTGGATGGTGTGTTGACGTACGTGCCGTGGTTGAGTCGCGCGGGGGGCGCATCGCCCCATGTCCATCCGTGGCACTTCTACTTCCAGCGTCTGATCTGGTGGCGCGGCGGCGGCGCTGGGCCGCTCTGGTCCGAGGTTCTGATTGTGGGCCTGGCCGCCATCGGGTGCGCCGCCAGCGTTGGGTCCCGTCCACGCTGGCTCCGCGATGGGCACGCCGGTTTCCTCCGCTGGATGGCCTGGTACACCATCGCTGCCGTCGTGATCTACACAGTGATTCCCTACAAGACACCCTGGTGCCTGCTGCAGTTCCTGCTGGGGATGATCGTGTTAGCCGGCGCGGGAGCCACTGTGCTGTGTCGCGCGGTTCGCAGCCGGTACGCCGCCTTCGCGGTGGGAGTGTTGCTTGCAGTCGGGGCAGCGCACCTGGCCTGGCAAGCCTGTCGCGCCAGCTATTCTCTGGTAGCCGACCCGCGCAATCCGTACACGTATTCCCAGACCTCCACCGGCGCGGTGGAGCTGGGTGCGCAGCTGCAGGAGCTGGCGGAGTCGAGCGACCGGGGCTATCACACCCCGGTCAAAGTCGTGTGGAACGATCCATACTACTGGCCGTTGCCCTGGTACCTGCGGCGTTTCGCCGACGTCGAATTGTGGACCTCGTTACCCGCCGATGCGGCAGCGCCGCTGGTCATCGCCGCGCCGCAACACGACGCGCAGCTCACCACGCAACTCGAGGCGACTCATATCATGACCGGCTATTTCGAGCTCCGCCCGCAGGTACTCGCAATGCTCTGGGTGCGGCTTGAGCTGTGGGAGCAGATGCTGCGCCGCCAGGGGCGGATCTGACCCGGGCGGCGACGGCACGCGCCACCCCCTGGGGCGGGCTCGAGCCCTATGCGAGCCGCCCCTGCCTCGTGCTGCGCTCCTGCCCGTCGCGCCGACTCGGTGGAATCGGTACTGGGCACCTCAGCCCCCGCCATTGCCCCGGTGTGCGGCAGCGTGCGGCGGCCGGGAGCTTACACGTTATCCGGGGTCGGGTGGATCCAATCACCGCGATAGGTTCGCGCGAGACGCCGATTGGCCTCGTCATCGCCGATAACGCGCCCGGCTGCAGCATCCCAACGGAGCTCGCGTCCGAGTTCCATTGACAGATTAGCCATGATGCAGCAGGCGGAGGAGATGTAACCCTGTTCGATGTCGGCCACGGGCAGCTGGCCATTCTGGCGCGCGGCCAGGAAGTTCCGCATGTGAGCGCGCGTGCCCGGTGCGGCGAACAGCTCCGTCGCCTTGTGCTGCACATCCTCGGGGTACTGCTCGCGTTCCTCCAGCGCTTTGCGGTGCTCCTTCGAGCCATTTCCTTTGGGGATGAAGTCGTACGACCACACGCTGAACTTGAGTGTCCCCTTATCGCCGTAGAGGGTCGCGCCCCAGGGATACTCGGGATCCGGGTTCTCGCCCCAGTTGCGCTGGTTCCAGACCACCTGCACATCTCCGTGGTCGAACAGTGCGGTCTGCGTATCGTGCAAATTGATGTTGGAGTCTGGGCTGCGCATGAGGCTCCCGCCGGTGGCGGCAACGCGTTTCGGCCAGCCGAGTTTCAGGAAATACCGCACGGCGTCGTACATGTGGACGCACAGGTCGCCGGTCTGGCCGTTGCTGAATTCGCGGCACGCGCGCCAGCTGCGCGGGTGGATTCCCGGGTTGAAGTCGCGCCAGGTGGCAGGTCCGACGTACATGTCCCAGTCGAGCGTTTCGGGTGGCTGGGTGTTGGGCGGAAAATCGCCTGGCCCGCCGTAGTAGCTGTGGATATCAACGTAGGCGACTTTGCCGAGCAGGCCGCTGTCAATGAACTTCTCGCGCGCTTCCAGCAGGTGCGGCGTGCTGCGCCGCTGCAGCCCCACCTGCACGGTCCGCTTGTACTTGCGCGCCGCGGCCACCATCGCCTGGCCTTCCACCACGTCGTAGCAGATCGGCTTCTGCACGTAGACGTCGCAGCCCGCCTTACAGGCTTCGACCATCGGCAGGCAATGCCAGTGATCGGGGGTGCCGATGAGCACAACCTCGGGACGCTGGTCCGCGAGCAGTTTCCGGTAATCGCCGAACGTGGGAGGCGACTTCCGGGAAGACTGCCGCTGCGCGACGAGTTCTGCCGCTTCGTTCACCAACTGGCGGTCCACGTCGCACAGCCCGACGACCTCGGCCGGCGCGACCTGCAGGAGATGAAACAGGTCCGTTTTGCCGTACCAGCCACAACCGATCAGAGCCACGCGCAGCGGCTGGTCGGTGGCAGCGGCATAGGCCCGCGCATGCCAGGCGGCCAGCGACATCACCCCGCCCACGCCCGCTTTCAAAACATCACGCCGATTGATCATGATATGTTCCTCTTGTGCTGGAGTGTTCTCGGCTCGCCCGCCGGCAAGCCGTGGACCCGCAGACTGAATATGATAACACGTTTTGCGCACAGCAACTCTAGATAGCCTGTTATTATGGTATCATGACCAGCGAGATCGGGGGCATCCCCGACGCGGCCAGCACACACGCGGACCAGACCGCAGGAGGAACCCCAATGTACCGTTGTACCCGCATGTCGATCCGGAAGGCTATCCTGGTCCTGGCAATGAGCGGCGCCGTGGCGGGGATGACGCCGATGCCGCCCGTGGCGGCCGATGAAGCAGCGCTGCCCTGGCAGACCCATACGCCGATCGTGGTGGTCCAAAAGGAACTCTACCGCCAACATACCCGCCCGCGAGAAGCGCCCATGGCCGCGGTGACCTATGTGGGGCCGAACCTGGAACGGCGCGAGATGCAGGCCGAGGAAGTTGAGAGCGATGTGGCGTCCAACGTCCGCGCCCGCTGGTCGTCGGACAACGGGCGCACGTGGAGCGAGTTCGTCCCGGTGCAGCTCTCGAACAAAGTCGATTACGGCGGCGTGACAGTTTGGGAAGGTGAAGGGACGGGCGTCTTCGATCCCGGTGCGGGGGTCTTGGTGCAGGCCTGGCTGAGGCAGATTGTTGTCGACGGCCTGTTCCACTGCTTCACCTATACGCGCTATTCGCGCGATCTGGGACACAGCTGGAGCCAGCCCCAGCAACTCCGGTACGAAGACGGCGGAGCCGATTTCGATGCGGCCGCGCCTCGGCACGCGGAATTCCTCGATCACAACGAGGGTTATTTCGGCAATAACCTGCTGGTCCGCGCCGATGGAACGCTGGTGCACGTCCTGGCGCACACCAACGCGCCGGGGGATCCGCGCAACAATCAACGCCCGTGGCGCATGGGCAGCGTCCTGTTCCTGGGACGCTGGAATGCGCAGCAGGGCGATTACGAATGGCAGCCGGGCGCTCGCGTGGAAATCTCCCCGGACGAGTCGGCGCGCGGACTGATGGAGCCGGAGGTGGCCGAACTGGCCGACGGTCGACTGCTGGTCGTGTGGCGCGGGTCCACCCACGGATGGGACGGCAGCGTCGCGAAACTGCCGGGACGGAAGTTCTTCAGCGTGTCGGCCGACGGCGGTCGCACACTCACCCCGCCTGCCGTCTGGAAATACGACGACGGCAGCGACTTCTACTCCCCCTCGTCGATTCACCGCATGATCCGGCACAGCGTCACGGGCAAGCTCTACTGGCTGGGCAACATCTCGGCGACGCCGCCTCGCGGCAACTTGCCACGCTATCCTCTGGTGATCGCGGAAGTGGATGAAGCGACCGCCACGCTGCGCAAGGCGACCGTGTCGGTCATCGACGATCGCCAGCCAGACCAGGGACCGGAAGTCCAGTTCTCGAATTTCTCGCTGCTCGAGGATCGCGAGACGCACGCGCTCGAGCTGTATCTCACTACCTACGGCCAGGCGCCGGACCCGGCCGACTGGGCGACCGCTGACTGTTTCCGGTACCTCATCAAAGTCCAGTGACGCGCCGCGGTACCCCGAGTGACGCGAACGGAGGCACGAGCACAAGTACGCGCACACGACTGGTCAATGGGCACAGCCTGGCCCGACGGTCTGGAAGAAGTCGTGGCCTTTGTCGTCGATCAGGATGAAGGCCGGGAAGTCGACCACGTCGATTTTCCAGACCGCTTCCATCCCGAGTTCCTCGAATTCGAGCAGTTCGACGTGGCGGATATTCTCCTTGGCGAGGATCGCCGCGGGGCCGCCGATGCTGCCGAGATAAAAGCCGCCGTGCTTCTGGCAGGCGGCGGTCACCTGCGGGCCGCGATTGCCTTTGGCGATCATCACCAGGCTGCCGCCATGGCGCTGGAACAGCTCCACGTACTCGTCCATGCGGCTGGCGGTCGTGGGTCCGAACGAGCCGCTGGGAAACTGAGCCGGCTTCTTGGCCGGGCCGGCGTAGTACACGGGATGGTCACGAAAATACGCCGGCAGCGGTTGCCCTGCCTCGAGTCGCTGCTTCAGTCTGGCGTGCGCCATGTCGCGCGCTACGACCAGTGGGCCGGACAGCAGCAGCCGGGTCGTGACAGGGTACTGTGTCAGGTCGGCCAGGATCTCGCGCATCGGCCGGCACAGATCGACGCGTACTGCGCCCTCATCACGGCACTGTCGCAGGGCTGCGGGGATGTACTTGAGGGGTTCGTACTCCAGCTGCTCAAGGTAGACCCCCTCGCGCGTAATCTTCCCCTTCGCCTGCCGGTCCGCGCTGCAGGAGACTCCGATGCCGACTGGCAGCGACGCGCCGTGACGCGGCAAGCGGATGACGCGCACGTCGAGCGCGAAGTACTTGCCGCCGAACTGAGCGCCAAGACCAGTCTGCTGCGATGACTCCAGCAGCCGTGCCTCGAGCTCCTGATCGCGAAACGCGCGACCGTGCGCGTTGCCGGTCGTGGGCAGGCTGTCGAGATACCTGGTCGACGCCAGCTTCACCGCCTTGAGATTGGCCTCGGCCGACGTGCCGCCGATGACGAATACCAGGTGGTAAGGGGGGCAGGCGGAAGTACCCAGCAGCGCCATCTTCCGCGTCAGCGCCGCCACCAGCTTGCGAGGATCGAGCAGCGCGGGCGTTTCCTGAAACAAGAATGTCTTGTTGGCCGACCCCCCCCCTTTCGCCATGAACAGCAGTTCATAGTGGTCGCCGTCACACGCCAGCAGGTCGATCTGCGCCGGCAGGTTCGTGTGCGTGTTCCGCTCCTGCCACATCGTCAACGGAGCGGTCTGCGAATAACGCAGATTGTTCTCGGTGTACGCGGTATACACGCCGCGCGCCAACGCCTCCTCGTCACCCATCGACCAGACCGCGTGCCCCTTCTTGCCCAAAATGATCGCCGTACCAGTATCCTGGCAGAAGGGAAGTACCCCGGCGCTGGAGACCTCAGCATTCTTGAGCATGGTCAGCGCAACCATCCGATCGTTGTCCGACGCCTCGGGGTCGTCCAGCACGGCCGCTACTTGCGCAAGATGTGCCGGGCGCAGAAAGAAGTTGATGTCGTGGAACGCCTGAGCCGACAGCAGCGTCAGCGCTTCCGGGGCCACGCACAGTAGCTCGTGCCCGTCCCAGCCGCGCACGGCGACATGCTCTTTGGAAATCAGCCGGTACTCAGTGTCGTCCGGTCCCAACTCGAACAACTGCTGGAAATGGAAAGGAATATTGGACATGTCAGCACACCCTGGCAAGCGAGCAACGCACGATCTCCGCCGCGGAATTGTAACCCACGCCGCGCGCGGGAACAGCCCGGTTCGGCCGCGGCCGGTATCACCGCGGCGAACGCGCGCGGCCCGCTCAGCCGACTGCACTTTGTGAAACGCCTTCGGCGTATCGTGCGCAATTGGGCGTTGCGTCATACCAGCGGGGGAGTAGAATGCTTGTGGGTCACCGCCAAGGGTACATCTTCCTTTTTCCGGTAATACCGAACGGCAATTCCGTGCGCGCTCCCCAGCGAAAACGGCCGCAATCGAAAGGTTCCATGAGCAACCTTCACTTTGATTTCGAATGGCAGGATCCGGCGGGAGCCAGAGGTGAGGAGCTGCGCGCAACATGGGCGTCGCTGTCAATCCTGATTGACGGCAGTCCAGTCACTGAGTTGCAGGACAAACAGACAAAGGCAGTCCGACACCGCGTTTTCCTTCCGTTATTTCCGCTGGCCGAATGGCTTGCCGACAACTGGTGGTTCCTTCGATCTGAAATTGAACGGCCGGACGCTGCGGCAAGCTGTGAGTTCGATCGCAGACACAATATTCGCTGGGCGCGCGAGGGCTACGTTCTGCCCTCGCTGCGTTTCGTGAGGCTTGGGAGCAACGTTGAGGCCCGTTGGCAACCGCTTGACATCGCCGATGCACGAATCCGGTTTCTGGCGAGTGGAGATGCGATTCTACCTGACATCGCCTTCTTTCAGACGCTACACGAGTTTGTGAGCGCTGTTGTCACGAGACTCGATGACATGGGAGTCCCTGGGACAACGCTGCACGAGCAATGGCGGGCAATCCAGGAAGCGGATCCTGACGAGCGGGAGTTCTGCGATGCTGCCGCACGGCTTGGCAAAGATCCCTACGCCGCTGACTCTCAACTTGAGGCAGCGATTCTGGACGTATCCAGAATGATTCGTCCCGAACTCCTCGACGATTTTCTATCCCTGACGGCCGTTGAGCATTTGCGCACACAGGCATCCGCACTGGCGACCGCTTCTGAATCCATCGCATCAGATGCCGACAACATCGACGCTTTGGCCGCGGTACGAAGTCGGGCGCCATCATGGGTATTGGGCACGGCTTCGTGGGAGACCGGTTACCGCTTTGCCTCGGCGCTGCGAGCGAGGTTGAACGGTTCGGGCTGGAAGTCACATTCGCTCGACGAATTGGCCGGGTATCTGAGTATCGATCAACTCGGACACTGTCTGCTGCCGGAAACCGGCGAGTGCGGATTTCTCGATGCACTGACTGGATCAAACCAACGGCGCAATCCTAAGTTTCTTATCGAAAAGCGGCGAGAGGACTCGCGACAGTTTGCATTCTGCCGGGCGCTGTTCGAGCACTTGACGTTACCTCGTGATTCCTTTGCGGCCGTGTCCAGGCTGCGAACTGATCGTCAGCAGATGAATCGCGCTTTTGCCGCTGAGTTTCTCGCCCCCCACGAGATGTTGAAGAGTGACTTGTCTGGAGCGGTGATTGGAGAAGATGAGATCGACGATCTGGCGGTCGCTTATGGAGTGTCGGCGTTCGTGGTCAGGCATCAGATTGAGAACCACCGGCTCGCCCGAGTTTCATCCTGACGAGACGCGCGTGGGGAACGACCCGCATTTGCTTGCCAGCCTCTCTCCTTGCTCCTGCGGTCTCCTCTCTCCTTTCTCACAACCACCCCACGGGCCGGAGTCAGAGTGTCTGTTTCTGATTCGTTTCTGATTGGGACAAGACGACAACTGGCCGGCGAGCGTCACCGCCAGGTACAGCCTTGCCGTGGAAACGCGCCAATGTGCCAATGTCATGCCGAGCTTCTGAGTACGCCGAAGGCGTTACACTCCACAGCCCAGGGTGCGCCGCGTTTCGCGGCGCACCCTGGGGTGGGGAACCGTCCACGAAGGGTCGGCCGAGCCGTGAGGTGGCCAAGTAACCGGCGGTTTCCGAGGCCGCAACAAGCCGCGCGTGGCGTCGTGTGCGGCACGTGCCGCAGGAGACGGGCCACGGTTTGTTTCGGTCTCGGTCCCGGAAACCGCCGGTTCAGCGCGGCATCTGCGGCTCGACCGGCATGCCGGGATGTCGGGTGAGGGCACCTTCTCGAGGTTCGCGCCGCCGTCGCGGACCCGGCCCGGGACCACGTACACCCGTTGCATGGTGGGCAACCTTTTCCGTCTGGATCTCGACGCACGTCCGGCGACACCTGCAGCAGATGCCAGCGTACGATGAAGATCGGGGCCGGAACAAGCAAGCGAAACGAAAAAAACGGCAGTGGTGGTCCCGGGTGGCGACGAGCCGAGCGAAAGGTATTATCATGGCGTCCAATCAGGTTCCTCCCGTGTGGGGTATCATACGAGTGGGAACGGGATTGGGCGCGGGGTGGACGAAACGGCATGGGCATTATGGAAAACTGGGTGCAAAGCTCGATCTATCTGGCGACGGCTGCCGGGATGGTCCTGTTCAACGCGTTTTTCGTTGCCGCCGAGTTTGGCCTGGTGAAGGTGCGGGGAAGTCGGCTCGAGGAGCTGGCGAAGGAGGGGAAGCCCTTCGCCAGCACGGCCTGTTGGCTGGGGGCGCGGCTCGATACGTCCCTGTCCGCCTGCCAGTTGGGCATCACGATAGGCTCCCTGGGCTTGGGCTGGGTGGGCGAACCGGCGTTTGCCGGGCTGCTGAAGCCGGCATTTGTTGCGTTGGGAGTCACCTCCCCCACGGCGCTGCGCACGTCCACGATCGTGGTGGCCTTTACGATCATCACGGCGTTGCACCTGATCATTGGCGAGCAGGCGCCGAAGATCTACGCCATCCGCCGTCCGGAATCTGTCGCGATCTGGTGCGCGGTGCCGCTGAAGGTCTTCTACGTGTTGTCCTACCCCTTCCTGATGGCCTTGACCCTGACCACGTCATGGGTGCTGCGGCTGGTGGGGATTGAGTCCACATCGGAGGAGGACGTCCCGCACAGCGAGGCGGAGATTCGGGCCCTGGTGCGGCAGTCGCACATCCATGGCGAACTGACCCGCGCCGAACACCGGTTGATCCACGCCATCTTTGAGTTTGACGACATGATCTGCCGGCGCGTCATGGTTCCGCGCCGCGACGCCGTGTTCCTGGACGTTGAGCAGTCGTTTATCGAGTGTCTGGAGATCATCAACCGCACGAAGCACTCGCGCTATCCGCTCTGCGAAGATTCGCTGGAACGTGTCGTCGGCATTGTGCATGTGAAGGATCTGGTGGGGGTGGACCCGAACCTGCCCGTTGATCTACGGAAATTCGCGCGTCCACCGCATCACGTTCCTGAAACGATGCCGATGAGTCAGTTGCTGCGGCACTTCCAGCGAACCCATCAACTGATGGCGCTGGTGGTGGACGAATATGGCACGATCGTCGGTGTGGTCACGTTGGAGAACGTGATGGAGCAGATCGTCGGGTCGGTGGAGGATGAGTTTGACCGGGAACCGCCACCGATCACCGCGGAGGGTGAGGGGCAGTTTGTGGTGCTGGGCAGTGCGCCTGTCGAAACCGTCAACGAGCAGCTCGGGCTGCAGTTGGTCGGCGAGGATGTGGACACGATTGCCGGCGCGCTGGTGGAGCGCATGGGGCGGTTGCTGGAGAAGGGGGATCGGATCGACCTGGAAGGTGCGCAGGCCGAGGTGATCGAAGTGGAGGGTGCCCGGGCGAAGCAGATCCGCATCAAGCTCCAGCCGGGGAGCGAGCGGCCGAAGGACGCGGAGGACGGGCGGGAGTCCGCCGACTGGCGGCTGGAAGACGCTGCCGATGACGAGCTACCGGACGACGAGGAGTGAATGGGCATCCCGGCCGCAAGTGGAAGTGCTTGCTGGCGACCGGCGAAATCAGTTTGCGTCGAAGAGTGGAGTTCGGAAGTTCGTGGTAGTGGTGGTAGTGGTCGTATGCGGTCCGCGTGCGTCCTTGATGCCAAGCACGGAGGAGACGGGGATGGTCTTCCCGTCGCCTTGCAGCGCTCCGTCGAACCCCGCTTCGTAGATCATCCGGGTGCAGTCATCCACGGAGAGTCCCAGATTCTGGGAGGTCTCGATGCTTTCATCGCGCGGATTGGCGCCGATCTCGGCGTACACGGAATTCGCGCCCGACGTCAAGCAGATCAAGTTTGGCTCGTGCGCCCCGATGAAGATGATCGCGGGGTCAGCGAGCGCGGCTAGCGCCGAGACGGCGACGATCTGCGCAAGTCGCAGTTCCGTGATCTGCCCGCGAGCGGCAATCGGACTGTTCGGCAGAAAGACGCGCCGCATCGCCGCGCAATAGCTGGGACGAAGGCTCATTCCGAACAGGATGTGGTCGGCGAGTTCTTCGGGCGTGTGCTCCGGCCCGATCGGCTCGCAACAGAATCCCCACCTCAACCCGGCCTCCTGAATGTTGCGGACGGTCCGAATTCGTTCTTCGCGGTCGAGCCGGGTGTCAATTCCTTCCCGCAGCCGTATCTGGTGGTAGGCCCCCGAGGCGCCGGCGGCTTTCAATTCCTTGGCCTGCTCTGCGGTAATATCGCCTACGTTCGCCGAGATGCGGACGTAGGCGGGAACGGCCGCGCGGACGGCGGCCAGCAAATCGAGAAAACGCCTGAAGTCGAACTGGTGCATCGACATCAGAGAGACTCCGCTCAGTACGCCGTTGCTGGTGAGCGTTGTCGCGTGCTCGACCACTTCTTCCGTGGACATTTCCACGCGGGGCAGGTGGAAGTGCGCGGCGCTGAACGCGCAGAACACGCAGTCTCCGTCGCACGGCGAGGCGGCATACCCGATCTGCCCGCTAACCACGGCCAGATTGCGAGACCGCTCGCGCGTGATCCGGTTCGCGACGGCCCGGATGATCCCTGATTCAAGCGAGTGTTCGGGATAGCGGAGGAGGTGGACCATTTCGTCGCGCGCCGGAGCCTTGCCGTCCAAAGCGCGCTCAAGGACTCCTTGGGTCTGCGCGGGCACCTGCATGATGATTGTCCTTCGATCGGTTGGATGCTGAGAAGTACAAGGTGGGTTTATCGGAGGGGAACGCAAACTGCAGGAGTGGCGGGGAAAGGGACGCATTTCGGGAGACGTTCAAGGGATGATCACCGCCTCTCTGCCGGCCCTGGTTGCCACCGATCTCCAGATGCTTTCGGTGACCGAATCGGAGAAGAAATGGACCGAACCATCGCCGAACAAGGTGTTGACCCCGCCGGGGTGCATGCTGCGCGCGCCGAATAGCCCGAACGACTGAATCCACATGCGAGGATCGTTGCCATGCACGTCGTAGAGCCTGGAATTGGGCATGAAATAGTGGTTGTAAAGCGTGCTGCGGAAGTAGCCGCCGTTCCAGCAGTAGCCCCGCGGCCAGACAGTCTGATCTACGGGAAAGGACTGATAGTTCGACTCCGTGATCATGGTCGTGTATGAGGTGAGATAATGATATCGAGGATCGGCGGTGGCTGCAGTCAAGCCGGTGCCATCCGCGCCGAGAAGCGTTTCGGACATGAACACGGTGTTGCTCAGACCGTCGGAAATGTCCGCCACTCTCTGCGCGTCCCGGACCATGAACGACCCGTCCGTGTGGTAGGCCGGGCCAAGCGTCCGCGAGACACTCATGTCGGTACTCATGGCGCCGGTTCCCATGCAGACCTTGTAGTTGATCGGGCCGAGAACCGTTTCTCCATAAACGGTTGTCCAGATGATCGACCGGAATTGGTCGCTTGGGCACATGAACGTCGGGACGGGAACGCGAAAGACCTCGCCCTGGCCGTTTGGAAACGGTTCGTTGAAGCCGTTGGTGAACTTTGCAAGGCAGGGCTCGTTGACGTCGACGTAATGCGAGATGGCCGTCTGTTCCAGGTAGGGCGTCAGTTGCGCGTAGACCGACCAACTGAAATGGAACGGGAGCCATTGGGGATCATTCGCATACTTGGGGGAGACTTTTCCCGGGTGCGCGGGGGGGAACCGGCGGAAGGTGCTCTCGAAGTTGTGCAATCCCAACCCGAGTTGCTTGAGGTTGTTCGTGCACTGCGCCCGCCGCGCGGCCTCCCTCGCCGCTTGAACCGCGGGGAGCAGCAGCGCGATCAGGATTCCGATGATCGCAATCACCACGAGCAACTCGACCAGAGTAAAGCCTGGCTGGCGCGAACGGTGTCCTCTCATCGGGCGGGCCTCGCTTTCCGGTGTGTGTGCGGCAGGGCAGACACGGTGGCCTGTCCGGTGACGTTCGAAGTCCGGGGCGGCGATCGGACTGGCAAAGGTTCAAAACTTTGGGGTAGCGGTGGTCGCCTAGGAGAGTAGAACGTATAGCAGACGTGCTCTATTATTGGTTGCGAGTCCGGAGCGTCAAGTACCCAACACCCAAATACCTCGGGGAAGAGCGAGGGATTCAGGATGCCAGGAGACCCCCCCTCTTGACTGCTGGCGCGCGGACACGAATACTGTCACACGAGCCGGTTTGACCAGGAGTTGCGGGTCATGTCTGCCGACAAGGGCAACGTCCCTGGAAAACAAGGTCTCTGGAAACAGCTGGAGAATGACCTGTCGCCATGCCCGTTTCCTTCAGTCCGATCAGTGATTCCCGCGAGAGGCTGCTCCAACTGCTCCGCGAGACCCGGTGTCCTGACCGCAGAGACGCGCTGTATCTCGAAGCGCGCGCCGTGGTGCGGGAGCATTTGGGCAACCGTGGCCGAATCTGGGCGGCGATCGGCCTGGACCAGGCGCCTTGTAATATGGGGTGCCGCTTCTGCTCTTTCGCCTCGGAATGGACTCGAGTCACCGAGTCCTGCGAGTTGAGCGAAGAGGAAGCACTGGAGTGGGCTGATGAGTTCATTCGCGAGCGGGCGGACTATCTGATTCTGCGCACCAGCGAACAGTACTGCCTGGAGAAGCTCCTCGAGCTTGGGCGTCGCATCCTGGACCGCAAACGCGGCACGGTGCGGCTGGTCGCCAACACCCGGTTGGCCAACGACCTGCAACTGGCCCAACTCAAGAAGGCCGGGTTTCACGGAATCTACAAGACGATCCGGCTCCGCGAAGGCGCGGACACGGCGTTCGATCCGCAAGTCCGGTTGAAACAGATCCGGCAGGCCCGCGACCATGGCCTGCGCGTGTTCGGCCTGGTGGAACCCGTCGGACCGGAACACTCGGACGAGGAGATCGTCGACGCCATCCTGATGCTTCGCGATCCGATTCATACCGGCCTGGTCGGCGCCATGGCGAGAGTGCCCGTCGAGGGCTCGCCACTGTTCGGCTATGGCGCGGTGGACGTACAGCGACTGGCGGCGATCACGGCCGTGTTCATCCTGGCCATGGCCGATCGCTTCGATGACGTCGAAATCGTGTGCAGCCATCCGCCGCATGCGGAGATCCTGCGGGCCGGAGCCAGCGCCGTGGTTGTAGAAGTCGGCGCCATTCCCCGGGATACGGCGTTCGCGCGGCGCGAATGGCAAGGGCTGACCATGGCCCAGGCCAGAAAGCTCCTGCAGGACGCCGGGTACGAAGTCTGAATGGAGTGGGGTTCTCGCAATATCGATTGAAGGAAACGAAGCCATGACGACGAAGCAAACCGGGCAGATCGATCCTGAAGACCTTGCCCAACGCGCGACGTACTACTTTGTCGAGAAGGGAAAGACTTGCAGCGAGTCGTGCCTGATGGCCGGCGCGGAAGCCTTAGGAATCGAAAACCCGTTGTTGCCCGAGATCGCCATCGCGTTTGCTGGGGGGATCGGTATGCAAGGCGACGTATGCGGCGCAGTCCCCGGCTGTGTGATGGCCTTGTCGCTGGCCGCTGCCCAGAAGGTGGAGGAGTATCCACAGCGAAAGGCGATTGCCGTGCCCGCCGCCGGCCGCTTGTATCGAAAGTTCGCCGAGCAGTATGGCTCTCTTCACTGCGAGCAGATCTGCGGGTTGGATCTGACCACGCCGGAGGGGGTGGCCCAATTGGCCGCCGGCGTTCGAGGCGAAAAGTGCACACCCGCGGTTGCAGGCGCCGCGCGGCTGCTGGCTGACGAGCTTAACCGGATCGCCGCTTCATGACCGTGACGTGTTCTATGGTGGCGTGGTGAAAGGCCCGAAGAAACGGCCCTGGTGCCGGTTGTGACATTTGTTCCACCGGTGAGCCACTTCGCATTAACGGTTTCCTTCTCACTGCGAACCCTGTGTCAGGTTGGCGACCCTGCACCAGGAGTGCGGTACCGGGATAGCTGTCGTCTGGCCTTCGGCCAATTGCGGGATGTAACCGCTGCACGGTGAGGAGGTAGGCAGTCCATGCGAATGGGCCCATCCATGGCATGGATTTGTCCACTACAACCGGCTCGGAATGACCGAGCCTTTCACCATCCCAGGCATGTTCCGGCTTACCGCCTGGCGGCTGTCGGCGGCCGCTTGTCAGCCGTCTGCCGCTTCGCGTCGGATGCGGCCAACAGCAGCAGCGTGTCGTCCTGCAGGAAGTAGTCGGTTTGGGCGATCACCGCAACGTCGGGGCCGAGTCCCCCGATCGACTCCATGTACTGCCGGCTGGTGATGGCGTAGTGATCCGGGCTTTGCGCCAGGTAGTCGCGCAGGTTCCAGACGGTCTTGGGTTCCCAGTCATGGGTGCGTGGGGACTGAACTGTCTCGTCGCCGGGACATGGGGGGATGGTCAATCGATCCAGAGGGTGGCCGATGTAGAACACCCAACTGGGCTCAGCAATGCCCAGCGTACCGACCTGCGGGCGGGGCGACCGCTGGTGCAGGATGCGAACGAGTGAATCGAACGTCTGGTGCGTGTCGACACGGGCCGCTCCGACGGCGAACATGCTGGTGGTCAGGGCGACTGCGCCTGCGGCAAACACGCGGGCGGCCTGGGCTGGTGCAGCGTGCCGAATCAGCCACATGCCGACCGCCGCGGTGACGAGCGGAATGAGCCCCAGGCCGGCCAGCCACTGTTCACCGGGAAGATACCGCGCGGCGGCAATGGGAATGGCTACAACGATCAGCGTGCCGACCACCGCGAGGCAGGCAAAGGCGGCGCGCGGCCAGATGGCTGCCACACGACTCGTTCCGCTGCTCCACGCGACCAGGAAGCTGGCGACCAGCAGTGCCACTGCCGGATAGCTGGGCGTGATATAGCTCGGCAACTTGGTCTGTGCGATGGAGAACAGTCCCATGTAGACGCCCAGCCAGCACAGCGCGAGCACGTGGCCGGCACGGTCGGTGCCGGAGCTGCGCAGGCGGTGGAACACCTCGAGCGCCGTAGGCACCGCGAACACGGACCAGGGGAAGAACCCGACCAGCAGCGCAAGCGGGTAGAAGAGCACCGAGCCGCTGTGGCCTTCCATGGCCTGGGCGGCACGGCCGAGGTTGTGGTCCAACAGGAACCCGCGCACCCAATGGCCGTCCGTGCGCCAGGCGACGGCGACATACCAGGGCAGGGCCACGGCCGACACGACGACCAGCGCCGTCAGCGGCCGCATGCTCCAGAGAGTGCGCAGGAAATGTCCCGGAGCAAAGGGGCGCAGGAGCGGCCACACGCGGGCAAGAAACCGCGCAGGCTCCGTTCCGGAGCCAGTAGGACGCTGGGCCGGCAACCGCTGAATCAGCAGGTACATGCCCAACACTGCTGTAGGCAGCACCACGCCGATCGGCCCCTTGGCAAGGACCGCCATTCCCATGCACCCGTACATGCAGGCCGCGGCAGGCCACGCGGGAAACCACTGCGGCGGCACGGCCGCCAACCGGCTGGCTCGCCCCCCCACCACAGGTACGTCCACGCTCCATACATAAACGGCAATCGCCGCGGTACTCCAGAAGATCAGCAGCGCGTCCGGCGTGGCGGCACGCCCGGCGACGTCGAACATGAGCGTCGTCATCAGGATCACGGCGGCCCACAATCCGACAGCGGGCGACCACAGACGCCGGCCGATGCCGTACGTCAGGAGCGCTGTGCCGACAGCGGATGCGGCCGACCAGAACCGGGCGGCAAACTCGTTGACGCCGAACACCGCATAGGCGGTCATCATGAACCAGTAGAGCAGCACGGGCTTGTGGGTCCGCAATTCGCCGTCGAAGACGGGGGTGACCCAGTCGCCGCGCTCCAGCATCTCACGCGTGCAGCCGGCATTGCGCGGTTCGTCACGATCCCACAGGCGTGGTCCTCCCAGATTGCTGAAGAGCACCAGCGTTCCCAGGATTACAATGAGCAGGATGTGTCGCGCTGTGGAGTTCATGGCCGCCATCTCCCTGGTTGTGCTGGGGGGGGGAGAGTGTACGGCGAGTGGCAGTTCAGCCACAAGCTCAATTTCGCCGCGGCCGTGCCCCCGGACCCCGTCGGGGCAGCGGGGCGAAAACGGCACTTCTCGGGCACCGCGAACCGTGGTACTCTGCGCGCATTATGGGTATACCTGTCCCCACGCGAAATCGATCGTACTGGCTGGCTGCCGTATTTGCGCTGTTGGCCTGTGCGGCACTACTGGTCGATGTGCCGCTCAGCCGGTACGCGGCGACCCACTCGCTCGTCGGCGATCTGCGTAAAGTGCTGGATGTGTCGGAGGTCTTTGCGCATGGCCTGGGCGTGCTGCTGATCCTGGTCACGGCGGCCGTCCTGGATCCCATGCGGCGACCTCGGTTACCGCGGGTAGCGGCCTGCGCGTACGGTGCGGGTCTGGTGGCCAACTTACTCAAGCACTTCATACCCCGGATCCGGCCAAACGCCTTTGATACCACAGCCGATGTGTGGACGACGTTTCTCTCCTGGCGCGTGCCGGACGTCGGGTCGATCGATGTGCTGGGAAGGAGTGCTGTCCAGTCGTTTCCGTCCGGACACACAGCTACGGCCGTCGGTCTGGCGTTCGGCCTGACCTGGCTGTACCCCCGTGGGCGCTGGCTGTTCGCCTCGTTCGCCGTGCTGGCCGCGCTGCAGCGCATCCAATCGTCGGCGCATTTCTTGAGCGACACGTTGGCGGCCGCCGCCATCGGGTGCGTTGTATCCGGCTGGATTCTGCGCGACAGTTCGGTGGGACGCTGGTTCGCGGCGCGGGAAGCGGCAGGCTGGAGGCGGGGAGCGGGCCTGGTGCGGCCGGAAGTCTGAGTGCCGGAGAGGCCCAAATCGCAAATCCCAAATCCGAAATCCCAAATCCGAAATCCCAAATCCGAAATCCCAAATCCGAAAAACCGAGAATCCGAAACGCGGCTGTCAGACGTTCTGCTTCGTCGCCACCGGCTCGGTGTGCGGCGGCGTGGCACGGTGCCGGCGGGTGGCCAGGTACACCAGCATGATGCCGATCACGGTCACCGCTGCGGCGGTGGCCAGCCAAGCCAGCGGCAGGTGTTCACGTCCCGCCTGGTCCCAGCCTTGCGCGATGATGGCGTCCCGCATCTGGGCGATGGTGAGCAACACCCCGTTATGGATCACGTGCAGGCCGATGCCCGGCAGAATGCTCCCAGTGCGGTAGCAGGTCCAGCCGAGAAACAAACCCAGGAACGTGCTGGGCAGGAATCGTTCGGGGGTCAAAGTGGTGGGATTCAGCACGTGGCACATTCCGAACAGCAGGCTCGACATGATGATCACGGTGCCGCCCGGAAACCGGTCGCGCAGTCCGTGGAACAGGTAGCCGCGGAAGAAGAACTCCTCGCACACCGGCTGCACCACCGACAACGTCAACAGGACCAGCACTGGGGACAGGCCCTGAAACGCCCGCAGCATCTGCTCGGTGGCCTCGAACTGGCTGTGTTCCAGAGTGGCTACGCCGAAGAATCGGCTGACCAGGAACAGTTCATAGGCAAAGGGCCACAGGGCGCAGCCCAGCAGCGCCGCGCCCACGCACGCCAGCAGCGGTGGGCGGCCCAGCCGGAAACCGGTGACTAGGCGGACGCGCTGCGCTGCCGCGAACACCAGCGGGCAGCAGGCAAAGACGACCACGCTCACGCCGGCGTGCAGGACCAGCTGAATGCCGACCGCGCCCCTGTACCGCGCGGCCAGATTGCCCAGCAAGTAATAACAGGGGAACATGCTGGCCAGACAGGCCACCGCCGCGGCCGCGGTCGGGGCGCTGCGCGCCACGACCGGCCTGCGCAGCAGGTCGGACCAGCTGCCCCGGCTGGCGTAGAGCAGCGCGTCATTGCCAAACACCTTGGACGCCAGGAGCAGTGCTCCGACGGCATAGACGGCAGTCGACATGACGGCCAGCGCCGTCATCATCGGTGTCGCATTGGCTTCCAGCAGGTCGCGCGACAGCAACACGATGTTGACCAGCGGTGTGACGGCGAGCAGGCCGGTCAGCTGCAGGCCCGGCATCAGACTCAACAGGCCGGGTGAAATCGCCAGCAACATGACCGGGATCAGATAGGCCTGCGCTTCCTTGAAGCTGCGGGCGAAGCTGGTCAGCGCCAGCAGAATGGCCGAAAAGAAGGCGGCGAACAGAACCATCAGCCCGAAAATCTCGGCGATCAGCATAAGGGGCAACCCCTGCGGGAACAGCCGCTCCTGCAGGCTGGAACTCATGATGGTGACCGTCATCGCCACCAGGTTCATCATCGCCGTGAGCACGGCCACGGTGAGCACTGCCAGGTACTTGGCGAACAGCAGGGCCATCCGCGAAATGGGCGCGGCGATGAGCGTCTCGAGCGTCCCCCGCTCCCGTTCCCCGGCCGTCAGGTCGATCGCCGGATAGACGGCTCCGGTGATCGTCATCAGGATGAGGACGAGCGGGACGAGCGTGGCCAGCGAGAACGGCGCGACGTGCTCCGTGGCCACCGTCTTGCGGGAGACGGCAGCCGGCACGCCGGCCCACAGCTTGGTCTGCGCCAAGCGGTTCCGCAGCGAGGTCTCGTTGAGGGTCTGCAGGCGGTCGTCAATAAACCGCATCGCGCGCCGGCTGGCCGGCGAGTTGGCCCGATAGATCAGTTCGCATTCCACCGCCGCGTCCGCGCGCGGCGCGTTCTCCTCGTCCGCGCGATACCGGACACGCACCGCCACATGGACGACATGGTTGGCCACCTGCGACTCGAGCGAGCCGGGCACCAGGTCGAACTCGACCGATTCGTGGGGGGACAGGAGGTATTCCGTGCCCGTCTCGGCCGCGGCTGCACCGGAGGCGGACTCCGCTTCCTTCGCTGCCAGCAGCTGGCCGCCCCAACTCAACAGCCCCTGCAGCACCTCGCTGTCCCGCGGCGAACTGACACCAATGACATACACCGTCTGCCCCGCCTGCTCGGCAGTGATCAGCATCGACTTGTTGAACGAAATGCTGATCAGCGGGTACACCAGCAGCGGCATCAGCACGAGCGTAATGACGGTGCGGCGGTCGCGCAGCGTCTCGCGCAGCTCCTTGCGGGTCAGCCGGAAGATGCGCCCCACGCCCGAACGCCGAACCAGGGGCCGGACGCCGCCGCTCATGGTGACCCCATCCCGGCGCCCGCCGTTGTCTCGATCAGCTGCAGGAACATCTCGGTCAGCGACTGGCAGCCGGTGCGTGCGCGGAGCTCGGCGAGGGTGCCCTCGTGCAGCAGACGCCCGTGATGCAGGAGCCCAAACCGATCGCACAGGCGTTCGGCCTCGTCCAGGCGATGCGTGCACACGATGACCGCTTTGCCCGCATCACGCAAGTGCCGCACGTAATCGAAGATCACCTTGCTCCCCCACACGTCCAACCCCCGGGTCGGTTCGTCGAGCAGCATGATCTGGGGCGCGTGGATCAGAGCCCGCGCCAGATTGACCCGCTGCTTCTGGCCAGTGCTGAGCGTCGCGCAGCGCTGGTCCAGAAAACGCGTCAGGCCGAGACGTTCACTGATCCGCGCGACCGACTCCACCGCCTCCTCGGGCGGCACGTGGTACAGGTCCGCAAAAAACAGCAACGTCTCGCGCGGGGTCAGCCACGGATACACACCCGCACTGGCCGATACCAGCCCCAGCCGCGCCTTGACCGCGTCCGGAACGTCGGTCGAACGATAGCCGTCCACCTCGGCATATCCGGCGGTCGGCTGCAGCACGCCCAGGACCATCCACAACGTGGTCGTTTTACCCGCACCGTTGGGACCCAGCAGGCCGTAGACTTCCCCCGCCTCTACCCGGAACGATAACCGGTCGACAGCCACGAGGGTGGTGTGGCCGACGTGGAAGTGCTTGGTTAGTTCGACTACCGAAATCACGGCGTTTGCCTCCACGCAATCCGCCCCTCTTTTATATCAGTTCCCTCTGCGGCGACGATGGGCGAACTCCGTATTCTGCCGACCATGCATGGCCGGACCAGCCGCCACCGAGTCTACGCCGCGCCAGGGGGGGACAGCCGCCGCGAGCTGAGCTGCTCCTCTTCCGCAACGCGGTCGCATCCCGGCCGCTCCCGCCGCACATTCCGTACGGTCGCCCGAAACGCCCCCCCCCAAATTCCCCATTCGCTGGCGAAACGTTGGGAATTCCAGGCGGTTGAATGATAATGGAACCGTTGACCGGCACGAAGTGCGGCGCCATTGGACCCGGCTGGAGGGGGGGCGCGACGTCGAAGGCGGGGGCATGGTCCGCAAGTGGTCCCCGAATATCGCATCTGAGCTATGGGGGCCTGCGTGTCGGGTATATGTTGATGGGTGAATCAGGTGGGCGCAGATGGGCGCGGCCCGCAGCTGGCGGGGTGGTGCCGCAGGTGGCTGGAAGGTGGCCTTGCGGAGACTGGGGCATGCGCGGCCGTCTCGCCATGGAGTACTGACTCGATGCAATCCAATCGCCGTACGATGCAACTGAGCCTCCTGATATTGGGCGTGTGGATCGGGATCGGCCTGATCACGGCCGGAGCGGCACGAGCTGCCGACCCCGCTTTTGTGGGCATCCTGTCGCTGGCTGTCGACGAGCAGGGGGCCCGGCACCTGGGGCTGTCGGACGAAGTGCGCGAGAAACTGCGGCGGCTGGTCGACCAACGGGTGACCGAAGCGACGAATCTGGCGCTGAGTATCAAAGACCTTCCACCCGAACTGCGCGCCGAACGTTTGGCGCCGTTTGTGGCGGAGTCAGAGCGGCTGGGTTTCGAGTTGTTGACACAGGAGCAGCGGAGCAAACTCAATCAGCTGCGTCTGCAGCGTACGGGCATGGCATCGCTGGCGGACGACGAGATGGCCCGGTTGCTCGGGTTGTCGGAGGACCAGCGTGACGCGGTCACGCGGCTCATGGCGGAGCGGGCCAAGGCGATGACGCGCGGAGGCGCGGCGGAACAGCGACTGGCGCGGGACACACACGAGCGCCAGCTGCGGTCCGTGTTGACACGCGAGCAGAAGTCGATGTGGGACCAGCTGGCCGGCGTGGGGCCCGGTCCCGCCTCACCCGCCTCACCGGCCGCCGCAGCGGCGCAGCCCGAGCCGAGCGCCGCGGAGGAGGTGGAGGAGGTGGTCGCAGCAGTGCCTGCCGCCAGCGCTCCGGAGGCACCTCGCGCGGAGCAGACGCCAGCGCCTGCAGCGCCGACGGGCGATGCGCAGCCTGCCGTCGCTGCGCCGGAAGAGCCTCAACCGGAGTCAGGGCCCGCAGAAGCGGCGGGCGAAGACGCGCCGGCGCTGCCGGCGGACGCCGCGTTTGCCGCGCCGACCGAGTTGGCGGACATGTGGGAGGACGACGATAACGCTCCGGGTTTCGCCGAGCGGGACCCGGAGGCGGTCAAGCTGCGGTTCAACTTCCGATACCAGCCCTGGCAGGATGTACTGGATTGGCTGGCGGAACAGGCTGATCTGTCCCTCCAGTCCACGCTCGTTCCGGAAGGCACCTTCAACTACTCCGATTCGCAGGCGTACACGCCGAGCGAAGCGATCGACCTGATCAACGGCGTGTTGCTGCCCCAAGGGTACACGCTCGTGCGGCGCGGACGCCTGCTGTCGGTCATGAGTCTGGAGGACGAAGTGCCGGACGTGCTGGTGGAGTTCGTGCCGATCGAGAAGCTTGAGGGGCGGGGGGAATTCGAACTGGTGAAGACCGTGTTCCATCTGGCGAAACTGGAGCCGACCGAGGTGGAGCAGGAGATCCAGCAGCTGCTCGGGCCAGGACGCACGATGGTGGTCATGTCGCGGGCGCGGCAGATCATGGTGACCGAAACTGTCGGCAAGCTCCGCATGATTCGGGATGTGATCGAGAGCGCGGAGAATCCGACGGGGATCAAAGAGAAAGGGATTGCCGAGATCAAGCTGCAGTTCGTCGCGCCGGAAGAGGTGCTGACCATCGCCCGGCCGCTGCTGGGGCTGGAGGACGGGAAGGATGTCGGGCCGGACGTGAGCATCGCGGTCGATCCGCTGGGCACGCGCATCTTTGCCACCGGCTCGCGCGACAAGATCCAGATCCTGCAGGAGCTGGTAGAAAAAGTCGACATCAAACGCGAGGCGGCCACCGCCGCCGTGGCGCTCGAACAGCCGCAACTGTTGACGCATCAGCTGGGCGCGCTCGATCCGCAGGAAGCGCTGGCCGTGCTGCAGACACTGCTGGCCGGCCTTCCCGACGTGCGCATGTCGCTTGACGCCAAGACCAAGAAGATCATCGCGCTGGCCCGCCCGTCGGAACACCGCACGATCCAGGAAACGATCCGCCAGCTGGAAGGCGACGCGCCGCAGCTCAAGGTCTTCCAGGTCCGGACGATGGACGTCAAGACCATGGCCGCGGCGCTCACCAAGTTCTTCCCGCCGGCGAAAGAAGGCGATACGAGCGGCATCACGGTGGATGCCGATCCGCTCGCCGGGAAATTGCTCGTCCATGCGACACCCACACAGCTGGACCAGGTCGCCGCGTTCATTGAACAACTGGAAGGGTCGGCCGCGGGCGGGTCGACCAGCACGCTGCGGTTCATCCCGCTCACCGGCAGCGAAGCTGTATCCGCGGTGGAGATGGCGGAACGGTTGTGGCGCGGACCGAACCAGATCCGGATGACGACTCCGTCAGAAACCGGTCCGGGAGTGATCGACCTGCGCGAAGTACCGCTCGACCCCCAGGCGATCCCGGAATATGACCCCGCGCGGCCGACGCCCGGGCCGCAGCGGAAGACCACCGGCGCGAATATCCGGCCTTCGGCTGCCGCTCCCGCTGCGCCCGAGCGGCCACGCGACAAGGTGACCTGGCAGGAAAACAAAGAGGCTGAACCGCTCGACACGGTGTCCCGCGGACCGTTTCGCCTGACCAGCTATCGGCCGGACGGGACGGCGCGGGATGACGCGGGGGAACTTCCCGCCAGCGCCGCTGGCATGGAAGCGGCTGACGCGCAGCGCGATGATGCGCCGCCGGTGCCGCCAGTGTCGGTGACCGGACCCGCCGCGTCTGTGGCGGGCCCGCCCAGCGACATTCGCATCGAGTTCACCCCCAACGGCATTCTGATCTCGTCCGAGGACACGGTGGCGCTCGATGAGTTCGAAGAAATCCTCCGCACTGTCATGCCGCCGTCGGCACCGGGGACGGGCAAGAACTTCACTGTCTATTTTCTCAAGCACTGCAAGGCCGAAGTGGCGCGCCAACTCATTTCGGACATCCTGGGTGGCACGAGCGAAGGTGGCTCGGGCGGCGGGTCGCTGGTCGGAGACGTCGCTGCGAACCTGATGGGGGGAGGCGGCGGGATTCTCGGCGCGCTGCTGGGCAGCGCCGGCGGGGGCGACGGTGGTGTCGTGACGACGGTGCAGGTGACCGGCCCGGTCTCCATCGTGGCCGATACGCGACTGAACTGCCTGATCGTCCAGGCCCTGCCGGTCGATGTCAAACTGATCGAACAACTGCTCAAGGTGATCGACCGGGAAGGCAGCATTACGGATGTGCAGACCGCCGGCAAGCCGCATATCCTGCCGATCCGCTATCTGGAGGCGGAACTGGTGGCCGGCCTCGTGCGGGAAGCATTCGCCAACCGGATGGTCACGGCCAGTGGAGGGCAGGCGGGTGGCCAGCCCAACCCGGTCGAACTGATCCGCGCACTGCGCGGCGGCCGCGGCGGGCGGCCCGAGGCGGACGTGAAGAGCGAAGAAGCAAAAATGACGATCACCGTCGACAACCGCAGCAACTCGTTGATCGTGACCGCTCCCACACCGCTGTTTGAACAGGTCCGGGAACTGGTGGAGCTGATTGACGTCGGCAGCCCGGAGCTGGACGAGACGATCGAGATCGTCGAGTTCCAGTCGAATCCCGAGACCGTGCAGCGCGCCTTGTCGGCGATCACCGGAACTACGACCTCGTCGCCGTCAGGCAGCAGCCGCAGCCAGTCGGGCCAGCGCCCTGGCGGAGCCTTCGGCATGCCGTTCGGCATCCCGGCCTCCGGCGGTGCCGCGCCGTTCATGCAACGGCCACAGGGAATGGGCGGGATGCCCGGTGGCTTCGGCGGGTTTGGCGCCATGCCCGGCCTGGGGGGACAGCGCGGCGGGATGCCCGGCGCCGGCGGCGGACAGCGCAGTGGCATGGGCGGGATGCGCGGAGGCATGCCAGGTGGCACGCGCGGAGGCACGCAACAGGGTGGGGCACGTGGCGGTGCGGGCGGCCGCCGCTAGTGTAGTGTGGTCCGGCCCGGGATGCGTTGATCCGCCCCGTGCGACGGCTGGTGCCTGTCAGGCGACAGACCGGGTGGCCGCGCGATCGCGGCGCTCGGCAGCGTTCGGGTGACATCTGTGTGTGACATCTGTGTGTGACATCTGCATGAGGTTCCCGCGATGTGGCGGAACCCGATTTGTTCCCGCGGGTTCAATCTTCTGGGTCCCAGTGGGGGTGCAGAGTCCGATTCCTTTTCGAGGAGACTGTCAGATGAAATGGGGTAAGCAAGCGGTGGTGTGGTCAGTCGCCATGCTGTTCCTGTTGGCGTGTGTGTGCAGTGCTGAGGCACAGGGCCGACGTGGTCAGGGGCCGGGCCAGCAGCGGGGCGGGCCGGGTGGTCCGCCGCCGGGCGGGCCGGGCGGCTTCGGTGGACCTGGCATGGGCATGATGCCTGGCATGGGGGGAATGTTTGGTGGTATGGGCGGCGGCATGAGCGACGTTATGCTCCTGGCCCGTGAAGACGTCCAGAAAGAGCTCGAGCTGGTGGATGATCAACTCGAACAGATCAACAAGCTGCGTGAGACGAGCGGCCAGGAGATGCGGGACATGTTTTCCGGCCTGCGCGATCTGCCGCGCGAGGAGATGGGCCCCAAGATGGCTGAACTGATGCGGGAAGCGCAGGCCAAGACGAAGAGGGCCTTGGAGGACATCCTGCTGCCGCACCAGTCGGAACGACTCAATCAGCTGGTCGTGCAGTGGCAGCTGCAAGGTGGTGGCCTGGCGCAGAGTGACGAGGTGGCGAAAGAACTGGGAATTTCGGACGAACAACGTGATCAGCTGCGCGCCAAGACACGGGAGCTGGAACGCGCGCTGCGCAAGAAACTGGCCGAAGACCTGCTGAAAGAGCTGACGCCGGAGCAGCAGGCGAAGTACAAGGAGCTCGTCGGGGAGCCGTTTGAGTTCCAGCGGGACGAGCGGTTCGGGCCGGGTCGCGGGTTCGGCGCTCCCGGCGGGTTTGGTGGCCCCGGCGCTCCGGGTGGTCCGGGTGTCGGTCCTGCCGCTCCGCGTGGTGGCCGGCGCGGCAACTAGGCGGCGGTCAGGTATTGGGCAGCACGCGAGTCACAGGCTGTCATTGTGCCTGCCTGCTCCACACCGCATGCGATGTGATCTGGAGCGTGCGGTGTGGCATGTGTGGCAATTTCCCGAGTTGATGCTGGCGGGCACGGCGGACGCGGCCCGCTGGCATCACCTTGCTGGGGGTTCCGCTGGGTTCTGTGTGTGGTTCGTTTAGAATGAGGGATGGATCAGTCCCGCACGATGGTGCGGGGGCGCGACCAGCCGCCTGCGGGCGAAGAGTGGGTACCAATGGATGCGGGTGAAATGCTCAAACGGCGTGGCTTGCTCAGCGACAGCCAGTTCGCTCAGCTGCGCCAAGGCAACGGCGACGGCGCCTCGTTGATCGACAAGGCGGTGGCGCTGGGCTATGTGCGGGAGGAGGCGGCGTTGCAGGCCCTGGCCGAGGAGGTGGGGCTGGAATACGTCGATCTCCGCGACATGGAGGTGGACCTGGCACTGCTGCAAAGTTTCCCCCACAAGTTGATCCACCGCGAGTCGCTGTTTCCGATCCGGCGCGACAACGGGCAGCTGATTGTGGCGACGAGCGACCCGTTCGATCTGTATCCGATTGACGAGGTGAGTGCCGCAACTGGCCTGTCGGTAGTGCCGGTGCTGGCCAGCCGCGGGCAGATTCTGGGCCTGATCAAGAAGCACCTGGGGGTGGGCAGCGAGACGGTCGAGGGGCTGCTCGAGCAGGCGAGCGACCGCGATGTGGAGTTGCTCGACGAAATCGAGGCCGACGGATCAGAGCTGTCGGAGATGGCGCAGGAGGCGTCGGTCGTGCGGCTGGTCAACGAGATTCTGCTGGAGGCGATCGAGACGCGTGCGAGCGACGTGCACATCGAGTCGCAGGCAGCGGGACTGGTGATCCGGTATCGTGTGGACGGGATCCTGCATCCGCAGCCGGTGCCCCCCGAGATCAACCGGTTTCAGGCGGCCATCATCAGCCGCCTGAAGATCATGTCGCATCTGAACATCGCCGAACGCCGGTTGCCGCAGGACGGCCGGATCAAGCTGCGGGTGAAAGGGCGCGAAATCGACGTGCGTGTGTCGGTCATTCCCATGATCCATGGCGAAGGGCTGGTGCTGCGTATCCTCGACAAGGGGGCGATGGTGTTCGAACTGCGCAGCCTGGGGATGGACCCCGACACGTACAGGCTGTTCGGAGAACTGATCCGGTTGCCCCACGGCATCATCCTGGTGACAGGCCCCACCGGCTCCGGCAAGACCACGACGCTCTACAGCGCGCTGATTGAGATCAACAGTCCCGACACCAAGATCATCACGACGGAAGATCCGGTCGAATACCAGTTGGCCGGGATCAACCAGATCCAGGTGCATCCCAAGATCGGGTTGACTTTTGCCGGCTCTCTGCGCGCGATCCTGCGGCACGACCCGGACGTGGTCCTGATCGGGGAAATCCGCGACCTGGAGACGGCGGAGAACGCGATCCAGGCGGCGCTGACCGGCCACCTCGTGTTCAGCACGCTGCACACGAACGACGCGGCGGGCGCCTATGCCCGTTTGTCGGACATGGGGGTGGAGCCGTTCCTGGTGGCCAGCACGGTGGAGGCGGTCATGGCCCAACGCCTGGTGCGCCGTCTGTGCATACACTGCCGCGAACCATATACCCCGGATCGGGACGCCATGCCGGCCGACTTCCCCTGGGATCGCCTGGGGGACCGTCCACTCTACCGCAAGGTCGGTTGCCGCGAGTGCCGCCACGTCGGCTACAGCGGGCGGTTGGGGATCTACGAGCTGCTGCTGACCGACAATAACATCCGGCAGTTGGCGCACGATCGCGCGAGCACGTGGCGCATCAAGCAGACGGCGGTCCGGCAGGGGATGATGACGTTGCGCGATGACGGTTGGCGCAAGGCCATCGAGGGGGTGACCACTGTGGATGAGGTGCTCCGCATCACAAAGGGTGATCAGGATCTGGCCGAGTTGGACAAACTGGTGCGTTGACAAGTGTCGAAGGTTTCTGTGAGCTGACTGTGAACTATGCCTGACTTTGTCTATGTTGCCCGCGATCCGGCTGGCCAGCGCGTCACTGGTTCGATTGCCGCAGCGAGCCGGCGGGAAGCGGTGACGTTGCTGGCGGGTCAGTCGCTGTTCCCGCTGCACGTGACGACCGAGAAGCCGAAGACGAAGCTGGTGGGTGGGCGGATCAAGGGGCAGACGATGGCGATCACCTACTCGCAGCTCGCGTCGCTCCTGCGCAGCGGCGTGCCGCTGCTCCGCTCCCTCGATGTGCTGCGCAAACAGGCGTCCAACCAGGCGCTGGCCCGAGTGCTGGGAGAAGTGCGTGACCACCTGGAACAGGGGGACACGCTGGGGGATGCGATCGCGCGGTACCCGCACGTGTTCAGCGAGATGGCGATCAACATGGTGCGGGCCGGGGGCGAGGGGGGGTTCCTCGAAGAGGCGCTCGAACGCGTGGCGCAGTTCACCGAACAGCAGGAGGACCTGAAGGCTCGCACCATCGGCGCGCTGGCCTACCCCATATTCCTGGCTGCCGTCGGGACGACCATCGTGACGACCCTGATTGTCTTCTTTGTGCCGCAGTTCGAGGATCTGTTCCAGTCGTTGCGGGAACGGGGCGAACTGCCGGTGCTGACCGACTGGCTGCTGTGGTTCAGCAAGACGTTGCAGTCCTACGGCCTGTTCATCCTGCTGGGCCTGGTCATTGTCGGCGTGGTGATCAAAGCCAAACTGGCGACGGAGGAAGGCCGCCGGCTGCGCGACCGCGCGAAATTGAAGCTGCCGTTGCTCGGCGTCGTGTTCCAGTACCTGGCGGTTGCCCGGTTCTGCCGCGTACTCGGAACGTTGCTCCGGAACGGAGTGCCGATCCTGAAATCGCTGGAAATCAGTCGCGACACGTCGGGGAACCGGATCCTGTCCGAGGCCATCCATGGCGCGTCCGACAACATCTCGTCGGGTGAGTCGCTGGCGGCGCCGCTGGCCGCCTCCGGGCATTTCCCGGTCACCGTTGTCGAGATGATCAGTGTGGCGGAAGAGTCCAATACGTTGGATAAGGTGTTAGTCGAGATAGCGGACAGTCTGGAGAAACAGACTGCTCGGCGGCTCGATCTGGCCGTGCGCCTGCTCGAGCCCATCCTGCTGCTGTTCCTGGCTGGTGCCGTGCTGTTCGTTGTGATCGCGCTCTTGATGCCGGTTATCAAGATGAGTAGTGCAATGTGAGGGGAGTCCAAACCATGTGTGGAAAGAGACGCACGCGTGCGCGCCGCCGCTCGGTGCGGCCGGGCTTTACGCTGATGGAGGTGCTGCTGGTACTGGCGATCCTGGTGATCCTGGGTGCGCTGGTCATGACCAATTTCTCGGGGATTCTGGCGGGGGGCAAGGTGAAGGCGGCCCGCGCACAGCTCACCGCGTTCGAGCAGGCCATCGACATCTATCAGCTGGACATCGGCAGCTACCCGACGACGCAGCAGGGGCTTCAGGCGCTGCGCGTCGCCCCGGCGGATCTGCCCGATCCGTCCAAGTGGACCACGCCCTATCTGAAGAAAGATATCCCCCCCGACCCGTGGGGAAATCCGTATTACTATGAACTGATGAGCCCGACGCAGTACAAGATTTCTTCGGCGGGCCCGGACGGCGCGACCAACACGGCTGATGACATCGTGAACGTGTCGGGCTGAGTTCCATGCGGTGTGAACATGATGGCGACGTTGCACAAGACGCGGGGCCTTCGGCAGGTGCGCTGGCGCACCCGGCCCCGCGCTGCCATGACGCTGCTGGAACTCATGCTCGTGCTCGCGCTGCTGGTCGTCTTTGGCACGATGTCGATGCCGGCGTTCCGCATGGCGCTTGACAACCACCGGCTGCGGCAGGGTGCGGAACTGGTGCGCATCGAATGGAACAAGGCGCGGCTCAAGGCCATGCGGACCGGCCAGATCCAGATGTTCCGCTACGCGGTCCAGTCCTCGTCGTGCCAGGTCATGCCGTACTACTCCCAGCAGGACTGGCTGGAGGCGGATGCCGCCCATGCGACCGGCAGCGGCGTGGCCGGTGCGAACCTGCCGCCGCCGATGGCCACGGCAGGGGCCGATCAGGCGATGCAGGGGGAGCGGGCGCTGCCGGAAGGCGTGGTGTTCGTGCAGGGGGAAGTCGAGGCGAACCAGCGCTCGTACGACATTCAGCAGCAGTTGCAGGGGGGGCAACCGAGCGGCGTGCCGGTGCTCTTCTATCCCGACGGCACCACGTCCGATGCGCGGGTCGTGTTGACGAATCAGTACGAACGTCTGTTCGTGGTGGTCAGTCTGCGGAGCCTGACCGGCATGACGCGTGTGAGCAACCTGTTATCGTCCGATGAATTGCAGCAGTATCCTTACTAGCCGATCTGGCCTGCACGGCATCCCGCGGCGCGCCCTGCGGGGCCCCGCGCTGGGCGTGCGCGCGGGCACGACGCTGCTGGAAGTGATCCTGGCGATCGCCATTCTCGGCGGTTCGCTGGCCGTCCTGGGGGAGCTGGTCCGCATCGGCACCCGGTCGGCCTACGCTGCGCGCGTGCAATCGACTGCTCAACTGCTGGCCGATACCCTCGTGGCGGAACTCGCGGCCGGAAGCACCACTCCGGAATCGACCAGCGGCGTGGTGGAGGCGTTCGGCGGATTCAACTGGGCGTATGACGTGCTGGTGCAGCAGGTCGACCAGCAGGGGTTGCTGGCGTTGGACGTCACGGTCCGCGAGAACGTGGACGCCGCGCCGCATCCGATCTCCTACCGGCTGGTCCGTTGGATGATCGATCCGCAGACGGAGTACGAGCTGGAGCAAGCGGCTGCGCAGGCGGCCAGCACCGCGGGCAGCACCACTTCGGGCGCGACGACAGGCAGTTCCACGGTACCAGCCACGGGGACGGAGAGTGGCACGGGAGGGACGCCATGAACGCGCGCTGGGCCTGGTGCTGGCTGACGTCCCGTGCTGGCGCAGGTTCGCGCCCGGGTGTGCAGCGCCCCGGCGCCGCGGCCCACCATGCGCCGCGCGGTCGGTTGCACCGCGGCATGACCCTGCTGGAACTGATGCTGGCGCTGACGCTCTCTGCGTTCGTGCTGATGGCCATTTCCATGGCGATCGACCTGCACCTGCGCGTGCTGCAGGACCGCCGCGACTACGTCGAGAGCATCCAGTTGGCACGCGCCGTGTTGACCATCATCGCCAACGACCTGCGCGCCACGATCCAGCAGAACACGACCGATTTCTCGGCGCTGGCCAGCATGGCGTCCGCCGCCGCCATCATTGCGCCCGCGATGGAACAGGCCGAAGCAGCCGCTGACGGAGCGGACACAGACGCTGCGGCAGGGGGCACGCCGGGATCCGCGACGTCCGCAGGCGGCGGGGAAGGTGCCGCGTCGAGCACGACCGTGAATATCGCGGCCTCCAGCACGGTGCCCACGGTACCCGGGCTCTACGGGAACCAGTACGAACTGCAACTGGACGTGAGCCGGCTGCCGCGCGTAGATGAGTTTCAACGCATGACGGCCAACGTGCGCGAGGCCGCTTTGCAGGATATTCCGAGCGATGTCAAGACGGTTGCCTACTACTGTGCCGACGCCCGCTCGCTCACCTCGTCGGGTGTGATGAACCGCCGCACCGGCCAGTTTGAGTCGGGACTGGTGCGCCGTGTGATGGACCGCGCGGTGACGCTGCACGCGTCGCAGTACGGCAACATGCAGGGGCTGCAGCAGGCGGCCGAGGTGATCGCGCCGGAAATCACGAGTATCGAGTTCCAGTACTTTGACGGCACCCAGTGGTTATATGAATGGGACTCCGCGGAACAACAGGGGCTGCCGGTGGCCGTCAAGATCACCGTGCTGCTGATGCCCGACGCGGCCGCGAACACGCCTCCGGGCAGCAGCAGCCTGAACGCCACGTCCAGCCAGATCCAGCCCGATCAGATGTATTCGCTGACGGTCCGACTGCCGACGGCCAGGCCGGTGGCGACCGATTCGACAGCGGACAGCAGCAGTGGCCTGGAAGCGGTCGGATTATGACGCCGCCGGCGCCACCTCACCGGGATAACGTGTGACTACATAACGTGTGACTGCACAGCGTGCGACGATGAAGACGAAGCGAAACAACCGGAAGCCCCCACCCCCGCCGCGGCGCGGCCTGGTCCTGGTCGTGGTTCTGGTGGTCGTGGCCCTGCTGTCGCTGGTCGCCTACACGTTCGCGGGACTGATGTCCACACACTACGGCGCCGCGAAGCAGGGAGGACGGCAACTGCAGACGCGCATGCTGGTCGAATCGGGGATCGAGGCGGTCCGCCTGTACCTGATGCAGACGGAGGCGGGGCGCACCGATGTGGGAGGCCACTTCAACAACGTCGATTATTTCCAGGCCATTCCGGTCCTGATCCACCAGGACGTCGCTCAGTGCGCGAATTTCACGGTGCTGGCACCCAATCTGGACGACGAAGGCAATCTGAGCGGTGTGCGGTACGGGTTGGAGGACGAGTCTGCGCGCCTGAACATCAACGCGCTGGTGGTTGCTGACCAGATCCAGGAGAATGCGGGGCGGGATCTGCTGATGAGACTTCCCGGCATGACGGAAGACGTGGCCGACGCCATCCTGGACTGGATAGATGAGGACGATGAGGCGCGCGACTACGGCGCGGAATCGTCGTACTATCAGGGTCTGCGGCCCCCATACACGCCCAAGAACGGACCTCTCGACACGGTCGAGGAACTGCTGCTCGTCCGCGGCGTCACCCCGCAACTGCTGTTCGGCACCGACACCAACCGCAACGGGATGGTCGACCCGCACGAGACGAGCGGCGCCGCGCAACCCGGGATGGCGACCGGCACCATGGGCGCCGCGCAGGCCTACAGCGGCTTGGCCGGGTCGATGGATCGCGGCTGGTCCGGCTACCTGACCCTCTACAGCGCTGAAAAGAATCTGACCTCCGAGGGGCTGCCGCGGATCGACCTGAACCAGGACGATCTGCAGACGCTCTACGAAAGCCTCGCCACCGCGCTCAACGACGACTGGGCGCGGTTCATCATTCTCTATCGCCAGAACGGCCCCTATGACGGCGACGAGTCGGGTGTGGACATCACCAGCGTTGGTGACCTGGATCTGACGAAGGAAGGGGGAAACAAGTTCACCCAGGTGCTCGACCTGATCGGCGCGCAGGTACAGATCGCGGCCGGGGAGGGGGAGGACGCGACCGTCATCACTCCAGTGTTCCCGGACACGGTGGCGGAAATGGCGCTGTACATGCCGGTGTTGATGGACGCCGTTGCCGTCAACGCGAGTCCCACGATCCCGGGCCGCATCAGTATCAATCACGCGCCGCGGGCGATCCTGGAGGGCATTCCCGGGATGGACGAGACGATGGTGGGCGAGATTCTCAATCAGCGGTCGTTCGAGAGCACGTCTGAAGCGGACGCGGCGCTGCGGCAGCACGAAACGTGGTTGCTCACCTCGGGCATCGTGACGCTGGACCAGATGAAGCAGCTCGTGCCGTTCATCTGTGCCGACGGCGATGTCTTTCGTGCGCAGATTGTCGGTTATTACGAAGATGGCGGCGCCGCCTCTCGTGTGGAAGTTGTCTTTGATGCCGCCGGCGCCGTACCGCGCGTAGTATCCTTGAGAGACATCAGCCACCTGGGCCGAGGTTACCCGCTGGATATGCTGGGTGTGCAACTGATCAACAGCTATTGAGACCAGACCAGACCAGACCAGACTAGACGAAATGAAACCAAGCCAGAGCGGCAGGTGCTCGGGAAGGTGGTTCGCGCATGGCCAGACTGCTTGCGATTGAGTGGGATGAAAGGGAGGCGCGGGTGGCGGTAGCCACGCCGCACGGCGAGGAAGTAGTGGTCGAAGATGCGTTTGCCATCGACATCTCGGCTGCGGCGGCCGCCGATGCGGCGGACGATGCGAGCCAGGACGATGCGAGTCGGGACGATGCGAGCCAGGGCAACGCGAGCCAGGTGGGGCGGTGCATCGCGCAGGCGCTGGCCGCGCGGGGGCTGACCGGCGGCGATGTACTGGTGGGGTTGGGGCGAACCAGTATCGAGCTGCGTTCCATTTCGTTGCCTCCGGCGCCGCCGGAAGAACTTCCTGACATGGTCCGGTTCCAGGCCATGCAGGCGTTTGCGGCGATCAGCGAGGACTGGCCGCTGGACTTCGTGGAACTGGGCGCTCAGGACGGCACACTCCAGGTGCTGGCGGCCGTGGTGTCCCCGAAGCAGGTTGAGCAGATCCTGCGGGTCTGTGCGGCCGCGGAGCTCGCGCCGCGCTGCCTCGTGCTACGGCCGTTCGCGGCGGCGTCCCTGTTGAGTCGTGGCGATGTGCTGGCCGAAGGCCGCAACGCGCTGATGGTCGACATGCTGGCCGACGGGGCCGATCTGACAGCCATCTCACGGGGGCAGGTCGTGTTCATGCGCACGGTGCGCCGGCCGGCCACCGACGATCCGGCCGTGCAGGCCCGCGCTCTGGTCGGCGAAGCGCGCCGCACGATCGGCGCGGCACAGGCTCAGATGGGCGGTCAGCGGATCGAACAGGTGATCATCTGCGGAAGCGAGTCCGAGCATCCGGAGCTGATGCAGGCGCTGGCCGATGCCCTGTCCCTGGAAGTCGTGCGGTTCGATCCGTTTCGCGCCGTGCGACTGGCGCGGGGACTGGAGCGGCAGTTGCCTGCCGATGCCGGACGCTACACGCCGCTGCTGGGAATGCTGGCCGACGTCGCGGCCGGCGTCCCCCACGCCATCGACTTCCTCAACCCGCGCAAGCGGCCGGTGCCGCGCAGCAACCGGCAGCGGAATGTGCTGATCGCGGCCGGCAGCCTGGCGGCGGTCGGCGTCGTGGTGCTCGGTGTCTGGGGCGGACTCAAGTATCTGGACCGGCAGATCGCAGACCTCAATGCCCAGGTCGCTGAGCTGGACAAGCAGGTGGCGGCGGCCCGCGAGCTGATGGCCGACGTGGATGCCGTGTCGGACTTCGTCGGCGGCGATGTGACCTGGCTCGACGAACTGCACGAACTGGCGCGCCGCATGCCCGGCGCTGAGCAGATCAAACTCAATGACGTGACGATTACGACCGGCAATGTGAAGCGGGGCGGGGTGATCGCCCTTAAAGGGCACGTGCAGAACGCGGACGTGATCGCCAGGTTCGAAGACTCGCTGCGTTACGAGGACCATGTGGTGCGGGGCAGGTCGGCTATACCCGATCAGAAGTCCGCCGACTATCCCTACGCACTCGATACCACGGTCACCGTGGAGCCGGACACGTACGATCGCGGACGATCGCTGGGACGCCCCTTCCGCGACAAGCTGCGCGCCGCGGCCGATGCTGACACGCCTGCCCGCGCTCCAACCGGTACGCCGGACGCGGACGCGGACGCTCAGCCGGCGCAGACGACAGAGGGGGACGCAGCATGAACCGGCGCGAACAAATCCTGGCTACCCTCGTGGGCCTGCTCGTCGTAGTGACCGTTTTGAACTTCGCCCTGAAACGCGTCTTCAGCCAGTTCAGCGACCGGACCGACAGGATCGCCACGCTGGAGTCGGACATCCAGTCGAAGGAACTGATCATCCACCGTGGCGCAGTCGCCGAACGTGTGCTCAAGATGTACCGGGAACGTTCGCTGCCGAGCGATCCGGACCTGGCAAGCTCGCGTTATCGGGAATGGCTGCTCAAGTGGACGGAAGGCGCGCAGGTGCGCGGGTCGAACGTCAGCCACACCAGCTGGTATCCGGTCGCGAAGTCACATGGCCGGCACAAGTTCCAGGTGAACTGCGAGGCGACCCTGGCACAGCTTGTCGACCTGCTGTTCGGCTTCTACTCGTCCGACCACCTGCACCGGATCGTGATGCTCAAGGCCAAGGCTCATCCGGACGGCAAGCTGCTGACGATGAACATCACGGTCGAAGCGATCGGCATGACCGGTGCCGAGAAGGACACCCTGTCTGATATGCCGGCCCAGCGGCTGGCGTTCGCCCAGGCGGACGCGTACCACGAGACGATCGTCGGTCGCAATTTCTACGGGCCTGCCAACAAGCCGCCGCATTTCACCTCCAGTGCATCGCAGCAGGGGTATGTGCAGCGGCCGCTGTCAGTGACCCTCCAGGCCGAGGATCCCGACAAGCACGCCGTTCGCTTCCGGCTGGATCAGTGCGACATCGAGGAGCTGAGCGTCGACGCCGGGAGCGGGCGGATTGAATGGACCCCGGACCGCGTCGGGGAATTCGAGATCGTCGTCTCTGCCGTGGACGACGGCGTGCCGGCCAAGGAGACGTCGCAGACAGTCCGGCTGACCATCACGGAGCCGCCGCCGCAGGAGGCGCCACCGCCGCGCCGGTCGTTTGACGAAGCGAAATATACCTTCGTCACGGGGATCGTCGAGATCAACGGGCGACGCCAGGTGTGGTTGACCGTCCGCACGGATGGCAAGTGGCTGCGGCTGTTTGAGGGGGAGACGTTCCAGGTCGGCGCGTTCGAAGGCAAGATCCTCAAGATCCATCCGCGGCACGTGGAGATTGCCTCGCAGGATACCGTCGTGTCAGTGCGGTACGGCCAGAGCATCAGCGACGGGGAAGAAATCGAGGGGGGACCGGACGTCGCCGCATCGCCCCGGTAGCTGCGCCGGACGACGCGTGCCTGCCAGCCGATCAGTGGGATAGGCCGGTCACGGGTCAGCACAGTAATATATCGGCTGGGCCGGCGCGCATGCGTGTTTGCTCCCGCGAGTGTCTGACAGGCCGTGCCCCGCACGTCCAGGCGAGTGGACGTTCGGCGCTGGCGGACTGCGACTGCGCAGGTGCCCGCTCCCTCGCCGGCGGGCACCCGCTCATCCACTGCCAGGAGGTATCTGTGACGTCCCATACACTGCAGTTCCGTGTCCGCTACAGCGAAACCGACCAGATGCAGACGTTCTACAATTCCCGGGCACTGGAGTGGTTCGAGGTGGGACGCACCGAACTGGCGCGGGCCATGGGGATGCCGTACTCAGAGTGGGAACGGCGCGGGATTCTGCTCCCGCTGATCGAAGCGCGGGTGTTCTTCCGGGGCCGTGCCCGCTACGATGACCTGCTGGAGATGACGGTCAGCATTCAGCTGGAAGGTAAGACTTGCCTGCGGTTCGATAACCGCATCGTGCAGGCCGACGGTGGCCAGCGCGTAGCCGATGGTTACACCGTCCACGCCATGGTTTCCGCAGAGTCCCGGCGGCCCGTCCGTGTGCCCGACTGGGTCCTGCAGCTCCTGGAGACACCCTAGAGATGGAACGCCTGCTGTTGAGTGGGAACGAAGCGGTCGCGCGGGGCGCGCGGGATGTCGGCGTTGCCCGCGGGGTCGGCTATCCGGGCACCCCGTCGAGCGAGATTCTGGAGGTGTTCCACCGGCTGGGCGGCGCGGCGGCGTGGGCCCCCAACGAGAAGGTGGCCGCCGAAGTGGCGCTGGGCGTGGCCTTCGCACGGGCCCGGGCGCTGGTCACGATGAAGCACGTCGGGCTGAACGTGGCGGCCGATGTGCTGTTCACGTCGGCCTACAGCGGGGTGGATGGAGCGCTGGTGCTGGCCGTCGCGGACGACCCGGGGCTGGCGTCGAGCCAGAACGAGCAGGACACGCGCCGCTACGCGGTGGCGGCCGGTGTGCCGCTGCTGGAACCGTCCGACTCCCAGGAGGCCTACGACTTCACCCGGTTGGCGTTTGAGCTGTCGGAGCGCTGGCACGTGCCGGTGATCCTGCGCCTGACCACGCGCATCTGCCACTCCAGCACGGTCGTCTGCTGCGATGCGCCGGCGGTGCCGCCGCCCGCGCCGGTGTTCGTACGCAATATCCCGCAACGCGTGATGGTCCCCGGGCATGCACGGGCGGCCCATCAGCGGCTGCGCCAGAAGCTGTCCGAGTTGGCTGCGTGGAACGAGGTCTCCGGTCCGAACCGGCGCTGGCCGGGATCATCGGAGCTGGGCATCATCGCGTCGGGCGTGGCGGTCCAGTACGCGCGCGAAGCGGCACCGGACGCGGCGATCTTCCAGGTCGGCCTGAGCCACCCCCTGCCGATCCAGGCCATCCGCGACTTCGTGGCTTCCGTCTCGCGCGCTGTGGTGATCGAAGAGAACGATCCCTGCATGGCCGATGCGATTCGCGCGGCCGGCCTGACGATCGACAGCGCGCCGGCCATGTATCGCCAGGGAGAACTGACGGTGGGGCGGGTGCGGCGCATCCTGGCGGGCGATGCGAGCGCGGAACCGGTACCGGCTGCCCGCCGGCCCCCGCAGCTCTGCCAGGGCTGTCCGCACCGGCGGGTCTTTGAGATCCTCAAGAAACACGACTGCATCGTGGCGGGAGATATCGGCTGCTACACGCTCGCGGCGCTGCCGCCGCTGAGCGCCATGGACATACAGATCTGCATGGGGGCCAGTATCGGCGTCGGACTCGGGCTCCGGCATGTGCTGCCCCGCGAGCAGGCCATGCGTGTGGTGAGCGTGATTGGGGACAGCACGTTCGTGCACAGCGGCCTGACCGGCCTGGCCGAAATGGCCTACAACGTCCCGGATACCGGGCACGTGCTGCTGATTCTGGACAACGCGACGACGGCCATGACCGGCCGCCAGCAGCATCCGGGGACCGGATACCGGCTGGACCAGACGCCCACCAATCGACTGGATTACGTCGCCCTGGCCCGGGCCATGAACATCGCGAATGTCGCCCAGTTTGACCCGGTTCGCGAGACGGACGCATTGGAGCAGGCGTTGGTCGAGGCACTGCAGAAGGCGGAGCTGACCGTGCTCGTGGCACGCCGCCCCTGCATCCTGATCCCCGCCGGTAAATCGTAGGCCGCGGTGGGCCGGGCCGGCGCCGCCCCGACCCCCGCGCACGCCGCCGTCCGGCCGGCCCGGAGCACTGACAAAGGAACCCGCATGATGATCGACTCAGTCACCAACTTCCGCATCGTCGGGCTGGGCGGCATGGGCGTGCTCACGGCGTCCCAGATCGTGGCCCAGGTCTTCTTCCGCCAGGGGTACGCGGTCAAGAAGGCGGAGGTGCACGGGATGAGTCAGCGCGGCGCATCGGTGTGCAGCGATGTGCGGGTGGGGCCGCAGGTGTGGAGCCCGACGATCCCGGCCGGGGAAGTGGGCTATCTCGTCCTGCTCGACCCGCAGGAGCGGCCGCTGTATGAAGCCGAACTCCGCCCCCAGGCCGTCGTGCTGGAGCCGGCGATGATCGAGAAGGCCAGACTGCCGCACAGCCGGGCGTTGAACGTCGCCATGCTCGGTGTGTTGAGCCGACATTTTCAGATACCTGGTGCAGCCTGGCTGGAGGTGATTCGCGAGGTGTTTCCGCCGCGACTGCACGCCGCCAACGAAGCCGCTTTCCTCGCCGGCTGCGACAGCCCGTAACGGAACCCACGCATGGCCCCCGAGATCTATCCGGAGAGTACTGCAGATTACCTTGATCCCGACCAGCTGCGCGCGCTGCAGTTGCAGCGCCTGCGGGCGATCGTCGAACGCTGTTTCACCCGCGTCGCCGTGTTCCGCCAGCGGATGCAGCAGCGCGGCATGGTGCCGGCTGACGTGCGGTCGCTGGATGACGTCGCCCAGCTCCCCTTCATGCGGAAGACAGATCTGCGCGATCACTATCCCTACGGGCTGTTCGCCGTGCCCATGAAAGAGGTGGTGCGCCTGCACGCATCGAGCGGCACGACCGGCAAGCCCATCGTCGTGGGGTATACCCGGTACGACATCGACCTCTGGAGCAGCCTCATGCTGCGCTGCTTCGTCGCCACCGGCATCCAGACCGGGGACGTCCTGCAGAATGCCTTCGGCTATGGGCTGTTCACCGGCGGACTCGGTGCGCACTACGGCGCCGAACGGCTGGGGGCCACCGTGATCCCGATCTCCGGCGGCAACACCCGGCGGCAGATCATGGTCATGAAAGACTTCGGCGTCACCGCCATCTGCTGTACCCCCAGCTACTTCGTACACCTGATCGAGCAGGTCCACGAGAATGGCCTGCGGTTCGCAGAACTCGGACTCAAGATCGGCATCTTCGGCGCGGAACCGTGGACCGAAGGCATGCGGACCCATATCCAGCGCGAGTCCGGCATCCGGGCCTACGATATCTATGGCCTGTCCGAAATCCTGGGCCCCGGCGTCGCCGTTGAATGCTCCCAGCAGGCAGGACTCCACATGTTCGAGGATCAGTTCCTGATGGAGATCGTCGATCCGCAGACCGACCAGGTGCTGCCGGATGGCCAGGTGGGCGAACTGGTGATTACCACCCTCACCAAACAGGCCTTCCCCATGATCCGCTACCGCACACACGACCTCACCGCCGTCATCCCGGAGCGGTGCGCATGCGGCCGGACCCTGCGCCGCATTCGCCGCATCCAGTCGCGCAGCGATGATATGCTGATCATCCGCGGTGTCAACGTTTTCCCCTCCCAGATTGAAGCCGCGCTGCTGTCGGTCATGACCTCCTCGCCCCACTACCAGATCGTCCTCTCCCGCCAGGGCGGACTGGATCAGATCTCCGTGGAACTGGAAGTGACTGAGGGGATGTTCGGCGACCGCATCAGCCAGCTGGAAGTCCTTCAGACACGTCTGGCTCACGCCATTGAACAGACCATCGGACTGCGCGTGCCGGTGCGGCTGGTCGAGCCGCATACGATCGCGCGCAGCGAAGGCAAGGCCGTTCGGGTCATCGATCAGCGAGACAAGAAATGAGGAGGTCTCATGATGAAACTCACGCAGCTCTCCGTGTTCCTGGAAAACCGCCCTGGACACCTGAGCAACGTCTGCGGCGCCCTGTCGGCAGCCCACCTCAATATCGCGGCGCTGACGATGGCCGACACCCGCGAGTTCGGCATCCTGCGCCTGATCCTCCGCGAGTGGAAACAGGCCCGGGAAGCCCTGGAAGCGGCCGGCTTCGTCGTCAATACCACCGACGTGGTGGCGCTGGAGGTGCCCGATCGGCCGGGCGGACTCGAGTCCATACTCAAACAGGCGGACGCGGTGGGACTGAGTGTCGAATACATGTACGCCTTCGCCATCAAACAGGGTGAGAACGCCCGGATCGTGATCCGCTTCGATGACATGCAGCGCGCCGTCGAAGTCCTCGAGTCGACCGGGATCACCTTCCTGCGGGCCGCTGATTTCTACAAGCAGTAGCCGGCTCCCGCGGCCCGACCAGGATGGCCGCACTGCCTGTCTTCTCTGCAATGCCCAGGCTGCGCCCCTGTTCTGGCCACCGCGAGCAGTCCGTTTGTATCGAACGAATTGTTTGCAGTGACTGTACCGGATATGCCGATTCTTCCCATTGGGTGAGTTCTACGAGCAGTAGCGGCAGGCGCGTCTTTCATCAGCGCTTGGCAGCAGGGGGAAGACATGACGATGGTGGCGGAAGGCAGCACAATCGAAGGCAGGCGACCGCGTCTGGTTCTGATTCCCGCGTTGAGTGCACTATGCATCGCGAGTGTACTGGCCGTGTGTTGCAATCGCGGGATGGCCGCGGCACCGGGCGGCGGCAACAGCTCGATATACCCCCTGGCGCATGCGGATGCGGAAACCGTTGGTCCGCAGCTGCAGGGGCTGTTGAACGACTACGGCGCGGAAGCCCAGGTAGTGTTTGACCGGTCAAAGAACCAGCTGGTCGTCCAGGGTGCGGAGGCCTCGCGGCAGCTGGCCGGTCAGCTCATCGCCACGCTCGACAAGGCCCCGAATCAACCGGCAGCGACGGCCGAGTTAGGGAAGGTGGCCGGCTACGCGATTGACCCGGACCGCCTGGATGCGACGGCCGCAGCGCTTCAGCAGCGGTTTCCACCGTCGACCGGCGTGCGGGTAGCGCCGGATCGACGCACGTCGCAGTTGGTCGTGATTGCGCCACCGGCCATGCAGACGCAGGTGGCCGCTTTCCTGCAAGCTGATGCGGTGACGCCGGCAGCGGCCGGCGGGACACGCCTGGATCCCTATCGCCTGCAGAACATCTCCTGGCGGGATTTCGAGGCGAGCCTGGTGCGCCTGTGGGGCAACGGCCTGGTGATCACTCCGGACGCGTCGGGCCGGCTCGCCACGGTGCACCTGGCATCCGATCCGGCCCGGCAGGCCGTGCTGCAGATCGATCGCCAAACACACGAGGTCCTGTTTCCGGGAGCCGCCGACGCCAGCCGATCATGGCGACAGGTGACGGCTGCCCTGGACCGTTCGCCGACCGCGCGCGGGATGACCACTCAGCTAGTGCCGCTGCGCCGTGCCGACCCGGCCCAGGTCCAGCAGGCGGTGTCGATGATCCGGGACGCCGCGTTACGGACCCAATCGGGCGAGACGCTGGCGGCGGTGCCAGTGTCTCAGCCGGGTAAACCGCGCAGTGCCGTCAATCTGGTATCGATGATCTTCCAGGATGCCCGGGAGGCCGCGCACGCGGCACCGGCACAGGAGGCACAGGAGGCACAGGAGGAGGAACGAGAGGAGGAGATGTCGCCGGAGCAGGCGCCGGGGGCCGAGTTGCAGCCGTCGCCGGACCAACCTTCCTTGCCGGGCGAACCGGGTGCGGGACAAGGCGCGGAATCCGATGGATTGCTGGGCGATGTGCAGATCGAGTTCGTGCCGGAACTCGGCGTGGTGATTCTGCGCGGCAATCGGCGCGATGTGGAGAAGATCCAGAAGATCATTGCGGACATCGAAGAGAAGAGTGAAGCCACGCGTCCCGAAATCCGGCTGGTCACGCTCGAACACACTAACAGCGAGTCGATGACGACGCTGGTGACATCCATCTATTCGGAAGTCTATCAGCCACGTCAGGGACCGTTGACCATCACGGCGCTCGTCAAGCCCAACGCCATTCTGATGATCGGCCGTCTGGAGAACATCAAGACGGTGGTGAACCTGATCGAGAAGCTCGATCAGCCGGTGCCGCCGGAAAGCCAGATCAAGGTCTTCCGGCTGTTGCACATGTCGGCGGTCAATGCCGAGACGTACATCCGCAACTTCTATGGTGCGGCTGGGGGCGTGGCGGGCGTGGCGGTCGGCGCGCAACAGGCTCAGCAGACCGCCCGCGGACTCTCGCCGCGCATCACCGTTATTGGCGACTACCGCAGCAACTCGCTGATCGTCCAGGCCAGTCCGCGCGACCTGCTTGAAGTGGGCAAACTGCTCGAGGAACTCGACGTGGCCAAGACCGAGGCCAGCATCGAAGTCCGTGTGTTTCCGCTGAAAAACTCGGTGGCCTCCGCCTTGACCCAGGTGCTGCAGAGCACGCTGGCCATGCAGCAGATGCAGGGGACGGCCGGCATGCAGGGTTTCCAGCCCATGCAGATGATGGCGCAGGGTCAGCAGCAGACCGCCGTGTCCAAGAGCATCCAGATTGTCGGCATCGACCAGGAGGGCAACAAGATCATCGAATCGGGTCTGCTGAACGATGTGACGGTGACGGCTGATGACAATTCGAACACGGTCGTCGTCAAGGCACCGGCGGAGAGCATGGGGCTGATCGCCGCGCTGATCGAACAACTGGACAAGATCCCGGCGGCCGAATCGCTGATCAAGGTCTTCCAGATCAAGAACGGGGACGCAACCAATCTGACCGCCATGCTGCAGACGCTGTTCGGCCAACAGGTGACGGCCGGCCAGGTCGGGGTGTTCTCGCAGACGGTTGGACGGACATTCGGCATGCAGGGGCCGCTGCAGCAGGTGAGCGCCGGAGAGAGCTCGTTGATCCCCCTGAATTTCGGCGTCGACGCGCGGACCAACAGCATCGTAGCCTCCGGTTCGGCGGCCGACCTGGCGGTGGTGGAGGCGATCCTGATGCGGTTGGACGAGGGGGACTTGCGGCAGCGCAAGCTGATCGTCTACCGGTTGAACAACGCGCCGGCCCAGTATGTCGCCGACGCGCTGACCACCATCCTGAACGAACAGTACCAGTTGCTGTCGCAGCAGCAGTCGCAGCAGTACTCGCTGATCAGTCAGTTCGAAATCATCGACCAGCAGATCTCGGTCGTGCCGGAGGTCATCAGCAACACGCTGATCGTGAGTGCGACCCCGAAGTACTACGAGCAGATCACCGAGGTGATCGAGGATCTCGACCGGCGTCCACCCATGATCATGATCCAGGTCGTCGTGTGCCTGGTGCGGCTGGACGATTCGGAGGAGATGGGTGTGGAACTGGGGCTGCAGGATTCCCTGCTGTTCGATCGCAGTGCGACCGCCAGCGGGCTGCTGGACCCGGGGTTCAATTTCGCCAACCAGCCGCTGGGGAATGCCAGCAGCGCTGGCTCGCTGGCCACGCGCGGCAAGCTGGCGGGGCAGGCCTTCGGATCGTTCGCGGTCGGCCGCTCGAGTGCCGCAGAAGGCTTTCCGGGGCTGGTGCTGTCGGCGGCGAACGAGTCGATCAACATCCTGATTCGAGCGCTGGTCAAGAAGTCGCGCGTGCAGGTGCTCAGCCGGCCGCAGATCATGACACTCAACAACGTCCCGGCCTCCGTGCTGATCGGCCAGCGGATTCCGCAGATCACGGACTTCCAGACAACCACTGCCGGTAACACCGTCAACTCAGTTGAACTGGTGGATACCGGCGTGTCGCTCGGTGTGATCCCGCGCGTGACGCCCGACGGGCTGATCATCATGGACCTGGAAGCCAACGATTCGAAGGCCGGCGACCCGGCCGACGGCATTACGATCGGCGTCCAGGACGGCGTGCCGATCCAGTCGCCCATTTATGACGACGTCACCGCGATCACCACGATCGCCGCGCGCAGCGGCCAGACGGTGGTCTTCGGCGGCCTGATCACCAGCGAGCGGACGGATACCTTCCGCGGCGTGCCCTACCTGTCGGACATCCCGGTCCTGGGGCATCTGTTCCGGTTCGACACCAAGTCGGACGGCCGCCAGGAACTGCTGTTCTTCCTGACCCCCCACATCGTGATGGACGACGACGACGTGCGGACACTCAACCAGCGCGAAGCCGACCGCATGAGCTGGTGTCTGGCCGACGTGGTCCAGATCCACGGTGACCCGGGATTCGGAGCCAGCCGCATCGACACCTGGAACGAAGGCACGCCACTGATCTATCCGAGTGTGGACCCCACCGCCGAAGGCGCGATACCCATGGATGGATCCGAGGCGGTGCCGATGCCGCCCGGGCAGCCGATCATGGAGTACAGCGCGCCCGGCGCGACCGGCAAACCATTTGTGTTGCCGCCCGACCAGCGTCAGGAAGGCAAACCGTTCATCCTGCCGCCCGCGGAGCGTCAGGAAGGGAAACCGTTCGTGCTGCCCGAAGGGGAATTGCCCCAGGGGCGGCCGTTCATCGAAGGACAGAATCAGTCACTGCGGCAGCCACCGGCCGGTCCGCTCGACTTGCAGCCGGCCAACGCCTGGCGGGCACCACCGGCGCAGGAGCCGTACCAGACCGACGCGACCCCCACCCCGGCCACGGTAATCCCGGCGGCCGCCTCCGAGCTGGCGGGCGGGCAGGAGCCTGCGCCGCTGAGCAATATGCCGCTGAGCAATATGCCGCCCGCGCCGTCCGCCTCGCAGCGCCCGTATTCGCAGTTTCCCTACGTGAAGTGAGGTGATGGACCACAATGACTCGGTCTCTTTTCCAGCTTCTGGGACTCGCCGCCAGCCTGACGCTCATGGTGCTGTCTGGTTGCGCCACGAAGGAACTGGCGCTGAACAAGGCCCTGCCCTGGTCCGGGGCGAAGGAAAGATACGAAACGCCTGAGAAGGTGATTGCGATCTGGACCGACGCCGTCTACCAGTTGCCGAGTAAGCCCCCTACCCGTGGCTTCGGCGGACGCGTGTACTTCTACAACGCGGACGACGACGTGATTCCGGTCAATGGGCAGCTGGTCGTGTATGCCTTTGACGATTCGGATCCCATGGCCAGCACCGACCGGCCATCCCGCAAATACGCCTTCACGGCAGAACAGCTGACCAACTACTACAGCAATTCGGACCTGGGAGCGTCCTACAACATCTGGATCCCCTGGGATGAAGTGGGGGGCGACGAGAAACAGATCGCGCTCTTCCCGGTGTTTGTCGACGAATCGGGCAAGACCGTCCGCGGCACGTTCGCCAACAACCGCCTGCCGGGCAAGCGAGTGGTCACCGAAGAGGAGCGTCGTGGTTTCTACATCTCGCGCACTCGCCGGCAAGGCGCTCAGGTCGTCTCGCAACAGGAGTCCGGTGTCAGACCGGTCAGCTATGAAGAGGCCGGCCCCGCGGACGGGGCGACCGCAGACAAGGAAAAGCCGGGTCTGGTGACCACCACGATCCGCGTACCACGCAGTTTGTCAGAACGCATGGCCGGCGGCCACGGCGCGATCGTGCCGCAGTCCCCTAGCGTGACGACGCTGTCCAGCCCGGCAGCTGTGCCCGCTCACCCGGCCGGATCCGTTCCTGGCGCTGGACCGTCGCCAGCCAGTTGGTCGCCCGGCCCACATACGGCTCAGCCCCCTGCGGATGCAGCCTCGGCAAACCCACAGGTCCCGGCCGCGTCGTCCTATCCGATCCCTGCAACCGGCACGGCTCCCGCACCATCCGTATTGCCATCCGCAGGCCAGTCCGCATTGCCACCTGCGGGCCAGACTGTGCCACAGCCAGCCCTGCCGCTCGGGCAACAGGGGTTTATTGGCGCTGATCCACAGCTCTCGACGTCGGCTCGCTCGCGGGCTTGGGCACGGCAGGATCCACGAGCAGCTCGTTTCGAACCGCCTCAATTCCGGGCTCCAGCATCGCCAGGTTCTCGAGCACGCCTCGCACGTGCTCCGTTGCAACCGTCCCGGTCAACACCGCCGTACTCCCTTCCATCGACACCGTGACCTGACCGCCACCGATGTCCGGACGTTCGAGGACGCGGGTGATGACGCGTGAGAACCTCGCATTGACAGCGCCGGATGGTTGCTGCGGCCTGTCAAAGCCGAGCCGCATGTGTGTGCGGACCTTGCCGGTCTGCTGCTGGTTCGTCATCTGCGCGTTGCGGCCGAACATGTTGCGCATGCCCATCATGCCGCCCAGGCCAAAGTTGCCCATGCCGCCCAGGTTTCCAAAGCGGTTCTGTCCGCTGGCCTGGCCCTGCGCCGCCGATTGCCCAAAGGCGCCCGAAGTCGCTGCCGCAGCGCCCGCCGTCGTCTCGCCCATCCCCGCGCTACCGGTCATGAAGCGGTTGAAACCGCTGCCCGTGAAGCGACTGTCCAGACCGTAACCTTGGGCCTGGGACAGCGTCGATGCGCTGCCGGCGGTCGCATTGCCGCTGCCGAACCCAGTCGTGCGACCCGATCCCGATGTCCGGTTGCTCCCACTCTGCTGACCCCAGGCTGCGTGCGAGACGGTCAGGCAGACTGCAGCTACGGCCGCGACAGCCAGAGTCCAACGACGGTTCATGATTCTCTCTCCGAGCCAACGATCTTCGACGCGATCTTCGACAGAGGTGTAGAACTGCCGCCCCCAGTCCTCATCATCGGCCACGATTCGGACGCACTCGATCTAGTTTGCCAGCGGGCAGTTCGTGCTGCCACAGTACTCGAGTTCAATTATATATATACACTCTATGCTTTGCTCATCCCGCTCGGCGGGCAGCAGCGACCGCGCGCTCCACGTGTATCTGAACCCCGGCCGGGTCTTGATGTTTCGATCCACCGGGGCATGCCCCCCCCTGTGGTGGTGTCCTGAAACCGCGCCGTCAGGATGCGGGTAACGTTTGACGGCGGTCTGATCGGTCCAAGGGATGCCGACGTTCGGCGAATACGCGGTTATTGTGTTGGCGTTGGCTAGTTGGCATTGTCGCCCATTATCGGGTTCTGGAGACGTACGCGTGTTTATCGAGCCTTTCGCCCATCGTGGTTTTGTGAGCTGCTGGTTGGCCCTGGCGCTGGTGGGCGCAGGGGCGTCGAGTGTGTGGGGGGAGCGGCCGAGCGCCCCGAAGCTGCTTCCCAAGAGCACGCTGGCGTATGTCCGCATTGCTGACAGCCGCGAGCTGACCCGGTGTTTCCTGAAGACATCGATCGGGCGGTTGAGCCAGGACGAGAAGATCAAGCCGCTGATCATGCACTTGTATGGCTCGGCCACGCAGATGTTTGCCCGCATCCAGGAGGAGATTGGCGTTTCCCTCAGCGAGATTCTGTCCATCCCGCAAGGGGAAGTGTGCGGCGCGATTGTGGGGCGTGCGCAGGGCGATCCGGCGTTCGTGGCGCTCGTGGAAGTGGGCGACCAGATGCCGGTGGTGCACCGGATGCTGGAGCGTGCCGAGCGGGACCTGGTGCGCGGCGGAGAGCGGATACGCACGGAAGTGATTGACGGCGCGACATTGACGCTGATCACGACGCAAGAGGAGGACGAAGCTGCCGTGTGTGAGCGGGACGGTGTGGTGCTGATCGGCTCCGATGCGGGTCTGATCCGTGAGATCCTGAAGACCTGGTCGGGTGATGAGGGGGTGGAGACGCTGGCCGACAATCGTGAGTTCACGGCGATCATGAGCCGTTCGGTGGGAACCAAGGACGAGCGGCCGCAGGTCACATTTTTTGTCGACCCGATTGAGTTTTTCAAGCATGTGACGCGGGACAGCACCGGAGCGCAGATGGCGTTGGCGATGCTGCCGGCGCTGGGGCTCGATGGTATCAAGGCGGTCGGTGGAAGCCAGATCTATGCCGCTGAGGATTTCGACTCGATCACCCACGTGCACCTGCTGCTGGACAGCCCCCGCACCGGTGTGCTGGAGATGCTGGCGCTGGAACCGGGCGACACCAGTCCGGAAGACTGGGTGCCCACGGATGCCGCCTCGTATATGACGATCAACTGGAACACCCAGAAGACCGTTGGGGCATTCCGCAAGCTTTTCGATCAGATCCGGGGCGAGGGGGCATTGAGCAGCGCCATCGCGCGGGACTTGTCTGATCAGCTCGGAGTGGACTTCGAAAAAGAGGTGCTGCAGAAGATTGGCGGCCGGTTCACATACGTGACCTGGTTCGAAATGCCGGCACGCGTCAACAGCAGCACCGGCCTGGTGGGCGTGCGGCTGGTGGACGCGGCAGGATTCCAGAGCACGCTGGAGAAAATGATGACCAAAGGCGGTGCCACGGCGGCAAAGCAGTCGTATCGCGGGATCACGTACTATCAGTTTCAGACCGGGCGGCAGCAGGACACCGATGCGACACTCGTCCGGCCCCCCACACCCTGCCTGGGTCTGGTGGGGGACTACCTGCTGCTGTCAGACAGTACGAAGTGTCTGGAGGCGGCGATCGCGAGCAAGTACGACGGGTCCCAGGCGCTGGCCGACGAACTGGACTTTAAACTGATCGCCAGCCGCATCGAGCAGTATCCGGGCACGACCCGGCCGGGCATGCTGGCCTTCCAGCGCCCGGAGGAGTCGATGCGTTCGTTTTATGAGTTGGCGATGTCTCCCGCGATCCGTTTGCAACTGGAAGAAGCAGCCAAGACCAATTCCGCCTTGCGGGCGCTGCACACGGCGCTGCAAGATAATCCGCTCCCCCCGTTCGCGGACATCGCCAAGTATCTGGCCCCGGCCGGCGGGCTGATGGTCAACGACGAGACGGGTATCCACTACACGGCCTTCGGGCTGAAACGCGAATAGACACCGTAATGGGCGGGACGGCCCGTACCCGCCGTCATGGTTTCTCGCGTGCGGCTCGGTTGCATTCCCGGCCAATCTCCGCTAATTCTATAGCTTGGAGTTGGTTGCGCACCGTGGGTTGGACGTTGACGTAAGGTGGTGGATTGATGCCCGAAGAAATCGCCAAGGATGAACAGACTCCGGCTCCCCAGGCCAAGCGGATCCTGTTGGTGGACGATGATGCCGAGATCATCGAGGCCATGCGCTATGCGCTGGAGGCGAAGGGCTACGCCATCTTGGTTGCCCGGGACGGCAATCAAGGGCTCGCCTTGGCCGAACGGGAGGACCCCGATCTGGTGATCCTGGACATGATGATGCCCAAGCGGAGTGGGTTCCTGGTGCTCGAGAAGCTGCGGCGGACGCGCCCGGTGCCGGTACGGATCATCATGATCACCGCCAATGAGGGTAGCCGGCACAAGGCGTACGCGGAGATGCTGGGCGTGGATGATTACATCCGTAAGCCATTCGGCATGGACCGTCTGATGGCGAGTGTCGAGCGGCTGTTGGGTTAAGCGAGCCAGATGATGGACGAACGTGGGCAGGATTTCCCGGAAACCGTCAGGACTTCCACGCAGCCGACCGAGGGCTGGCATTAGGCCACCGCGCTCGAGGCCACCTGACTCCTTTGTGTCGATATATCGCATGCGGTTTGATGAAGCCAGCACGCGCTACGCCGAGTTTGGCCCGTTCTTCGCAAGCTACATCGCGGGCGTTGCCGCCGTCCTCCGCCAGTACCGCATCGCGAGTTAGAGTCTGCCACGCCACGATCGCGGCCACCAGCCGGCTGGGGACGCGACAAGCCCGTCCCATCTCGGTTGAGGTGGGCAGTGAAGAACGCTATGTCGAAGAAGCTGGATTGGGCGCTGGTGATCGATGTCGAGTCCACCTGCTGGGAACACGAGCCGCCCCGGGGGCAGACGAGCGAGATCATCGAAGTCGGGTTGTGCGTCGTCGACCTGCAACTGCTCGAACGCCGTGAACGGCGCAGCATCATGGTCCGCCCCGGCATGTCGGAGGTGAGCGAATTCTGTACACAGCTCACCGGCATCACGCCCGACATGCTGTCTGACGCTGCGCCCCTATCCGACGCCCTGCAACTGCTGCACGACGAGTTCCGCTGCAGCGAACGGCTCTTCGCCAGCTGGGGCGACTACGACCGCAACCAGTTCATGCGGAACTGCCGCACGTACAACCTGAAATACCCGTTCGGCCCGACTCACCTGAACGTGAAAAACCTCTTCTCCGCCGCGTTCGGCCTGACGTGCGAACTGGGCATCGACGCGGCGTGCGCCCGGCTGGGTGTCACGATGGAGGGGGCACATCACCGTGGCGTGGACGACGCCTGGAATGTGGCCCGCATCCTCTGCCTGCTGCTCAAACGCATTCGCCGCGCCACAGCCTAGCCTGGCTGCCGGCTGACCCGCGGCTGGTCGACTTCCCTTCTCGGCTTCGAATTAACCCTCTGTCGCGGGAGCAGGTGCTGCGGGCTCCTGGGCCGGCGACTTTTCAGCTTCGCCGTCCGCGGCGGCCGGTTTGGCGGGTTCTGTGGCAGGTGGTTTGGCGGGTTCCGCAGCGGGTGACTCCGGTGCGTCCAGTTTCGGGGTCAGGAACAGGAACACTGGCGTATCGCGCGGCGGAATACGTTCGGTGTAGGCCGTGAACAGCAGTGTCTCGTTGGCTGCCGAGCTCTCGATGGGCAGGTCCAGCATGGCCGTGGAGAAATTGGACACGCAGATGAATTCGCCGCCATCGGCGTAGTAGAAACGCTCCTTGCCTTCCTCATCCGACCAGAAGCCGCTGCCGGCAAACACCCAGGGGTACGCCAGGGCCTGGCCGGTCTTCACATGCCGTACCCACTCCTGGGCCTTGACCCGTTGCGTCTGCCCGTGTTCGTCGCGCCAGAGGACATCCACGGCCACTTCGGTACCCTGTGCCGGCCGATACGTCGGCTCGAACTGAACCGGCGGGCCGGGCTGCGCGCCCAGCGCCAGCAGGGCCCCGTGCACGAACCGGGCCGGTGTGTGTACGGCTATGATCGACTCATGTTCCTTCGTCTGTTTGGGGCAGGCGAACATCTCGAGCAGCCCTTCCCGCAGGCACACATGCCCGCCGGCAATGACCTGTTTCTGCTTGATGTCGATCCACACTTCGTAGTCCTTGGCGACGCGCAACCAGTCCTTTTCCGGTTCCAAGGGGGTGCGAGCCGTTTCTTTTCCGGCGGGCGGCGCGGACGGTTCCGTCGGCGTGTCCCCAGCCGTATCGGCCGCCGCCGTCGGCTGGCCCGCGGGTGTCGCGTCTTCCACGGGTGTCTGAGCGCGACACGCGGCGCTGGTCAGCAGCAACGAGAGCGTGAGACAGGTTGCGGTGGCGCTCATCCGGCCGCGTCCCAGGCACCACACGGTGCTCAAATAGGTTCTGATCGGTCCTGATCCTGCGCTCGTCCCTCGCATGTTCGTCCTCATGTTCAATTCCTCACGGGTTCGGGGGGGCGCGCCGCGTCACCCGGCGCAGCGGCGGCCTGCGCGGCTGGTGCGTGGCACAGCCGGTGCTCTCCCACCGCACAACCGGGTCGTGCCGATCAGGTCGTGCTGATGTACTGGTCAGGGTCCAGGCCAGCCGCCTGGACCAACTCCTGACTGCCGATGATACTATACGCAGTTCAGCGAGGGCAAACCGTATCGTGAAGGTGGTGGGAGCGGATGTTGAGACAGAACGCGGACGGCACCAGGTTTGCGGCGGGAGCTGGGGAGGAAGTGGCACCGGCGGCCGGTAGACGACGGGACAAGCGGGGCAGCCGCTGGACGCAGCTCCCTGCACACGATCAATGGGAGGCGTGGCAACACGACCTGGCGAGCCGGCCGCAGCCGGCGGACCTCGCCCAACTGGCCAGGTCCCCCGGCACCCATCCGCTCCGCTGGGCCGTGCCTGACGATTATGACGCGCGGCCTGCACCCCGGCTGCTCAAACGCCTCACCCGCTATGCGACGCGCAAGAAGTTGCCTGCGGGGGTTGTTCAGTCGCTGGGCGACTGGCTGAACACGGCCGTTGCGGCCCGGTCGGATGCCGGGTGGGCGCTGGAGTCCATTGCGTGGTGTCATCTCCTGCCGCGGCTTGCGACGTCGATTGCCGAGCCGTTGTGGCGCGCGCTCTACGAGACCTTATTCGAGGCCATTGGATCAGCGGCGGACAGCGCGGTGTACGACGAGCCGGTGCGCCATCAGTTGCTCAACGCCGAGCTGCCGCTGACGTTGGCGTTTGTCCTGCCGGAGCTGCAGCCCTGCCGGGAGTTGGTGTTGCCGGCGTCGAGTGCCCTGTCATTTGGACTGGTCGAGTTGCTCGACGGTGAGGGACTGGTGTGTGCCGCGCACGTCGAGCATTTCCGCGGCCTGCTTGCCTGTTGGACACGGTGCGCACTGCTGGACGACGCGGCCCACTGGGGCAGTTTCGACGACGACGCGCGCGCGCAGTTCGCCTGCCTGGCCCGGCAGGCGCTGCGGTTGACGCGCCCGGACGGTACGCTCGTCCTGTCACGCGGCACCAGCGGCCAGTGGTGTCCCGAGCTGATTCAGGCGGCGGTAGCCCGCGGCAGTCGCAAGGACAGGCGACTGGCGAAACGAGTGTTGCCTGACAAGGACGCCCCCAAAGACGACCGTCCCGCACACAAGCTGCCGCCGCCGTCGGTGTATTCCGAATGGGGGGAGGTCTGTGTGATGCGGACAGCCTGGTGGCGCAAGTGTCCGCAGTTCGCGTGCCTGTTCGGCGGGCAGCGCCTGCGGTCGGAGCTGACGGCCGCCAAGCACACGTTGTGGTCGGGCGACGTGGCACCGCAGGTGCGCGTGGACGGCCAGCTTCTGGAGCGTCGGTCGGACTGGATTGAGGTGTGCTGGCATACAGACGACGATGTCGATTACCTGGAACTGGAGGCTGACTGCGACGGCCCCTGGCAGCTTCAGCGCCAGATGCTGTTGGCGCGGAAGGATCACTTCCTGCTGCTCTCCGACGTGGTGCTCGGTCCGCAGGCGGCGGCCATCGAGTACGAGTTGCGGCTCCCCCTGGCAGACGGTATTCGGTGTGAGTGGGCGGAGGAGACGCGTGAAGGACTGTTGGGCAACCGCCGGTCGCTGTGTGCGGTGATGCCGCTGTCGCTGCCCGAGTGGCGCGCGGCGCCGGCGCACGGCGCGCTGCAGTCGCAGGGGAACGTGCTGCAGCTGACGATCACCGAGACAGCGCGGCGGCTCTACGCGCCGCTGCTGTTCGATCTCGTGCCGCAGCGAGTCCGGCAGCCGCGCACCTGGCGCCAGCTCACGGTGGCGGAAGAGCTGCAGCAGCAGCCGCGCGAGGTGGCCGTCGGGTATCGAGTGCAATTAGGCCGCGCGCAGTGGCTGCTCTACCGTTCGTTGGCGCCGCGCCGCAACCGCTCGGTGCTCGGCCAGAACGTCGCGGACGAGTTCGTTGCCGCACGCTTCAGCCGCGATGGTGAACTGGATCAACTGATAGAGATTCAATAGCGATGTCCAATCTGGCTGACGCGCGTCGAAGAATCGCGGACAATGTGGCGGAGGTTCGGCAGCGGATGGCGGAGGCGGCACGCCGTAGTGGCCGCACGGCCGACGACGTACTGCTGGTGGCCGTCACCAAGTACGTGGGGGTGGAGATCATGCGTCTGCTGATCGACGCTGGCTGCCTTGCGCTGGGGGAGAGCCGCCCGCAGGATCTGTGGGCGAAGGCCGACGCCATCGCCGACATGCCTGTGCAGTGGCACATGATCGGGCACCTGCAGCGGAACAAGATCCGGCGCACCTGGCCGCGGCTCAGCTGGCTGCATTCCGTCGACAGCCAGCGGCTGCTCGTAGCGCTGGACCGGGAGGCCGCGGCCCGGTCTGAGCCGCTGCCCGTGCTGCTGGAGGTCAACGTGTCCGGGGACCGGGACAAGACAGGCTTTGCGTGCGACGAGGTCGCGGCGCTGGCCCACCAACTCGGCCAATGGCCGCACCTGGAGATCGCCGGACTGATGGCCATGTCGGCGCTGGAGAGCAACGCCGAATCGGCGCGCCAGGATTTCGCGCAGCTGCGCGCGCTGCGCGATGCGCTGCAGCCCCAGTGCCCGCCAGGAATCGTCCTGCGGCACCTGTCGATGGGGATGAGCCGCGACTACGAGGTGGCGATTGAAGAGGGTGCGACGATGGTGCGGATCGGAAGTGCCCTGCTGGAGGGTGTGCTCGCATGATCGAGATCGGCCACCATGCGGAAGGAGTGGTGCTCCCGGTACGCGCGCAGGCCGGGGCCCGGGCAAACGCCATTCGCGGCGTCCAGGATGGAGCGCTGAAGGTGGCCGTGACACAGATTGCCGAGAAGGGCAAGGCCAACAGGGCGATTGCCGACGTTCTGTGCAAGTCGCTGCAGCTGCGCCGCTCGCAGGTGACGCTGATTGCCGGTGACATTTCCCCTCAGAAACGGTTCCTGATTCGCGGTGTCTCGGCCGCCGAACTGGCTGCACGTCTCGACCGGTTCGTCTCCGCGTGACGCGCGCGGTCCCGCCTGCCCCCGCCTGGCCGCGTTCCCGCGCTCATGCATCCCCCGCATCCCGGCAACCGGTCGGGGGGGCCGGTAGATCCTTCTTTACATGGACAGAGAAATCCCTGACAATAGGGTGACTCAACCGTGTGGCGTCGGCCGACCTCTCTCACTCAGGGAGGTCGCGTTTTTTTTGCCTGGGTGTGGAGCTTGCCGAATGACCGATCAAATCCCCATGACGCGCGATGGATACAATCGCAAGCGAGCGGAAGTGGCTCGTCTCGAACAGGATGAGATGCCGGTGATCCTGGAGAAAATCGCCGCGGCGCGGGACGAGGGCGATCTGAGCGAGAATGCCGAGTATCATGCCCAGCGTGAAGCGCAAGGGTTGCTGCAGGCCCGGATCAACAAACTCAAGAGCGACCTGGCGCGAGCCGTGATCGTGGACCCCACCAAGCTGCCCACGGATCAGGTGGCGTTCGGCGCGACGGTCGTGGTCCGCGATCTGGACCTGGATGACGAGGAGGAGTTCACGCTCGTCGGAGCCGGTGACGAGGACTACGACGCCGGCCGCTTCCTGATCACCAGCCCGATCGGTCAGGGACTGCTGGGCAAGAAAGTCGGCGACCAGGTCGAGATCCCCGTGCCGCGGGGTGTGCTCCGCTACGAAGTGCTCTCCATCTGCTACGACGAACGGTAAATACGACGGACGGTAAACGCGCTCGGCTCGCCAGCCGACCAGTCGTCAGGCCTGGGCCACCGCGTTCCGGCCGGTCACACGTAAGGCTCGCGGTCCTCGGGCAAGTAGAGCAGCGCGCCGCAGCTCTTGCAGGACACGGGCTTGGATTGCAGGAGTTCGTTGATGGTCTGGGTTGTGAGTACGTGGTAGCAGCAGCTGCACACGTTGCCGTCGACCTGAGCCAGCGTATCCTCGCCCCGCGCGCGGGCGATCCGTACGTAGTCGGCCTTGAAATCGCTCGGCAACGCCTGTTCGGCCTGGCTGAGTTCGAGCGTCACGCGGCGGAGCTCCGCTTCGAGACGCTCTTGCTTGCCCTGGGTCTCCACGCGGAGACTCTCCAGCGCCGCCGCCGCGCTGTTGCGATCCGACTCGGTCTTGGTCAGTTCTGCCTGCAGCACGTCGATTTTCTCGAGCGCCTCAAGGATCTCGTCCGACAGTACGCTGTTGGCCTGCTTGTCAGCGGCGATCTGTTCCTTGAGCGTCTGGTACTCCCGATTGCCGCTGCAGGTGTTCAGCTTGATCTGCAGGTCCTGGATGCGGTGTTCGCGCTCACGCAGCTGCAGTTGCTTGCTGTCCGCCGACACGCGGGTCTGCGTCAAGGCTTCCTTCGCCTTGGCCAGGGCGTCTTCGAGCCGAGCCAACAGCGCCTCGGCCGCGCGGACCTGTTTGGGACACCGGTCCAGCCGTCCCTTGAGATCGGTGATCTGGCGATGGATGCGATGCAGTTCTCGTAAAGCGGCCGCCGACACAGTCATGGTATGTATCACCCCCATACAGGATGTTTCAGTTGTGCCCGGGGCAGGACCCGGCGGTTGTGTACGGACCGGTCCCCGCCAACAAACAAAAAACCGCCGGTCAACGGACCGGCGGCACCCGAATTCTGGTGTCCCGCAAGCGGCGCGGCCTGCAGGAGCGGCATGGTAAGATCAACTCGCCGTGCTGCGCAGAAACCCAGCCAGTTGCTGGCTGCGCACCGGGTGCTGCAGCTTCCGCACCGCCTTGGCTTCAATCTGGCGGACCCGTTCACGCGTGACGCGGAAGATGCGTCCCACTTCCTCCAGCGTATAGGTGTACCCGTCTCCGAGACCGTACCGCAACCGGATGATTTCACGTTCACGGTATGTGAGCGTCTTGAGGAGACTTTCGATCTTCTCGCGCAGAATACCGTTGTTTGCTGAACGTACTGGATTTTCACTGGAGGAGTCTTCAATGAACTCGCCGAAGCAACAGTCGTCGCCATCCCCGACCGGCCGATCCAGGCTGACCGGGTGGCGTCCGATGTCGAGCACCCGTTTGACCTCGTCGAGGGACAGGCCGGCGCGCCGCGCGACTTCTTCAGTTGTCGGTTCTCGGCGGTATTCCTGCAAGAGCCTCTTCTGAATATTCCGGAGTTTTGACAGCACGTCAATCATATGGACGGGGATGCGGATGGTGCGGGCCTGGTCGGCGATGGCCCGTGTGATTGCCTGGCGGATCCACCAGGTGGCGTAGGTGGAGAATTTGAAACCCCGCCGGTACTCGTACTTGTCCACGGCCCGCATCAAGCCCGTGTTGCCTTCCTGGATGAGGTCGAGGAAGCTTAGTCCGCGGTTGCGGTATTTCTTGGCGATCGACACCACCAGCCGCAGGTTGCCGCTGGACAACTGACGCTTAACCTGCTCGTACGCCTCGAATTGCGTCCGGAAGGTCTGGCACCGCTTGCGCAGGCTGCGGGGGCTTTCCTGGGTCAGCATCAGCAGGTCCCGCAGCTCCCGCCGCAGGTTGGCTCGTTCGTCTTTGCGCAGCGGGTTGTGTCCGATGGCCCGCAGTTCCTGGCGGATCTGGTCCATCCGCTGGCTGAATTCCTCCAGCTGCTTCATCAGCGGCTGCACACGGCGTGTCCGCAGGCTCATCTCCTCCACCAGCTGGAGGCACTTGCGGCGCCGCCGGAGGAACGCCCGGCGCGCCCGCAACCGCTCCTCCCGGTCAGTCGACTTGCGGATCAGCTGCGCGAAATCCCGCTTGTTCGTGGCCAGCAGGTGGGCGAGCGTTGTCAGATTGTGGGGCATGCGCGCCAGAATCTGTTCCTTGGTCAGCCGCTCGGTGAGTGACACTTTGATGGTGCGGTCAAACGGCAGGTCGCCGCGATGCACGCGGGAAAGAGTCTGCACGGCCACCTGCATGGCGTAGTCGCAGCTGAGCACCGTGCGGCGGAACCGCTTCCGCGTCACCTCGATCTTCTTGGCCAGCGAGATCTCCTCCTCGCGCGTCAGCAGCGGTATCTCGGCCATCTGGGAGAGATACATGCGGATCGGGTCGTCGCTGAGCTTGGGTAGCTCCTCGGCCGTCAGAATGCGCCCGTCCTGTGCGTCGATCTCCTGCTGCAGCTCGTCGGCCGACGGACCTGGTACGACTTCCTCGAACTCCTCCTTGGGAGGCTTTTCCACCAACTCAATGCCGCGCTCTTCCAAGGCAATGAGCAGGTTGTCCAGCTTGTCGGGGTTCACGTCCTCATCCGGCAGATAGTCGTTGACTTCGTCGTACGTGAGATAGCCTTGTGCCATTCCCTTGGCGATCAGATCTTGCAATTCCTTTTCGAGATGATCCACGTGTCATCCTCCTGCGCTTTCTTGCGCTTCAAGACACCAGATGGTGACTCCGCCTCGCCCCCCCTTGTGGGTCTCTGGGGCAGAGTCTGCCGTCCGGGCATGCTACCCGTCCGTGGGCGCGGAAATACCCTGGCGGCTGCGTTCCTGTTCGATGAATTGTTGCAGGACGGCTAATTCCTCCTTCTCATCGTATTCACGTTTTTCCAGGTTCGCCAACGCCTCGCGCTGGGCGGACCGAGCTTTCTGAAACTCGTAGTCGCGGACAATTCCATGCAGGCGGTGCTCGGCATCGAGGGATGCCAGTGGGGCCTTGCGGCAGGCCAGTTCGTGCAGGTGCACCAGCAGGGATTTGAGTTCCGCGTTTTCGGCCATTGTCAGCATGTTTTCCGGCTCGCAGTCCACCTGTTCCTGGCGGGCCCGCACATAGAGTGCCCACATCTCCCGCGCCGGTGGCGACGCCAGACGCTGCGGATCGACCGACTCGAGTGCCGGTTCCACGAGATTCGGGTGTGACAGCAGGATCTCGAACAGCTCCTGTTCGACGGGCAGCAGTTGCCGTTGCAGGGGCTGGGAGGTGGCGGCGGTGGGCCTGCTGGTGGTGCGCCGGGCGGAGGTGCGCAGTTCCCGCAGCCGGGCACGCAACAGCGTTTCGTCGACGTGAAACTGCCGCGCCAGCCGCACCAGCAGTTGCTGTTTGCGCAGCCGCAGCGACTCGTCGGTCACGCCGGCGAGCCGCGGCGCGTTGGCCATGGTCCGCAGGATCTCTTCCAGTGCCCGATGGGCTCGATCGACATCCCGCAGCACGTCCAGGCCGCCGGTCACGGTCCGGACCTTGTGTTCCAGCGCATCGACGGCACCGGCCACCAGCGTTTCGAATGCTTCCCGGCCGTGCTGTCGCAGGTAGTCGCACGGATCGACGTCCGTCGGCAGGGTGAGGATCCGCAGGTCCACTTGCGCGGCCACGAACAGCTCCAACACCTCGTTCGTCCGCCGTTTCCCCGCCTCGTCGCCGTCGAGAACCAGCGTGATACGGTCGGCAAACCGGCGCAGCAGACGCACATGCCGCTCGCCCAGGGCGGTGCCGAGCGCCGCGACGACGTTGTTGAGCCCCTGCTGATGGGCCATGATCACGTCGGTATAGCCTTCCACCACGATGATGTGCGGGTCGTGCGCGGTGGCTGCCCGGACAATATCCAGGCCGTACAGGTGATTGCTCTTGGTGAACAGCCGCGTTTCTGGCGAATTGATGTACTTGGCCTTCTCCCGGTGGGAGTCCTGAGCCAGTTCCGGCAGGACGCGCCCACCGAATGCGATCGGCCGCTGCTCGGTGTCACGAATCGAGAACATCAGCCGTCCGCGAAACCGATCGTAGGGCTGACCCTGCTGTGGCTGGATCGACAGGCCGACCGCCTCCAGCACTGCTGGGGCATACGGGGTGGTCCTGGCCCGGTCCTGTAACCAGCGCCAGGCGAGCGGAGCGAAGCCCAGGTGGAACCGCCGCATACTCTCGGGACTGATGCCGCGCGCCTCCAGATACCGCCGCGCCGGCGCTGCCTCGTCCGAGTCAAGCAGGCACTGGTGGTACTGCTCCTCGGCCCAGGCCATCACGCGGTAGAGCGTCTGTTTGTCGTCCGGACTGCCCGGCGCGACTTTCTGACGGTGGGGGCCGTGGGGGGTGAGCGTAATGCCGGCGCGCTCGGCCAGGATCCGCAGCGCTTCAGCGAAATCGACCCCCTCCCGCTTCATCACGAAACTGAACACGTCCCCGCCGATGTTACAGACCCAGCATTTCCAGGATTGCCGGTCGGGATTGACCTGCAGACTGGGGCGGGAGTCGTCATGCCAGGGGCACAGCCCGACATAGATCCGTCCCTGCCGACGCAAATTGATCGATCGGCTGACCAGGTCGACAAGGTCGGTCGCCTGGCGGATCTGTTCTTTCGTATCGTAGGAGGATCCGAAGGACACCGGCGCTTCCTGTGGCTTTTGGGCCGCGGGAGAGTCCCAAGCGCGGCCACGGGCGGAGTGTCACTTCCCTGTGTTTGTAGACTCCATTGCCGCCGGTTCTGGGCCAACCAGCAAGTGTGCTCCCAAGCACGGCGGGCAATTATAGTCAGGCCGCCAGGGTGGGTCAACATCGCCGCCCCCGCCCGTTCCTAACTGCCGCGAAACGGTTGCTCGATGACGGTGACCTGCAACGTCCGAGGGGTGCCGTCGCGCACCACGACGACGTCGACCGTCGCGCCCACCTCGGTCAGCGCCACACGCGTGAACAGGTCGGTGCGGTTGGTCACCGGGTGGTTGTCCCAGCGGATGATCACGTCCTTGGGGCGGATCCCGGCCAGCTGTGCGGGAGATGCTCGCCCGTCCGCCTGCGGCGAGACCTGCACGATCAGCGCGCCTTCGGCCTTGGACAGCCCCAGGCTCTGCGCCTCCTCGGCGGTCACGTCGCGCGGCTGCACCCCGAGCCAGCTGCGCGCCACGCGCCCGTCCCGCACGATCCGCTCGTAGATCGGTCGCGCGATACTGCTGGGGATCGCCAGGCTGATCCCCTGGTATGCCTCGCCCACAATGGCCGTGTTGATCCCGACCACCTTGCCTCGCGAATCGATCAACGGCCCGCCGCTGTTGCCAGGATTCACGGCCGCATCAGTCTGCAGGAAGTCATGGTACGGTGACTGGCCCGCTGTGCCCGTGATGCTGATCGACCCCTGAACAGATTCCGCACTGAACGACCGGTGTTTGGCGCTCAGGATGCCGAACGTCACGCTTTTTTCCAGCCCCAGCGGGCTGCCGATCGCCCACACCAGCGCACCGACCTCCAACTCGTCACTGTTACCCCACTCGGCGGCGATCAGTCCCGTGGCCGGAATCTTGAGCACGGCCATGTCGGTGGCCCGGTCGGTCCCGACCACTGTCGCCGGCATCGTCCGCCCATCGCTCAGCCGCACGCGGATCTGGTGCGCATCCCACAGCACGTGCGCGTTGGTCACAATGTACCCGTCGGGATCGACGATCACGCCGGATCCCTGGCCGGTGGGCGCGTGCCGCCACCCGTTGGTGTCGGGCATGCGTACACGGTTGGCCCGTGTGGTGGTAATATTGATGTGGACCACACTCGGCTCGACCCGATTGGCCACCAGTTGGTACGCCTGGGAGAGGTCGTTGAGCCCGACCTGCTGCAGCTTCTCGCCGGCCGTCTCGTACAAGGCCCGCTGTTTGCCACGCGTGAACGCATATGTCATCTTCTCGACGGTGTACGGCAGGAAGAAACTCAGGATGACGAGAAAGGCACTCGCACTCAGCAGCCAGCCGAGTCGATCGCGGCCGGACGCGGCGCAGTCCTGGCCCGCCGCGTCAGCCGGCTGGGCACCGATCTCGGAGATCGTACGATCATGAGGACCTGTTGCGCTCATGTCTTGCATTATAACGAGTTGCTCGAGCGGGCGGCCCCTCCTCTGGGGGCATGCCGTGGCAATTCGCCGCCCGGCGTGCGTGTGGATCGAAGTTCTGGGATACTCAGGCGATGAGTCCGTACCGCTACGACGACGAGTTTCCGCCGCTGTTCTCGGCCACCGAAGACGGTCTGTTGCTGGTCGGTGGGCGACTTACCCCGGCCCGGGTACTGGCAGCCTACCGGCAGGGCATTTTCCCGTGGCCGATCGTCGAGCGGGGCTACGAACTTCTGGCGTGGTTCTCGCCGGACCCGCGCGCGGTCATCGAGTTGGATCGTCTGTACGTGTCGCGCCGTCTGGCGCGTCGGGTCCGCAGCGGTCATTTTCACGTGACCTGCGATCGGGCGTTTGACCGGGTGATCGCCGGGTGTGCCGCGCCCCGCGCCACGGACAGCGGCACCTGGATCACGGCGGGCATATTGCGCGTGTACAGCCAGTTGCATGCGTCGGGGCACGCGCACAGCGTGGAAGTCTGGCGCGATGACGTGCTGGCCGGCGGGCTCTACGGTATCGCTCTGGGCGGGTTCTTTGCCGGGGAGTCAATGTTTCACTGCGCGCGGGATGCGTCGAACGTGGCCCTCGTGGCACTTGTCGCCCACCTGCGGGCACGCGGGTTTGTGCTGTTTGACGTCCAGCAGGCGACCGCCCACGCGATGCGCATGGGGGCCACCGAGATCCGCCGCGCGCAGTTCGTCGCCCGGCTCCGCGCGGCACTCGAGCTGCCCGTCACGTTCGGAGCTGCGCTCGATCTATCGCTGCTCCCCCAAGTGCTCCGGCGCGGGAATTGACCCGGCCCCGCTCCACGTGTGCCACATGTCTGTCACCCCATCGTCGACGGCCGGCGGAATCCTGCACGAAACCGCCCGATTCTGGCCAGGGCGGCGGCGTTGAGCGACCTCGGGTGTGCTATGCTCAAACGCGACGGGCCGGCACGCGACCGGCCAGGCAACGCAGGCGGGCGGTCCCTGGCACTTCTATGGAAAGGGAACCCCGATGCTACAGACCATGGTCAGTATGCTGGAGACGGAGCGCACGATCCACGTGCAGGTCCATGACGGCCTGGTGGATCTGATGCTGGCGGCGCTCAGCGCTGAACCGGTGACGATCGACGAATTGCGGGCAGCCATGGGCCGGTTCATGGAGCCCGCGGTGGTGGACTTCTGTTTTGCCGAGGCCGCCGACGGGCTGGCGACGCGGAGTACGGAAGGCGGGCACGTGATCATCGATTTCACGGCCCGGCTGGTGGTCCACGGCGGCGCGGCGCCGGAACTGCCCCGCCTGGGTTGCGTCCTGTGTTGTGATCAGCACACGACGCTTGACGTCTGGCTCCCCTACCGGATTCCGGAGCAGTGGCAGATTATCCGGGACGTGCGGAACTGGCGGGATCTGGCGGAGCGGCGCCGGCCGGTCTTCGCCCCGGACAAGGACCTGGACGCCCGCGCTGTGCTTTATCCAAAGCTGGCGGAAGCGCTCGTCACACGCTGGCTGGCGACCGCCGACCAGTCGGCAACGCCGGTGACGGCGATCCAGGACTGGTGGCTCCTCACGCCGCGCGACGACCTGCGCGGCAAGTCCCCCCGCGACGTGTTGCTGGCCAAACACGAGTTCGTCGACGGGGACGTGCAGGACCAAGGCGAGATCTGGTCGTTGCTCAAACGCTGCCCGCCCGGCCTGGCCATGCGTACGCACGCCTATCGCTATGGCGGGTTCGGCACGCACGAAATCCTGCTCTATCACGAGCTGGTGGCGTTGCTGTTGTGCGACCTCGAACGCCGTCACGGCGCGCAGCGCCTGGGAGACCCGCGCGCGGAGACTGCCCACCTCGAACAGCTCCAGCAGGAATGGATGCACCAGCCGCAGGTGGAGTTCTACGATCAGAGCCCGGCGGCCCTGATCGCGCGCGAACGCGCGCGGCTGCCCGCCGTCATTCCCCCGGGGCACGAACACCTCGACCACGACTGCCCGCTGTGCCGGATGATGGCCGAGAGTGGCCAGCCGATGATCTGGCAGCTGGAAAACAGTCTGCTGGACGAGCGCTTCGCCACGTCCTTCTGCCGGTCCCGCGCAGAATGGGAATGCCAGCAGCGCGACGCCGCCGAGACGCCCGACTGGGGGCCGCCCGGTCGGCTGCCCGAGTCCCGGGGGTTCACGCCCGATCACAGCGTCTGGCAGAACAGCTTCACGAACATGACCAGCCTGTCAGAGATGCCGGCCTGGGAAGCGGTCAACGTCATGATGTTCGCCGTCGGAGGCCACATGGCCGAACTCGTGCAGGACCTGCGCGGCAGCGATGACACTGCCGAGCTGATACAGGAACTCCACATCCGCTTTGACGAGCTGCGTGTGGTCGTCAAGGAGCAGCGCGAGTTGATTTCTGTCCGCAGCACGATCGGCCAGTTCGCCGCACTGTTGGACGACGTCGCCCGGACCTACGACGCGCTGGGCCTGAAATGCGCTGACCTCGAGTCGAAGCTGGACTTTCTGGAAAAGCGTTATGCAAGGCACCTGGGCCAGGACCTGGAGGCGACCTACTGAGGCACGCGTTGCGAGAGAGGAGAAAGTAGAGAGGGGAGAGGAGAAGGAGAAGGAGAAAGTGGTGGCCTTCGTCTTCTTTGCTCTCCTTTCTCCTTTCCAGTTGCATTATTTGCGCCACGTGCACGAGAAAAGCAACTGGTATCGTGGCAACAATCGCGTTTTGTTCGCATGTCGATGGAAGTCACGTTTCGTGACCTATTCGCGCCACGCGAACTGTCGTCTTGAGCCGTAGCGCGGCGCCCCTAACACAGCCCGGGGTAAGCCGCGCCTCGCGGCGCCACCCGTGGGTACGCGTGCCCGAGAACATGTCGGTCGAGCCACAGATGCCGCGCTGAACCGGCGGCCTCCGAGACCGAAAGCAGCTGCGGCCGGGCTTCCGCGGGCCCGGCCGGCAGTGTGCAGCGTGCGGCGGGTACGGACAGTGCCGCCTGAAATCGTATGCAACGCTGGAGTTCTGTTTCTTCCAATCAAGGCAGCCGGGCAACGCGCGTGCGCTGCCCGGCTCGACGGTCGTTCTCATGGCGTGTGCGCGTGGTACGCGCTGGCCACGCGGCTACCGGACGCTGAGACATTGTCGGCGCCGTCGGTACTGGACAAGTGCCAGCGCCAGGAGGCCTGTGAGCCAGCCGACCAGGCTGGCAGGCTCCGGCACCAGCGACTGGCGTCCATTGACGGTGCCGCACGTCTCGGACAGCAGCAGTTCCCAGGTAAAATCGGCGTAGCTGTCTCCGCGGCCGGTCAGCTGCAGGCTCGCGCCCGCCGGCGTAGTGGGTGGTTCCGACACGCCAATGTCTGTCGACACCAGTCCTGCGGCAACTCCGTCCGTGGCGGTGAACTCGCCTTCATAGCTCAGGAACTGGAGCACGTCCCCTGCCTGGGCGAGCGCCAGCCCATCGGGTGCACCGTTCTGCAGTATGATGTCCAGCGTATAGAAGGCGAATGAGCCCACCACATCACGCTGGGTGAATGTGCTGAGCGGGATCGGGCCGGCATATGCAGTGCCGTTGCCGCCGTTGTAGAGCGTCAGTGTGACGGCGGCCAGATCGTGCAGCCCGGTGGGGGCCACGACCTCGACGAACTCCCCAACGTCCGCTCCATCGTTGTCGTAGTGGAATTCGTTGATGAAGACCGCGCTGTCGATATACGAGCCCAGGGCGGTCGATCCCAGAAAGAACCAGGTGAAAAAGACGCGGTACATCGATCTCCTCCCATGCTGTTGAGTGTCCGTTCTCGTGCCCGTAGACCATCCGTACCAGGTCGGATGATCGATGCCCGCGTCCTTCCTGTGTGCAATCGCAAACGGAGTGTGCGAGCCATCACGGCGGGGCAGAAAAGTCGAACATTTCTTCCACGCCAGGCTGGGCATGGGACGGTGAAAGGCTCGGTCATTCTGAGCCGGTTGTAGTGGACAAATCCATGCCATGGATGGGCCCATTCGCATGGACTGCCTACCTCCTCACCGTGCAGCGGTTCCATCCCGCAATTGGCCGAA
>JAAYDI010000064.1 GCA_012729315.1 Planctomycetaceae bacterium
ACGGCGAGCCGGGATGGATCACGATCTGGCGCGGCTGGGAGAAATTGAATACACTTGTGCAAGGGGCGACTCTCGCTTCCAAGCTCAACAGAATTGGGTAAAGACAAGGGCGTTGCCCCAGGCTACGGTGAGAACTGACCTTCGGCCAGACGACAGCTATCCCGGTACCGCACCCCTGGTGCTGGGTCGCCAACCTGACACAGGGCTCGCAGTGAGAAGTAAACCGTTAATGCGAAGTGGCTCACCGGTGGAACAAATGTCAAAACCGGCATCAGGGCCGTTTCTTCGGGCCTTTCACCACGCCAGGCTGGGCAGTCGGGGGAGTCACACCGCCGAAAGATGGCCTACGCGAGCAGGTTGCGGGCCAGCAGCACGGCGCCGCAAGCGGGATCGTCGGCCACCGCGCTGGACTGCGGCGCCACCCGCCGCTGAGCCAGTTGCTGCAGGATGGCCTCCCGCAGCGCTGGGTGGTGTTGCAGCAGACCGCCGGAGAAGACGAGCTGGTACGGAGAGGGGCCGAGGGCCAGCGCCTGCGAGACGGCGGCCACCATGTCGGTCAGTTCCCGCGCCGCCCGATCGCGGATCTGCTGCGCTACGGCATCCCCTTGCTCGGCCACAGCCAGGACCAAGGGAGCGAGGGACGCGATCCGGCGCCGGGCGCCGGGATCTTCGTGGACCAGCGGGATGAGATCCCAGGTACTGGGCACACCGAGAGTCGGGAGCAGGCTTGCCGTGAGTTGCGTCGCCGGCGCTCGACCGTCTGTCTCCCGGACCATCGCGCGCAGGGCAGCCAGTCCGATGGCGTAGCCACTTCCTTCGTCGCCCAGCAGGTACCCCCAGCCCCCGGCGCGGGCGGAGTGCCCGTCCGCCGTGACGCCATAGGCCAGCGAGCCGGTACCGGAAATCAGCGCGATGCCGGGACCCTGTTGTGCGCCGGCCCGCAGGATGATCTGCGCGTCGTGGACGACCGCCCAGCGTTCCGCGAGCTGCTGTTGCGCGCACCACGCGTACATCGTCTCCCGCACCGACGCGTGGCCGGCGCCAGCCATCCCCAGGCAGAGGGCCGCCACGCGCGTGCGGGGGCGTCCCGCTGTGGCAAAGGCCGCGTCGATCGCATCGGCAATGTGCTGCTGGACCGTCGCCCAGCCCGCCGCGCGCGGATTGGCGGGACCGCCGGTGCCGCGACCGATCGTGCGCGGCGCGGCGTGAGCCTGGTGGAGCGCCAGGACGGCGATCGTCTTCGTGCCGCCACCGTCGATGCCCAGGAGCAGCAACTCATCGGGCAACTCATCGTCGCTCGACGCGGATGTCGGCGCGGGCGCCGCAGGCGATGGCCCTTGTTTGCCAGACACGTTCTCATCCTTTGTTCATCAGGTCGCTGTCGGGATGGGGTGGGCGTTCCAGAGCGCCGCGCAGCTGGCCGCCAGCCTCCGCGAGCCACTGCCGCGCCGTCTGAGGTGTGACCCCGCGCCGTCGGACGACAATCGCGGTCTTCACCTCGCCGTCACACTGTTGCAGCAGCGTTTCAGCCGTCGTTTCCGACACGCCGGCCACGGCGGCGACGATCCGCCGCGAACGGGCCAGGAGCTTGGCGTTGGTGGCCCGCAGATCGACCATCAGGTTGCCGTAGGTCTTGCCCAGACGCACCATGCTGGCGGTGCTGAGCATATTGAGCACCATTTTGGTGGCGGTACCGGCTTTGAGTCGCGTCGAGCCGCTGAGCACTTCCGGTCCGACCACCGGCGAGATCATCAGATCGCTGACCTGCTCGAGCTGCGAGTCCCGATTGCAGCTCAAACCAATGGTGAACGCGCCGCTGTGCCGCGCGTGCGCCATGCCGCCGATGACGTACGGGGTGCGGCCGCTCGTGGCGATCCCGACCAGCACGTCGCGCGCCTGGAGGCCGCACTCCTGCAGATCCCGGACGGCGTATTCCGGGTGATCCTCCGCTCCCTCGACCGCGGTGGTCAAGGCGCGGAGCCCGCCGGCGATGACCCCTACCACGAGGCCGGTGGGCACGCTGAATGTGGGCGGGCACTCGGAGGCGTCCAGGACGCCGAGTCGGCCGGACGTGCCGGCCCCCAGGTAGATGAGACGTCCTCCGCCGCGCAGCCGATCGACGATCACGTCGACGGCGGCAGCGATCTGCTCAGCCTGCGTTCGCACCGCCGCGGCCACCGAGGCATCTTCACGGTTCATCAGCGCGACGATCTCCAGCGCGCTGAGCGAGTCGAGGGACTCCGAGTCCGGATTTCGCTCTTCCGTCGTCAGATGATTGAGCATGGAGTGCTTTCTGCGGTATCATGCGAACGCTGACTAGCGCCTGCCGCGCCTGCCGCCGGCCTGGCGGGCGGCACAGAGCATGTTCCGTATTGTAGTTCCACAAGCACGTGTCCGGCAGTCGAGGTGTAGGCATGCCGCTGGATTCCGCCATTGCCCCAGCCGATCTGGCTGTCCTGCTCGCGTACCTGGTCGGCATTGTGCTGTTCGGCATCTGGGTTGGGCGCGGTCAGCGGAACGTCACCGACTATCTGCTGGGCGGACGCGACCTGCCCTGGTGGGCCATTCTCGGCTCGATTGTGGCGACTGAAACCAGCACGGTGACGTTTCTGAGCGTTCCGGGCCTGGCCTTCGCCGCGCGGCAACCCGGTACCACTGTGCTCGACCCTCGGGTGGGCGGCGACCTGCGTTTCCTGCAGCTCGCCTGCGGCCTGCTGGTGGGACGCTGCCTGATCGTCTACTTCCTTTTGCCGCTGTTCTTTCGCGGCCAGCTCTTCAGCGCGTACGAGGTGCTGCAGTACCGGTTTGGCGGCGCGACGAAACGGGTGGCGTCGCTTGTTTTTCTGCTCACGCGCAATATCGGGGACGGACTGCGGCTGTTTCTGACGGCGATCGTCCTGGCGGCGATGATCGATCTCCCGCTGGCCTGGTGCGTCGTCGTTATCGGTGTGTCGACGATCATCTATACCTTTACCGGTGGCATCAAGTCGGTGATCTGGAGCGACTGCATCCAGTTCGTCATATACATAGGGGGCGCCATCCTGGCGCTGGCCGTGATCCTGTATCGACTGCCCGGCGGATGGTGGGAGTGTGTGTCGTTTGCCCAGGACACCGGCAAGTTCCGGATCCTGGACAGCTCCTGCGACCTGCGACTGAACTTCACCGTCTGGTCGGGGATCATTGGCGGGGCCTTCCTGGCGCTCGGGACGCACGGTACCGATCAGATGATGGTCCAGCGTTACCTGTGTGCGCGCAGGCAGCGTGATGCGGGGGTCGCGTTGATCGCCAGCGGTGTCGTCGTGATCGTTCAGTTCGCCCTGTTCCTGCTGCTGGGGGTGGCCCTGGCCTGTTTCTACGCGCACGTGCGGCCGACGGTGAGCTTTGACAGCACGGACCGCGTCCTGAGCCGGTTCATCGTCGAGGAACTGCCGGCGGGCTGGGGACTGATCGGGGTGATTCTGGCCGCGGTCTTTGCGGCCGCCATGTCCACGCTGTCCGGTTCGCTCAATTCGTCCGCGTCCGCTGCGGTCCACGATTTCTACCTACCCTGGCGCCGCGCGGCGGTCTCGGAACGTCACCTGCTGTGGGTCAGCCGGGGCTGCACGGTGCTGTTCGGCATCATCCAGATCGGCATTGGGATTGTGGCACAGTACTTTGCGACGGCGGTGGTGAACGATGTGTTGGCCATCGCCAGCTTCGCCGCCGGGCTGTTGCTGGGCGTCTTTGCGTTGGGGGTGTTCACGCGGCGCGTCGGGCAGCGCGCAGCGCTGGCGGGCCTGGTCACCGGCCTGCTGGTCTTGACCTGGGTTAAGTTCGGCACGCCGGTCGCCTATACATGGTATGGGGTGATTGGCGCGACGACCACGTTTGCGGCCGGTCTGCTGGCGTCCTACTGCTGGGCTGGCTCGCAGGGTGGCGGTTCTACCTCGTCCCTGGATGAAAGTGAGACAGCATGATGAAGACACGCGCGATCCTGTTGGCCTGGACTGTCGTGCTGCTGACCGGCATCGGGTCAGCGGCAGGTGCTGACACGGCGCGGCGATTGCCGCGTGCCGAACCGGGTGCCGTGGGCATGTCGGCCGAGCGACTGGCCGGCATTGACAGCCTTGTACAGGAGGCGCTCGAGCAGGGGCGGATGCCCGGTTGTGTGGTCGCCATCGGGCGCCAGGGGCAGCTGGCCTACCTGCGCGCCTTCGGTGCCCGCCAGGTGCAGCCCAGCCGTGTGGAGATGACGACGGACACGGTGTTTGACCTGGCATCGCTCACCAAACCGCTGGCTACCGCCACGAGCGTGATGCTGCTGGTCCAGGACGGGAAGGTCGACCTGGACGAGCCGGTGGCGACGTACCTGAGTGAGTTCAGCGGGCGCGGCAAGGAGGAGATCACGGTCCGGCACCTGTTGACACATGTCGGGGGTCTGACGCCCGACAATGCGCTGGCCGATTATACCGAGGGGCCGGAGAAGGCCTGGGAGCGGATCTGCGCGCTGGGCTTGCGGGCGAAGCCGGGCAGCGAGTTCATCTACAGCGATGTCGGCTTCATCGTGTTAGGGGAACTGGTGCGGCGCGTCGGCGGGACGGGACTCGATCAGTTTGTGCAGGAGCGGGTCTTCCAGCCGCTCGGCATGGCCGAGAGCCGGTTCCTGCCGGACGATGCTCTGCGAGCCCGCGCGGCCGTCACGGAGCAGCGCGACGGTCGCTGGATGCAGGGAGAGGTGCACGACCCGCGCGCATACCTGCTGGGAGGCGTCGCGGGCCACGCCGGCCTGTTCTCGACAGCCGATGATCTGGCACTTTACGCCCAGATGATCCTGGATGGCGGCAGAGCTGGTGAGGTGCAGGTGCTCGCCGATGAAACCATCCAGCTGATGATGGCGGACCAGTTGGTGCCGGCCGGCGTGCGGGGACTCGGATGGGATAAACGCACCGGATACTCCACCAACCGAGGCCGGGGGCTGTCGTCGCGCGCCGTGGGACACGGAGGGTTCACCGGCACGGCGCTGTGGATCGACCCGGAACTGGAGTTGTTCGTGATCTTCCTGAGCAATCGCGTGCATCCGGACGGCAAGGGCAACGTCAATGCGCTGGCAGGTCGCATCGGTACGCTGGCGGCTGCCGCCGTCCGGGATGGAACCGCCGCCGCGACGGAGACGCCGCCGGACGTGGACGCGAACGCGGTGCGGTGCGGCATCGACGTGCTGGAACGGGACAACTTCCGAGCACTGGCTGGAAAACGCGTCGGCCTGATCACCAATCATACGGGGATCAACCGCGCCGGCATGACGACGGCCAGCCTGTTATCCGCCGCGCCCGAGGTGGAGTTGAAGGCCTTGTTCAGCCCGGAGCACGGGATCCAGGGTGTGTTGGACGTGGCAAAGATCGACGACAGCCAGGACAGCGAAACGGGGGTGACCATTTGGAGCCTCTACGGCGAGACGCGCCGGCCGACCCCCGCCAGCCTCGCCGGGCTCGACGTCCTGGTCTTCGACATCCAGGACATCGGCACGCGGTTCTATACCTACATCTCGACCCTCGCGTATGCCATGCAGGCGGCGGCGGACGCGCACATCGGGTTCGTGGTGCTCGATCGCCCGAATCCGATTAACGGCCTGGATGTGGCCGGCCCCGTGCTGGACGCCGGGCGCGAGTCGTTTGTGGGTTGCTGTGCGATACCGGTGCGGCACGGCATGACGGTGGGAGAGCTGGCGATCATGTACCGCGAGATCTGGCGTCTGCAGCTGGACCTCCAGATCGTGAAAGTGGAAGGTTGGCGACGGCGGGACTTCTTTGATCGCACGGGGCTGTGGTGGATCAATCCGTCGCCGAACATGCGGTCGCTCACCCAGGCGTTGCTGTACCCGGGGATCGGGCTCCTGGAAACGACGAACCTGTCGGTGGGACGTGGTACCGACACGCCGTTCGAGGTGCTGGGGGCGCCCTGGGTTGACGGTCGCCGGTTGGCCGCGGCGCTCAATGCGGCGGCGCTGCCCGGCGTCTGCTTTGTGCCGATCCGCTTCACCCCCACGGCGAGCAAGTTCGCGGGAGAGGCCTGTCAGGGCGTGAATGTCGTGATCACGGACCGGGCCCAGTTTGACCCGTTACAGACTGGTTTTGAGGTGGCCGGCACGCTCCAGCGGCTGTTCGCCGAGCAGTGGAACGTCGCCGCCTACGATCGGCTGCTGTTCGACGTCGCGACCTGGCAGGCGGTGTCGGAAGGGTGTACGACGGGCGAGATCATGGCGGTCTACCGGGAGGAACTCGAGCAATTCCGCCAACGCCGCGAGAAGTGGTTGCTCTACGATTGATGACAGATCGGCAGCGATCGGTTACAAGGAACAGAGATTACGGGTGGTTGTCCGGCGAGGCGGGACAGGAACAAAAACCACCCGCGGCCGGCGAATAGCTGGCTTGGGTGTCATTTCCGGGGCTCACGCCCCCCGCGCTGCATACTAGAATAGTCGGGCGCAATGCTGTGCGCTGACTCTGTCCTCAAGGAGAACCGTCCATGGTCCGACGTAATGTTCTGGCGCTGCTGCTGGGGGTGGCCTGCCTGTCGATCAGCTTCCCGGCGCGTTTGGCTGCCGATAAGCCTGCTGTACAGCCGGTGGTTGCTGTGTTCACGTTCGGGGGACGCCTGACGGAGGCCGCGGTGGCCGAGGACTTTCTGTTCGCCACGCCTGTGGAGTCGTTTCACAGCCTGGTGACGCGGTTGAAGAAGGTGAAGGACGACGGCGCGGTCAAAGCAGTGGTCATGCTCGTCTCCGGCACGTCGCTGGGCGTCTCGCAGATCGAGGAAGTCCGGCAGGTGCTGGACGAAATCAAGGCGGCTGGGAAGGAGGTCCTCGCGCATGCCGACAGCATCTCGATGCGCAGCTACGTGTTGTTGAGCGGCGCCAGTCGCATCAGTGTCGTGCCCACCGGCGACATCTGGATCAACGGCATGTACGGCGAATCGCTGCACCTGCGCGGGCTGCTGGATCTGGTGGGAGTCGAGCCGGATTTCACCACTTGCGGCGACTACAAGAGCGCGGCGGAGATGTTCATGCGCAACGCGCCCAGCGCGGCCGCTCAGGAGAACCTGGACTGGCTCATGGAAAGCATCTTCGAGACGCAGGTGAACCTGATCAGCAGCGGCCGGCAGGTGGATGCAGCGAAAGTCCGGGAATGGATCGACCTGGGGGTCTACAGCGCGGAACGGGCGAAGGAGGTGGGCATCATTGACGAGGTGCAGTTCCGGCAGGACTTCGTCGCGGCGGTGAAGGAGAAGTACGGGGCTGACATCGTCTTCGATCGGAAATACGGGAAGAAGAAGGCGGCAGATGTCGATCTGTCGTCACCGTTCGGGCTGCTCAAGTTCTACGGTGAGTTGCTCGCCGGGCCGAAGAAGAAACCTGCCGGCAAAGCGTCGCTGGCGATCATCTACGTCGACGGGCCGATTCTGCCCGGGGCGAGCGATCCCAGTGGCTTTCCGCTGTCGATCGGGGAAGTTGCCTACAGCACGCCGATCGCCAAGGCGCTGGACGAGGCGGCGGAGAACGAGAATGTCAAGGCCGTGGTGCTACGCGTGGACTCGCCCGGCGGGTCGGCCGTGGCAAGTGAGATCATCTTGAACGCCTCGAAACGCGTGGCTGCCCGTAAGCCGTTCGTCGTCTCGATGGGCAACATGGCAGGCAGTGGCGGATATTACGTCGCCTGCGGCGCGCAGACCATCTTTGCCGACTCGTCCACCATCACCGGCTCGATCGGGGTCGTGGCGGGCAAGCTGGCGACCAGCGCGATGTGGGAGAAGATAGGCATCAACTGGGTGCCCACGCAACGCGGCGCCAACGCCGGCATGCTGGCTTCGGGAAAGGTGTTCACGCCGGAACAGCGCGATCTGCTGCAGCGCTGGATGACAGACACCTATGTTGCGTTCAAGGGGCATGTCGAAGCGATTCGGGGCGACCGGCTGAAAAAACCGATCGATGAGCTGGCCGGAGGCCGGGTCTACACCGGCAAGCAGGCCCTGGAACTGGGTCTGGTCGACAAGCTGGGCGGTTTGCAGGAGGCCATCGCCTGTGCGGCGCAGCAGGCCAGTCTGGCGGAGTACGACATTCTGATCCTGCCGCAACCCAAGAGCCTGATTGAAATCTTGCTGGGCGATCTGCAGGATGGCGATCAGGACACGAAGAACCTGTCCGACGCGCTGCACCAGGTGGTGCCGCGGCACACGTCGCTCATGGACGCCGTGCTGCCGCAGCTCCGCGCGCTGGATCCCGCGCGGCTGCAGGGTGTGCTGCAGGGGCTGCAGCAGCTCCAACTGCTGCAGCAGGAACGCGTGATCACGGCGATGCCCGTGATCGAGATTCGTCACTGACGAACGCCTGCCGGCAGGAACCGAGCGAGCTGCCGGTCTTGTGCCGCGTCCCGGGTATTCTAGAATAGCCGGTTCACGTTCGGTTGTTCTTGGCTGAGGCCCTTGCGCCGACAGATTGGGCTAACGGCGCTGGTTCATGAATGTGTCGAAGCTGCGGCGGCAGATCGCGTACGAAGCGGCCTGCCTGATGTATCATCGCCAGGAATCCGAGTACTATCGTGCCAAGCAGAAGGCGGCGCGGCGCCTGTGTCGCGGCTGGGTCAAGCCGGCGGATCTGCCAAGCAACGCCGAGATCCGCGACGAAATCCAGACGCTGGCCCGGATGTATGAAGGGGACCGCCGCGCCGAGAACCTGTGCCAGATGCGTCTCGAAGCGCTGCGGATGATGCGCTGCCTGCACCGGTTCCGCCCGCGCCTGATCGGCAGCGTGCTGACCGGACACGTGCGTCAGGGATCGGACATCGACCTGCACCTGTTTGCCGACAGCACGGAAGCGGTGACCCATGTGCTCGACGAGCTCGGTGTGGTCTATGACGTGGAGCGGAAACGGGTCACCAAGCAGGGGGAAGAGCGGACCTACACGCACGTCCACGTCCGGGACCGGTTCCCGTTCGAGCTGACGCTCTACCCATCTTCCAAAGCCCACTATGTGTTCAAGAGCTCCATCACTGGCAAGGCGATCGAGCGCGCCAGCATCCCGCAGCTCGAGCACCTGCTGGCGGTCGAATACCCGCAGCTCGAGCTGGAGGCGGCAGTGGCGGAGGCGGCTGATCGCGTCGATCGTTTTCAGGTGTATGAAGCGCTCTTGCTGCCGCTGGAATACGTGAAAGAAGACCTCCGCTACCATCCCGAAGGGGATGCGCTGTATCACAGTCTACAGGTGTTTGACCTGGCGCGCGACGAGTTACCGTACGACGAGGAGTTCCTGCTTGCGGCGCTTCTGCATGACGTGGGCAAGGCGATCGACCGGCAGAACCATGTGGCGGCCGGCCTGGAGGCCTTGGGCGATTTCATCACGCCGCGGACGGCATGGCTGATCGAGCACCACATGCTGGGGCACCAGGCAGTGGCGGGCACGCTCGGCGCGCGAGCGCGGCGGCGATTGCAGCAGTCGGAGCACTATGAAGACCTGCTGGTGCTGTGGGAATGTGACCGGAATGGCCGGCAAACCGGCGTGGCTGTGCCGGATCTGGACGAGGCACTCGATATCCTGCGCGATCTGGCCCGGACGTTCGGATAATCGCCGGCTCGTGCCGCGCCGACCAGTGGCCCGCTAACACCCGCTAACCACGTCGCCAGGACCATCGAGACACGGCGCGCGGTGCAGGTTCTCGTTGCTCAGTCTGCCCGCGGGTCACCAGATGTTATGAAATGTCATGTGGTGAACCCGCGGATGTCACGCTCCGCTGGCTGGACTTACTTAGGTCACCTGGGCTGGCGCTTGTACACGAACCGTGTCGGTTGTGGTGCCGAGCGAGCGGGAGTGTTGCGGCGCCGGATCGAGCAGATCACACAGGGCCATTCGCAGCAGAGGGCGCCGCAGTCGCCACAGCGGCGCGGTTTGGCCAGACGCTCGAGTACCACGGTCGGCGGGCGGCTGATCTCCCCCTCCCAGATCTTCCGCACGGTATGTTCGGAAACACCGGATCGCCGGGCTACCTCGGGAAAGTCCAGGCTCGGATCCTGCAACAGCAGGCGCACAACCGCATCGTAGCGTCGCACGTCAATGGGTGAGGGAGATATCTTCATGATTCCGGCATAAACCCTGTTCAGTGACTCGATGAGGGCCCAAGAGACTGTAGTCGCGAGCGTGCATCTGGCAAGCAGGAAAAGCCTTCCAGGCCGCCCACGGGTGCGGGAACGCACTATCCCGGTACCGCACCCCTGGTGCAGGGTCGCCAACCTGACACAGGGTTCGCAGTGAGAAGTAAACCGCTAATGCGAAGTGGCTCACCGGTGCAACAAATGTCAAAACCGGCACCAGGGCCGTTTCTTCGGGCCTTTCACCACGCCAG
>JAAYDI010000065.1 GCA_012729315.1 Planctomycetaceae bacterium
AGCGCAGCCTGCAACGAAGCTACCGTCGCTTTCAATGCGGCCACGCTCGCTTCCAGTTCCGCGCAACGAGGACAACCTGTTTTCCTTTTGCTTTCCGCCATCGTGGCGGCTAACATAACCCATAATGTCCAAAACCAAGATCAGTTCAAATCCGTGAACGGTTACTTCACATCCGACTGCTCGGACATGGAACGGAGACGGGCGAAATGTCTCCCGGGAGTTTCTTGAGGGGTCTTCTCTACATCGCTACGGCGCTGGCTGTCTTGACAACGCTCGTTGGCACAATCATCGTCTTTTTCATGTGGTCCTTGGCTACGGCCACCCTCGACCCATCGTTTTCCCATACCGCCGGAAGCGGCTCTTACCGAAGCAATCGCAGTCGAGGTGTCGCGAAAAGCATTAGCTGCCGAGGGTGAGGACACTACCCGGATGCGCCCGATACCATACGATGACGAAAGGCACCTATTTGCGGTCAATACGATTGATCCCGACAGTGGGTCCATTCGATGGTCGACTCCTCATGGTGCATACTACGGGGTGAGGGTTGAAAAGAAAGGTTCGGAAGTCGTGTGTCAGGTTCACCGCCTGAAATAGGTATTGCGAGTGCATAACAATATAGACTCGGTCAGGCAATCATTTCCATGCATATCGTAAATTACACGAAAGTGTGCACGGATCGCTCGAACGGCAACAGGTCAGTAACCATTTGCGATCAACACTGAGGGAGTGTACACTTGTTTTCGTTCTCGTGACGCCGCTGTCAGTGCTGCTAGTGTCGACGGGCGATTGGCTGGCATCTCGTGGCAGAGAACCACCCTTTCGCGGGAAGTACGCAATTCATCAGGACAGGTGGACCTTATGCCAAGATTGTTCCTCATCGTTGGTGCCATTTCTGCGGTGCTCTTCATGACAGATTTCTCAGCAGAGCGCTCAATAGAGCGGACTGCGGACTAGCGTGCAGCTGATCGCAATGAAGGAATGGAGGAACGATACGCGTGAAGTTGCAGTTCAGCCTCAAGTCGTTATTGGTCACATGCGGCGCGATTGCCGTGGTTGCGGCTGTTGCCGCGCCGCTGGTGCGGCGAATCAGTTTCGGTTCGGGCGCGATACTTACCTGGGAAACGGATGACGGAGTGATTGAACTGGTGGGCGTCGAACTCACGCTGTTTGGCCAGGTGGCGCTAGTTCTGTTACTCGTGATTGTGGTTGTCGGACTGGCCTTTGTCGCCCGTCGCAGGCGAAAGTTGGCGCGGAGGTAAGGATAGCAGACGCTCGCTCCCTCCCGCAGGATTCCGGCGTTGCATACGATTTCAAGCGGCGCTGTCCGAGCCCGCCACGAGCCGCACCTTGCCGGCCGGGCCGGCGGAAGCGCGGCCGCGGCTGCTTTTTGATCTCGGTCTCGGAGGCCGCCGGTTCAGCGCGGCGTCCGCGGCTCGACCGGCACGTTCTCGGGCACGTGTACCCACGGGTGGCGCCGCGAGGCGCGGCTTACCCCGGGCTGTGATAGGGTAGGGGCGCCGCGCTACGGCTCAAGACGACAGTTCGCGTGGCGCGCATAGGTCACGAAACGTGACTTCTATCGACACATGCTGCCGCGTCGGAAATAACACGCTTGCCGAAAGGACACTGTTTTCCGACTCGGTCACGCCCTTGGACAGGTTGAGGACAAAATCGCCCTTGCGGACCCGGTCGGGTAGGTCGATGATGTCGGAAATCAGTCTATCAGGCATGGGTGTACAACCACAAAAGATACGGATTACACGAATAAAGTGAGGCCAGTTGTCGGTGGGAATGGTGTAATCCCAGCGAACCGCCGAGTTTTACACTTATCGCAAGTCCTGTCATCACTGAGGCTTGCAAACGCGTCACCTGACTCGAATGTCCAAGACTATGTTTAAATCCCATTCTTCGCTCCCGGTTTACACGAAGTCCGATTGGCGGCATGAGCCTGCTTGTTTCGAGTCATTGGCGTATTCGTCGGCTGCATGTTGGGATCACCAAACCCTCTCGATGCCGTAGGCATCCAGTTGTTTGTCGGCACTGATAATCGGCACTTGCTCAACGATGGACTGTGCAATAAGCAGCCGGTCGAAGGGGTCACGATGATGGAAAGGCAGGCGAGCCACCTGACCGGCGTGCTGGGACGTGATGGGCAGAATGACAAGCCCATTGCGTTGAACCTCACGATCCACAAATACGTCCAGCGGCTCCTGCAACTCGTACCTTCGAATGCTGATCTTGATGCCTATTTCCCAGAAAGTCGACGGACTCAGCAACAACTCGTTTTCCAGTTCGGCAATCACATTTCGAGCCGTATCGCTGAGTTTCGGATCGTCCAAAGACATCCAGAGGAACGCATGTGTGTCCAGCAGCAGCTTCACGGCATGTACTCCTCGAAGTCCTTCAGGTGGTCATCGTCTTCCTGCACCACAGTCAGCTTTCCTTTGCCCAATCCAAATTGTCGCTGCCGCTTTGGGCTGACCAGTTTGGCCACCGTTTGATTGTTCTGAGTAATGTCGACTTCCTCACCGGGCTTCAGACCGGCAATCAACTCGGCCAATTTCGATTGAGCCTCCTGTAAACTGATCTGACTCATTGCTCACCTCCAATTTGCATCTGGAATGAACACTGAAGAAGCCTTGGCAATTATACCCTCCAGTTGCATAGTTTTCGCCACATGCACGTGAAAAGCAACTGGTATCGTGGCAGCAATCGCGTTTTGTTCGCGTGTCGATAGAAGTCGCGTTTCGTGACCTTTCGCCACAAGCCGCCTGCCGTGGTGAGTGACATTATTATGTCGCTGTGTACACAACGGCCACTTCAAAAAAAGTGGCCTCTTTGTTATTGTTGTGTGTTCACACCCAATGAACTCCAACACAAAGAGGTCACCGATGAAGAATAGCAGAACTCGTGTCCGGATGAAAGCCACCTCCGTCCCGATGTTGCGCTTTGAGGACCAGCGGTTGACGTCCTTTGCTGGGTTAGGGCGATGTGGAGGACCGCCAGCGTGGCGACCGGCGCGCTGGTGTCGTTAGAGGTCGCATCGTAGATGTTCGCGTGGCCTGAAACCATCTCGCTCCACGCTGCGGAGTCATCAAGGGCTCGCGCGAAGAACGTGTGCTCACCCGTGCGCCAGTTGCCCGTACTTGTTACCAGGCTCCGGAAACTGCACCACCAGTATCTGATTGGTTGTGGCCGCTGTATCGAAGACGCCATCGCCGTTGAGTTCCCATGGCGCCGATCTTCGGCGCGGGGGACCCCATCCAGTCGCCAGTTGCTCGGCGCCGGTCACTGGGCCAGCTTGGCGACCGTGGCGTAGAGATCCAGTTCGCGGCGTCCGCCGATGATGCCGAACAGATCGCGGATTTGCTGCAGGCCGTCGGTGATCAGGAACCGCCCGTCGCCGCCGACGCTCTTTGAGCCCAGAATGTAGTAGTTCGGTTCCGGTGTCAGCAGCCGTTCGGGACGCAGCTCGCGCTGGCCCGTCTCGGTGCCCTCGGCCGGGTGCTCGCCCAGGCCCGGAGATGCTCCGGCGACAGGCCGCTGGGCGACGCGCAGGGTGGCGCACACCGCATGGTCTGCCCGATATCCGGTGTTGGCGATGATCTGGTCGTAGCGTTCGGGGGACGGGGCATCGGCGAACTGCACCACGTACTGTTCGGCTTGGCTGTCCCACTCAATGGCTGCGACGGTCGTGCCGGGCCGGACATCCAGCTGCGTGGTGCCGGCGCGCGCGTGCCTGTTGGCTGCCAGTGCCAGCCGCTGCTGTTCCGGGCAGCGGGCGTAGCGGGCGACGGGAATCGGCCCGTCGGTCGTCCCCTCCAGCGTTTCCGAGACGATCCACGTCACGCGGGTCTCCGGCGCGCGGTGCGCAAGCTTGACCAGGGCGATGATCGAGGCGGCGGCCGAGAGTCCGGAGCCGACCACCAGCACACGGCGCTCGGCGTACCGCACGCGTGCAGCGCCCAGGACGTCGGGCACACCGTACACAATCCCCGCACGCACTGCGCATTCGCCGCGCGCCAGGCTGCCGCCGGCCCCGCACCCGTTGGGATGCCCGTACACGCCTGTGCAGTCGATCACTACGTCGGCCCATTCCTGAGTCTGCGGTCCTCCAGCATGTTCGACAACGATCCGGAACCGGTTATCATCCGGCTCGGCATCCGCTGCGGCTTCCTCCGCCGGCAGGACTGGCCGCTCCACGGCCAGCACACGGGTGTGACAGCGGACTTCATCCGCCAGCAGGTCGGTGCGCGACAGTGGCCGCAGATACTGGTCGACCCACTGCTGCGCCAGGAGCTGGGCGGTTTCATCCGGCGGGCGGTAGTCGGGATCCTGCGCGCGCAACGCAGCTAATCCGAGCGTCGATCGCAGCTGGTGAAAAGGGCTGAACAGCCGCAAGTGGCCGCATGCCCTCACATGGCTCGCCACTTCCCGCTGCTCGTATATGACGACACTGTAGCCCAGGTAGCGCGCGTACAGCCCGGCTTCAATCCCCACGGGACCGGCGCCTAGAATCGCGATCGTAGCAGGTGTGTCAACAGCCATTGTTGGTAAAAGGAACCGTGTTCTGTATTCAGTAATGCCCGCAGTCAATGCCCGCAGTTAATGCCCGCAGTTAATGCCCGGATACTCCCGGCCGCCCGATAGCATAGCTGGCCGCCCGCTATCTTAGCAGGTCCGGTCCGTTCCGGCCGCTGGTCGGAACACGCCTCAGTGACGGACGGTGCACGACACCTGATCCACCTGGTCCACCTGGTCCGCGCCGCGGACGTGGAGCTGCAACGCGCTGTAGAGTTACCGGGGTGTGCAGATGCGCGTGGGCTGTGCCGGACGACGTTGTCACAGCCCGGAGCGACCCCACGCTTGGGGAGGTGGCGAGCGTGTTACACGCATGATAGTTTATCCTGCGAGGGTGGATCGGCGCGAAACATGTCCAAGAAACTCAACTCACAAGCCCTGCTGGACCTGCTGGAACGCAGCAAGCTGCTGTCTGCGGATCAGGTGGCGCGCGCGGTGGCGGAGTGGGAGTCGCTGCACGGCGAGTCGCTGCCGGAGGATGCCGAGCGGCTGGCGGACCACCTGGTGGCAACGCAGGTGATCACGCGCTGGCAGGCCGACAATCTGCTGCGCGGGAAGTACAAAGGCTACTTTCTCGGGAAGTTCAAACTGCTGGGACTGTTGGGCAGCGGTGGCATGAGTTCGGTGTACCTGGCCGAGCACACGCTGATGCGGCGCAAACAGGCCATCAAAGTGCTACCCAGGAAGCGGGTGGGGGATGCCTCGTATCTGGAGCGTTTCAAATTGGAGGCGTTGGCGACCGCGGCGCTGGACCATCCCAACATCGTGCGGGTGTACGACATCGACAACGAGCGAGACATTCATTATCTCGTGATGGAGTATGTACCGGGTCGGGATCTGCAGACGATCGTGACGAGCGACGGACCACTGGACTATGCAGACGCGGCTCGCTACGTCGCCCAGGCAGCGCACGGGTTGCAGCACGCTCATGACGCCCACCTGATCCACCGCGATGTCAAGCCGGCCAACCTGCTGTTGGACGACCACGGCTTGATCAAGGTTCTGGATCTGGGGTTGGCGCTGTTCGCCCGCGGTGACCATGCGTCGCTCACCCTGCTGCACAACGAAAACGTGCTGGGCACGGCTGATTACTTGGCGCCGGAACAGGCTCTGAGCAGTCACGACGTCGACTCGCGGGCGGACATCTACGGTCTGGGCTGCACCCTGTACTTCCTGCTGACGGGGCATCCGCCGTTTCCCGAGGGAACGCTGGCCCAGCGCATCGTGAAGCACCAATCGCAGTCCCCCCCTGACATCCGCGTGGATCGCCCCGACTGTCCCCGAGACTTGCTGAATATCTGTACCAGGATGATGCAGAAGGATCCGCGACAGCGATACAGCCACATGCACGAAGTCGCCGCTGCGCTGGAAGGCTGGGTGCGGACCCGCGAAACTGTGGCGATCGCCGTCGTGCCGCAGCCGTCGGCACGTCGCGCGCCGGCGGGGACCTCGGCGGGCCGCGATGGGAACGCGCCTCGCGCAGCTTCCGACGGGCTTGGCTCTGGCAGCGATGTGCTCTCCCAACATGCCGCCGCTGCGTCTGGGGGCGAGTCGTCCTCGGAGGCGTCTGCGGACCGCACGCATGCCGTGCGGCCGTCCGGCACTGTGCAGGATACCCACGTGCGCGACGGCCACGGTCCGCGAGTTCCGGAGTTGGACCACGACAGCGGTCAAATTGACCTGAGCCTCGAGACGCTGGACACCGACTCCACGAGCCATGCCGCGCGACTTCTGCGCGAAACGCAGCGGGTGCGCACCGAGCGGCTCCAGCAGCTGTCCCGTTGGATCTGGATCGTGCTGATCTCTGCCACCATTCTCTCGGCTGTCCTGCTGCTTCGCACCTGGCTTGTCTCGCGCAGTCCTTCGACGCCTTCGCCGGCTTCCCCACCGAGTCCGCCGCGACCGGAACTGCTGCGGCGATCGTGATCCGACGTCCGCGGCCACCGGTTTTTGTTTTTCATTTGGCGTCGAGAATCGATGCCCAGGGCATGGGGGGGCTTCTGATGGTGTCCGCTTGTGTTCCGTAAGTCATTGGCATGTATGTATTTACGGTGTTCACTTGTAATGCCATGCGGGCTGTTTCTAGCATGGAATATAGGAGTAGACAGGTAGTGTGTAGCGGCTGGAGCTGATCCGGAGTCCTCACGGAACACGACGGACTGCCGGATCTTGAGTGAGCGTACCATGTTCAGAGGCTTCCGTTCGAATAGGTCGTCCAACAAGTCGCAGCGTCGGATGCATGCCGTCCGCGCTGTCCGTTCGCATCGCAGTTTCGCTCACGGCAAGCGGGCCCGTAGGCGGGAGCGTTATCGATGCCCGTTTCTGCCACCGGAAGACTGGTACGAACCGGGCGGCGAGTCGGGGATCGCGGCGCTGCGGATCATTGTCCAGGACCCAGGGCCGGGGTATCGGCACGCGGTGACGGCCGAGGAGGTTCGGGCTCGTCTGGCGGCGTTGCCGCTCCACTTCACCAGTCGTCTGGAGGTTGTGCAACTGAGTCGGATGACGCGCAAGAAACGCACGTTGCCCTGTTATGGCATGCAGTGGGGTAGCGCGGTGTACCTGTATCCGGTCGAGGAGTCGCTAATCGAGCACTATGCGCAGCCCCCGCTGGCGGCGGAACGTCGCGAGGCGGAGATGTATGGTGGCCGGTGGGAAGCGGTGGCTGGCGGGATGTGGCGGCTGGTGTGGACGCCCGAGACGATCCGCGATTTCTACCTCAACAACATTCTGCTGCACGAATTGGGGCATCTGATCGACGACCGCAACCGGAGCTATGCCGACCGGGAGCGGTTTGCCGACTGGTTCGCCATTGAGTACGGTTATAGAACGAGTGGGGCTTCAGGGCGGAGGGGTCATGATGGGCGGCGCATCGATGAGCTTGGCGAACCGCGAGCCGGCTGTGGCCGGGACGTTCTATCCGGCTGACTCGCAGCGCATCGCGGAGACGCTTGATCGGTGGTTCGCGGGCGGAACTCCTCCGCAGGATTGCTGGCGCGCGGCGCTGGTGCCCCACGCGGGCTGGATGTACTCCGGCCGCATTGCCGCCCAGGTGCTGGCGCGGGTCCGCATTCCGTCGACGGTGGTGGTCTTCTGTCCCCAGCATCAGGTGGGAGGTGAGTACTGTGCGGTGGCGCCGTGGGGACGGTGGCTCTATCCCGGAGGGAGTGTCGAAGTCGACGTGGAACTCAGCGCGCAGCTGGCCTCGGAGGTGCCGGGGTTCCGCGTGGATGGAGGACCGCACCGCCAAGAGCATGCGATTGAAGTCCAACTCCCCCTGCTCGCCCGGTTGGCTCCGGCCAGCCGGCTGGTGGCGGTGGCCGTCGGGGGCGTCGATCTGGAGCAGATCCATCTGTGTGGCGCGGCGCTGGCGGAAGTCGTCCGCGACCGGCTCGACTCGCTACTGTTCGTGATCTCGAGCGACATGCATCACTTCGCCTCGGACGCGGACACCCGGCGGCTCGATGCGCTGGCCTTGCAGGCACTCGATGCGCTCGATCCGGATCGCCTCTATGCGACGTGTCTCCGGCAGCGGATCTCGATGTGCGGCGTGTTGCCGGCCGCGATCGTGCTGTCTACGTTGCGGCGTCTCGGCGTCCTGCACCGGGGCGAACGGGTCGCCTACGCGACCAGTGCCGACGTGAGCGGCGATGCGCACCGGGTCGTCGGATATGCGGGGATGCTCTTCGGCTGATCCAACGCCGCGACCCGTGCGGCCGTGCCGCGGGCGCCGTTCATTCCCCGGCGAGAATCAGATCGAGTCGCCGGCTCTGTTCGGCGAGCGACAGGCCGCCGGAGCCTTCGATGGTGAGCCAACCGTCGTAGCCGATCTGATCGAGCGCACGCATCACGGACGGCCAGTTCACGTCGCCGTCGCGGATGTCGACGAACTCGCCGCCCCCGGGCGCGGCGCGATCCACTTTGAAATCCTTCACGTGCAGCTTCACGATCGTCTTGCCCAGCGCCTCGATCCAGGCCTCGGGCGACGCGTATTTCACGTGGTTGCCGATATCGAAGTAGGACTGAATCCACGGGGTCTGGAACGAACGCACGAAATGCGCGAACAGTGCGGGGAGGACCCACAGGTTGCTCCACACATTCTCCAGAGCGATCACCACTCCCGTCTGCTCGGCTGTCGGGATCAGCTGTTCCAGCGCCTGGCGCGCCATGTCGATGGCCTCGTTATGCGCCTGCAGGTAGCCGGTGTACGGCTCGTTGTCGCCGGCCACCACGCGCGTCAGGTGCCCGGTCCGGTCGTCAAACTCGATGTCGAACTCCTCGGGCTTGGGCAGCGCGACCTGGGCCAGCAGCCGGCAGGGGACCAGTAACAAAGCGTCCGCGCCATAGCCCTGGCAGGCGCGCAGCGCGGTCTTGACCGAGTCGATATCCTGCGTGACCTTGTCGGCCGTCGGGCTGTTGAAATCGGTCCAGCCGCGCAACACGCTGTGGATCCGCATGCCGAATTCGGCGGCCAGCTGCTGGTCTTTGGCCGCGGCCTCCGGCGTGCATTCCCAGACGGTCGATTCCAGGCCGTCGAACCCGGCCGCCTGATGCTGTTCGAATGTCTCCCGCGATGGGACGCCGATCAGGGACTTCTTGCGCCGGAAACTGGTCGGCGCTGCACCGAGTTGCCGCGCGGCCAGCAGGCCGGCGCCCGCTGCGGCGGCTGTCGTCAGGAAATTGCGGCGTGTCCAGGTCTGTTGCATGGGAGGTCTCCAGGACCGAGGTGTGGTCAGGGATCGCTGGCTGGCTGCGCAGGTCCGCATCGCGCGGCGCGCTGCGGCCGTATCACGGCCCTATCAGTATGCGGGCGGGGCGCGACGGAGTCAATTCAGGCACCGCAACATCCGGGTCTTCTTTTTTCCGAGGTGCGGGGTTGCGGTGCGTTTTGGTGATTTGATCAGGGAGGAAGGGTTCCGCAGCGCGACGTGCCACCGGTGGACCGGGTCGCAGTGGACGCGGGACCGTGCGCCGTGGGCTGGGGTGGACACGCGTGGATGACACGTGCCGTGGCCCGCCGTTGCGCGCTGGTGTGGGCTGGATCCGGGCAGGCCTGGCAAGGCGATCATGCGTCCGACGTTCGTGCGGCTTTGTGAACAGACGATTCGGCGCGTGGCGGCCCGGTATTGGCTGCCGCCGCAGGACTGGGAGGACTTCGCGCAGAATGCCTGGCTGGACGTCCTCACGGCGCTGGCACGCGGCCGCTATGATCCGCGCCACGGCCGGCTGGAGAACTGGCTCTACGTCGTGGTGCGCAACAGCGCGGTCAGTTTCCTGCGCCGCCGGTGGCGCGAGACACGGGCGGCCGAACCCTACCCGCTCGAACTCCTGCCAGGCCGCGTCACCGAAGAGCCGACTCACCGGCTGGAATGCAGCGGACGCATCGAAGCCGTGCGCGGCGCGCTCCAGCTGCTCGCCACACATATCTCGCCGACGTCGTGGGCCGTGTTCCGCATGCGGCAACTGGAGCAGGCGAGCATCGCGGACGTGGCGCTGCAGTTGGGACTCTCGCCCGGCCAGGTCCGCACGTACGACCATCGGGCGCGCCGCAAGCTGGCCGCCATCCTGGCCCGCCACGGCTGGTCGTGACCGCGATTTTCCGCGTAACACGGCGCTCGTTCTCGCGATTGTCTCTGTAGTGGGCCTTCACATTGCACGAACAACGGGCGGTTGGCAATCACGGCTGGTAGTCACGGAGGAGTCGCATGTCTTGGTGGGGAATGTTTCGCGGGCCGGGGCGGCAGCGCCGGTCCCGGCGCGTCCGACCCGGCGCACGCCGGGCGCAGCGCATGTGCCGGTTGGAATCGCTCGAACCGCGCCAGATGCTGACCATCAGCGTGGTTCAGCCCATGGGTCAGCTCGAGACGCAGGAGGACGGGCCGGATACATGGATCGATCTGCGGACGGTTTTCGAGTCGGATCTGGATCAGTCGCTGACATACGAGCTGGTGGCGAACACCAACCCCACGTTGGCGGAGGCCACGGTCGAAGCCTGGGCGCTGCGCGTGCGCCATGCTGCTGACCAGTCGGGGTCGGCCCGCATTTCGGTGCGGGCACGTGGCCAGAGCGATGGGCAGACGGCCGTCGACACGCTGTGCCTGACCACCCGCCCCGTCAACGACTGGCCGGTACTGCGCTCGGGACTGCCGGAAATCACGCTCAGCGAAGGGGGAACCGCCACGCTCGACTTGACCGCGTATTTCGAGGATGTCGAGGATGCGGCCGAGGACCTGTGGTATTCGGCCTGTGCGTTCGACGCCAGCCAGTTGGTCAACCCGATCCAGCAGTCCCGCGTGGAGCACGGGACGCTGTATCTCACGGCGAGCGCCGACATGTACGGCTATGCGCAATACGCCATCTCGGCCACCGACCACGCGAACGCGACGGTTTCGGCCACGCTGTTCGTGTATGTCGAGCCAGTGAACGATCTGCCGCTGGCCCGGCAGATGCCCGATCGCTCGCACCGGCTGCCGACCACTGCCACATCTTCCCCCGTGGTGCTTGATCTGTGGTTCCAGCACATTTGCGACGGCACGACGTACCCGTACTTCGAAGATGTCGAGGACGGGTCGTATCTGAGTTTCAGCGTGAGCGTGGATGATCCGCGTGTCTTTCAGACTCCGCCCACGGTGGATGCCGACAGCTTTCTGGTGTACTGCCCGACTTCCGAGCCGGGCTTCTACGGCTCGGCTGTCGTGACGATTACCGCGCGCGATCAAGAAGGGGCTGTTGCACGGCTGGCCGACGGCCGGCTGCCCACCTTCCGGATCCAGGTGGACAATCGGGGCGTCGGGTACGGCCCGACGCCTCCGCCCCTGTGTCCCCCGGGCCCGTGTCCCCCGGGCCCGGCGTCTGCCGCGACCGCCACTGTCGCCGGGACCGGTACGTCTGAGCCCGTCGAGAGCCCTGCTGTCACTCCGCTCGTTTCCCTGCCGCTGTCCCCGACATACTCCGCCGGGGTCGATCTGCAGGTCCTGTTCCCGCGCATCGCGGAGGCTGACGAAACGTCGCCGGGTGCCCTGGTGGCGCTGAACGATGATTTCGACGAAGGGAATCTGGGGACCACGACAATCCTGGTGGGGCCGTATCAGAGAGAGGTGCAGGTGCTCACAAAGGTGCCGGACAACCAGCCGGTCCGGATCGGGCAGCAGGGGCGGCAGCACGCGATCCGCACGAAATGGCAGTGGTGGTGGAAGGATCTCTCTGGCGATCCTTCGGTGGCCTGGTGCGACCACGAGGTGCGGCTGGCGCAGGCCGTCGTCACCGGCCCGGGCCGGTTGCAGTTCGACGTTCCGGCCGGTATTCGTCTGTGGATCCCCGCCACGGCGCTCTATGGGAGCCAGGCGTTCACGCACAACCCCAATATCGCACGACACGGCACCCGCTGGATCGAGGTCCGGCCCGGACAAGACTACCGGGTCGACGACCCGAACGCCGCCAGTTTCGGTGCGGCGCTGGGGACCACCGTGCCGCTGGCGATCGAAGGCGTGGCCACCGCGGCCGGCGATATCGTCGCCCGCTTCACCCCGATCGGAACCAGCCAAGCGGTCTGTGACACGGTCCGCGTGACCGTCGTGAGCGTCGACCTGGATATTGACTCCGACAATTCGAACGGGTTGCAGTTACCCGACCGTTCGGCCGCTGAGGATCTACTGGAAGACCAGGCTCGTTACGGGGGCAAGCGGCTGGTGGTGAACGCTGACGATGCCGACCGCGACAACGTGCCCGACCTGCTCGACGGGTTCAACCTCGACGCGCGGACCGGCCCCGGCCCCGCGACGCCCGCCGACGACCAGGTCGACCTGGCACCAGGTGTCGGATTCGTGCCGCTGGTCGTCGAACTGCCGTCGAATATCGATTTCGAGCAGGCCCTGGTGCGTTTTCACTATTCGGCATCAATACCGGAACACGCCACGATCGCGGCCGACCACAGCCGGACGATCGCCCCCGGCGGATTGCGGCTGTGGACGGTCGACGAACATGTCCCGCGCAGTCCGTCCGCCATCGACGACCCTGCCGGACCAGGCCATTTCATCGCCCCCGGCTTGCTTGCCCCGAGTAGTGGATACGTTGATCCCGCAATCGCCGACGGCACGTATACGGTGAGCCAACTGAGTGGAGACGCAGCGGACGGCCAGTTCACGATCTATCTGGAAGGTGTGGAGACCGGCCTGTATGAGATCAGCATCGAGGTGGACGCGGATGGGGTCGTGCTCGACAACCGTACCGGGCGCGGCCTGTTCGGCGGCGTCTGCGTGCGCGACTCTGTGTGGGTGTCGGTGGAGAGTGAAGTCACCGTGTCAGTGGTCAACGCGGTGGGCGCTGAGTCGAGCAATACCGAGCAGGTCGATACGGTGCAGTTTGAAGTGAGTCGGGGGCAGTACGGCGAGCGATATCCCACGATCGTGTTCTATCGGCTGTACACCGAGTCCTCGACGCTCGGCACCGCCACCGATCCGTCGGTCGATGGGGCGCGGGCCGACTATTGGGTGTCCCACCGTTCTGCGGTGTCCTACACGGGGCTCTGCGACGACCCGTACACACAGATCGGATGGACGGTCATTCCCAGCTACAGCCACTCGGCCACCATCACTGTCGTGCCTACAGACGATGCGGAAGTCGAGTGGGATGAGTCGGTGGGGATCGAGCTGTTGGAATGGGATGAGTACCGGGCGCTGCACGATCAGATCCTGCACGCGACGCCGAACGATGGACTGCCTCTGGGAAGGGGCCTTCCGTTGCTCACGGTCTACAAGTCGTTCTACCGGTTGAAGGTCGACGCGCAACAGCAGGTGGTGGGCCACACGGCGCAGGCCACGCTGTTGGACAATGACGCGCTCGCCTGCCGCGTCGTGCAACGGCCCGATGCAGAGATGGTGCAGGAGTCCGTGGCGGCCATCCGGCAAGGGCTGCTCGACGTTGCGCTGCACGACGGAACGGCACAGATCGTGCTGCCCGAATGGGGGCCGACCTACCGTGAGTCTGACCAGCTGCTCCCCCTGGCGGAACTGGTACTGCAGTTGCCGGCCAGCGACCAACCCATCTCCCGGCTCACCGGCCTCTACACGGTGGCCGGGTATGCCGGGGAGACGGTGGAGTTCGCTGTGGACAACCTGCCGTCCTATCTGGACGCCAATCCGCTGCGCGAGCTGCGACTGATTGTGATCGGGCCGGCGGCGCTGAGTGGGAAGCTGACCACCGGTCACTACGACGGCGACGTGGTGCTGACCGCATACACCGACGATACCGCGTTTACCCGCACGGTGCGTGCGAGCCTGGAAGTCATCAACCGCGTGGACGGCGCGCTGGGCAGTAACGAGTTCGGAAACCGCTGGTGGCTGGATGAACTCGACTGCGTGGTGCCCGGCGATGGGATCACGGGGCCCGGCCCGACGGCCGTATCACGGCTGGGGCCGGTCGGAGCGCGGACCGAAGCGGGTATCGCCCTGGTGCGCGGCGACCATACGACAACCTGGTTCGTTGCTCCGAAGGTGGCTCCCGGCGCAGTCGTGGAGATCGACGATGCGCGCGCCGGTCGCGTGACGTTCAGCGATCCGGTCTACTGGGTCGGCAAGTCTGGCGAGAAATCGCCAGTCGTGGTGAGCGCACCCCCGTACCGCTCGTCGACGGCCGGGCTGGAGCAGCGTGAGGTGTATGTGGGCTGGCATTTCCCGGACCTGCAACCGGGGCATATGTACCAGCTGTACGTAGACTGGGATGCGGCGCCGCATCACGCTTCGAACGCTGTGTATACCATCCACGGCGCCCAGCCGGTGGCGGGCGGCACCACCACCGTCTGTGTCGACCAGCGGTTCGTGCCTGGCGAACAGGGGATGGCAGGGCGATCGTGGCGCAGTCTGGGGTTCTTTGCCGTCGCCTCGGCCGACGACGAACTGGAGGTGCGGCTGACCACGTTGGTCGAACCGGGACGCTTCGTGGACGGAACGGTCTCGGCCGGCGCGGTTATGCTGGTCGACCGGTGGGAACTCCCCTCACCCGCAGCCTCCCCCGCGCGGCTGGAGATCGACCCGGAATCGGGCGCCATACGGCTGCTGACGAAGGCCGGGGAACGGCGCGAATTCAGCGCCGATACGGGCCTGCTCAAGTCACGGAAGGACCGGAACGGGAACCGCACCGCGTACCGCTACGTCGACGCCGACCGCGACGGGCGGTCGGACGAACTGGACAGTATCACACGTCAGGGAGGGCTGGTCACCAGGTTCCGCTATACGGCTGGCAAGCTGGTTTCCATCACAGACTTCGCCGGCCGGGTGACCCGATGGAGCATTGTTGGCGGCCTGGTCCAGTCGGTGACAGCCCCCGCGCCGGGGTCCGGAATGACCACACCCCGCTATAGGTTTCGGTATGCCCCCGACGGTCTGCTCACCCAGATGAATAACCCTCGCGGGTACTTGACGCGGATCGCGCGTGATGTGCGGACGCAGCGCGTGACGTGCGTGATCAACCCGGACAATTGCAACTGGTCCATCGGCGGGTATCTGGTGGATGGCAGCGACGGCGCGCTGCGGCTGCCTGCCAGCGCTCACATCGGCGCGCTGTCCGTGGCCTGTGCCGGACTGGTCGAACCGCGTGCCACGTACGTGGACCCGCGCGGGAATGTCTGGGAGTACCAGATGGATCGCTTCGGACTGCTGACTGCCGAAGCCCGCCCGGCTGTTCCCGGTTCGCCCCAGAAGGATGTGTGGCGGTGGATGCGCGACGAGCGCGGGTTGCCTCGGGTGATGATTGAACCGCCGGGGGGCGGTGGCGACCTGCCGTTACCCGCGATCCGGACGCGGCAGTTCTTCAACGCCGCCGGCGATCTGGTCAGACGGATCTTCGCCGACGGTACCTATGAGGAGTGGTATTACGAACCCGTGTTTCATCAGGTGCGTGACCACAGCGACAGGTTGGGGCACCGCACGGGCTACGTGCGCGATGCATGCGGAAACGTGGTGCTGCAGAAAGAGTACGCCATGCAGTATGATGGGACGCCCGATCGCTACACACGCTATACGTACTCGGCGCCCCCTACGAACATCAACGCGCTTCCCGGCGGTCTGCTCACCCGCGTCGTCATCGCAGCCGACTCGCCTGCGGCGGTGACCACCGTGCAGGAGTACTACACGAGTGGGCGTCAGGTGGGCCTGGTCCGCGCCATCCGTACGGCGGTGGGCGCAGCGGACCCGGATGTAACCGGTACCACCGTGCTGACCTACGACCAGCGGCGAAACCTCATCACCCGGACCGATCCGCTGGGGCGCGTGACCAGGTTCACGTACGACGTTCTCGGCCGGTTGATCATGCGGCAGGATCCGTCCCCCGAAACCGGCGATCATGCAGCGCCCGTGACAACGTATCTCTATGATGCGGCGGGCAACGTCACGCTTACCGTCGATCCGGCCGGAGTCCGGACGTTGCAGGCCTATGATGCGCTGAACCGGTTGTACATCTCCCGCACGATCGGGTCCGACGGGACTTCCAGCACGAGCCAGACCGAGCTTATTACGCGGTACGGTTACGACGCCAGCGGGAATCTGATCCGGCAGACGGACCCTTTGAACCGGAGAATTGAGTATGTGTACGACGCGCGCAATCAGAACACTGCAATCAAGCACTCCGGGCCGCGACCGACCGGCCTGCCGGCACCCCCCGAGTCTGTCGCAGGTCAGGCGGCCACGTTCTACGACTACGACACGCTCGGCAACCTGCGGTCCGTGACGGACGCCAGCGGCGCGACGACCAGCTACGCCTATGACCGGTGGGGCCGCATGATCCGCGAGACTGCGCCGGCACCCGGGACGGGGCAGCACGCCGCGCCGGTCTCGCACCACGTCTACGACGCCGTCGGGCATTTGGTGGAGGTGCGCGAGAGCGGTGTGAACGGGTGGCGCGTGACCAGTTATACCTGGGACAGCCTGGGACGCCTGATCCGTGAAGTTCAGCCGGCGGACCAGACGGGCCGGCGCTCGGAAACCGGCTATACCTACGACGCGCGCGACAACGTGCTCACCGAGACGCGGCCGGATAGGCTGACGGTGGAGTACCAGTACGATCTGCAGGACCGTGTGTGCCGCATCACATCGCCCGATCCGGATGGGGCAGCGCCGCTTGGTCGCCAGATCATCGCGCGCCAATACAACCTGGATGGCACGTTACGCACAGAACAGCAGTGGAACGCGGCCGAACCGGCCGCCGTGCTCGTTACATCCTACAGCTACGATCAGCTCGGCCGGCTCACGCGCGTCACGCAAATGGACCCGGATGGGTGCGGGCCGTTGGTGGCGCCGGAAACAACCTATCACTATGACGTCGTGGGGAATCAGGTGCAGGAGTGCCAGCATCTCGATCAGGGCCGCGTGCTGGTCCGGAAAACCTCCTACGACGGACTGAGCCGGCCGTGGAAGACCGTCGAGAGCACAGTGGGAAACGCGGTGCGCGAAGAAATCACAACATATGATCGTGGCGGTCAGGTCGTCCAACGGCAAGTCGGGGTCGGCGATGGAACGGCGACGGTTGTCTACCGGCAGACTGACTACGCGTACGATGAGCTGGGGCGTCTGGTGATGCAGGCGGATCCGCTCCCCGCCGCCGAGGCGACGCGGCCGGTGACGTATTACTACTACGACGCCGTGGGGAATCTGCGTTTCGTTCGCGACCCGGCCGGGTGCTGGACCGAATACGAGTTTGACAGGCTGGGACGCCTGGTCATGGTGGCCAAGCCTGCGGTCGAGGGTATGGGAACGGCTGTCACACGGTTCGAGTACGCCGTTACGGGTGCCGTTACATCGGTCGTTGATCCGCTGGGGCGGCGCACCAGCTATGTGCGTGACGACTTCGGGCGGGAACTGCTGCGCCGACTGCCCTCCATTGGCGGCCAAGTGCCAGAAGTGCGAACCGACTACGACGTGATGGGGAACGTGATCGGCAGGTATACCAGCGACGGTCATGTGACGCTGGTGGCCTACGACGCGTTCCGCCGGCTGGTCTCAGTGATGGAAGACGGCGTCAAACGCAGGTACACGTATGACCCGCTGGGAAGGCTGGCCAGCGAGACGGACGTGGCGGGCCGGTCGACACATTACGGCTACGATCTGCTCGGACGCCAGACTTCAGTGCAACGGCCGTCGCCGGCCGGAGAGGAACCGTTCAGCCAGACGCGGGACGACCGCCAGGCGGAGTTGGTCGGCGATTGGCAGGTGGTGCCTGGTGGTTTCGAGCAGTCGCAGCAAGTGGCGGCGGCCGAGGCGGCCAACCCGGTGCGTGCCACCTGGTCGTTCACCGGGTTGACAGCCGGACGCACGTATGAAGTGCTGGCCACCTGGGAGCCCGACCCCGGCCACGCGCCCGACGTCGCGTTTCAGATCTGCGACTCGACCGGACCGCTCGCCCCGCCAGTTGTCGTGGACCAGCAGCAGATTGCCGCGGATGTGCTGGCCGGCCACCGCGCCTGGCAGCGGTTGGCCGTCGTGACTGTCGCGAGTGACACGTTGTCGGTGCAGCTGGCGCCGGGGGCCGGCAGCGGAAACGTGGTGGCTGACGCCGTCCGGGTCATCGAGTTGTGCGGCACGACCTACACCACCTATGATCTGGCTGGCAATATCGTGTCACAGACAGATGGATTGGGCCATACCACACGGTACACATACGACGAACAGTCGCACCAGACCAGCATCACCGATGCCAATGGAGACACGACACGGTTCACGTACGATCCGTGGGGCCGGCTGGCGGCAGTTGTCGATCCGCTGGGAAATGCCACGACCTACGGCTATGATGCGCTGGATCGGTTGACCCAGGAGTGTGTCGAGTGGCAGGGGGCCAGCTACACGACCTCCTATCAGTACGATGTGCGGGGTCAACTGCAGCGGGTCGTCGATCGCCTGGGACGCACGCGTCTGTTCCACTACGACGCGCTGGGCCAGTTGCGGGAGGAGATCTGGTACGAGAACGCAGCCGATGCAGCTGGGGACGTGGACCGCGTGAACACGATCGCGCACAGCTATGATCTGGCCGGCAGGCTGGTGGCTGTGCGCGATGGCACGAGCATTTACAGCTTCACGTACGATGTGTTGGATCGCGAAGTGGCGGTGATCGCTGACCTGCCGGGCACGCCGGCGGTGGTGCTGGCCACGGACTACGAGGGACACGACCAGCGCCCGTCCCGCGTGACGGCGTGGGTCGGGGCGGCACAGGATTTCGAAACCCGTTTCACGTACGATGCGCACGGCTGGCTGCGCCGGCTCGAACAGACCGGGCCGGGCGTAGCGGACAAGCGGGTCGACTTCCGCTACACTCCAGCCGGCCAGTTTGCGCGTTGCGAGCGATATGAGGGGCTGTTGGGCGACCAACTGGTGGCGGCGTCGGTCTATACGTACGATGGCCAGGGACGCATGACGGGCCTGATGCATCAGCGGGAGGACAGCCAGTTGGCCGGATATCAATGGGTGTTGGATCCTGCCGGTCGTGTCGCGCAGTGCGTCTCCGTGCGGGACGGTGTGGCGACCTACCAGTACGACGCGCGCGGACAACTGCTGCACGCCGACTACACCAGCCAACCGGACGAATCCTACGCCTATGACGCCAACGGCAATCGCGTGGCGGACGGCAGCACGGTGGGAGCGCGCAACCAGCTGGAGTCGGACGGGACGTATTGCTATGCCTACGACGCGCAAGGCAACCGGATCAAGCGGACAGAAATCGCCACCGGCGCGGTGACCGAATACCGCTGGGATCTGCTCAACCGCCTGGTGGAAATCACTGAACGGGCGCGTGACGGCGCCGTGGTCCGGACGATACAGTATGCCTACGACGTGTTCGGGAGGCGGGTCGGCAAGACGGTGGCTCCGGCGGTGGGGCCGTCCACGACGGAAAGCTACGTGTACGATGGTGCCCAGATGGTGCTGCGGTTTGAGCACGGTCAACTGACGAACCGCTACCTGCCCGGTCCGGTTGTGGATCAGGTGCTGGCCGATGAACAGGTGGGGGACGCCGCGGATGGCACCGCGGTGTGGTGGCCGCTGGCCGACAATCTGGGGACTGTGCGGGACGTGGTGCGTTACGACCCGGCGTGCCAGTCGGCGGAGGTGGTGAAGCATGTGGTCTACGATGCCTTTGGCAACGTCGTCGACCAGACCGGTGAGGCCGTCGACTACATCTTCGGTTTCACCGGGCGTGAGGACGATGCGGAATCGGATCTCAACTACTATCGTGCGCGGTACTACGATCCGGGTCGGGGGCAGTTTATCAGTGAAGACCCGAGCGGCTTGAGTGCAGGGGATGCGAATCTCTATCGGTATGTGAAGAACAGCCCGACGAACAAGATCGATCCGACGGGCTGCTACGACGAAGACGTACATTTCTATTTCAACTATTATCTGGCACGCTATCTCGGGCTGGACCAGTCCTCCGGCTGGGGCAATTCGCGTGGTCAGCCCATGTCCGAGGCGCTCATCATCGCGCAGTTCGCCACGCGCGTCGATTACGACGCCCAGACCAAGCCTTTGGGCGCCGGCATTCAGGCGCGGAGTCGCTTCCATATGCCCGATCCGGATGACGGGATGGGTGTACGGATGAATGATGGGCGCGTGTACAAGGCGATGTGCGAGGTCGCGGACGCAGGTGACCTGGAGATGTTCGGAGTTCTGCTGCACGTGTACCAGGACACATTTGCCCATTTCTCATACGGCGATGCCATCGGACATATCAGAGCGCCCGGCGGAGTCCACTCGCCAGACGAACCGTTTCGTGATTCGGCGCGCGAGCGGTGGATGGCGTTTTGCGTGTACAGCCAGATGGTACGCCTGCTGATGGCGCGGCGCGGCATTGACAAAGACGACGTGCAGGCCCAGACAGCCGTCCTGAACGGACGCAGCTTCAAGGATTTCTGGAGCCGTGTGTCACCGACACTGCTCATCGCGCCGACTACTCCCGATGCGAAGGCGTTCCGGGACGACCGGGTGGCTGCGTGGCAGGAACTCATTGCGCGCGACTTCCGCGGCGCGACACCGCGCTTCAATGACAAGTCGTCTGCTGCGACTAACTACATGACCAGGTGGCAGCGCCGTGTGGCGGCGAAGGTGCCTGTGTGGTACAGCCCGAAGTACGATCACCACGCCCACTGGGGACATTGGCGGGCCGTGCCACGGCAACCCTCCAACTGGTCGACCATCAAGGACAGCCTGCGGTGTTCCTGGAACACCCACCATGCGGATCCTTCGCGAAACACTCGCCCGCAGAGTGGAGCTGCCCGCGATAAGTGGCCCTGGACGTACGGTGGTTTGAAATGGTGACAGCCGGCCGCCGTGGCCGGCGGACAAGGGGTGAGTGATGACCACGAGTTCCTACAATCTGCAGGTGGGTTACAGCGTTGGCATGGCGGCGGCAGTGGGGGTGGTCTGTGCGCTCCCGATCCTCCCCGTGTGCAACGAGGTGGCGGGGGGTGGACACGGATCGTTGTGGCCATTCTACGCATTCTTTGCTCCGGTGTGGTTGATGTCGACGATGTGGCCGAATCTCCCCGGCGACATGTTCCTCGATTTGTGGTTCATGATCCTTGGCATGCTCGGACTCTACGCCCTCTACGGCGGCTTCATCGCCTACGCGCGGGCCAGGCAGGCAGGTGTGTGGGCCGTCTTGATTGTGCTGGGGGTTCACTACGTGTCGTTGGTCTGGCTGCCACTTGGATTCGACACGATTGAATCCCTGAGGAGTCTCGGCGGGACGCTCGGCAGCTTGTCCATCGTTTACAGCGTGGGGCTGACGGAGGCGTTCGTCGGGCTGCAACTGCTGGCGTTTCAGTTTGCCCGCAGCGCCGTGCCGTATCGGCCCCGCATGTCCTGGGCGGCGGGAGTGGTGCTGGCAGCTGGTTTGGCTGCCGGTGTGGCACTGTACTCCTGGGGCCTCACCTGTGTCTGACGTTAGCGAGCCATTCGGCCGCTCTTCGCTGCTGTGGCTGCGGCAGCAGAACGAGCAGCGAGATGCTCGCAGAGTCGAACACGATGTTGCCGTTGCCGCCTGCATCGACAAACAAGGCCGCTCCCAGGTGCGCCTTGAGGTCCTGGATCAGTTGGGTGGCGTCCTGAGCGGTGATGTCTTTGAGCGGGTAGATCTCCAACTCCGGCCGGCTGTCGAGTATCGACTGACTTGCGATCTGGATGGTTCGGTTGTCGATGACGCGGTAGTTGAGTTGCAGAGGTGTCAGCCAGGTATCGAGCAGCTTCGACAGCGGCTGACCGTCCTCGCTCGTGAGCGTTGACAGGGTGGATGGCAGCCAGTTCATCGGGGTGGTCGACGGCCAATCCACGATCAGGTGCAGCTGCGATGCAACGCGGAAGTACTCGAGAATGCGGGCCACCTCCGTCGGCTCGGGGAAATTCGCCGACACGGGCTGTCCCAGTTCCCCCGCGGCCTGCAGGAATACGGGGGTCAGGTCGAGCAACTCGTCGGGCAATTCGCTCCGTGGCAACAGACCGCGTGCGAGGCGCAACCTGTCCAGAAAACGCGCGACGTGAAAATGTCCCGCGACCGTCTGTTCAATCCCCAGCGACTGGTCATCCACCATCAGCGTTCCGTTGCCCCCCGCGTCGGACCAGGTGGCCGGTACAACCAGTTTCAGGACGAGCTGGGCCAGCACTTGCATCTGTTCGTCATTGTCAGCCAGATCCGACACGTCGTAGGCGACCTGCTCCACCTCCTGTTCCACGTCGCGCTGGGGCGCGATGACCAGACTACCTTCCGCGACGGAATACTCCAGACCCACTGGCTCGAGCACCGTCTGCAGTACGTCATCGAGTGTCACCTGTTGCTGGTCGCAGCTGAGGTTCGTGTCCAGCGGAATGCGGGACACGCGGATGGCGTCGACATTCAGAGAGACGGGAAGAGCGGTGAAGTCAGCCACGAAATCGATGAAGGTGATCAGCGGCTTGTCGCGGAACTCCAAGGCGGGAATGACCTGGGCCAGACCCGCTGGCAGGGCTGGAGGCGGTTCGGGACCGGATGCGTGATCCGCCGGCGCGGGCTCCGTCGTCCCGGTACTGGCGTCCGTCCGGGCAGCATCGTCCGGTGCGACTTCCTCCGGCGGATCCGCCGGATCCGTCGTATCCTCCACCGGATCCTTCGTATCCTCCGCAGGTGACGTCGTATCCTCCGCGGGTGACACGGGGTCAGGAGTTGCGACCTGGTCGGGCTCGTCCGCGTCACCCGTGTCGTCCGCGTCACCCGTGTCGTCCGCGTCGTCCGGTTCGATGGAGGGTGCCGGGTCCGCGGGTGGTTGAGTCAGATCGGATGTGTTCTCGGGTGCGGTCGGGGTGGACTGGGCGGGAAGATCGGGGAGCGGGGCTTCAGCAACGGGCAGCGGTGGCGAGCCGAATTGCGAGGCAACAACGGCAAGCAGCAGCAGGGCCAAAGCGACGCCTGCAACAGCCGCGCTGCCCAGCAGCAGCCACTGTTTCACTATTCGGGCCGTATCGGGCTGGTGCGCCGCGCCAGCAGTGGGTGGTGGTGGGGTATCACCGTCGAGTGGCGGGGCAGAGGCGGTGGGGCCTGCTGTCTTCGGGGGGCTGGGAATGTGCCGACCGCGTGGCGACTTGGCTGCCACGGGCTCAATGGTGGGGGCGTAGTCCTCGCGGAACTTGAACGTGCGCTGGGGCCGTGTCCCTGCAGTCTCGTCGGTGTTTTCCACTGGAGGCGGCACCACCGGACTGCCCGACTCGGTTTCGGGCGGGGCGGCTGGTGTCAGGGGTGCGGGCGATTCGGCGGCGGGATCCGCGGAATCGGGTACGGCCGTCTCGCCGTTGGGACCGTGGATCAACACCATGCTGCCGCACTTCGGGCAGGCGAGTATCTGTCCGATGGCCGAGCTATCGCGCACGCGCAGACGCGTCTGGCATGTTGTACAGGAAATGGAGAACGGTTCCACGGAAGGCATTCCGCAAGGCAAGGACAGGCGAGCAAGCTACCCCCAGGCTACCCCGTGCGGCCCGGCCGAGTCCTCCTGCAGGGCCATCCGACCTCGACAGCCAATTGTACCATTGGATTCAGTCCTGTCGAAAAATCCGGGCGCCTTCGGCTGGTCGCGATACGAACATGGTGGGCTGTATGCCGGTTTTGTCGAGATAGCCGGCAGCCAAACGCTCGGCGATCGCCGCCAGTTGGTCTGAGCGGACCAGGCTGACGGTGCAGCCACCGAATCCGGCGCCGGTCATGCGCGAGCCGTACATCCCGCCGGACAGGCCGATCTGGCGCGCCAGATCCACGACCAGGTCCAATTCCTCGCAACTCACGGCATAATCATCGCGCAGCGACTCGTGGCTGGCATACATCAGCTCGCCGGTAGCCGGCCAATCACCGCGGCGGATGGTATCGGCTGCGCGCGTGGTCCGCTCGATTTCACTCACCACGTGCCGAGCGCGGCGCATCAGTGCAGGCTCCAAGTCCGCCTGGCGTGCGGCGAGCTGTGTTACGGTACAGTCGCGCAGCGAACGCACGCCCAGGCACTGGGCAGCCGCTTCGCACTGGCCACGCCGCTCGGCGTACTCGCCGCCGGTCAACGCATGTTTAACGTTCGTGTTGGTGATCAGGATGCTCACGTCGTCGCCGCGGAGCGGCACCAGTTCAGCCTGCGCGGAACGGCAGTCGAGCAGGATCAGTTGGTTGGCGCGTCCCATCACGGAGCTGAATTGATCCATGATGCCGCAGGGGACTCCGGCGTACTCGTGTTCGGCCTGCTGGCACAGCAGCGCTTTTTTCACGGGATCGAGCGTCTGCCCGGTGATTGCTTCGACCAGCGTGGCGGTCGCAACTTCCAGCGCGGCGCTGCTGGACAATCCACCGCCGACCGGGACTGTGGAGTGCAGGACGATTTCGAGCGGGCCGGTTGCCAGACCACGCTGCTGACACAGATCCAGCACGCCCCACACATAGCTGGTCCAGTCACCCTGGCCTCCGGGCGGCGCTCCGTCGGCCGGCCACGATTGGTTCTGGCCGGAAGTCATACTGCAGAGCGTGTAGTGGCCCGGGCCGGACGTCTTGGCGGGGGCCGCATCAGCCGCCAGTACAACATACCGTTCGATCGCCATGGGCAGTACGAACCCGTCGTTGTAGTCGGTATGTTCGCCGATCAGGTTCACGCGCCCGGGCGCCACCGTGATCCAACGCGGAGGGCGGCCAAACCGGCGGCGGAATTCCGCCTCGGCTTCCTCTGCCAGTTGCGGTACGCTGAGGTTCTTCTCGATCACGCGACGAACTCCGTGGTCTGTAAGGGTGCTCGCGGCGCCGCCCCCGACGCGCGCAGCCACCGGTCGATTCTCTCAGTTGTTGCTTACGTTGGTTCCTTACGGTCCGCTGCGATCGTCCCGCTGGCCAGCTCGTCCGCCACCTGGCGAATGATCGCGGCCGCGGCGCGCGTCTGCTCCCGGCTGACGTCCAGGTGGGTCACGGCGCGGACTCGCGTTGGGCTCGTGGGCAGCATCCACACGCCATGATTCTTGAGCGTTGCCGTGAACTGGCTGGCGGTGCCCAGGGCCGGATCGACCGTGAAGATGATCATGTTGGTGTCCACCGTGTCTGGTGACAGGGTCAAGCCGGCGGCGCTGCGCACGGCGTCCGCCAGCACCTGGGCGTTGGCATGATCGTCCGCCAGTCGCTCGCGGTGGTATTGTAGTGCGTGCAGCGCCCCGGCCGCAATGATCCCGGCCTGCCGCATGCCGCCGCCAAACAGCTTGCGGTGTCGCCGCGCTTCGGCGATCAGCTCGCGGGGCCCGGCCAGGGCGGACCCGACCGGTGCGCCCAGCCCCTTGCTGTAACACACGCTGACCGTGTCGAAATGTGCGGCCCAGCGATCGGCCGCCACGCCGCTGGCCACCACAGCGTTGAACAGCCGGGCGCCGTCCAGGTGGGTCCGCAGTCCGTGTTCGTGCGCCCAGCGACAGATCTTCTCGACCGCCGCATACGGCTGCACCCGCCCTGCGCCGCGATTATGCGTGTTTTCCAGGCACACGAGCCGCGTGCGCACCTGGTGCACGTCGTCCGGACGAATCTGGTCTACGAACTGGTCGGGGCGCAACAGGCCGTGTTCGCCGCTCAAGGTGCGCGCGACCACCCCGCTCAACTGCGCAAACGCACCTTGCTCGTAGTGGAAGATGTGGCACTCGGCTTCACACAGCAGTTCGTCGCCGGGCTTGCAGTGCACGCGGACGGCGATCTGATTGGTCATGGTCCCGGAGGGCATGAAGAGCGCCGCTTCCTTGCCCAAGAGTTCGGCGGTCGTGCGCTGCAGGCGGTCCACGGTCGGGTCGACGTCGATGACGTCGTCGTCCACCTCCGCCGCTGCCATCGCGGCCCGCATGGCGGGGGTCGGTTTCGTCACGGTGTCACTGCGCAGGTCGATCATACGGTCGATCCTAGTTTTCACCAATCGATGGTTTGGGACACGTCTGCCGCGAGCGGCACGCAGACGGGCGCATAGTGCCGGTTTGTATAGCAGGAATTGCCGGGGAGCGGGAGACGCCCCGGGCGGTGTGGGGTTCGCCGCGTCGGGGCCGGTGGTTACACTGGGGTGCGAGCGGTTTGCCGCCTGGCGGGGTTTGGGTGCTGCGGACAGGGTGGACCGCCGGTTCACGTCTGGCTGGCGGGAAGACCGTGCTGTGCTCCATTGATTGCACTGTAGGGAAGTCGGTCCATGACATTAAGCGTTACCCAGATTGATGTGCGTCACGACGATGTGGCGGTGGCGCTCCAGCAGCTCCGAACCCGGCTCAGCCTGCAGGGGAATCTGGTGAGCGAGCGGGGGCGGGCGAAGACTGTCGAAGTGTTCGGGCAACCGCTCACGCCGGAACAGGTGGTGGCCACGATCTGTCAGGACGTGCGGACCGAGGGGCTCGGTGCGGTACTGCGGTACACCCAGGGGCTTGATGGTGTGGCGGTGTCGGCCGACACGCTGCGGGTGCCGGCGGCAGCCCTGCAGGCCGCTCACCAGCAGGCGGATCCGCAGTTGCTCAACGCGGTGCGGCGGATCCGCGACAACATTTTGGAGTTTCAGCGGGCGATACTGCACCGCGACGTGCGGGTGGAACGGCCGCGGGGGGTCTATCTGCAGCATCGTTATCTGCCGCTGCGGCGCGTGGGGATCTGTGTGCCCGGTGGTGCTGCGGCGTATCCGTCGACCGTCCTGATGACGGCCGTGCCCGCGCAGGCGGCCGACGTCGAGCAGGTGGCGATTGTGGCGCCTCCCACTCCGTTCGGCGCCGACAATCCGGATGTCCTGGCCACCTGCTACGAGCTGGGCGTAACCGAGGTGTACCGGGTGGGTGGTGCGCAGGGGGTGGCAGCGCTGGCGTATGGCGTCGAGTCGTTGCCGGCGGTCGACAAGATTGTGGGGCCTGGCAATCTGTTTGTCGCGCTGGCCAAGCGGTACGTTTACGGCGAGGTCGACATCGACTCGATTGCCGGGCCCAGCGAGGTTGTGGTGCTGGCAGACGAGTCGACCGATCCGCGTTTCACGGCCGCCGACTTGCTGGCCCAGGCGGAACACTCGCCGGGCGCCGCGATTCTGATTACCTGGTGCCCGGAAGTGGTCCCGGCCACGCTGCAGCAACTGGAACTGCAGATGGAGCATCTGAGCCGCAGCGACCTGACGCGGCAGAGTCTCGAGCAGTTTGGAGCGTTGATCGTGGTCCGCAACGCGATGGAGGCGTGTGCGGTGGCTGATTCGATCGCGCCGGAACACCTGCACATCGCCACCCAGGACGCGGCGGATCTGGCCCCGCACATCCGCAATGCCGGTGCCATCTTCCTCGGCAACTACAGTCCGGTGGCGGTGGGGGACTACGTGGCCGGTCCGTCGCACGTGTTGCCGACCAGCGGCACGGCACGCTGGGCGGCCGGCCTGACCGCCAACGACTTCCTGCGCAGCTGCAGCCTGATCCACTACACGCAGGCCGGGCTGCAGGGGGTGGCCGAGGATCTGCAGCTGTTGGCCGCCAGAGAAGGGCTCACCGCGCATCGGGCCAGTGTGGAGGTGCGCGTCGGCCCCTGACAGCACCTGAGGGCATCCATCCGGGGCCGGGCTGCCTGCGCGTCCGCTCCACATCGCCAATTGGCTGGAACGATCCGATCATGACTGACTATGTACGTCCTGACATTGCGGTGATGAGTGGCTACGTGCCGGGAGAACAGCCGCCGCCCGGCAAGTACGTCAAACTCAACACGAACGAGAACCCGTACCCGCCGTCGCCGGCGGTGAGCAGGGCGATTGCCGAAGCGGTCCAGAGCGGCCTGTCGCGGTATCCGGACCCGCTCTGCACCGCCTTCCGTCTGCGGGCAGCCGACGTGCTGGGTGTGCCGCCCGACTGGATCCTGTGCGGGAACGGGAGCGACGACATCCTGACGATTGTGACGCGCACGCTGGTCGGCCAAGGGGAGCTGTTGCGGCTGCCGTATCCCAGCTACGTGCTGTACCGCACCTTGGCGGACATCCAGGGGGCGCGGTACGAGCAGGTACATTTTGACGCCCACTGGGGGTTGACGGCGGAGTTCGCGCGGGTGGTGCCCGACCTGAAGCTTGTATTCCTGGCCAACCCGAACAGTCCCTCCGGAACGATGGTATCGCGGGAACAGATCCTGGAGCTGGCTGCCCGGCTGCACTGCCCGCTCCTGGTGGATGAAGCCTACGCGGATTTTGCCGACACCAACTGCATGGATCTGGTGGCACAGAATCCGAAGATCATGGTGTCGCGCACTCTGAGCAAGTCGTATGCGCTGGCCGGTCTGCGGTTCGGTTTCGTGGTGGCTCATCCGTCGTTGATTGCGGAGTTCGCCAAGGTCAAGGACTCGTACAACTGCGATGCGCTGGCGATTGCCGGCGCCACGGCGGCGATTGGCGATCAGGCCTGGCTGCTGGACAATCGCCGCCGCGTGCTGGCCACGCGTGCCCGCATGGCGCAGCTGATGCGGGAGCTGGGCTTTGCCGTGGAGCCGTCCCAGGCCAACTTCATCTGGTGCACGCATCCGGAGCGACCGTTACAACCGGTCTACGAGAAACTCAAAGCCAACCATGTCCTGGTCCGATACATGAACTATCCTGAATGGGGAGAGGGGCTGCGAATCAGCGTCGGCACGGACGAACAGGTCGACGCGTGTGCAACGCTGCTGAAGGTGATTCTCAACGATGGTGCGCACGGCACGAATTGAACGCCAGACGGCCGAGACGCAGGTTCAGCTCGTGCTGAATCTGGACGAACCGGAACCTACCCTGCTGCACACGGGGGTGGGGTTTCTCGACCACATGCTCGAGTTATTCGCCCGGCACGGCGGGTTCGGCCTGCAGGTCACGGCTCAAGGCGACCTGCATGTCGACCAGCATCACACGGTGGAAGACGTCGGGATCTGTCTGGGGCAGGCCTTGCGCCAGGCATTGGGGGACAAGCACGGCATCCAGCGTTACGGGCACGTGACACTGCCCATGGAAGAGACCCTGGTGACGGTGGCGGTGGATCTCGGCGGCCGATACTATCTGGTGTTTGCCGCCGACATGCCGACCGAGAAGATCGGGGACTTCGACAGCCAGTTGGTGGAAGACTTCTGGCAGGCCGTGGCTGCCAATGCGCTGTGCAACCTGCATGTGGTGTTGCATCACGGACGGAACACGCATCACATTGCCGAGGCGATTTTCAAGGCGGCCGCCCGAGCGCTGCGGATGGCTGTGGAACGCAGCGGGCGGGTATCGGGAGTGCCCAGCACCAAGGGGGTGCTGTAGGTTTCAGCGCGGTTGCGCGAAGAACGCCCGTTCGACAAAGCTGGTGTCGACCCAGCCGTCGACGAAGTCGGTGTGGGCGAGCACTTTGGCGTGGAACGGCACCGTGGTGTGGATGCCTTCGACGCGCAGTTCCGCCAGGGCGCGTTGCATGCAGGTGATCGCCTCTGCCCGCGTCGGCTGATGCACGATCAGTTTGCCGATCATCGAATCGTAGAACGGCGGCACGTTATAGCCCTGGTGGACGTGCGAGTCCCAGCGCACGCCCGGTCCACCGGGGGTGATCAGCCGGCGAATCACCCCCGGGCAGGGCTGGAAGTTCGCCTTCGGGTTCTCGGCGTTGATCCGGCACTCGATGGAGCAGCCGGTGACTTTGACGTTTTTCTGCTTGAAGGGGAGCGGTTCGCCGGACGCGACCAGGATCTGGGACTTGATCAGGTCGATGCCGGTCGTCATTTCCGTTACCGGGTGTTCCACCTGGATGCGGGCGTTGACTTCGATGAAGTAGAAGTTATTGTCCTGGTCGACGATGAATTCGACGGTACCGGCGTTGGTGTAGTTAGCGCGTTTAACCAGCCGCACGGCGCACTCGCACATTTCGAGCCGGACTCTATCCGGCAGGTTGGGGGCCGGGGTTTCTTCGATGAGCTTCTGATGCCGCCGCTGGGTGGAACAGTCACGTTCCCACAGGTAGACGACGTTGCCATGGTTGTCGGCGATGATCTGCACCTCGATGTGGCGGGGCCGCTCGATGAATTTTTCCAGATAGACCCCCGCGTTGCCGAAGGCGGCCTGCGCCTCGGCGCGCGCCTGGGAGAAGGCGCTCTTGAGTGCCAGGTCGTTGGAGGCGATGCGCATGCCTTTGCCGCCCCCGCCGGCGGTGGCCTTGACCAGCACGGGGAAGCCGATCTCGTGGGCCACCTGGATGGCCGCCGCTTCGTCGTCCACCAGCCCTTCGCTCCCCGGCACGACCGGCACTTTCACTTCGCGTGCCAACGCCCGGGCGTGGTTCTTGTCGCCCAGCAGATTCATGGCCTCCGGAGTGGGGCCGATGAAGTCGATGTTGCAGCTCCGGCACACCTCGTTGAAGTGCGCATTTTCCGCCAGGAAGCCGTAGCCGGGATGGATCGCCTCGACGTTGCCCACTTCCGCCGCGCTGATCACCTGGTCGATCTTCAGATAGCTGTGGGCGCTTTTGGGCGGGCCCACGCAGTAGGCCTCGTCGACCAGCTCCAGATAGGCGCTGCCCCGGTCCGCTTCACTGAAAATGGCCACGGTCTCAACGCCCAGCTCGCGGCAGGCGCGGATGACGCGCAGCGCGATCTCGCCACGGTTCGCTACAAGGATTCGTTTGTACATCGGGACCTAGCTGGCACGGGTGTCGATTTTGAACAACGGTCGGCCGTGGTCGACAGGTTCTTCGTCGTCCACCAACACCGCCACGATCTTGCCCCGGGTTTCTGCCGGAATCTCGTTGAAGACCTTCATGGCTTCGATGATGCACACCGTTGTCTCCGGTGCCACCATATCGCCGATCTTGACGAAGGGGTCCGCGTTCGGGTTGGGGCGGGCGTAGAACGTCCCTACCATCGGGCTGCGCACAATCACCATGTGTTCTTCGACCACTTCGGCAGGCGGCGGCGCGGGCGCGGCCGCCGCGGGCGCCGCGCTGGCTGGCGGGCTCGACGGGGTGGCGAGCGCTGGCGGTGCGACCGGCGATGCATAGACCATCTCCGCCCCGCGGCACAAACGGATGCGCTGCTCCGCCTGACGCAAGTCGACTTCCCGCAGGTCGTGCTGCTCCATCAACTCAACCAGGCGGCGAATACGATCGACATCGAACACATCGTCAGGGCCGGTATCCGAGTCTGACATAGGGGGCCTCCGGAAAATGGCCTCTCTGCGGCAAGTGGCGTCTGCCACACAGATGGAAGTTCTACGATTGGGACAGTGCGCGGCACGGGTCGCGCGTCAGGACGTGCTGTCGGGCCGTTCACCCCAGTCACATCGCCCTGGTCTCACCTTGGGGGAGCATAGTGTTGGCCGGCCGGGACACCTGCGGACCGTCAGGCAATCGATTCAGGCAATCGATTCAGGCAATCAATTCAGTCGACCACACAATTCAGTCGACCACACAATGGTCCAGCTCCTTGGGCAGTGAGCTCAGCACTTCGTGCCCGTCGCGAGTCACCAGGACGTCGTCTTCGATCCGCACACCTCCCCACTGCGGGAGGTAGATGCCCGGTTCCACGGTGACCACCATCCCGGCCTTCAGCGGCCGGTCACTCAAGGTGGCCAGTCGGGGAGCCTCGTGGATTTCCAGACCGAACCCGTGACCCAGACCGTGCCCGAACTGTTTGCTGTACCCGGCCTTGGCGATCAGGTCCCGGGCTGTCGCGTCCACCTGGCTCATCAGGACGCCTGGGCGGATCGACGCGATGGCCTGCTCCTGCGCTTTCAACACAACTCCATATATACGCTCGAGTTTCGGCGAGATTCTACCGGTCACCAGGACGCGCGTCAAGTCGCTGCAATAGAGTCGTGCCGTGGCTCCCCAGTCGATCAGCAGCAGGTCGCCGTCCCCTACGCGTTGCTGAGTCGGCACGGCGTGCGGGAGTGCCGCACGGGCGCCGACCGCGACGATGGGTGGAAAGCTGCAGCCAGCGCCGCCGAAACGGCGAATCTGGTGCTCCAGCTCAAAGGCGATCTCGCGCTCGGTCTGTTCCGGCCGCAGGGCCGCGCGGATGACGCCAAACGCCTGCTCGGCCAGCCGGATCGCCTCGCGGATTTCGTCGACTTCGTGCCGGTCCTTGATTTCGCGCAGCCGCTCCACGAGGCCGTTGGTGGGCACGAGCGTCACGTGCGGCAATGCGGCGGCCAGACGATCGTGCAGCGCGAGTGAGATGGAAGCCGCTTCGACTGCCAGGCGCGTGACGCGGGCTTTCTTCACCACCGATTCCACCAGTCCCAGGGTCGTGCCGCTCGGGCTCCGGATGGCCACGTCCAGCCCGCGGCATTCCTCCTCGAGCTGCTGCGTGTACCGCGGGTCACTCAGCATGACCTCCGCGCCGGCGCCGACCAGCAGGTAGCTGTCGTCCCCGGTAAATCCGGTCAGGTAGGTGACGTTGGTGAAGTTGGTGATCAGCGCGGCGTCTGCTCCCAGGCGGCGCACTGCGCTGGAGAGTTTTTTCCGACGTTGTGTGAATCGCGCCATGATGAGTTGCTCGCAGAGGTATCGAAGACGGGACGTCGACTCTGGGGAACTCATTTTAGGGCGGTCGGCGGTGCACCGAAATCACCCGTGTCGGGAGCGGCGAGGTGGTGGCGGATCACAGGCCGGATGGCGGTCCCGCTGTGCCATCCCGCCACGCTGGCTGATTCCTTCGCAATTCTCGACTTGGTATGCTAGGCGTTCACCTGTTCATTTGCCCGCGGCTGGCAGCCTGATCGATCCGAATGGGAGGAGTCAATCATGTTCTTCGTGGAATCCTATTACGTAGCCATCGCGATGTGCGTCGTCACGATGCTCTGTTGGGGGTCATGGGCCAACACGCAGAAGTTGGCGAGCAAGGAGTGGCGTTTTCAGCTCTTCTACTGGGATTACTGCCTGGGCGTGCTGCTGCTGATGGTGGTCTTCGCGCTGACGCTCGGGAGCATGGGTTCGACCGGCCGGGGGTTTTTTGAGGATCTGAGTCAGGCGTCGCTGCGGAGTCTGGGTTACGCGTTTCTGGGTGGAGTCGTCTTCAACGCGGCGAACATCCTGCTGGTGGCCGCGATCGACATGGCGGGGATGGCGGTGGCGTTCCCGGTGGGCATCGGGCTGGCACTGGTCATCGGTGTCTTCACCAATTACTGGAATAAACCCGAAGGGAATCCGCAGATTCTGTTCACGGGGGTGGCGCTGGTGGTGGCGGCGATCATCGTCGACGCGCTGGCGTACCGCCGGCTTCCCTCGAGCGGGACGACGGCCACGTGGAAAGGGATTGCTCTGTCGATCGTCTGCGGTGTGCTGATGGGGTTCTTCTATCCGCTGGTTGACTCGTCGATGCAATCGCTGGATACGATCAAGACGGTGTCTGATTCCGGGCTGCTGACTCCCTACACGGCGCTCGTCTTTTTTGGCCTCGGGCTGTTCCTGTCCAGCTTTGTTTTCAACGTGGCGGTGATGAAATGGCCGTTCAAGGGTGACCCGGTGCCGTTGTCGGACTATTTCACGAAAGGCAATGCGCGGCTGCATGCCGTGGGGATCCTGGGTGGCGTGATCTGGGGCGTGGGGATGTCGTTCAACATTGTGGCGAGCGGAGTGGCGTCGCCGGCCGTGGCGTACGGTCTGGGTCAGGGGGCGACGATGGTCGCGGCGCTGTGGGGTGTGTTCATCTGGAAGGAGTTCAAAACGGCCGCCCCGGGCACCAATCGGCTGTTGGCTCTGATGTTCGCGCTGTTTCTGATCGGTTTGAGTCTGCTCGTGTATGCGAAACTGCCCGGGTCGGCGGAGGCCACGGCGGCCCTGCTGCCGTTCTAGCGGGTGGAGGATCTGAAGGAGGTGGATGCGATGGCCGGTAAGATCGTCGTGGTGGGCAGTTCGAACACCGACATGATTCTGCAGATGGAGCACATCCCGCGGCCGGGCGAGACGATTCTGGGCGGGCGGTTCACGATGGCGGCGGGAGGCAAGGGGGCGAATCAGGCGGTGGCGGCGGCCCGGGCCGGGGGCCAGGTCGCGCTGGTGGCACGTGTCGGCCGGGACATGTTCGGCCGGCAGGCGCTCGAGGGGTTCCGGCGGGACGGGATCGACGTGCAGCACGTGGGGGAGGACGCGGAGGCTCCGTCCGGAGTGGCGTTGATCTTCGTGGCAGACAGCGGCGAGAACAGCATTGGCGTCGCCTCGGGCGCGAATCTCTGCCTGTCGCCGGCGGACGTCGAGCGTGCTGCGGAGACGATTGGCGCGGCGGACGTGCTGGTCATGCAACTCGAGACTCCGCTGGAGACGGTCCGGGCGGCCGCGGCGATCGCCGCGGCGCAGCGAGTTCCCGTCGTGTTGAACCCCGCCCCCGCGCAGCCGCTGGACGACGAGCTGCTGAGCCACGTCACGGTGCTCACGCCGAACGAGAGCGAGGCGGAACTGCTCACGGGAGTGCGCGTGGCGGACGCTTCGTCCGCCGCGGCGGCCGCCGCACAGCTGCGAAGCAAGGGGGTCGCAAGCGTGATTTTCACGCTCGGCGCGCGCGGCGCGTGGGTGTCGTCCGCTGAGTTCCAGGGGTTGGTGCCGGCCCGGACAGTCAAGCCGGTTGATACGACGGCGGCGGGTGACGTCTTCAACGGCGCGTTGGCCGTCGCCATGTCCGAAGGGCAGCCGCTCGCACAGTGCGTGCATTTTGCCAATGCGGCGGCGGCCGTATCGGTCACCCGGCTGGGCGCTCAGCCGTCCGCACCGCAGCGGGCGGAGATCGAATCCATGCTCGGTGCGCCGTAGCCCCGCATGGGTCGTGTCCGGCGGCGTAGACGCGCGAGGCCGGGGGTCGTATCATTCCGTGCCGCGTGGCGCTAGTGAGTACGGGACCAGCATGGCAGTTGACAAGACGGACCATCGAGTGCGGCGGATGTTCGGCGCCATTGCGCCGGCGTACGACCGGATGAATCACCTATTGTCGCTGAGCGTCGACCGCTACTGGCGGTGGCGCACCGTCCGCCTCGTGCGGCCGGAGGGGCAGGCGCCGATCCTGGACGTCTGTACCGGCACCGGCGACCTGGCGTTCGCCTTCGCGCGCTGCACGCGGGGGGAAGTGCCGATCATGGCCACCGACTTCTGTCCGGAGATGCTGGCGATCGGCCGCAGCAAGTCACAGCGGTCGGCTGTGTGCCGGAACGTGACGTTCCTGGAGGCCGACACGCAGGCGCTTCCCTTTGCGGCCGGCATCTTTCAGATCGTCTGTGTGGCATTCGGGCTGCGCAACGTCGCCGACACGGATCTCGGTCTGCGTGAGATGACGCGGGTCTGCGCCCCGCAGGGGCGCGTGGTGATCCTGGAGTTCTCGATGCCGCGGTGGCAGCCGATGCGGACGCTCTACGGCTGGTACTTCCGCCGGCTGCTGCCGCGGATCGGCCAGCTGCTGGTGCGGAACGAGGACGACGCGTACCGTTACCTGCCGGAGAGTGTGAGGGAATTCCCGGAGCGCGCGGAGCTGGTCCAGCGGATGGAAGCGGCCGGCCTGCGCGATGTGCACTACCATTCGCTCACCGGTGGTATCGCGACCCTTTACGTTGGGGTGAAGTTGTAAGCCGCCTGACAGTGCTGCCTGACGAAAGACCGATCCATGACCCCCGTCGCCCCGTCGCCCCGGCCGCCCTTTGTCGTCGGTATCACCGGCGCCAGCGGCGCGGTCTACGCCGTGCGCCTCATCGAAACGCTCCTGGAACTGGGGCACCACGTGCACCTGACGATCAGTCGCTCGGGGCAGACCGTGCTGCAACAGGAACTCGCGCGGGACGTGGACCTGGAGCACTTCGAACTGGCCAGCCTGCAGCTGGCGGTGCCCGGCAGCCAGCTCGGGCAACTGACCTACTTCCACTGCGACGACTATCTGGCGCCGATGGCCAGCGGCTCGGCGCTGTCGTCCGGCATGGTCATCTGTCCCTGTTCCGGCGGCACGTTGAGTGCGGTGGCGCACGGCGCGAGCACGAATCTGATTCAGCGCGCGGCGGAGACGCACTTGAAGGAGCGGCGGAAACTGATCCTGGTGCCGCGCGAGACACCCGTGTCGCTGGTGTGCCTGGACAATATGAAACGCGCCTGCCAGGCGGGGGCGATCGTGATGCCGGCATCGCCCGGCTGGTACCAGGGCGTCCAGTCGGTGCGTGATCTGGTGGACTTCATCGTCGCCCGCATCCTGGACCATCTGGACGTCGCGCACCAGTTGTCCCGGCGGTGGGGCCACGGTTGTCCAGGGAATTGCTGATCCGGGAAATTGCCGATATGTGGACGCGTCTGCGACAGTTGCTGGAAATGATCCGCTTCAGCCACACGGTCTTCGCCCTGCCCTTCGCGCTGCTGGCGGCCGAGATGGCGTGGTGCGTGCCCACGGTCCAGGGACAGACCGTCCCGTTTCGTTGGCGCGAACTGGTCGGGATCCTCGTCTGCATGGTGTGTGCACGCAGTACGGCGATGGCGTTCAATCGGCTGGCCGATCGGGAGCTCGATCGGCTCAATCCGCGGACCCGCCACCGCCATCTGCCGGCCGGTATCCTGACGGTGCGCTGCGTGGCTGTGTTCGCCGCCCTGATGGCGGTCGGCTTCGTAGCGGGCACCACCCTGTTTCTGCCCAACCGGCTGCCACTGTATCTCGCCCTGCCGGTGCTCGGGTTCCTGCTGGCGTACAGCTATACCAAACGGTTCACGTGGGCCGCGCACTTCTGGTTGGGGGCCGCGCTGATGCTGGCGCCGATCGCGACCTGGATCGCACTGCGCGGCGCAGCGGTGCTCGACGACGCGCGCGATCTGCTGCCGGCCGTGACCCTGGGGCTGGCTGTCCTGCTGTGGGTTGCCGGGTTCGACATCATCTATGCGTGTCAGGACGTCGCGTCGGACCTGCGGACGGGGCTGCACAGTGTGCCGGCGCGCATGGGGCTGCGGCGGGCACTCCAGGTGGCGGCACTTTGTCACCTGCTCATGGTGTGCGTCCTGCTGACCCTCCCCCTGGGACACTACGTCGGGGGACCTCCCCTGCATCTGGGATGGATCTACTGGACCAGCATCGCCGCGGTCGGCCTGTTGCTGGTGTACGAGCACCGGCTGGTGCGTCCGGACGACTTGTCTCGCGCAAACACCGCCTTCTTCCATGTCAACGCGATCATCAGCATCGGACTGTTCCTTGTCGTCACCGTCGACCTGTGGACGTGATATAGCGAATTGACCTGTTCTTCAGCGCTCGCCCTGTGCGGGCATGTTACATTTGCCAGGTGCGCCGTCTGCCGTGTCGGGACGGATGAGAGGGTGCGGCGTCGAGCGGGTCGAGCGGGTCGAGATAAGGAGACACACGGTGAAGCGGAGGTCTTTGACGGTGGCAGCGATGCTGCTGGTCTTGACGGCGGCCGGTTGTGCGCGGCAGGACGAGCGGACGCGAGTCGACGTGGCTGACGAGGCACCGGATCGGGGCCCGGTTGTGGTGACGGGGGCTGAGGCCGTTGCCCCCAGCGACGTACCCGACGAGTCGGGCCGTCCGGGCGGAGCGGGCGCTGCGGGTCCGGCCGTGCCGCCGCCGGTTGTGGGCGGTGCTGATGCGCGGGACGCCAGCTCCACGGTGGAGGCTGCGGCGGGCGAAGAGGTCGGCGCGGCGCCGGATCCGGCTGCCGTGCCGCTCGATCCGGCTGTGACGGCCACGGTACAACCGCTGCTGGTGCAGATGGCCAGTGACGCGAGCATCGAGCGGCAGGCGGCCGCCGAGGAACTTGACGCGCTGCACGCGGCGGTGATGCCGTATTTGACAGCAGCGCTGCGCGGCGGAACGGAGGCGGAGAAGCGGGGGGCTGCCGTGTTTCTGATCGGCCGCGTGCCGCTGGACGACGACGCGGTGCTCGCGGCGTTGATCGGAGCGCTGGGGGCAGACGACGCGGTGCTGCGCCACAACGCCTTGCAGGCGGTCGAGAAGCTGCCGGAGGAGCGGCTTGTGCGCTCGTTCCCAGCGCTGACGGCACTGGCCAAGAACGCGGGCGAGGAGACGGCGTATCGTGTGCGCGCGGTGCGGGCGATGGCCAAGCTGGGTGCGGCCGCCGTGGCGGCTATGCCGGACCTGTTCGAGCTGGCCCGCGACGACGGGGTGCCCGAGTTGCAGCGGTCCGCGTGCGACGCCATCGCCAAGGTGGCACCGCCGCACGAGTCGGAAGCGTTCTTTCTCGAAGTCCTGCGGACCGGCACGGATAAGGATCTGCGCCGCCTGGCCGCCCACCGGCTCGTCCAGGAAGCCATGTCGCCCGAGTCGGTCACGGGGTTGATCGCGGCGTTTGGCGACGCGGAGGCGGACGTGCGGAACGCCGCCCGCGACTCGATCGTGGCGATCGGCCGGCCGGCCGTGCCGCAGCTGATCCAGGCGCTGGAAGAACCCCAAGTCCAGATCCGGCGGCAGGTGGTCTTCACCCTGGGCAAACTTGGTGCGTTGGCTGCCGATGCTGCCCCGGCGCTGCAAACGCGACTGCAGGATGCTGATCCGCAAGTGCGCGCCCTGGCCGCCGCTTCCCTGCGTATCATCCAGGGCCCCTGAGCGAGACCTGAACGCGGCCGGTCGGACATGTCTGCCGAGTTCTGCTGCGTGGTCCGCCGGTGGACAGGCCGCCGACCGCTCTCTACACTCGACCGCGGCCACCGCCGCAGCCGTCCGTGAGTAGCGGCAGCGGACCGTGGACGGGACGCGGACGGGACACGGGCCGGCGGAGAGCCTTCTTCAGACACAGATTGGAGCGGCATGTGCGGTCGAATTCCCAACCAACGCTGAGCAGTGTGCGGGCCAAGGTCGAGGCGGGCGAGCGGCTCTCGTTCGACGAGGGCTTGTTCCTGTTCCGCCCGGATGTGTCGCTGCACGAAGTAGGGGAGCTGGCCAATCTGGTCCGCCAGCGGATCAACGGCCGCGCGGCGTACTACAACATCAACACCCACCTCAATCCGACGAACGTGTGCGTCTATCGCTGTACGTTCTGCGCCTTTCGATCCGATCTGCGCGACCCGAAGGGTTACGCGATGAATGACGAGCAGATCCTGGCGCGGGGCCGGGAGGCGGTGCAGCACGGATGCACCGAGGTGCACATCGTGAGCGGGCTCCATCATCAGCGGGGCTACGACTGGTATTTGCGGATTATCCAACTGCTGCACGAGGCCTACCCGCAACTGCATCTGAAGGCCTGGACGGCGGTGGAGATCAACTGGTTTGAACATCTGACGAAGCGGCCGGTGCGCGCGATCCTGCAAGAGCTGCGCGAGGCAGGACTGGCCAGCATGCCGGGCGGGGGTGCGGAGATTTTTCACCCGGACGTGCGCAGTCGCATCTGTGAGCACAAGGCGGACGCGACCAAGTGGTTTGAAATCCACCGCACCGCGCACGAGCTGGGAATACCGACGAACTGCACCATGCTGTACGGGCACATCGAAAACGATTACCACCGCGTCGACCATCTGCTGCGGCTGCGCGAGCTGCAGGATGAAACAGGAGGCTTCCAGGCGTTTGTGCCGTTGGCCTTTCATCCCCAAAACACCGGGCTCAGCCACCTGCCGAAAGCCTCGGCCCTGACCGACCTGCGCGTGACCGCCGTCTCGCGACTGCTGCTGGACAACATCCCGCACATCAAGGCGTACTGGATCATGCTGGGGATCGGCACGGCACAGGCGGCCTTGTCTTATGGCGCCGACGACCTGGACGGGACCGTGCGCCACGAGCTGATCTATCACGATGCCGGCGCGACGACGCCGGAAATCCTGTCCGTGGCCGAGATCCGGCGGTTGATTACCGAAGCCGGGTATGAACCGGTCGAGCGGGACACGTTGTACCGGCGGGTCGCGCGGGACGATGACGGCGTGGCGGGAACGCCCCCCTGCCCGCAAGGTTGAGGCCAGGCCGGTGGCCGGTGGGTGAGGGGCTGCCGCCACCGGCAATGGCTGCGGCGGCGCGGCACGGCGTGGGGACGCGGGGGCAGTCGTTCAGTCGGTTCAGTCGCGGGCGAAACGCACTTCGCCGTCGACGATCACGCGCACCGCACGGCCGACCAGCTCCGCACCTTCAAAGGGAGTGTTGCGGCTGCGCGAGTGGAACTCGTCGCGGCGCACGGTCCAGCGGACGTCGGGGTCGATGATGGTCACGTCGGCGTCAGCGCCCACCTGGAGTGTGCCCTTGGAGAGCCCCAGGGCCTGGGCCGGGTTGATCGTCATCTTCCGGATGGCCTGGGGCCACGTCAGGAACTGCGGCTCAATCAAGTGCTTGATGACCAGCGACAGGGTGGTTTCGAGGTTGACCATGCCGAACGGTGCGCGATCGAGTGCCTGCAGCTTCTTTTCTGACGCGCGGGGAGCGTGGCAGCTGGTGATGATGTCGATCGTGTCATCGACCAGTCCGGCGATGCAGGCGTCGACATGGTTCCGCGATCGCAAGGGGGGATTCACCTTGCAGTTCGCATCGAATGTGCGCAAGGTGTCGTCCGTCAAGCTGAAGTGGGCCGGGCAGATCTCGGCGGTGACCCCGGCGCCTCGCGACTTGAAACGCCGGATCAGTTCCACGCTGCCCCCGCTGGAGATGTTCATCAGGTGCAGCCGGCCACCGGTGTATTCGGCCAGCCGCAGGTCGCGGGCGGTCATGACATCTTCCGCATCCGACGGCATGCCGGTCAGGCCCAGCACCATGGAGGTCAGCCCCTCGTGCATGATGCCGTCGCGGGACAGCTCCAGCACTTCCGGGTGATTCAGGATCGGCACGTCGAACATCAGGCAGTATTCGAGTGCCCGCCGCATGAGTTCCGTGTTGTGAATCGGCCGGTCGGCGTCGGTGAATCCGACGGCGCCCGATTCGACCAGGCTGCCGATCTCGGCCAGCTCCTGCCCCTCGCGATTCTTGCTCACGCATGCCAGCACAAAGACGTGGCAGTTGCGGGCGCGGGCCGCCTTCTGACGCACGAATTCCACGCTGGCCTGTGTGTCGATCGGGGGGTCGGTGTTGGGGATGCAGGCCACGGAGGTGAACCCGCCGGCCAGCGCCGCGGCCGTGCCCGACTCGATGGTCTCATCCTCTTCACACCCGGGCTCCCGCAGTTCGGTGTGCATGTCCACCAGCCCCGGCGTGACGATCTTGCCGGTCGCGTCGATCACGGTGGCCGCCTCGAAATCCTCCACACCGATGGCCGCCACCCGCGTTCCCTCGATCAGCACGTTCGTCACCCGATCCAGATCCTGGCTGGGGTCGATGACACGCCCGTTCTTGATCAGCAGCGAAGGCATCGTTCTCTTTCTTCTCCACGCGGAAACGAACTGGACTTCACCCGTGCGCGGCAGGCCCGCGGCAGATGCTCTGCCGGAGCTTGTCGCGGGCACCTGCCACCAGCCACAGGGCGGCCATGCGGACGGCCAGGCCGTTGGTGACCTGATTGAGGATCACCGAGTGCGGGCCGTCGGCCACGTCCGGCGTGATCTCCACGCCGCGATTGATGGGCCCGGGGGCCATGATCAGGATGTCCTTCTTGGCGCGGGCCATGCGGTCCGCGTTCATGGCGTACAACAGCGCGTACTCGCGCACCGACGGGAACGGACGCGTGTATTGCCGCTCGAACTGGATGCGCAACAGGTTCAGCACGTCGCAGCGCGGCAGGATGCTGTCCAGACTGTACGCCACCTCCACCCCGAACTCCTCCCAGCCCCGCGACACCAGCGTCGACGGTCCGCAAACGATCACGTGCGCGCCGAGCTTCCGCAGTCCCCAGATGTTCGACCGCGCCGTGCGGCTGTGCGCGATGTCACCGACCAACGCCACGGTCAGGCCGCGCACTTCCCCCCGCGTCTCCCGGATCGTCATGATGTCCAGTAGCCCCTGCGTGGGATGCTCGTGGGTGCCGTCCCCCGCGTTGACCACCGCACAGTCCACATGATCCGCCAGCAGGTGCGGCGCACCCGGCGTGTGGTGCCGCATCACCATGACGTCGACGTTCATGGCCTCGATGTTCTTGGCCGTGTCGATGAACGTCTCCCCCTTCGACAGACTGCTGCTCGACGCCGTGAAGTCCACCGTGTCCGCCCCCAGACGCTTTGCCGCCAACCCGAAACTGGTCCGCGTGCGTGTCGAGTTCTCGAAAAACAGGTTGGACGTCGTCTTGCCCTCCAACAGCGGTAGCTTGCGGCGGCAACCGTCGGTCGCCTGCTTGAAAGCAAACGCCGTGTCCAGGAGCGTCGTCAATTCGTCGAGCGTCAGGCTCTCCAGGTCGAGTAAATCGCGACGGGTCCACGTGTCCGGGTGAGGCATGAACTCGGCAGAATCCCTGCTCATCGCACCATTTCCTTGTTCCGGGAAGCGTCGTTCCGGAAAGTGACGTTCCGGAAAGTGTCGTCGGTGTCAACTGCCAGGCGATGCCACGCTGCCTGCAGGGCCAAGCTGCCGGCCATCCACTGCCGGACGCCAGCAGCGGCGCAACAATAGACGCGGAGCTTCGCCCGGACAGCGACGGTTTGCGGTGGGCACATGATTCTAACACTCAGCGGATTGCCTGCAAGCAGATCCTGACAGCAATCCGCCGCGGCGTAATCCTGGATCTATGGCGCGACTCCCCCAAGTCCTTCTGCTGTCCGAAGATCGCCGCCGGCGGCAGAAGGTGCAGAAACGCACTTCCTCGGGAGAGCGATCGGGGGAATTCGGAAACTCAGGAATTCGGGAATTCGGCTTGTTAGCCGTGCCGGAAGGAGAGACGATCGGAAACAGACACTCTGACTCCAGGCGAGCCTGCAGCACGTGCCACGCACGACGCCGCGCGCGGTCCATTGCGGCCTCGGCGGCGGCCGGTTAGTTGGTCACCGCACGGCTCGGCCGCCCCATCGTGGACGGTTCCCCACCCAGGGTGCGCCGCGAAGCGCGACGCCCCTGGGCTGTGGAGTGTAACGCCTTCGGCGTACTCAGAGGCTCGGCACACGCCGCACCGCCCGCTCTGACCACTGATTTCTGACCAGATCCTCTCAAGTCGCGTACCGCCAGTGCCGATAACGCTGACTGTAACGGTCGGGTGAATTAGGAGGCTGCGGTTGATTTTGCCGGTTGCAGCGAATCGATGTGCGATGCACGCACGAGAGGAAAGGTCTCCCAGGATGGCGACACGAACGAAAATACGTCATGGAACTCTGTCGATTCTCGCGATCCTGACCGCGGCGGCGACGACGGGCTGCACCGCCTTGCACGGTGGTCCCGATCTGATGCTGGACCCGCGGGCGCACGAGCCGACCGATCCACAGGCGATGGTGGTGGTGGAGTTGCGTGACGGGGGCAAGGACAGCGAGTACCTGCGTGCTCCGCTGACAGACACGATGCTGGTGCAGGACGCGTTGAAGGGGTCGGGGGCGACCCGCCGGTTTCGGCGGATGAACATTGTGCTGGTGCGGCAGGCGCCGGACGGCACCAAGATCCGGCTTCCCATCAAATACGACACGAATCGGCAGCAGGTGGCGGACACGAACAACTACGCCATGCACGCCGGCGACTGGCTCGAAGTGACCAAGGACAACTCGACGATGCTCGATCGCATGCTCGAGTCGGCGGTGGAACCACTGCGGCCCATGATGCGCGACTACCACGACTGACCTGGCCCGGCGCTGGCCCGGCGTGTGCGCCGCGCCGGCATCACGCCGCCATGCGCCGCCGCGTCTGGACCAGCCAGATCATCAGCGCCAGCAGCAGGGCATTGAGCACCACGGTGAAGGCGATGTAGCTGCCGCAGGGCGCCCAGTTGAACGCCGCGACCGCCTGTTCCTCGAGTTCGCCGTAATCCAGATCCAGGTCGATCTTGAGTGGCACGTGGAAGGCTGCCACGAACGGGCTGGTAAACGAGGCGGCCAGGACCGATTGGACGACGTGCGGATCGGCCTGCACCGTATGGGTGAAGGCAACGGCGGCCAGCGGTGCCGCGAACAGGACCACGATCAGCAGGTAGGTGGTCATCATACTGATGGACGTCTTGCGGAACAGGACGGACGAGAAGAGGGCGAGCATGGCGGTGTTGAGGCAGGTGGCCAGGACGATCAGCGTGTAGGCGGCGACCGCCAGCAGGTTGCCCCAGTAGGTGGAGACCATGATGCAGGCCAGCAGGAGTGGCCACAGCAGGAACAGGGTCAGGACGCTCGAGACGCGCAGGCCGGCCAGCAGCTTGCCCGACAGGATCTGCCACGGCGTGAGGGTCGTGGTCAACAGCAGTTCCAGCGTCTGGCGTTCGCGTTCGCTCGTGACGCTGCCGGCCGAGAAGACGGGGCCGACCAGCATGTTGAAGACGACCACATACGCCACATACCATGCCGCGTACTGCGGACGGATGTACAGGCACCAGGCCATCAAGGGGATGGCCAGGAGCATGCTGACCTGAATCACCACGCGCAGCATGAGGGTGCCCTGGCTGAAGATCTCGCTGCGGATCTCCTTGTCGTAGACCGGGTTAACACCGTCTTCGAGCAGCGTGTCACGTTTGGCTGGGGCGAACAGCCGGTCGGGAAACTGGTCGCGCTGGATCACCAGGCCCACGGCCTGCTGGGCTTCGACCTCCAGGTCCACCACTTCGTGTCCTTCGGCACCGACGTCGGGCGGATACAGCAGGCGGAAGCTGGTGTTGACGAACAGGGCCAGCGAGACGGCGGCCGCGGCGCCGGGGATGACTGTCACGCTGCACAGCAGGCGGAACTCACCCCAGTCGCGGGCCAGCACCCAGAACAGGACGCCAGCCATGACCAGCGGCAGGATCAGCAGGTAGGACACCACCAACGACGCGGCGGTGCGTTGGAAGTAGCTGCTACAGGCGATCCCGATCGCGCCGAACGTGATGATCGACGCGATCAGTCCGAGGTAGGCGGCCAGCACTTCGTAGGGTGACACGCCGCCCAGAGGCAGGCAGAGCATGATGATGGGGAGCGACGAGAAGACCAGGACCGCCAGGTATGCCAGCGAGGCGATGGCCTTGCCCAGCACGATGGCGCCAGGTCGCAGCGGACTGGCCAACAGCATCTCGTAGGTCCTGCGTTCCTTCTCGCCGGTGATCGCGCCGGCGGCGAAACTGGGGGTCATCAGCGACGCCAGCACGTACTGGCCGAGAAAGAACATGTCGACCAGCTGGCGGGCATCCTCGGACCGCTGGGACAGATCCAGCCGCTCACCCTGCGGCCAGGCGAAGTACACGATGGCCGCCAGCAGTGCCTGGTAGACCAGCATCAGCACGAAACCGCGGAACATCCGCAGGTTCACGAGCAGTTCGCGCTGGAGTACCGGATTTTCCCACACGTACATCGGCTGCACCCGGTGTGCCAGGACACACGGCTGCTCAGAACGTGCGCGGCGTCACGCGGCCCTGCACACGACACGGCAGCCCCTGAATGCGCAAGAACCCCTCCGCATCGGTCTGATTGTACGAGCCGCCCCCTTCCATGGTGGCGATCCCCGCGTCATACAGGCTCCGCGGGCTGGTGCGACTGTCCACCAGGATGTTCCCCTTGTAGAGTTTCAGGCGGACTTCGCCGGTCGTGTGCTGCTGAGCGTTGCGGATGAAGGCCTGCAGCGCGTCGAACTTGGCCGTGTACCAGAACCCGTAGTACACCATCTCGGCCACTTCCGGAGCCAGCCGGTCGCGCAAGTGCATCAGATCCCGGTCCATCGTCAATTGCTCGACGTACATCAGCGCATCGTACAGGATGGTCATGCCGGGCGCTTCATACACGCCCCGGCTCTTCATCCCGACGAACCGGTTTTCCACCATGTCGATGCGTCCGATGCCGTGGCGGCCGCCGATCTGGTTGAGCTGGTCCACGATGGCGAAGGGGGTCAACTGTTTGCCATTGACGCTTACCGGCACTCCGGCGGCGAAGCCGATGGTGACCGTTTCGGCCTGCTCCGGCGCCTTGTCCGGCGCGACGGTCATGCCGAATTCCACGGTCTCCACGCCGCTGATCGTCAGCTCCTCCAGCTCCCCCGCCTCGTAGCTGATGTGCAGGCAGTTCTCGTCAGAACTGTAGGGCTTCGCCACCGACGCTTTGACCGGGATCTTTTTGTCCGCACAGAACGCGATCATCTCGGAGCGTCCCGGGAACCGCTGCCGGAACGCCTCCATCCGCCAGGGCGCGATCACTTGCACGTCGGGGGCCAGAGCATCGGCCGCTAACTGGAACCGGCATTGATCGTTGCCTTTGCCGGTCGCTCCGTGCGCGATGGCCGTGGCGCCCTCCTCGCGAGCCAGCTCCAGACACTTCTTGGTGATCAGGGGGCGGGCGATCGACGTGCCCAGCAGGTAGATCGACTCGTACTTGGCTCGCCAGGCCAGCACGGGGAAGGCGAAGTCGCGGCACAACTCCTCCCGGACATCCACGATGCGCGCCGAGCGGGCTCCGATCTGATGAGCTTTGTCCAGGATGGCCTGGCGGTCCTCGCACGGCTGCCCGACATCTACATACAGACAGTGGACTTGATAGCCTTGTTCGAGCAACCAGCCCAGAATCACAGAGGTGTCGAGTCCACCGGAATAGGCCAACACACAGCTCGGCATCGCGTCAGGTTCCTTGTGTCAGGTCGCGTTTCGATAAACCAGTCCGTATTCTCCCAGTGGCTGCATTCTCCCAGTGGCTGCCAGTTGTGGCAAGGCTGGCGGCGGCAGAATCGCGCCGTGCGGTCCGGTCGTGGCTGGAGTTGGCGGTGGCCACAGGCTACCATGAGCGGCATGCAACGACACCCACATGAAATCGAATCGCTGGCCCAGGACCTGCTGGCCGGACGCCTGTCACTGGACGCGTTTGTCGCGAGCGTCAGCCAGAGCGGCGTGGCCGAGTTGGGCGATGTCACGCTCGATCTGGACCGCCAGCGGCGCTGCGGGTTTCCCGAGGTGGTGTACGGGGCCGACAAGTCGGCTGACACGCTGGTGCGGATCGTGCACCAGCTGTTGAGCGACCACATGACGGTGCTGGTGACCCGGATCGACGCGCAGAAGGCTGCGGTGCTGCAGGGGGAATTCCCGGCGGGCCAGTACAACACGCTGGGCATGACCTTCCGCCTGGCCCCCGCGGCGGCGGTGGAGCAGCCGGCAGTCGGGCGGGTCGTGGTCGTCACGGCCGGGACGAGCGACCTGCCGGTCGCGGAAGAGGCCCGCGAGACGCTGGCGTGGATGGGTGTGGCCGTGACGAGCATTCACGACGTCGGGGTGGCTGGTCCGCACCGTCTGTTGCGGCACCTGGACAAGCTGCGCGGCGCGGATGCCGTGGTCGTCGTGGCGGGGCTGGAGGGAGCGCTGCCGAGCGTCGTGGGGGGGCATGTCGATTGCCCGGTGATCGCGGTGCCGACGAGTGTCGGGTACGGGGCCAGTTTCGGTGGTCTGGCCGCGCTGCTCGGGATGCTCAACAGTTGCGCCGCCAATGTGACGGTCGTGAACATCGACGCCGGCTTCAAGGCGGGATACGTTGCCGGTCTGATCGCGCATCGCCGCGGGGTACCGAAGGACGCCGGATGAGCCATGACTAGCGATGCGAATGAGCTTCCGCGTTTGGCGCCGCGGGCGGCCGAGAGCCACAAGGGCGACTACGGACGCGCGGTGCTTGTGGGCGGTTCGCGCGGCATGAGCGGAGCGATAGCGCTGGCGGGCATGGCTGCGCTGCGCGCTGGTGCCGGGCTGGTGACCGTCGCGGTTCCCGAGGTGTGTCTCGAGACCGTGGCCTCCTTTGATCCGTGCCTCATGACGGTGCCGTTGCCCTGCGATGCGGCCGGGCGTCTGGCCGCGGACGCCGCCCCTGCCCTCCGGGGACTGGCCGAACGCGCGACGGTCATGGCGTGCGGGCCCGGGCTGGGACGCAGTCCGCACGTGACGCAGCTTGTCCGGGATCTTTACACGAGCGTGCCGCTGCCGCTGGTCGTCGACGCCGATGGTCTCAATGCGTTGGCCGAGCAGCCGGGCGGGCTGGCCTCCGTGGGCGGTCCGCGGATCATCACGCCCCATCCTGGGGAATTCCGGCGGCTGAGCGGGATGGCCGAACGCGATGCGGCGGGGCAGCAAGCCTGCGCGCAGGAACTGGCCCGCACGCACCAGATCACGGTAGTGCTCAAAGGGCATCGGACGTTGATCACCGATGGTGGCCGCAGCGTGCGCAATACCACGGGCAACGCGGGCATGGCGACGGGCGGCGCGGGGGATGTCCTGACCGGCATCCTTGCGGCGCTCCTCGGGCAGGGTCTGTCGGTCTGGGACGCGGCCCGGCTGGGGGTGCACCTGCACGGGCTGGCCGGCGACATCGCGGCGCGGCAGCTGACACAGCTGGCCCTGACCGCGCAGGATTTGCTGCGGTTCCTGCCCCAGGCCTGGAAGGAACTGGGCTACTGACCATGACCGCTGCCGCGCTGTTTCGGAACCTGGCCGATCTGCCCCGCTGGCTGCAAGCCGGCGCCGTATCGATCGGCAACTTCGACGGTGTACACGTGGGGCATGCGGCCCTGTTGGAACGGCTCGTGGCCCGCGCCCGGGCGCTGCAGCGCGCTGCCGTGGTGTTCACGTTTGATCCGCACCCGGCCGCCCTGCTCTGCCCCGATGCCGTCCCCCCGCCACTCACCTGGACCGAGCGGAAAGTGGAGTTGCTCACGGCGCTGGGCGTGGACGCGGTGATCGCCTATCCGACCGATTGGGCGATTTTGTCGCTCACCGCGGACGAATTCTTCGCCAGGATCCTCCGGGCACAGCTGGACGTACGGGCGCTGGTCGAGGGGCCGAACTTCTTCTTCGGCCGCCACCGCCGCGGCACGATCGCGTACCTGGCGCGGCTGTGTCGCCAGGCTGGGGTGGAGCTGGAGGTGGTGGAACCGCTCCAGGTGGACGGCGACTATGTATCCAGCAGCCGCATTCGGGAGTTGATCCAGGCCGGCCAGGTGGGCGCCGCCGACCAGCTGCTGACGCAGCCCTACCGCGTGCAGGGCGAGGTGGTGCGCGGCGCCGGTAGGGGAGCTCGGCTCGGCTTTCCCACGGCGAATCTCCAGCCGGTCGGGATGGTGCTGCCACCGCTGGGCGTCTATGCTGGCCGTGCCACGCTGCGTGGCGCCACGTTCCCCGCGGCGATTCACATCGGGCCGAACCCGACGTTCCGTGAGGACCGGGTGAAGTTCGAGATTCACATGGTGGGGATTGACCGGCCGCTGTACGGCGAGACGCTGGCCGTCGACTTCCGCGATCGCCTGCGCGACATCCGGGTGTTTGACGGCATCGAGGAACTGCAGGAGCAGCTGCGGCGGGATGTGGAGGCGGTGGTCAGGCTGTAAAACGGAGTGCCGGTCCGCTGGCACGGTGTGACAGGTGTTCTTCCGGCAGCCGCAGGGTTGGCGGTGGGACCCGCGAGGTGCGACAGGCAGGCAGTGAGCCATGATGACAGGCCGTTTTCCCCACGCGTGGCAAGAACTCCGTTCGATCATTGATCGGCACCAGCGCTTCGTGCTGACCAGCCACGTGCGGCCCGATTGTGATGCGCTGGGGAGCGAACTGGCGATGGCCGATCTGCTGGAGCGGCTTGGCAAGGAGGTGCGGATCGTCAATGCCGATGCGGTCCCGGCGCGTCTGGCGTTCCTCGACCCGCAGCAGCGCATTGAAGTGCTGCCGGCCGGTGCCGCGGAGCCGCCCTGGGGGCAGGTCGACGTGATTATGGTGCTCGACACCGGGGCGTGGGGCCAGTTGGGGCCGATGGCCGACCTCATTCGCCGCACCCCGGCGCAGGTCGTGGTGCTTGATCACCATGCGAATGTCGGCGAGATTGATGGAGCGGTCTTCCAGGACGAGCGGGCGGAGGCGACCGGCCGTCTGGTTGCGGATTTCATCGAGTTCCTGGGGGTGCCGTTGAGTGCGGCGATGGCCACGGCGCTGTTTACCGCCATCGCCACCGATACCGGCTGGTTCCGGTTCTCCTCCACCCGCAGCAGCACGTACCGGGTCGCGGCTGGGCTGATCGACGCCGGCGCGCGCCCGCCCGACATCTACCGCCAGCTGTACGAACGCGACTCGCTGAGCCGGGCGAAACTGCGCGGACTGGTGCTGGAACGGCTGACGCTGGAACTCGACGGCCGGCTGGCCCATACCTGCGTGCACTGCGCTGACTTCGCCGCCACCGGCGCGCGGCGCAGCGAAACGGAAGACTTCATTAACATGGCGCTGGCCATCGAGGGCACGGCGGTCGCCGTCATGCTGACCGAGTATCCGGCCGGGACCGTCAAAGTCAGCCTGCGCTGCCGCGATGCGACGGTCGACTGCAGCCAGATCGCCGCGCTCTTCGGCGGCGGTGGACACAAGGCGGCCGCCGGGGCCACGCTGGCCGGTGACCTGGACCAGGCCCGGCACCGCGTGTTGAGTGTGGTGCGGCAGGCCATGGAGCGCTAAGCTGCGGTACCACCACTTTACGCCCGCGACGACTTGTCGCAGAATTGACGGACAGTTTTTCCACGAAATCATCCACGGCAAGAACTTCGGGAGACCGTGCCATGGCATGGCGAGGGACTCGTGCTGTCCTCGGGATGGCGTTGATACTGGGATTATGTTGGCATAGTGTGGCTGCCGGCGATGAAGACTCGCGCTTCGCGGCCACGCACAGTCGCAGCCAGTACGTGCACTGGATCGACCTGTACGATGCGACCGATACCAAGATCGATCCCAGCGACCCGAACGCTCCCCCCTACTCGCCGGTGTCCACCTGCGGCCGCTGTCACGACTACGAGGCGATCGCCCATGGCTACCACTTCAATGCCATGCAGGCCATGCAGAAGCCGGATTCCACGAGCCGTACGGGTGAGGCCTGGATCTGGACCGACGCGCGCACCGGGACGCAGATCCCCCTGTCCTACCGCGGCTGGCCCGGCACGTACGATCCGCGGAGCCTGGGCATCAGCGCATGGGATTTCGTGCTGAAATTCGGCCGCCACCTGCCCGGTGGGCCGGTTGCGGGGCCGGCGCGGGATGTTTCGGCACGCGACGCGGAGGACGCAGAGGAGCCCGGTGCTGAGGCGGCCACGGCCAGTCCGCCGCCAAGTGTACCTGACGTACCTGACAACGGCCGCTGGAAGCTGTCCGGCGAGCTGGCCGTCGACTGCATGATCTGCCACAGCAACGACGCGGCCTACAGCCCGGAAGTCTGGTGGGATCAGATCTCGAAACAGAATTTTGCCTGGGCTCCGGCCGCAGCGCTCGGAATCGCCGACATCGAGGGGGACGTTTCGAAACTGCCTGATGACTTTGATCCGGCAGCGGCGAAGCAGGCGGAACCGGCCTCTGAGTCGGACACGCAGTCGGACACGCAGTCGGACACGCAGGATGGGTCACAGGACAGTGTGGGCGAGCAGACGCCCGCAGCCTCGGAAGGGCAGGATGGGGCGCCGGCCGAAGCGGACGCTGCCGGGGACGCGCAGGAGGCTGGCAACAGTGCCGGGGCGCGCGCCGCCGACGGGCCGACGCTGCCCAAGACCAGGTACCGGACCCTGCGGATGAGTGCGGACAAGAAGGTGTTTTTCGATGTGGTCAAGACGCCCGCGGACAACACCTGTTACTACTGCCACACGGCGCGTTTTGCCAGCACCGATGCGGCTGGTGATTGGACGCACGATGAGGATGTGCATTTGCGGGCCGGCATGACCTGCTCCGACTGCCACCGAAACGGCATTGAGCACGATACGGTGCGGGGCTTCGAAGGGGAGCAGCACTCGACCAGCGCCAGCGTCGCGACGCTTTCCTGCCGCGGCTGTCACCTGGATGACAAAGACGAAGTGGCACGCGTGGTGGGAGGCCGTCTGGGCGCGCCCAAGCCGCTGCATCGCGGACTGCCAACCATTCACCTGGAACTGCTTTCCTGCACCGCCTGCCATTCCGGTCCGCAGCTGGACCGGGACAAGCAGGTCTTCCGCGTCCAGACGGCGATGGCCCATGGGCTGGGACTGCCCACGCACTCGCTGAACGCCGATTCGGAACCGGGTATTGTGGCTCCCGTGATACTGAAGTCCGACGGGGTGCTCTACCCGCACCGCACGGTCTGGCCGGCGTTCTGGGGCGAGATGCAGGGGACGGATGTCAAGCCGCTCAGCCCGCAGGCCGTCTACGACACGCTGCGGACGACCCTCCGCGTGCGTGGGAACTCCACCTTCACCGAGACGCTCGGCAAGGTGACGCTCAAGGCCGAAGACAAGGCCGCGGTGCTGGGCGAAGAGCGGGCGAAGGTGGCCCCCGCGGAACTCACGGCGGACGAGCGCGACAAGCTCGCACAACTCGAGAAGACCAAATCGGCCGAGACGTTCCGTGAGAAGCTGAGTGCGCCGCTCAAGAAGCTCAAGACCCTCATCCAGACGCCCGACGCACAGCCGGTGTACGTGTCGGGGGGACGCGTCTATCGGTTGGGGCAGGACGGCGAGACCGTGGAAGTGCTCGCCGAGCAGGTTGCCGCGGCCCAGCCGTACTCTTGGAAACTCGCCCATGACGTCCGCCCGGCGCGCTGGTCGACCGGCGCGAGCGGCGGCTGCTATGAATGCCACAGCCTGGGATCGCCGTTCTTTGACAGTCAGGTCACGGCGGTTGGCCCGGCGCCCGATGTGGAGCCTCCGTCGGAGCGCATGGCGGAACTGGCCGGCCTCGATCGCCTGCGCATCGATACCTGGAACCTGTCCTTCCAAGGCCGTGCGGCCTTCAAGTGGTTCGGCTTCGCCTCGGCCGGCATTGTCGGCCTGGTGTTGCTGTCGTTCGTCTTCCTCGGGATCAACGGATTGGGTGGTTTCGCGCGGCGATCCTAGACCGCCTGTTCATGTGCATCGTTGGGAGCTGTCTGATGTTCAACGACCTGACTACCAAGCTGGCGGATATTCTGCATCATCCTGGCCGGATCTTTCCGGCCGTGGTGGCGATCGTGCTGATTGCCACGGCCGCGATCGTGATCCTGCACCTGTTCATGGCCTTGCTCGGAGGGCACGCAGCGAAGCAGCGGCGGCGATTCAATCTCTGGGAGAAACTGGTCTATCTGGCAGCCCTCGTGAGCGTAGCCGCGCTGGCGATCACCTCGTTCTACGCCGTGCTGCGCTTGGGCGGGATGCATGGCTGGTGGTTGTTCGCCCACATGTTCGGCGCCGGTGCGATGACGGGCACGCTGCCCTTGCTGGCCTTGACCTGGTGCGGCGCCCACTGCTGCTGCGGGGCCACGCACCGGCCGGCCAATGAAGCCGAGCCGCCGCGGTTCTTCTGGATCCCCCGCGTCATGTTCTGGCTGTTCCTGCTGGCCGGCCTCGTCCTGATACTCACGACGATGGTGAGCATGCTGCCGCTGTTCGGCAGTGAGGGGCTGGAAGTGCTGCTGAATCTCCACCGCTACGCCGGATTGCTGGCCGTCGTCGCCCTGGTGATCCACCTCTACTGCGTGCTGCTGCAGCGCGCCCAGCTGCGCTGACCCGCGGCCAGATGTCAGAACACGGTAATCGCCACAGCATTCCGTAGGGTGTGTCGAGCGAGCCAGGACACCCTGTTTCTTTCTTTTGTTCTCCGCCACCGTGGCGGAGAACATAGTCCATAATCCATAATGACCAAATCCATAACGACCAAAACCACCAAGATCGGTTCAAATTCCGTTCTAGCGCAACCGACTGCGATAACAAACAGGGCGACGCGAGGCGGCGGTCACGTCCGGGATGATGATTGGGTCACTTGCGCCGCCGGCGTGACCCCTGTCGTTCGGTGGAGAATCAGACGTGACGCTTACACATTTGCTTGAGATGTTGCGGAAAGATGGTGGTGGCGCCGAGGGGTGGCCCGTGCTGTTTACTGCCTACAAGAGAGATGCATCGGGTGAGTGGCGGGAGGTCGACGACGGACGCGAGGCCATTACATCTGTCGAGGTCGATTGCGACGGGCATGAGGTATTGTTGGTGCGTGACTCCGGCATGCCCGCACTTTCCCTGAAGGCCCTGGAAGAGAAACTCGGCGAGTTGGTCTCACAGCACGCTGACTTTACCGTTGATTCCTGCGAGGGGCCTATCGATGATGATGATGGGATGGGATTTCGTATTGACATGCCCGTGGTTGCGGCTGGCCGAGACGCCGCCAACAAATGCGTTCTCGTCATATATGCGTACCCGGACGGTCCAACCGAACCACCAGAGAACTGAAAGACTCGGGCGTCGACGTGGCCGCGAATCGCCGCCGAACCACGCGGTGTGCGGGAGGTACCGCACCCCTGGTGCAGGGTCGCCAACCTGACACAGGGTTCGCAGTGAGAAGTAAACATACGACGTGTCTCCCTCGGGCATGCCCAGTTTCGCAACCAACGGCACCACTTCCTGGCGTTGCGTTTCTCGCGTGGCGTACACGTCGCGTCGAAATGGCGTTGGCCCGAATGCCGGCACATAATTGCGCAGGCGTGGCTTTGGGGAGACGATGAAGTGTCTTTCCTTCGCGCTCGATCACCTCCGGACAAACGGTGGCATCCGCCTGTCCCAGGATGTACGCCGCGATCGTCTCCCGCCCCATTTCGATCAATCCGCTCCACGTAGTCTCTTCCACTTGATGTACCGCATCCCTCTGTTCGGCACCGTTCGAGCTGTTTGAGCAAGCAGCTTGGAAAAGACCTTGGCAGCCTTGCAGAACCGATCCTCAACTTCGATAATCATGACGTGGGCTCCTGTGGTAGGACACTGAAACATGTTACTGATGCTTCAATGTCATGTCCTGGAGCCCTCTTCGCGCACACTTGACGTGACAAATGCGTGTCACTCTGTGTGGAATGGACAGGGCGCGGCAGCGCGCAATGGAGGTTACAACCAAATGGAGACCCGCGTCGCGTCGATGGGGCAAGCGCGGCTCGCCTCCTCCGTCCATCATGCCTGCCGGCCGCGGGAAACTGCCGACGGCTCCGTGCGCGCCGATGAAGTTGGCGACTGGCGCAACGTGCTGGCCCAAGCCCTCTCCGCCCTCTACCCCGCCGGCACCGACGAGAAGCGCTGGGTCGATGGCGTGTTGGCCTGCAAGAGAGGCTTGGGGTTCTGAGATCCTCATTACCTGACAACTGATACCACAAACACCACGACATGCGAGACCTCACCGAGTCCGACCGACGATGAAGTTCGCGAGGCTTTTGCCCGGCTTCACGTCTGAGTCGATGAAGTACCAGCCGTCGCGCTGCGACGTTAGGAGGCGGTTATGCTCCAAAACCTCTGTTTGCATGGATTCAAAAACTTTCGAGACGCCCGTTTGCCGTTGGGGAATCTCACCCTGTTGGTCGGGACGAATGCCTCCGGCAAGAGCAATCTGCGCGATGCCTTCCGGTTCCTTCACGGCATGTCGCGTGGGTACACGCTAGCCGAGATCATCGGCGAAAAGTGGATCGAAGGTGGCACTCTTCAATGGAAAGGCATTCGGGGTGGAACCCGGGAGGCAACGTATTGCGGCCAGGCGACGTTCTTAATCGAAGCTACTCTGTCACCCCACGTCGGCGGCGGCACGTACAAGATCGAAGTCGAGGTTGGGGCCAACGGCAAGGCACCCCGCGTCATCAGGGAATCTCTCTGGGGTGGAGCGACCATGTATTTCGATTCGCACGACACGGACGACCCGCCCGCGCAGGAGGGGCCGCAGTATCTGTTCGTGCGCCTGCCCCGAGACGCAAGGAACCGGAAGCATGGGAAACGGCTGCGTTTCGTCTCCAGCCAGCCCGTGTTGTCGCAGATCACCGCCCATGATGAAGCCACGGCGGAGGTACGGTCTGTCGCCAAGCGGGTTATGCAGGCGCTGGGGTCGATGCGATTCCTCGACTTGGCCCCGGATGCGATGCGGATTCCGTCGCTGCCCGGCCAGGACATCCTGGGCGACCGGGGTGAGAACCTTTCATCCGTGCTCCAGTCGATTTGCGAGTCCGCGTCAACCAAGGCCGCAATCCTTGAATGGATTCGCGAACTGACCCCGCTCGATGTGACCGACTTCGAGTTTGTGTCGGATCAAACGGGCAAGATTCTGGTGACGCTGATCGAGTCCGGCGGGCAGAAGACCTCCGCCTACAGCGCCTCGGACGGGACACTGCGGTTCCTGGCAATGATTGCTGCGATGTTGGGCACCAAACCGGCGAAGTTCTACTTTTTCGAGGAACTGGAGAACGGCATTCACCCCACGCGATTGTACCTGCTGCTGCAACTCATCGAGCAGAAAGTTGCTGACGGCAAGATTCAGGTGGTGGCCACCTCACATTCGCCACAGTTGCTGGGCTTCCTGGGCGACAAGGCCCGAGCGGATGCCGCACTCGTTTACCGCTTGGAGAACCAGCCTGATGCCCGGATTCGCCGCATCGTGGAGATTCCGGAAGCCGACCGAGTGCTGCGTGATCAAGACTTGGCGCGGCTTCTTGCCTCGGGATGGTTGGAGGACGCGGTTGCTTTCTCAGAGGGGGCCGGCACATGAACGTCTACGTCATTCCGGAGGACTTCCGCAAGGACCAATACATCCTGAAGCCCATTGTCAAGGCGATGCTGGCCGCCATCGGCAAGCCCCGAGCCAATGTGCGAGTCTGCCAGGATCCGCTGCTGGGAGGCGTCACGGAGGCCTTGAAGTGGGAACGGATTAAGGAAATCCTGGACCTCTATCGTGGCATGGTCCAGGTCTTCTTGCTGATTGTTGACCGCGATGGGCAGGATGGCCGGCAAATCGCGTTGAATACCCTGGAAAAGAAGGCCGTCGCGGCCTTGCCCGAGGACAGGATCTTCTTCGCCGAAAACGCCTGGCAGGAAGTTGAAGTCTGGCTGTTGGCCGGGCACGATTTGCCGAAGGCATGGAGTTGGCAGGATATCCGCCAGGATCCGAATCCCAAAGAAGCCTATTTTCTTCCGTTCGCTGAAAACCGAGGCGTCACCGACGAGCCGGGGCAGGGACGCAAGTCTCTCGCACGCGAGGCGGCCGGCAATTACGCGAAGATCCGTTCCCGTTGCACGGAAGATGTTGTCGCATTGGAAAAACGCCTGTCTAAGAGGATCTGAACCAGCATCGTTCAATCCCAGACAGTCACCATTCTCCGCTTTGACGGGTGGCGCCGCGAGACGCGGTTTACCCTGGGCTTTGGAGTGTAACGCCTTCGGCGTACTCCGCGGCTCGACCGACATGTTCTCGGGCATGCGTACCCACGGGTGGCGCCGCGAGGCGCGGCTTACCCTGGGCTGTGTTAGGGGCGCCGCGCTACGGCTCAAGACGACATTTCGCGTGGCGCGAATAGGTCACGAAACGTGACTTCTGTCGACACACGAACAAAACGTGATTGCTGCCACGATACGAGTTGCTTTTCACATGCATGTGGCGCAAGTATTGCAACCGGAGGGTCTACTTCGCGCGGAACACGCACGGTCTTGCCATAGATGATTGCCACCACCGTGCGACGCGCTCGTGGATCACGCGCCTCGACTTCCTCGGCGAGCCAGTCGAACACGACCTTTTTGGCGTTGACCTCTTTACCTTCGACCTCCCGCGTGGGACGGTGAAAGGCTGGAGATTCATGTCTGCTGTGATCCCTTCGGAATCGTGAAGCAGAAGATGTTGTAGGTGTTGCTGAAGAACTGGGCGGAAAACGGATGTTCCTTCTGGTCTCCAGAGAAACGCACGGCAACTTCTGGGTACAATGGCGCCGGCTCTTTGGCGCGTCGTGTTCACACGGCGCTGATTCCTGTCGTCGCGGTAGTGTTTTGAAGGGTAGTCGCCATGTATAAACTGCCGAAAGACTTCGACACTGCTTTCTTCGTCGGCAAAACGTTGGAAGTCGTATTGTTCAGCGAGAACACCGTTTCATTTGGATTCGGCGACCGAGTATCGGTCACTGCGATGTCGTCCCTACAGCATCAGTTTCCCGCGGAAACCGATCAGTCGAATGTGCAAACCGTCCCTCTGAGCGAATCGAAACTGATGCAGTTGCCTGGCCATGTCGTCACGCACGCGACTGGCGACGAGAATGGTACGCTCACGATCGTCTTCGATAATGGGCATGTATTGAGATTCTTCGACGACGACCCGCATTATGAGTGCTATTCAATCAGTGATGGTAAACGCGAGATTTATGTTTAGCGCTCGCGCGTGGGGTCACAACACTGTGCGGCGTGTAAAGACGGCGATCGCCAGCGGGTGAGCAGGCCGAGCGTGCTGCTGCAGCGCGCCCAGCTGCGCTGACCCGTCAGCAGCGTCATGGTGTGACGTGCTCGCGGCTTTGCCGCTTGACGTTGGACGATTCGAATGGCGCGAGCGTGTCACACCCTACGCCTACATCCATTCCGGACATGCCCCCCCTCGGGATGGGGTCCGGCAAACTGTGGCCGCAATCCTTGCCAGGATTTTCTCGCTTCTCTGGATTGCCGGGGCGAAAGTGGCTCTTCGAGAAACCATGCAGCCGAGTCGGTGGACGACCCGATGAATGGTGGGACGATCAAGTGTCTGTTCGTCTACTTGGATTGTGCGCAATCGACGGTGATACGCTCATGTGGTGCGGTGCCTGCCAGCAAGACGTTCCGGGGGTTGTTACCTCGTCACAGGAACCCAAGGTCTGCTGTGCCCGGTGCGGTCAGCCGATGCCGGGGGCCGGTGTCGACCGCAACAGGTTATCGGCGCCGCACTTTGCGTTTCCGGTGGACGAGCCATGTTTCGCCGCGTCAGGTTCTGGCGTGGGGACGGCCGACACGGAGGAGTTCCCGGAGTTCGTCGAGCTGGAGAACTGGGACTTCGAAGAGACGATTCGGCACGCGCGGCAACTGGTGCGAAGCGTCACCAGTGATCTGGACGCGGACGCTGGCGTTGCCTCGAGCGAACCACTGAGCGCGGAGCCGCAGGTCGATTCCGAACCGTCGGCTGCGGCCAGCCAGTCAGCCGGCCGCGCGGGCGGTACGGTCGCCTGGCTGATCCTGGCCATTGGTCTGGGCGTTTTCACCTGCGGCGCGGCACTGATCGGACTGGCGCTGGTCCGGCATTCCACGCCGCTCTGGCAACTGGGGTTGCCCATGGTGCTCAGCGGGCAGGTGGCCGTGTTGTTCGTCGTAATCTGGCAACTGGAGGTTGTCTGGCACGGCAATCGTGCGACGTTCGTCGCGCTGCATGCGCTGGACGAACAGCTGCGGCAGCTGCGTCAGCACGACGCGCCGGACCCGGCCGATTATATGTCGGTGCCGGCCGGTCCGGAGCGATCCGGGTCAGGCGGCACGACTTCTGCCGGTGCCGCCGCTTCCAACAGCGGTGCGAGCAAGCGGGCGGCCTCGGGCCCGCCCAGTTGGGCAGCCCGGCCGAGGAACCGGTAAGCGCGCTCATGTTCGCCATCCGCGTAGAGCATCATGCCGACCAGGAACAGCAGGTCGGCGTCATCGGGATTGGCCAGTGCCTTGTTGGCGACCGACTCCAGGTGCGACTCTTTGGCCAGATGGTTGTCGCGGTAGATGTCCTCCAGGCGGAACTCGGACTTCACGTACGAGGCGTCCAGTTCCAGCGCGATCTTGAGTGCCCGGGTGGCGGTCCGGTGCTGATTGATCGTGAGCAGGGCGAAGCCTTCCCGCACATAGGCATCGACCAGGTCGGGTGCTGTCTCGATGGCCGACTTGTAGTACTGGCGTGCGGTGTGGAATTCCTGTTTGGCGAAGCGCGCGTCGCCGAGCTGGATGAGCCGTCTGGCTCGCTCGCGCGCTTCCGGGTTGCTTTTGCGCAGTTTGTCAGCGATCTCCGCTGCCGTCTGTCCGTTGTCGGACGGATCGGGCCCGACCGGCGGCACTGGCGGCACGACCTGCGGATTGCGATGGATGCCCAGGAACCGTTCCATGGCCAGTGGCCCGTAGTTCAGTTCTCCCGGCACGTAGGTTGGCGGCAGATAGTAGGCGGTCGAATTGGTAGCCGGATCGTAGTAGATGCCGCCGTACCCGTAGTTCCACAGCGGATCGTACACGTAGTAGGGGTAGACGTAGGGGTAGATGTAGAATGGAGGCCGGTAGTACCGCGGTCCGGGACCGTGATGTCGCGGTCCGCTATTGTGATCGCGTGTGGGACCTCGATCACCGCGCGACGGCGCAGGGGTACGGCTGGCGCTGCCGCCCGGGAAGCTCCCCGAGTAGAATCCGGGCCGCTGAGCATCGGCGGCGGGCGCAAGCCACAGCAGCAACGCGGTGGCGAGCAGCGGGCGGGAGATAGACTTGAACATCGCTTCGACTCCTCTTGGCATGTCGGGCCTGCGCGCACTACACGACGGCACCACACGACACGTGCTGCGCTGATTATGCACGTGCGGCAACCGGTCGGTTGGCACATCGAGTCGTCGCAGCAGAACCGAACCCCAGATCACTCTCCCCGCCACCAGTTATTATCGAACGGGCGGGCAGATCCGGCAATGACTTAAACCCTGCCGTACCGTTCGAAGATCTGTTCGATGTGGCGGATTAGCGGCAGGACGAGCACCCAGACGAACCCAAGGCAGAAGCCGGACAGTTCCGCCAGGACGGTCCACGAGAAGTCGCCGACCGCGAAACGGGGGTGCGCGACCAGGTCTGTCACCGCGCCGGCGATCCCGCACACAGCGGACCAGGCGATGGCGACGGCCAGCACATCAGTGACCGACTCGGGTGTCCGTTTCCGCTCGTGCGGCGGCCGGAGGATCGCGGCCATCGCGATGGCTCCCACCCACACGAACAGACTCAGCGGTCCGAGCAACAGGGTGACGCCGAGCCACAGCGTCAGGAGGGACATGAGCAACAGCAGTTCCGAAGCTGTGCCCGCTCTGGCTGCCACGGCGTGTCGCGACATGCTGAAACTCCTTATCTCAGCAGTTGTTGCAGTTCAGCCACACAATCATCTACGTGGATGCGCCACTGGTTGAGCGAATCGCGGTCGCGGATCGTGATGGTACGATCTTTGAGCGTCTGGCCATCGATTGTCAGGCAGTACGGCGTCCCGGCCTCATCCTGCCGGCGATAGCGTCGTCCGACCGCTCCTTTTTCGTCGTAGAACACGGGGAAATGCGGCTTGAGCGCCGCGTAGACCTCCTGCGCGATCTCCGGCATGCCGTCCTTCCGGACGAGCGGGAACACGGCGGCTTTGAGTGGGGCCAGTCGCGGGTGCAGGCGCAGCACGGTGCGCGCCTGCATCACGCCGTTCTCGTCCGGCGCTTCGTCCTCGGTGTAGGCTTCGCACAGAAAGGCCAGCGTGGCCCGATCGGCACCTGCCGACGGCTCCACCACGTGCGGAATGAACCGCTCGCCTGTCAGGTCATCGCGGTAGGTGAGGTCCTTGCCACTGCCGCGCCAGCGGGGTTTGCCGTCGGCATCCCGTTCCAGGGCCAGCGGGCAGGTGGCCGGGTCGAGTTTGCCTTCCATGTGGCTCCGCAAGTCGAAATCGCCGCGATGGGCGATCCCCTCGAGTTCCCCGAACTCGCCGGGCGGCAGGAAGGGGTACGCGTACTCGATGTCGGCTGTGCCGGTCGAATAGTGACTCAGTTCTTCACGGTCATGCTCGCGCAGCCGCAGCCGTTCGCCGGCCAGCCCCAGGTCGGTATACCACTTGAGCCGCCGGTCGCGCCAGTACTGATACCACTGCTGCGACTGGCTCGGATGGCAGAAGAACTCGATCTCCATCTGTTCGAATTCTCGCGAGCGGAAGGTGAAATTGCGGGGTGTGATTTCGTTCCGGAAGCTCTTGCCGATCTGAGCGATCCCGAAGGGGACCCGCACGCGCGTGCTGTCGACGACGTTCCGGAAGTTGACGAAGATACCCTGGGCCGTCTCCGGCCGCAGGAAGGCCGAACTTTCTTCCCCCCCCAAGGCCCCGACGTAGGTCTTGAACATCAGGTTGAATTCGCGCGGCTCGGTGAGCGTACCGAGCGTCCGGGCATCGGGACCGAGCACCTGGGACAGATCCGTCACCTCGGGCAGCGCCCGGAAGTCGCCGTCCCAGCTCAGTTGGTCGGCGTCCTTGGCCCGCAAATGGAAGAACTTGAGGGCCCGGTGCTCAACGTCCGCCTGCTCCTGAGCCACTTCCGCCACTGTCGTCACGAAGATCCGCTGCCCTTTGGCCGTCACCCACCGGCCGCGAACCTGGTCGTGGCGGTATCGCCGCTTCGACTCGCGGCAGTCGACCATATAGTCGTGAAACAGATCGTAGTGTCCGGAGCACTTCCAGACCTGCGGATGCATGATGATCGTGCAGTCCAAGCCGGTCATTTCGTAGGGCGCGGGGGCACCAGGCGCGACGGACAGCTCATTGTGCCCCGTGACCATGTCGTGCCACCACGCTTCCCGCACGTTGCGCTTCAATTCCACACCCAGTGGACCGTAATCCCAGAAGCCGTTGAGGCCCCCGTAGATCTCGCTCGACTGAAACAGAAACCCGCGCCGTCGGCACAACGATACCAGCTTATCCATTTCCATGCCGTCAATGTACTGACCTGCCACGATTGTGAAAGGGGGAAGCAGGCATTTTGTCGGGTGTGCGGTGCCGCTACCGCAGCAGGAACTGGCCGGGACCGCCCCTTGCCGATCTTCCCAACGGGAAGCGCGCCCCGTACACTGATGCGCCATGAATAGCACCCCTGAGAGCCCCACGCCGTGGGTTGTGGACACTACGGCGGAGCGATTTGAACTGGATGTCATCGAGCGTTCCAAGGTCACACCGGTCGTCGTCGACTTCTGGGCCGCCTGGTGCCAGCCCTGCCGGCTGTTGGCCCCGCTGCTCGAGCGGCTGGCGACGGAGTTGGGCGGCCGGTTCGTCCTGGTGCGGGCCAACACCGACGAGCTGCCGCAGATCGCCGCGCAGTTCCAGGTCCAGTCGATCCCCGCGGTGTTTGCCCTGGTGGACGGGCAGGTGGTCGACTTCTTCCAGGGGGTGTTGAGCGAGAGCCAGCTCCGGACGTGGCTCGACCGGGTGCTGCTGGCCGGAACCCTGGTCGACGCGCAGGCGCAGGAGTCCACGCGGCCGAGTGAGTCCGAGCGGCTTTACCGCCAGGTGCTCGAGCAGACGCCGGGCCACGCGCAGGCCAAGACAGGTCTGGCGCGCGTGCTGCTCGACCAAGGCCGCAGCGCGGAATCCCAGGCGCTGATCGAGGAACTCGAGAAACGCGGGTTCCTCGAGCCGGAGGCCGAGAAGGTGAAGGCCGCCATTACGCTCGCCTCGCTGGGTACCGCTGACGTCGCCGCGCTGCGCGCTGCCGCAGCAGCAGATCCGGCCGATCTGACCGCTCAGCTGCGTCTGGCCGAGGCCCTGGCGGGGCAGCACGCCTTTGAAGAAGCGCTCGAACTCTGCCTGCAGCTGGTCGCACAGGACAAGGAGGGCGTGGGTGAGCAGGCGCGGCAGGTCATGGTCGGCGTGTTCCACGTGCTGCCCGCGGACTCCGAGCTGACGCGCAGCTATCGCCGGCGACTTTCCACGCTGCTCTTCTGATCACCCCAGCAACTGCAGGAAGGCGTCGGCCGGGTCCAGACTGTCCAGGACCAGATCGGGTGCCGCGGCTACCAGCTGCTCCCGGCTGTCCCAGCCAGTCGCCACGGCCACGGCCCGTGCCCCGATCGCCCGCGCGCAACGCACGTCGATCGGCGTGTCGCCAATGACCCACACGCGGTCGGGAGGCACCTCCTGCCCGATGTGCGTGCACGAGGCCGTCAGGGCGTCGCGGGCCACGTCGTCCCGGTTGACGAAGTGGTCGCCATAGCCGCCAAACGCGAAATAGTGCGACAAGCGATAGTGATCGAGCTTGAGCTTGGCACTGCCCCGGGAGTTGCCCGTCAACAAACCGAGCGCCACATCGTCGCGCTGGGACAACTGGTTGAGCAGCCCCGTGACGCCGGGCAGCACCATCCCCTCGCGCTGAGGCAGATAGACTGCCAGCCGCCGCAAGTACTCATCTTGCAGGCGCTGCCAGTTCGCGTCCGTGTCGTCGATATCGTGCGCTCGAAACAGGCGATGGGCAATCCACCGATCGGTGCGGCCGCTGAACGGGACCTCGCACGGTTCCGCCACCCGGAACAGGTCAGAGAACGCCGACATCAGCGCCGTCACCCCTGCCCCGCCGGTCTTGATCAGTGTGCCGTCAATGTCAAACAGTAGGACCATTTTCATACGGCACATGGTAGTCGAGCAGGTGCGGGAGCGGAACTTGGCGACGGCCGGCCCCACGGATACACTAACAGCGGATTTTTCGAGTCGTCCAAAAGGTGTGGCGGTTTTCGCCGGAAGCCGTGCTGCGGTGAGGACTTCCGGTGCACAGCCAGGCCAGATGCCGGAGGTCTGGAGGGGGGCTTCCCGTGGAACCAGTGGTCAACCTGGTGGTGGGCGCGGTTGTGCTCGGCCTGCTCTACCTGCTGTTTCGTGCCGGTAGCGGCTGGTTCTGGCGGTGGTTCGACAGGCCGGTGGATGGGCAGCGTGTGCGGGTGGAGGATGCGCTGAAGCATCTGTACAACACCAGTGAAGCTGGTCTGCCGGGGACGATCGAGAGCATTGCCGGGGCGCTGCAGATCACGTGCGACGCAGCGGCCCGGCTGGCCCAGCAGCTCGAGCACCGCGCGCTGGTGTCATCGCGGGGGCTGGTCTTCGAGTTGACGGAAGAAGGGCGCCTCTATGCGCTGCAGGTCATCCGGACCCACCGGCTCTGGGAGCACTACCTGGCACACGAGACCGGGTTGGCCGAGCAGGAGTGGCATGCGCGTGCGGATCGCGTGGAGCATCAGCTGACGCCGGCCGAGGTGGATGCGCTGGCGGCGCGCCTGGGGCACCCGCTGTTCGATCCGCACGGCGATCCGATCCCCACAGCGACCGGAACCGTGTGCGCGCTGGAGGGGCAGCCTCTGACGGCGGCGCATGCCGGCCAGTGCGTGCGGGTGGTGCATCTGGAAGATGAGCCGGCGTCGACGTATGGGGAGTTGCTGGCGGCGCATCTGGAGCCCGGCATGACACTGCAGGTGTCGGCGGCCGATGCCAGCGGGATCGCGCTGGATACCGGTGGGGGCACCTGTCAGTTGTCGCCGACCGCGGCCGCCAGTGTCACGGTGCAGCCGCTGCCGGAGGGGGCGTCGCCCCAGCTCCCGACGCGTCGCATGTCGGCGCTGGCGGCCGGGGAACAGGCCGTCGTGGCCAGTATTTCGCCGGCCTGCCGGGGCGTGGAGCGGCGCCGTCTGCTGGACCTGGGACTGGTGCCCGGGACCCGTGTACGGGCCGAGTTCAAGAGTCCGGCCGGGGACCCGGTGGCGTACCGGGTGCGGGGAGCCTTGATCGCGCTGCGCAGCCAGCAGGCGGACATGATCTGCGTGGAATCTTGACGCGCCCGTTTGCGCGATGGCGGTGTACCGATGAGTGACAGTCGACGTGAGGCGCGTCCGGCCCACAATGCGGTGCAGTTGGTCCGCATGGGGGTCGACGTCAACCGGTCGGAATTCGTCGTGGCGCTGGCGGGCAACCCCAACGTGGGCAAGAGCACCGTGTTCAATGCCTTGACCGGTCTGCGGCAGCACACCGGGAACTGGCCCGGCAAGACGGTGGCCCGCGCGGAAGGCGGGTTCGTGTATCAGGGACGCAGTTACAAGCTGGTGGACTTGCCCGGGACCTACTCGCTGCTGGCCACCAGCACTGACGAGGAAATCGCGCGCGACTTCGTGCTCTTCGGCCAGCCGGATGTCACCATCGTGGTGGTGGATGCCACGCGGCTGGAACGCAATCTGAACCTGGCCCTGCAGGTCATGGACATCACGGACCGCGTGGTGGTGTGTGTCAACCTGATGGACGAGGCCCGGCGGCACGGTCTGGTCTTGGACACACAGGAGTTGGCGCGCCGGCTGGGTGTGCCGGTCGTCGCGGTCGCGGCGCGGTCGGGTGAGGGTATCGCTCAGCTCTTGCAGGCGGTCGATGGCGTGGCCACCGGCCAGCTCCCGTCGCAGCCCGTCCGTTCGGCGTCGCCGGCGCGGGAGATCACCAGTGCCGTTTCGGAACTGCGCGAGGAACTGGAACGCCTGTTGCCCGGTCTGCCGAACGCCGCCTGGGTGGCCACGCGCCTGCTGGACGGCGATCAGCGGATCATGGAGGCGGTGACTGGCGGCGAGTTGTTGCAGCTGGCGCGGTTCGCCACGGCGGATCAGAGCGCGGCGGTTTCCGGCGACACGTCCTCCGCTGGCACGGACCACGGCAGATTCGCCGGTTTGTTCGCGAAGACCGAGGCCCTGCGGTGGCAGATCGGCCAGCATGTGCATCAGTCGCTGGCCGAAGAGACCTATGCCCGCGCTGCCGCGATCGCCGATGCCGTCGTGCGGCGCGCGGATCGGAAGGGGAAGCGGGACTGGGACCGCACGCTTGACTGGCTGTTCACCAGCCGCTGGACCGGTTTTCCCATCATGGCGGCGATGCTGGCCGTCGTGCTCTGGATCACGGTGACGGGCGCCAACGTGCCCTCCAGCCTGCTGGCCACTCTCTTCCTCGATACCCTGCTGCCGCTGCTGAAATCGGCGGCCGCCGCGATCGGTCTGCCCGCCTGGCTCGACGGCCTGCTGATTGATGGCTGTTACCGTGCGACGGCGTGGGTGGTGAGTGTGATGCTGCCGCCGATGGCGATCTTCTTTCCGCTGTTTACGCTGCTGGAGGACTTCGGCTACCTGCCGCGCGTGGCCTTCAATCTGGACCACTGGTTCCAGCGTTGCGGCGCGCACGGCAAACAGGCGCTGACCATGTGCATGGGGTTTGGGTGCAACGCCGCCGGGGTGGTCGCGGCGCGCGTGATCGACAGCCCGCGGGAGCGGCTGATTGCCATTCTGACCAACAACTTCTCGCTCTGTAACGGGCGCTGGCCGACCCAGATCCTGGTCGCGACGATCTTCATCGGCGCGCTGGTGCCGTCCTACCTGAGCGCGGTGGTGGCGACGGCGGCCGTGGTGGCCGTGGCGCTGCTGGGTGTGGCGATCTCCTTCGGGGCGTCCTGGCTGTTGTCGCGCACTCTGCTGCAGGGTGAGCCGTCGGCGTTTCATCTGGAACTGCCCCCCTACCGCCCGCCCCGGCTGCTGCAGACGCTCTACACCTCGCTCATCGACCGCACGCTGGTGGTGCTGTGGCGTGCCGTCGTCTTCGCGCTGCCGGCCGGGGCCGTCATCTGGCTGACCGCCAATATCACGGTGGCCGACAGATCACTGGCCGAATGGCTCATCGCCGGGCTGCATCCGCTGGGGGTGCTGATCGGTCTCAACGGCGTCATTCTCCTGGCCTATATCGTGGCCATACCGGCGAACGAAATCGTGATTCCCACCGTGCTGATGCTGACTGTGCTCGCCATGCCCGCCGCCGGGCCGGGGGTCGGGGCGGGGGTGATGTTCGAACTGGGTTCGGCGATGGAGACGGAGGCCGTGCTGCGCGCCGGCGGCTGGACCTTGCTCACCGGCATCAACCTGATGCTGTTCAGCCTGCTCCACAACCCGTGCTCGACGACGATCTTCACCATTTACAAGGAGACGGGCAGTGCCAAGTGGACGGCGGTGGCGACATTCCTGCCGCTGGCGCTCGGCGTGATCGTCTGTTTCGTGGTGGCGCAGGTGACGCGACTGCTCGGGGTGCTGTAATCCCCTGCCCGTCCGGCGACTGTGGTACAGGGCACCCGCGGCGTGGTACACTGCTTCGTGGCGATACTTGGTAACGGACGTTCTGATGTAGAGAAAGGACCATCGAGATGAGCGAGTCGACGTCCCAAAATGATCGGCACGGCCGGGATGCTGGCGCACACGGCTGTTCGTGCTGTGGCAGCCACAGCATCACGCGGCGCGGATTTCTCGGGAATGTGGGGGGAGCCACGTTGCTTGGCGGGGCGACCCTGATGCTTTCGCCGCAGGCGGATGCTGCCGCCGCCGAACCTCTCGCCGCCGAGCGGTTGCCCGCGGGCAAGAGCCTGCGGGTGCAGCCCGTGTTGATGTACAGTTGCCCGCAACCGATCGAGAAGTCGAGTTGGCGAGAATACGGCGGAGTGCAGACGGTGGAAGCTGCCCGGCAGGAGGCGGCGCGGATTCAGGCGGACCTGCAGCGGCTGGTACCGTCGCTGGACTTTCCGGTCGAACTACTGCCGCTGTCGCTGCTCGCCACCGCGGAAGAGTTGACTCAGACGCTGGCCGTGGATTGCGATGTGCGGGTGGTCTATGCGGCCGGGGGCTGGCACATTCACAAGCTGTTGGAAGGCGGCAAGCCGGTCATCATGTTCGTGCGGCATCGCACGGAGCCGCACTACTTGTGGTATGAGATCGCGCACTGGCGGCTCTTGCGCGGCGACAAGGACGAATTCGTGCAGGGCCACATGACCGTGGACGACGTGGTGGTCGATGACGAGCAGGAGCTGGTCTGGCGTCTCCGCGCGCTCTACGGGCTGCGGAACGCCCGGGGCACCAAGATGCTGGCCATCGGGGGCCTGACAGCGTACAGCCAGCCGGCGCAGGAGCATGGTCCCAGCCACGCGCGCGAGGTCTGGAACTACGAGCTGGAGGAAATGACCTACGAGGCGTTCGGGAAGCGTCTGCAGCAGGCCCGCGGCGACGAGTCGGCGATACGCGAGGCAGAGAAGCAGACTGACGAATTGCTGTCACAGCCGAATGTGGTGTTGCGCACGGAGCGGCGGTTTGTCTTCAACTCGTTCTTGGCACTGGGGGTCGTCAAGCAGATCATGCAGGAGACGGGGGCCACGAATTTCGGGTTCGGCCATTGTATGGTACGCGAGGTGATCGGCATGCTCGACACCCCGCCCTGCCTGCTGCTGGCCCTGGCCAACGACGAAGGATTCACCGCCTATTGCCACACCGACCTCAGCCATACGCTGCCCGGCGTGCTGTTGCGGTGGATCGCCGGCCGGCCGACGTTCGTCTGCAATTCGCACTTCCCGTACAACGGATGGTTGACCGTGGCGCACTGTGCGGCCCCGCGCAAGATGAACGGCAAGGATCTCGAGCCGGCTGCCATCATGACCCACTTCGAATCCGACTACGGCGCGGCCACGAAGGTGGAGTACACCAAAGGACAGGTTCTGACCGTGATCATACCGAACCTGCGGTGCACCATGTGGCAGGGGTTCCGCGGCACGATCGTCGACGCGCCGTCCCGCCCCGTCTGCCGTTCGCAGATCGATATCCAGATCGACGGCGACTGGCGGGCGCTGCAGGCGACAATGGAGGGATTCCACTGCCAGGTCTGCTACGGCGACTACCTGCGCGAAGTTGGCTATGCCCTGCAGAAGGTAGGCCACGTCGATTGGCGGTGCTTCAGCCCGGTTGTGGCGTAGCAGGCGGGAGGGGATGATAGAGCGTCCGGGCCCGGGATAGAGCGTCTGGGCCCGGCAGGCCTCGTGCGGCGCGCGCCGGCGCATCCGGCCGGCGCTCGTTATTTCGGAGAGATTACGGAGAGATTACGGAGAGACTGGCATGACCACCCTGTTCTGTCGCCGCGCCTGGCTGGGTGCCTCTCTGGTGCTGGCGATCGCCCCGGCACTCTCGGCGGCCGATGCGCTGCGCGTACGCGTCGTCACGTACAACATTCACCACGGGGAAGGCACGGACGGGAAGCTGGACCTGGAACGCATTGCCGCCGTGATCAAGCGGCTGGAACCGGACCTGGTGGCGCTCCAGGAGGTGGACGTCGGGACGACCCGGTCCCAGGGGGTCGATCAGGCCGCGGAACTGGGGCGACTCACCGGGTTGCAGGCGGCCTTCGGCAAGGCGATGGACTATGCCGGCGGCCAGTATGGCGGAGCGCTGCTGTCACGCTGGCCGCTGGAGGACGTGCAGACTCACGGTCTGCCCTATGACGCGGGCTGTGAACCGCGCTGCGCCGTGGCGGCGCGCGTCTGCCCGCCGGGCGACACGCGGCGGTTCGTGTTTGCCGCCACTCACCTGGAACACCAGAACGCGACCGTACGGCTGTGCCAGGCCAGCAAGCTGGCTCCGTACCTGGCCGACACCGGCGGGCTGCCCGTGCTCATCGCGGGGGACTTCAACGCGGTGCCGGGAAGCCCACCCCTGACCGTGCTGCGCCGGCACTGGGCCGACGCAGCGGACGGGAAATGGGCGCCGACTTATCCTGCCGCGGAGCCGCAGGTCACACTGGACTACGTCTTCTACCGGCCCGCCAGCACGTGGCGGGTGGTGGAGACGCGGGTGATTGAGGAACCTGTCGCCTCCGACCACCGCCCGGTGCTGGCCGTGCTGGAACTGCCGTAGGCTACGCCTCCAGAGGCGCGTACTGTGGAATCTTCATCAGCTGGCCGTCCTTGAGCGCCGACTGGTGGGCGATGATCCCGGAGAGCGACATGTTCAGGGCCCAGCTGACATCGATCAGCGGCTGGCGGTTCTCGAGGATCGACGTGACGAATTCGTGACCGAGGTAGCCGTGCGAGCCGCCGTGGCCCCCGAGCGCGACGCTTGGCGGCAGCGGCGGTCGGGCCAGATCGGGCAGCTTCTCCTCCAGCCCCTGGTAGCTCATGCCCACCATCGAACCACGCTGGCCCCGCACACGGCCTACCTCCCCGCCGTAGCCGGGCGTGTCCCAGCTGACCGCCATCCGTGCCATGCCCCCCTCACTCGTGCGGAACGAGGCGATCTCGGTACCGAACGGGTTGCGGTAGCGGTTATTCTCCGGCTGCAGTTCGGGCAGGATGCTGGGCATGCCCATGCAGGAGACCTCGAGGAAACTGCCCCCTGAGACGCCGCAGTAGTACGCGTTCGAGTGGGTCGGATAGAACTGTGGCGGCAAGCCGATCCGCCAGCCCTTGTACGAGTCGAGCACCCCGACCCCGTAGTGGTAATACTCCCCTTCGCTGTAGACGAGCTTTCCGAAGCCGCCCGCCCGGTAGATCTCACGCATGGCGTACAGGTCATCGTGATAGCAGGAGGTCTCGAACATCATGTACTTGAGCCCGGACTTCTTGACCGCGGCATACAACTCATCGGCCAACTCCACGTGCTCGAATACCGCCGGGACCGCGGTCGCCACGTGCTTGCCGTGGGCCAGCACGTCCATGCAGTGCCGCGCGTGGCTGGGCGCGTCGGTGGCGACGAAGATCGCCTCAATCTGGTCGTCCTTGACCATTTCTTCCAGCGACGGATAGGTCTTCTCGCAACGGCAGGCCTTGGCCAGCGCCTGGCAGCGATCGGGAAACAGATCGCTGACGGCCACCACCTCGACGTTGGGGTGGTCTTGCAGCGAGAAGGCGGCGCCGAACTGGCACAGGCCGAACCCGACGATCCCCATGCGGATCTTGCGGTCGCTGGTCGGCTGCCACTCCTGGTCGGCTCCGGGCTGGCGCTCCTGCTGCTCAAACCCCTGAATCTTCTCCTGCTCGTCGCCGCGCGCCGACGCGCCGATGCCAACGGCGGCCGCGCCGAGCCCGGCCCACTGGAGAAACGAACGACGTGAACTGCGGTAGGTCATGGTAGTGCTCCTGGAAAACAGTCCGGCCTCTCGGCCTCATCTAACAAGCGTTCAATTTCCGCCACGACGGCATCGATCGTGCGGGCATCGGTGTCGACGACGTAATGTGCCAGCCGCTGATACAGTGGCGCGCGGCGCGCCAGTACTTCGGCCACTTCCTCGGTAAAGCTCTGCGTGCCGGTCAACGACGGACGCTGGTCATCGCCCGCGATGCGGCGGACGATCGTGTCGACCGAAGCGGTGAGCCAGATGACCGGGCCTGCCCGCCGCAGGACCGCGAAGTTGGCCTCCCGCTCCACCACCCCGCCGCCACAATCGAGCACCAGCCCATCGCGGCACGCAAACGTGCGGACCACCTCTTGCTCGAGATCCCGGAACGCGGGCCAGCCGGCATCGGCCACGATCTGCGGAATCCGCTTCCCGGCCCGGCGTTCGATCTCCGCGTCCAGGTGGACGACGGCCAGTCCGCGGCGCGCCGCCAGTTCGGCAGCCACCGCCGTCTTGCCTGTGCCACGATATCCCACCAGCACGAGATTCACAGTTTCGCTTCCACTATGTGACGCATGACCTCGCGCGGCGCGGGCTGACCCGTCCACAACTCAAACTGCACATAAGCCTGGCCCAGAAACATCTCCAGGCCGAGGATCGTCTGGCAGCCCGCCTGCTGGGCGTCCTGGATCAGGCGGGTCCGCCGCGGATTGTAGACGGCGTCGAACACGGCCAGGCCGGGACGCAGCAGCTCACGGGGAACCAGACTGCGCCCTTCCTGCGGGTGCATGCCGACCGGCGTACAATGGATCACCAGGTCGGCACCTGCCAGAGCGCTTCGGAGCGACGCGTCGGTGAGCCGTTCGTGCTGGACGTTCACCCCGCCCGGGCTGCCGACATCGGCGGCCAGCCGCTCGAGTTCCGCGGCGTCGATGCCGAGGATCGTGAGCGTCGCCGGCGGCGCCTCCCGTGCAATCGTCACCGCCACGGCCCGGGCCGCTCCGCCCGATCCGAGCACCACGGTGCGACTCCCCTGCGGGTCCGCCCCCGACTCGCGCAGAGCATGGACCGCGCCCCGACCGTCCGAATTATAGCCCACCAGACGACCGCCATCGTTCACCACCGTGTTGATGCAGCCGATGACCCGGGCGGTCGCGTCCACCTCGTCCACTCCCGCCATCGCCTCCACCTTGTGGGGAATGGTGATGGACAGCCCGCGATAGCCCAGCACGCGAATGCCGTCCAACGCGCGGCCGACACTCCCCGGTGGCACGTCGTGCGCGACGTACACGTACGGCAGCCCCAGCGCCTCGAAGGCGGCATTGTGGATCTCCGGTGACAGCGAGTGGCCTACCGGGTGGCCCAGTATGCCACATACGCTGGTCTTGGCAGTGATCGGCAGCATGACAACCTGGCTCTCTAGGGTGCAACACAACATCGGCCGAAAACATCGTAACAGACTTCCCCCCCGTCGACAGCACGGAGGCGGGGTGAGAAGCGCGGCAGCGCGGGGCGGGCGGATCATTGAGGTTCGTCGGGACCGCGTCCGTCCAGCCGGTACTGATCGATCTTCTTGCGCAAGGTGGTGCGATGCAGGCCGAGGATGCGGGCGGCCGCCGCGCACTGGCCGGCGTGGCGTTCGAGCAGCAGTTGCATGACCGGGGGCTCGACCAGTGCCAGCAGGCGGTTGTACAGATCTCCCGCCTGGTGGGGCGCAGCCAGGCGGCTGGCGGTCCACTGCCGCAGCAGCGCGTGAATCTGCGGCGCGATGTCGTCCGGATCGGAAGCCGCCGCGGCTGCGGGTGATGCGGTGACGGCCGGAAGGTGTTCCGGCATGATCGTGCCGCCCCGTGCGACGATCACGGCATGCTCGATCGCGTTGCGCAGCTCGCGGACGTTGCCGTACCAGTCGCGTGTTTCCAGCGCGCGGCAGGCGGCCGCCGAAAGACGGCAGCGCTGCGTCTGCCCGCGGCAGAGCGCCTCCAGGAAGTACTCGCTCAGCGGCACAATGTCCTCCCGCCGTTCGCGGAGCGGCGGGAGGGTGATGCGAAACGCGGAGATGCGGAAGTACAGGTCATGGCGAAAGGTGCCCTGCTGGACCCGCGCCAGCAGGTCCTGGTGGGAGGCCGAGATCACGCGGAAATCGGTTTGGACAGGACTGTCCGCCCCCACCGGTGTGACCTCGCCGTGTTCGAGCGCCCGCAGCAGCTTGACCTGGGTGGGCACCGGAATATCGGCGATCTCGTCGAGGAACAACGTGCCCTGGTGGGCTCGCACCAGCAACCCTTCACGCGACTGGTCCGCGCCGGTGAAGGCCCCTTTCACGTGCCCGAACAGTTCGCTTTCGGCCAGCGTGGAACTCAGGGCGGCGACGTTCACGACCACAAAGGGCATGTGGCTCCGCGCGCTGTACTTGTGGATCGCGCGGGCCGCCAGTTCCTTGCCCGTGCCGCTCTCCCCCTGCAACAGTACCGAGGCGTCGGACGCCGCCGCCAAGGCGATCTGGTTGAACGCCTGCTGCATGACCGGCGTGTGCCCGACAAATCCTTCCACGGCGGTGATCGAGGCGTCGGACGCTGCCGTGCAGGACGAGCCTTCGATCGCACGCGTCAACACCTGCCGCACCCGTTCCACATCGAACGGCTTGACGAGATACTCAAACGCCCCGTTCCGGACGGCCTGGACCGCCGTGTGCAGATCGCCGAACGCGGTGATGACGATGATGGGGACAGGGCCGCTGAGTTTCCGGAACTGCTCCATTGCCGACAGACCGTCGATGCCCGGCAAGCGGACATCCAGGATGATCACCTCCACCGGTGTCGTCCGCACGCACTCCAGCCCCTGTTCGGCCGACGACGCGGTCAGCACGGTGTGCCCCATCTTCTCGCCCAGCCGGCGGATGCCCCAGCAGATGGCCTGTTCGTCGTCAACGACCAGCAGTTTCGCCACGCTCGTTCCCTTTGCTCACTAGCGGGAGTTCCACCACGAAGACGGTGCGGCGGTCGTCCCGGTGCCAGGTTATTCGGCCACCATGGTTCTCGGCGACTTCTTTCGCGACGGCCAGTCCCAGCCCGGCGCCGTCCGGCTTGCCGGTGACAAACGGCGTGAACAGTCGCGAGGCGATCTCGGGCGGCGGGCCGGGACCCGTGTCGCTGACCGTCAGCGTGACGTGCGCCGGACGCGGCGTGGATACCGTGACGCAGACCTCTGCCGGGTGCGGCTCCACTCCCGGTTGGATCGCGCCGGCGGCCTCGATCGCATTCAGCAGGATGTTGAGCGCCAGGTGTTCCAACGCATCGCGGTCCCCCTGGACCGGGACCGGGTCGGTCGTGAGCCGTACGTCGAGCTGCACCGCGGCATGCCGCGCAGCGGGTTGGACCAGGGGCAGGAGGTGGGCCACGAGCTGGGCGCAGTCCAGTTCCTGCCGGGAGCTCTGCCGGGTGGCGCCGAGCGTCAGGAACCGCTGCAGATACTGCTCCATCAGAATCATCTGCCGCGTGGCCACCGCCAGACTCTCGTCGTCCTGGCCCTGCGGGCAGTCGGCACGATGCAGGTCCAGCGCCATACGCGCACCGGTCACGGCGTTGCGCAACTGGTGCGCCAGGCCACCGCCAAGTTGCGCGAGCGTGCGGATCTGTTCCGTGTGCCGGATCCGGTCTTCGTACTGCGCCAGCGTGACCGCCATCTGGTTGACAGCCACTGCCAGTTGCCGGACCTCGTCGTCCCGCGCGGGCAGTGTCATGGGCTGGAAATCACCCTGCGCGATCTGGGCGACCTGTTCCCGCAACAGTCCCAGCGGCCGGGTGACGCGCGACGCAATGGCCATCGCCAGGCCGGCCACGATGGCCAGCGCGATGCCGCCGATGACCAGCGGCGGCACCACCGCCTGACGCCGCTCCCGCACGTACGCCTGCTGCGGGTAGAGCACGTGCAGCAGCCAGGGGCCGGTCGCCGGGTTGCGCGGCACGACGCTGACCGCCGCGCGCCGAAACTGCTCGCCGGCAATCCGCACCGGCGCCGTCAGTTCCAGCGGTCGGGAACCGGCGGCGGCGCTCAGGTCCCGCAGCAGGTCCTCGGTCCAGTCGTCCCGCGTCGCAGCCACCACCCGCCGGCGCTGATCGACCAGCACGAAGTCGGCACCCGACAGACCCTGCATCTGCTTGAGCACGGCGCGGGAGAGCGGATAGTTGGTCGACTGCGACAGCGTCCGGGTCACGTCCTCGATCCGATTGGAAATCTGCCGGGTCGTCTGCTGCGCGGCCAAGTACGCATGCAGCACGCTCAACGTGATGATCGTGCCCAGCATGACGGCCGTCATCGGCACCATGACCTGGTATTTCAACGGCCACTTCATCTGCGCTGCTCCGCTGGAGGCCGATCAGTCCCGCGACGATGCCCGGGTCCGTTCACCGTATCTCACGCCATTCTGGCGGCCGCAGATCGCATGGTCAAACAGGTCAGGCCACCCGCCAGCCCTGCTGCGGGTCGTACTGCATGTCGGCCCGGTCCCCTGCCTGGACACGCCGACTCGTCCCCGCGCACCGCTGTCCGTTGATCGTCACACATCCACAGTCGAACAAGCCGCGCAGCTGCTGTGCGACACCCCCATCAGGTCTCTGACGACCCGGTCTACACGGACCGGCAGCGGAACAGAAACGCGCACAGACCTGATCGTTATTTCATTTCTTGCGGATAACCAGGAAGAGAATGATGAGGTTATTGCAGGATAAAGGTCTGCGAAACTGGCCCCCAAGGATTCGAACCTTGACTAACTGATCCAGAGTCAGTCGTGCTGCCGTTACACTAGGGGCCAAAGGTGAAGATGATGAGCGATCATACCAAAAAACACGACGATCGGAAGCCCATGTACGCCGCTGGAACGACGCGACAGAGTTGGTCGACGACGGGCGGCCGGCAACATCGCGCCAGCGGCACGACACGTCCGAAAACGCCGGTCCGCGGGCAGGGCGGCACATGCTGTAACTCGTGATAAGTCAAGGACTACTTGCACTGTTGACGGTTCACCCCCGAGCGAACTAGAATCGGCAGCATTGACTCAAATTCGGTATCCGACATTCGTGAGGGGTGGCCGACAATGGCTCATCTGTGTTCCGCCAATAGTCCCAAACGGGTACACCCGATCACGACCACTGACCAAAACGAGTTCACCGTGGGACGCCACCCCGACTGCAGTCTGGTCATCGACGCGGCCAGCATCAGCCGGCGGCATGCCGCCTTCACGTACGACGGGACCAACTACTACGTCCAGGATCTGGATAGCCGCAACTTTACCTATCTTAATAACGTGCGGGTGGATCCCAAGGGACCGCCGCAGCCGCTCAAGGACGAGGATCGGGTCAAGTTCTGTGATCTGGAATACGTCTTCCGCACCACTGATCCGGCTCCCAACGGCGGCATTCTGTTCGTGGACGACGACGTCGATACGAACAATTCGACGATCATGTCAAAGGTCGGGTCGAAGGTTGGGGTGGGGTCGGCGAAAGGGTCGGTGCAGTTGACGGCCAGTCCGGAGGCGAAGCTCAACGCGTTGCTGGAGATCAATCGCAGTCTGGGGCGAGCGTTGGTTCTGGACGAGGTCTTGCCACAGGTGTTGAACAGCCTGTTCAAGATTTTCGTGCAGGCCGATCGTGGTTTCATTGCCCTGCGCAATCCGGACGGCACGCTGGTGCCGCGCTGGTCCCGGACGTGGCGCGAGGATACGGCGGAGACAATTCGAGTCAGCCGGACGATCGTCAACAAGGTGATGGAAACCCAGGAAGCGATCCTGTCGGCGGACGTCATGATGGACGAGGAGTTCAACAAGGCGCAGAGCATCGCCGATTTTCGCATTCGGTCGATGATGTGCGCGCCGTTGTTGGACAGCCTGGGCAACTCGATGGGAGTGATCCAGGTCGACACGGTGAAGCAGAGCAAGCGATTCCAGCAGGAGGATCTGGAAGTCCTGCTGGCCGTCGCCAGCCAGGCGGGCATCGCCATCGACAATGCCCAGATGCACGAGCTGGCGTTGCGCCAGCGCGTGATCGACCGGGACCTGGAGTTGGCCAACGAAGTCCAGCACCGGTTTTTGCCCGACACGCGCCCCGCGATAGCGGGGTACGAGTTCTTCGATTTCTATCGGCCGGCGCATCAGATCGGCGGAGACTACTTCGACTATCTGCAACTGTCGGACGATCGGGTGGGTGTGATCGTAGCCGACGTGGTGGGCAAGGGCGTGGCGGCTGCGCTGCTGATGGCCAAGTTGTCAGCGGAGGCCCGGTTTTGTCTGGCATCCGGTGCGGATGCGGCGGCCGCGGTGAGCATGCTCAACCGGCGGCTGTGCGAGTTGCAGCTGGATCGTTTTGTCACGGCAGTGGTGGCTCTACTGGACTCGAAACGTCATGAAGTATCCATCGCCAACGCGGGCCACATGGCGCCGATCCTGCGGACGAAGGACGGCCAGGTGATGGAGCCGAGCAGCGTGGAAGCGGGTCTGCCACTGGGGATCGATGAAACGCTCAACTACTCTCAGGCCAAGGTGCAACTGGGACCGGGCGAATCCTTGACCATGTACACGGACGGTCTGAATGAAGCGGTCAACGAGACGGGCGAGTACTTCACGATCGACCGGATCCGCAAGCGGATCCAGGCGACCAGTGGCCTGCCGTCGGTGGTCGGCGATGCGGTGATCCAGGACGTCTGCCGTTTCATCGGGCAGGGCGCTCAGAGCGACGACATGTGCCTGGTGACGTTGGGGCGCCTGGCGTGAAGGCCGCCCCCGGACCGGGCGTGGCTGGCGGTCAGAAACCTCTCCACAGCCACCAGTCCTCGCCGCCGCACAGCGTGGCGCAGGGGATGGGGATGGCTGCTGGGATGGCCGCGGCCGGCTGTGGGATCGTGTCCGGTGCTGTTGCCGGACGGTCGTGGACCACGAGCCAGACGTTGCGGAACTGTACCGGATTGCCGTGGTCCTGCAGCAGGATCGGCCCGTCGTACGCCGTCTCCGGTTGACCGGCGCCTGTCTTGCTGAAGATGGTGCGCTGGCTGTGAATGGGCACGCCGTTATGCAGCACGGTAATGGACGCATCGGTCGTCTTGTTGCCTTCGGGATCCCACCTGGCGGCCGTGAAGTCGATGTCGTAGGTCTGCCACGCCAGCGGCGGGAAACTCATATTCAGATCGGGTCCCTGCTGGCGGTACAGTGCGCCGCAGTCGTTGAACTGGGGCAGCAGGCCAAAGGAGTCGAGGATCTGCACCTCGTAACGGCGCTGGATATAGACCCCGCTGTTGCCGCGTCCCTGTTCGCGCGCGTGTGGCATGTAGGGGGTCTGAAACTCCAGGTGCATGTGGAAATCGCGCACCGGCATTCTGGTCACCGCGCCGGGTGCGAGCCAGCCGGCCGGCGTCAGGCGGCCCGATTCGAACCGAGTGACGCTCGAGCCGTCGAACAGCACGATGGCTCCTGGCGGCGGCGCGGCTCCAAGCGTAATGCTCGTGCGCCGTACCTGCTGCACCTGCCCCACTTCCCGCCCCCTGGCATCGATCACCCGCCCCCGCCCGTTCTGCATGATCACCGTGCCCCGCTCGCCGGTCAACGTCAGCTGCTCCCCGTGCCGTACGCCGTTCCAGGAAATGAAGTTCTCCTGGTCCCACCCGTTGCCCGGCAGACCGCCCGGCAGGCCCAACGCGGAGAACTGACCCTGCCCCAGCGCGACGATCTGTAGCCCAAACGAGACGCGCCGGCCGTCCACTGCCCGCACGTCCCCAAAGTACTCGCCCTGGAACGCGAAATCCTCGTCCACCTCGGCCAGCGTCGTGGCCACCAGATCGGGCTGTGGATCGTCCGCCTCGGCCGAGGCAGACAAGACGTGCAGTGCGGCCAGAACGGCCACGGTCGGACACAGGAGACAGGAACACAGGAGCTGGGGACGCAGGAGCTGGGGACACATGGAGCACAGGCCTTTGGAAACGACGGAGGTGAGCCGGACATTGCCACGCACACGGTGACTTCCAGCTTGCGCCAAGGGCCGGGCGGTTTCAAGCGCATCGCGGGCGAGTCGGCCGCAGGGAGCCGCCGTTTCAGCCGAGCAGTTCGCGCCGGATGTTCCCCAGCACAGACAGGAGCGGCTTGGCGTTTCCGGCGTGGTCCAGGATGCCGGAATGGGGGAACTCGTGCGGCTCCCGGTCACTCAGCTGGTTCCACACGACTGCGTGGAGCGCTGGTTTGCTCAGCAGCAGTGGAATCAGCTGACTGGCCAGGGTCTGATGCATGGCGGGAGGGGCGCCGGTGCTGGCCTGGCGCGGGACGACCTGTGCCGCGCCGGTCGCCTGCGGATCGCGTGCCCCGCTGCTGGGCATCGTCAGGTACACGATCAACGGCATCCCCAACAGGCTCCAGCGGTCCAGGTGCCGGCTGACGGCCAGCAGGTCGCGTGGCAGCGAGCCGCCGGGCCAGTAGCCCAGGTTCATCTCCAGCGCGATGCCGCCCACCCCCAGGTCGGCGCGCACCAGCGCGTCGGCGAAATGGAGTGGCGAGAGGTCGTAGTTATCGGTGGCCAGGTACTCGGCCCAGGGCTGATCGAAACTGATCACGACCGGGGCGCGCGACGACGCATCCCGCACCACTTCGATCATCGCCACGGCCAGCCGCAGGCGTTGTTCTTCCGAGAAGCCCAGGGCGCCACTCACGTTCAGCCGGCCTGCGCAGACCCACGCGTCGACCGCCCGATCGTAACGCTGCACAACGTCGCGGGCATACTTGCGTGCCGCGTCTTCGAAGGCCTCATAGCTGTGCTCCCAGCGGTACACCCAGGCGGGGAGGGAGCTGCGGTCGAGCTGCACGAGGGGCCCGCCCAGCAGCCGCAGCTCGTGCCGGCGGCACCAGGCCAGCTGTGCGTCCACCGCATCGTACCGTGCGGCGTCGGCGGTCGGCTGCAGATCCCGCCACCGGAACGGCAGGCTGGCGGCGTGGAAGGTGTCCAGGAACCGCTGTGCAGCCGGTTGCGAGGCCGGTTCGTCGCCCAGGCGGCCGGCGAGCAAGGCGGGGAGCGGGCCCTCCGTCGCACGCCGCGCGCGGATCCGTTCCAGCACCACGTCCCCGCAGAGGCTGGCAATCACGTTGCACGCCAGGTGGATGGTCTGCCGGGCGTCCGCCTCGCCACCGCGGCAGTTCGTGGTCGCCCGGAAAAAGGTGGCCACCGCCTGCCGAAGTTCGGTCTGGACGCGATCCGGGATGGACGCCGAGTCGGACTGGAGATCGGCCACCAGCACGCGCGCACGATGGAGCACGCCGCGGGCCAGTTCGGTCACCAGATGGTAAGGCTCCGGCCGTTCCATCAACGTGCAGGTGTTGAGCACCAGCTGACCGTGGTCTGGCACCTGCCACGGTATGTACAGACTGCCCGACTCGGAAACCGTCCGTTCCAAGCACAGCAGTCCGTCGCTCCAGCGATTGCAGCTGTGCCAGGGGATGGCCTCAATGCCCGCCAGGTAGGCCTGGTCCACGGCGTGCGGCAACAATGCATCTGGCGCCGGTGCATAGAACCGCATCTGGCCCATGGACGATTCCTCGACCTCGCACCCCGACCTCTACAATTACAATCCCGACGAGCGGAACACGATGGGATCGCGCGACGTGACGACTACCAGCCCCCGGCGAGTTTACCGCAGCCAACGGAGTCCTTCAAGCGTGCGTCGGGTGAGCTTCCGCACCAGCTAGCCCGTCAGCAATTCGGTTTGCTATACTCCGGCCACCACGCCGATGGAGGTTGGCTCGGACAAGGAGATTGTGCCATGAACCAGGCCATGAACCAGGCCATGAACCAGGCCATAGTGCAGACGTCGTTGCCGGGGCTGCCCGTGCGCCGGGGCAAGGTCCGCGATGTGTACGATCTGGGGGATCAGTTGCTGCTGGTCAGCACCGACCGGATCAGCGCATTCGACTGGGTGCTGCCGACGGGGATCCCCGACAAGGGACGCGTGCTGACGCAGATCAGCAAGTTCTGGTTCGAGCAGTTGGACACGCCGCATCACATGATTGCGGCCGAGCTGGCGGCCGACCGGCTGCCTCGCGGCGCGGACCTGGCGGCTCTGGAGGGCCGCAGCATGCTGGTGCACAAGTGCCAGGTGGTGCCGGTGGAGTGCGTCGTACGTGGCTACCTGGATGGGTCTGGCTGGAAGGAGTATCAGCAGTCGGGAACGGTGTGCGGCATCCCGCTGCCCGCCGGACTCCAGCAGTGTGCGCAGCTGGCGGAGCCCATCTTCACCCCGGCGACGAAGGAGGAGAAGGGACACGACATCAACATCGCGTTTGAGCAGATGGAGGCGATGACGGGGGCCGTGGCCGCCGCAGAACTGCGGCGGCGGAGCATGGAAATCTACCAGCAGGGAGCCGCCTATGCCCGCACGCGCGGCATCCTGATCGCCGACACCAAGTTCGAGTGGGGCTGGTACGAGGGGGAACTGATCCTGATCGATGAAGCGCTGACCCCCGACAGCTCGCGTTTCTGGCCGGCGGATCAGTACGAACCGGGGCACGCGCAGCCGTCGTTCGACAAGCAGTTCGTGCGGGACTGGCTGACCGCCTCCCGCTGGGACAAGGACAGCCCGCCGCCCGCCTTGCCGCCGGAGGTGGTGGCCCGCACGCGGGAGAAGTACATCGAGGCCTACGAGCGGCTCACGGGTCAGGCGTTTCAGTGGAAGTAGCGGCGGCCTGCGCTTCGAGCTGGCGTGCCCGCAGCAGGCAGCCATGGCGCTGGGGCGAATCGTCAATCAGGTAGAGCTGCCGCGCTTCCTCGATCTTCCCGAGTGCCTCGTAGCAGCGTGCCAGATTGTAGCGCGCGCCGTTCTTCCACACCCCCTCCGGATCGCTCTCGAGCGTCCGCACCTTGAACCAGTTGACCGCGACGTCGTGGTTCCCCTGTTCCATGTGGATCAGACCGAGCCAGTAGCTGGCGTGCTTCTTCGATTCCACCTGCAGCCGCGTGATCTGGGTGATCTTCTGTTCCCACTCGCGGTCCGTCGTCTCGATCGTGCGTTCGAGCCCGACCGCTTTCTGCATGTTGCGGTCCTTCTCAATGCCCTCGATCTGCGCGTTGGACATGCGCGCGGCCAGGTAGAACGCCGTAGCGCCCGGCTGGTCCGCCTGCTTCTCGAAGTGGCCGAGGAGGTGCTGTCGCCGGCCGCGCACCACCGTGCTCAGACCCTGGAACACACCGTAATCGAGGAACTCCTGCCACTGCAGCTGCGGGTCGCGCGCCATCAGTGCCGCGCGGGCCTGGTGGTACATGAGCGCCTCGAACGGGACGGCCCACAGCCGCACATCGGTGATGCCGGCGCAGGCCGCCAACTGCGACTTGATCTCCGATGGCAGGTAGCTCAACACCATCTGGTCGGCCGCGTCGAGCGTCTGCTCGACCAGACGCATGCGCTGATAGAGGAACTGTGGCGCCACGTCGATCAGGGCCACGACCTTGTCCAGATCCTCGCGCCGCACGCGGTATCGGTACTTGTCCCCGATGTCGAGCGACTCGATCAACTGAGGATTGGCCAGTACGTCGGCCAGCGTCGCAATCCCCTGACCGTCCGGCCCCGGCAGCACCAGCCCTAACTCCGGATCGAACAGAAACAGCTGCTTGTCCAGCAGCACCGCCGGCAGCCACTCCTGCGCACGTCCCGTCTTGCGGTCGATGCTCAACATCACCGTATCGATGCGCAGCTGGCGGGCCAGCAGCATGAAGATCCGCGCCCGCTGATAGGCGTCGCCGCGCCCGTAGAGCAGAACGTTCCACGGATGCTGGTTATACCCCGGACCGGGCAGGCCTCGCATCGGTGGTGGCCAGTCGGCCATGGCCGCGTCCGATTCTGTGCCGACCGCGGGCCCCACCTCTGTCTGCTTCGGGTAGTCCAGCAACTCCTCCAGCTGAATGTTGCGGATCGTCCAGTCGAACAGCGACACGCAGGTGGCCAGATCCCGGGCGCTGCGGCCCGTCAAACCGCTGTGGCCGGTGATCCACTCCGCCAGCGCGGCCGGTGGAGGCTGCTGGCCGGCCCACCGGGCAATGGCCCGCAACCATCGGTTTTCCTCGAGAAAAAGAATGTCACCCAGGAAGAACTCGTAGCCGGCCAGCGCCCGCTCGGACGTGAGTTCCTTCGTCGCCGGCGCACGCTTGGTCGCGTCCGGGAGCGTGCTGAGCATGGAGTCGACCGACCACCGCGGCTCGGCCGCCTGATCGCGGATCCAGCGGTTCAGGTAGTAGTTGGCCTGCCCGGCCGACCGGTCCATGTTGTGCTCGTCACGCTGTTTGAGGAAATCGATCGCCACGGCGAAGTGATCGCGGTCGAGCTTGGGACTGGCCACGGCCGGGACCGGATCGCTGGTGACGGCCGGTGCCTGCTGCCGGCAGCCTGCCAGGCCGGCGCCCAGGCCGAGGACGACCGCGATGGCGACCCACCTGGCTGTGGCGCTGGGTGCGGGAAGAAAAACACGCATGGATGAAGTCTTCATGATCTGGATCTCGGGCTTGCGGCGCGATCGCCGAACGCAGCTCGTCGCATCTCGCGTCTCGCGTCTCGCGTCTCGCGTCTAGTGTCAGTGTAATGTGCGGCCGGGCTATCGCAAACTCTCGACCGTCTCCCGCAGCCGCACGAGTCGCCTGAGCAGCGCGGGAAACTGTGCCAGCGGGATCATGTTCGGACCGTCGCTGGGCGATGAGTCGGGATCGGGGTGTGTCTCAAAGAACAGTCCGTCCACGCCCACGGCCACCGCCGCACGCGCCAGCGGTTCGACCATCTGCCGATTGCCGCCGGTTGCCGCGCCCAGCCCGCCAGGCTCCTGCACGCTGTGGGTCGCATCGAACACGACCGGTACGCCCAGGGCCCGCATCTGCGGCAGGCTGCGCATGTCATTCACCAGGCGGCCGTAGCCGAAGAATGTGCCGCGTTCGCACACCAGTACATGGCGGCAGCCGGCGGCCGACAGCTTGTCGACCACGTGCCGCATGTCCCCCGGCGCCATGAACTGGCCCTTCTTCACATGCACCGCGCGGCGCGTGGCTGCCGCTGCCACCAGCAGGTCGGTCTGGCGCGCCAGGAAGGCCGGGATCTGGATCAGCTCGCACACGTCGGCCACCGCCGCCGCCTGGTGCGCTTCATGAATGTCCGTGGTCACCGGCAGCCCTGTCCGGCGCGCCACCTCCCGCAGCATGTCCAGGCCGCGGTCCAGTCCGGGGCCGCGGCCCGACGCGATGCTCGTGCGGTTCGCCTTGTCGAACGACGCCTTGAAGACCAGGTTCACCGGCAGCTCGGCCACCGCCGCCTGTAGCTGGCTCGCGATCTCGAGTGCTAACGACTCGCTCTCCAGCACACAGGGGCCGGCAATCAGCAGCAGCGGGCAGCCCGCGCCACAACGATAGGGACCGATCGAAATCGGGTTCTCCGTTACAGACATTTCCCGGCAGCCTCCTCCGCTGCATGCTGGAATCCGTGTCGTACCGCCCAGGTTTCCGTGACCAGCGCGCACATACGCCCGGGCATCGCCGCAATCTCCACCGGCAGCACTCCACCCGGATCGCCGTCGAGCTGGTAGGGTACCTCGCCGTCGGACTCGATCCGCACGCGTTCCGCCCGGACACACCGACAATCTTCCCACTCAGGATGCCGGCCTCGCAAGATCCCGGACAGGTATCGCAGGCCATGTGCCAGGGAACCACGCTCAAACAGGCACACATCGACCAGGCCGTCGGTGCCCACCGCATCCGGGACGATCCGTAGCCCCCCGGCATACATCGGGAGATTCACGACAAACACCCATCGGGCTGCACCCGATGCCGGGGACCCGCTCGGCTGCCCAGCGGCCCCCCGCGGTGCACACTCAATCCGTATCTCCGGATACGCGTATCGACAAATCGATTCCAGAATCGGTTTGATGTACGTCGTGTGCCGGATATGGCCACGGCGATGCCGGTGGAGTCCACGCACCACGTGCGCGTCAAATCCACAACCGACCATCAGCAGGAACAGCCGGTCGCCGGCGCGACCGGCGTCCAACGCCACCGTCGCCCCGTGCAGGATCGTGTGGCGCAGCGCGTCGAGCGAAAACGGGTAGGCGAGGTACTTGGCCAGCAGATTCTCGGTGCCCAACGGCAGGACCGTGACAGGCGTGCCCGGCGGCGTGGCGTTGACCACCGCCGCCACCGTTCCATCACCGCCCGCCGCGACCACGGCACGAATCGACCGGTCGCAGCGATTGCCCACCGCCCGGCCGAGCGCCGCCGGATCGGTGAACGTTTCGACCTGCAGCCCGCTGGCCGCAAGTTGCTGGCGGAGTTGATCCACGCGACTCTCGCCAGCCCGTGCGCCAGCTGTCGCGTTGACCAGGATCAGCACGCGGCGGGCTTCCGGTGGCAGATAGCGAATCAGACGAGTCATCAAGCGTACCCTGTCGTCCCTGGAGCGGCGTCCCTGGGGGATCCGGCCCGTGTCGAGGATGGCAACTGTCGTTGATGGTAACACAGGGAAAAGAATAGAGCAGGAGAGAGGAGAATGTAGAGCAAATAAGACAAAACTCACCACTCTCTCCTGCTTCTCTCTCTTTTCTCTCTCCTCTCTGCTTTCTCCTCTCTCGCAACGCATGGGCTTGATCCTAGGACCGCTGGGCGTTAGGCTTACAAATTCCTGACACAACGTGCTGAGGGGCGTTCCGCGCGAGGTGCCGGGGTCGCTTCGTCGTTCATGGGGTTCACTAACTCGTTGATACACGACGACTTGCCAGCGTAGCTTCAATTGGCAGAGCACCGCATTCGTAATGCGGGGGTTGTGGGTTCGACTCCCACCGCTGGCTTTTGCGTTTTACGCGTGCGCAGCCTGCCGAATCGCCGCGGCTAATGCCGGCTCTTAGGGGGTACCTGTACATGGCGCAAGGGTTGGATATCGACCTGAAAGAAATCGTGTTGTCCAACAGCACTTTCGGGCCCAACGAGATCGACCAACTGACGCAGGCGATCTCGGGAGATGCTTCCTGGGTGCCCGTACTGCGGGATTCGGTATCGGAGTTGGAGGCCAGCGACAGTCTGACCCCCGCGATGGCGGTGCGGCTTGGCGTCTGCTACTACCTGCTGGGACGCACGAACCGGGCGATCGAGACGTTGCGCAGTGCGGATGGCAGTGCATTGGCGCTGTTCTATCTGGGGCGATCGTTGTTTGCCACGGGCGAGTATGCGGAGGCGATTACCAGCTATCATGCGGCGCGCGGCGCCGGCTACAACGCCGATCATTGTGCTCTGGCCACCGGCGAGGCTCAGCGGTATATGGGGGACGCGGCCGCCTCGCTGGCCACGCTCGACGAGTTGTCGGGCGCGATTGAGCAGACGGCCGAGTATCTGTATCAGCGGGGGGCCACGATCGCGGCGCTCGGCGGCAATCCGACCGAGGTTGTGGCGCTTTACGAGCGGGCCGTGGCTACTGACCCGCGACATCCGGGCGCCCTGTTCGGCCTGGCACTTGAGTGCGATCGCCGCGGCGATGACGACCGGGCGCTGGAATTGTGCGAACGCGCGGTCCAGGGCTACCCGACTCACGTCGGTTCGCTGCTGAATCTGGGGCTCATGTACGAAGACCGTCTGCAGTACGAGGCGGCGCAAGCCTGTTACCGGCGGATCCTGGACAGCTTTCCCAACGATCCGCGGGCCCGGCTGTATTTCAAAGACGCCTCGGCGTCGGGCGACATGTTCTATGACGAGGAAGCGCAGAAGCGTGCCGAGCGGCTCAATCGGGTGCTGAACATCCCCGTGACCGATTTCGAACTGTCGGTGCGCAGCCGCAATTGCCTGCAGAAGATGGGGGTCCGCACGCTGGGCGACCTCACGCGCATCACGGAAATTGAGCTGTTGTCGAGCAAGAACTTCGGCGAAACATCGTTGATCGAGATTCGCGACATGCTGCACTCCAAGGGGCTGGACCTGGGCATGTACGTCGACCGTCGCCCGGAGCCGGAAGTGCAGCTCGACCTGTCCGACCTCTCGCCGGACGAACAGGCGGTGCTGGAACGCCCGGTATCCGATCTGAATCTGTCGGTGCGGGCCCGTAAATGTATGGTCCGGTTGGGCTTGACTACGCTGGGGGAACTGATTCGCAAGACGGGTGACGACCTGCTGGAGTGCAAGAACTTCGGCGTCACGAGTCTGAACGAAGTTCGCGAGAAGCTGGCCCAGGTGAATCTCAAGTTGCGCGGCGAGTGATGGCGGCTCCACCGCTGTGTCTGAAGATCCAGGCTACGGATCCGACCTGCGCGGCCCGCTGCGGCGTGCTGCAGACGGCCCATGGTGAGGTGCAGTTGCCGGCCTTCATGCCGGTGGGCACGCAGGCGACCGTCAAAGGCTGTACGAGCCAGATGGTCGCCCAGACCGGGGCCCAGATGGTCCTGGGCAACGCCTACCATCTGGCGCTGCGGCCCGGCGCGGACATCGTGCGGGAACTCGGTGGGCTGCACCGATTCATGGGATGGGACGGACCGATCCTGACCGACAGCGGTGGATTTCAGGTCTTCAGTCTCGAGCGGCTGTGCCGGGTCTCGGACGCGGCCGTCGAGTTCCGCTCCCACGTCGACGGCCACATGGTGACGCTCTCACCCGAACGGGCCATCGCAATCCAGGAGGCGTTGGGCAGCGACATCGCCATGGTGCTGGACCAGGTGATCGCCCTGCCGAACGACCTGGCCGCTGTCCGGGCGGCATGTGAGCGGACGGTGGACTGGGCGGTGCGGTGCCGCGCTGCTGCCCGGCGGTCCGATCAGGCGCTCTTCGCGATCGTCCAGGGGGGGCTGGACGTGGAGCTGCGGCGCTGGTGTGCGGGCCAGCTGGTGGCGCTGGACTTCGCCGGCTATGCGATCGGTGGTCTGAGTGTGGGGGAACGCCCCGAAGAAATGTATGCCATGCTGGATGTCACCTGCCCGGCCCTGCCGGAGGACCGGCCGCGTTATCTGATGGGGGTGGGGAGACCTGCGGATATTCTGGAGGCGATCCGCCGCGGCGTCGATCTGTTCGATTGCGTCATGCCGACCCGTAACGGCCGCAACGCGTTGGCCTTCACCGACCGTGGCCCGCTTCGTCTGCGCAACCAGGTTCACCGATGCGACCCGCAGCCGCTGGAGCCCGATTGCCCGTGCCTGGCTTGCCGCCACAGCCGGGGTTACCTGCACCATCTGTTCAAGGCGGGCGAGATGCTTGGCCCCATGCTGCTGACCGTGCACAACTTGACCTACTATCAGCGTCTGATGCGCGGTGCACGGGAGGCGATTGCGCGGGGTCGATTCATGGACTTTTTTCAGCAGCGGATGGCCGGCTGGTCGGCCGCGGCACGGCAGGATGCCCCGACGGCGTGACGCGGTGACGCCCTGTGCTGCGCGGTTGCCGGGCTGCCGGGGACCTGAGCGCTGCGCCCTTGCTCGTTGCGCCACAAGATCTTAAGATATCGACCTATTCAATCGGGGGTAGGCCCGAGCGGAGCTGCCGTCGGGCCGTTTTCTGATGCCAGTTTCTGATGCCAGCGACTGGCGGTCGGGGCGCGCAGGCCCGGATGTGGCCGCCGGTTCCCGGTTGTGCCGCATGCTGAGTTCAGTGATGCGCTGAGAGATCGGACCAATGTGCCGGGCGGTGCCGTGGCGTGGCATCCGGCCGACCCGTGAAGGGGGAAACAGCATTCCATGCCAGCTACGTTGTATTCAATCGTCGGCATATTGCTGGCGGAAGGCGACAAAACGCCGTCCGGCCCGGCCAGCATGCTGCTACAGTTGGTGCCGTTCATTCTGATTGCGGTGTTCTTCTACCTGCTGTTGATTCGACCCGAGCGGCGGAAGCGCGCGGAGCTGACCGCGATGCTGAACAATCTCAAGAAGAACGACCGCGTGGTGACGATTGGCGGTATCTTCGGCACCGTGGTCAACGTGCAGAAAGAGCTGGACGAAGTCACGCTCAAGGTGGATGAGAACACGAATACGAAGCTGCGGATGCAGCGCGCGGCCATCGCCCGCGTGCTCGCCTCTGACAGCGCCGCGCCGGCGAAAACTGATTGATCAGTCACACGTACCCAGACCCGCCCCATGAGGTTCTCGGGAATTAGGAAGTTCTTGTCATGCTTGATTCCTTGTACTTGCCCGTGTTGATGGCCCAAGAGCAGAGCGCTGTTTCTGGTGGGGCATTGAAGATTCTGCAGTTCTTTGTCATCGTCGCGCTGGCGATCGTGTTGCCGATCATGCTGGGATCTGCCGTGGCCAAATGGCTGCGGATGCGCGGTTACGAGTGGAAACTCAGCCTGATCTTCGTCACGGTGGCGATCGGCCTGTTGATCGTCATCCGCGCCTACGACTTTGAACAGGGCAAGTTCCGCATGCCCATGGGGGTGGACCTCAAAGGCGGTGTGGTGCTGATCTACGAGATCGATCTGGGCACGCGGGGGGCGGCAGCGCGGGGCGACGACGGGCCGGAAATCAATATGCCGGACCTCGTCCAAGCGCTCACCAACCGGATCAACCCCAGCGGCACCAAGGAAATCGTGATTCGCCCCTACGGCGACCGGCAGGTGGAGATCATCATTCCGGAAGTCGAGACGGAAGAGGTGACGTACATCAAGCAGCAGATCGGCACGGCCGGCATGCTGGAATTCCGCATTGTGGCCAACACGCGCGACCACCAGAACATCATTGCGCTGGCCGAAGAGCAGGCACAGCATCCGGATCCGGCGCGCCGGATCAGCAGGAACGTCATGAGCCGCACCGAGATGGACGGCGCGCCGCACGAGGAACGCGTGGGATTCTGGGCCCAGGCCGCCAAAGAAAAGCTCAAGGCCATCGAGCTCGAAGGAAATATCCTGCGCAACGGCACGACCGGCGAAATGATTGATCGCCAGGCGCTCGGCCCGATCCGGGATAACCAGCAGACGCTCGAGGACTACCTGCAGGAAAACGGGCTGCAGGATGTCGACTTCCTGGTGGCCACCAACGATGGCTGTGACGTGACGGGCGACTACCTGGGGATGGTGGCGGCCAGCACGGACCAGTACCTGACCCCGTGTGTGAACTTCCGCATGCGGGGTGAGGGGGTCGCCAAGTTCCATCTGCTGACCAACTCGAATCTGCCCGACACGGATTCGACCCCACCCTTCTATCGGCATCTGGGGATCATCCTGGACGAGCGGATCATTTCCTTCCCGCGGTTGCAATCGACCATCAGCGACAGCGGGCAGATCTCCGGCAACTTCACCCAGGATGAAGTCGATTTCCTGGTCGGCATCCTGCGGGCGGGCAAACTGCCGGCCACATTGAAGAAGGTCCCGATCAGCGAGAACCACATCGGCTCGATGCTCGGCGACGACACGATCCAGAAAGGCAAGACCGCCACCATCGTGGCGATGCTGGCCGTGTTCATATTCATGGCTGTCTACTACCGGTTCGCCGGCCTGGTGGCGTGCGCGGCGCTGGCCGTGAACCTGCTGTTCGTGTTCGCCATCATGATTCTGGTCAACGCGCCGCTGACCCTCCCCGGCGTGGCGGGAATCGCCTTGACCGTCGGTATGGCCGTGGACAGTAACGTGTTGATTTTCGAACGCCTGCGGGAAGAACTGGCGCGTGGTACCGGCCTGCGGATGGCCATCCGCAACGGCTTCGATCGGGCGACGACCACGATCATCGACTCCAACCTGACGACGATCATCACGGCGATCGTGCTCTATGTGATCGGCACCGACCAACTGCGTGGATTTGCCGTCACCTTGACACTCGGTCTATTGGTGAGCATGTTCACCGCCGTCTTCTGCTCGCGCGTCGTGTTTGACATCGCCGAACGCCGCGGCTGGATCAAGGATTTGCGGATGATGCGGTTGCTCGGCGAGACGCATATCGACTTCATCGGCAAGTGCGGCATTGCCGTCACCTGCTCGTCGGTCGTCATCCTGATTGGTCTGGTCACGTTCTTCATACGCGGCAAGTCGATTTATGACATCGACCTCACCGGCGGCGTGTCGGTCACGATGGTGTTGCAGGACACGCTGCCGCCGGATCAGGTGCGCAGCCGCCTGGAGGAACACTTCGAAGATGCGACGCCGGCCGTCAGCTGCACCGTCAATACCGTGGGCGTGGAAGGTCGTCCGGAGTCCAGCGTCTACAAGATCGACGCGAACCTCACGGCGGCGAGCGAGCTGGAAGAGGCCCTGGCGGAGGCGTTTCGCGATGAGAACGGCAACAGCATGCTGCTGGCGTACCGCATGGAGTATGCCGACGTGAAGGCTCTGGCCACCACGCCCCGGACGCCGGAAGCGGTACCGGCCGCACCGGCCGCCGCGGCGGAACCAACGCCTCCGGAACCGCCCGCCGATCCCGCACCCGCGGCACCAGCCACTGACCCGGCACCAGCCACTGACCCGGCACCAGCTACTGACCCGGCACCAGCCAGCGACCCGGCACCGGCCAGCGACCCGGCACCGGCCAGCGACTCGGGGGCCTCTTTGCGGCGCGACCTGCCCCCCGATGCCATGTTGGCCTGGGCAGGTCCGGCTCAGCAGGATGCGCCGGAAGTGGTGCCGCCCGATGAAGTACCAGCAGTGGACACCGTGCCGCCGGAAGCGGAAGCGCCGGCCGTGCCGCCGGCCGCTGCGGGCGAGACCGCACCGGCTGCCGCGGCGGAACAACCGGCTGCCGAGGTAACGTCTGTGGCGCGGCTCACCTTTGAAAACGCCATCAGCGCGCCGACTCTGCGGCAGTCCATCGCGCGAGCGTTTGGCGAAGTCTACGCGGCTGACGATACACCGGCCGCGGAGGGCACCGGCACGGACGTGACGGAGGAAGTCGAGGTGCCCGGCCTGTTCGTCGACACAGATGAGTTCTTCGACTGGGAGCAGACGAGCGCGGTGACGAGCAAGGAATGGTACGTGCGGATGACTGCCACGCCTGAGCAGTTGGAAGCGGTGCTGCAGCGGATGGAGCAGAATCTGGCCAATATGCCCGTGTTCCTGTCGTCGAGCACGGTGGGCGGGCAGGTGGCCGGGGACAGCCGCCGGCTGGCCGTGGCCGCTCTGGTGGCCAGCTGGATCGGCATCGTGATCTACGTGTGGATCCGGTTCCAGAACCTGGTCTTCGGTCTGGCCGCCGTGCTCGCGCTGGTCCACGACGTGCTCATTACCATTACTGCCATCGCCGTGAGCGCCTACCTGACGGATTATCTGGGATTCCTGCTGATAGACGATTTCAAGATCAACCTGACCTTGGTGGCCGCCTTGCTGACCATCATCGGTTACTCGATCAACGACACGATCGTGATTTTCGACCGCGTCCGCGAAGTGCGCGGCAAGAGTCCGCAGATCACCGGCGAGATGATCAATCGGAGCATCAATCAGACGTTGAGCCGCACGTTGCTCACCGCGTGGACCGTGCTGCTGGTGACACTCATTCTGTACATCTTCGGCGGAGCGGGCATCCATGGATTCGCGTTTGCGATGACGGTCGGCACGATCACCGGGGCGTACAGTACGGTGTACATCGCCGCACCCATCGTGCTGTGGATGCTGCGGACGGAGAAGAAGCCGGCAGCTGATTAAGCATTAAGCACGCGACCGGGCCCGCGACTCGCAATGGGATCCACCTGCCAGCCTGCCTGGCAGGTGGCTTCGCCAACGCGTCCACCACGGCCATTCCGTCATTCCGTCATTCCGTCATTCCATCATTCTCCTCCTACAGTTCCTACGACCGTTGTCACCCGTTGTTGTTTCGGTGATGTGGGGGAATTGGGAGGCAATTCCTTTGGTTCGCTGGTGCTGCCCGGACGATCTCGATCATGTGACGCTGCGCCGTGACCGGCCGGTCCCTGCGCGGCCCGTGACTGGATCGAGACAAGGGGAAACCGCCAGTGAAACGGATGAGTCTGTTGAAGCGGTTGACGCTTGGAGTGGGGATCATCGCTCTGGGCGTCTTCGGATCGCTGCCATTTTACCGTCCGGTACCGGCTGTGCCGACAGTGGCCGCGGACGCTACTGCCAACCAATTGTCACTTGGTGCCGGAGTGTCGCTGCAGATGCCCGGGCAGCAGATGACGGTTCCGCTGGAGGCCAAGCCACCGGCGCCATGGGCGGACGAGCGGGACGCGGAGGAGCGGCCGGCGGCGGAACTGGCGACGGATCCGAAACTGGCTGCGCAGACCGCGCCGCCTGCGCTGCCCGATGAGTATCGTCCGTTGTTCAAGCCGGCGCAGGCCTCGGGCAGAGCGGGACGAGTGGTGGGGCTGGATGGCCGGGTGCCGCCGCGCAGCAAACCGCTCAAGAAACACACCATTCACGACGGCGATACGCTCGAGTCGCTGGCCGTCCGGTATCTGGGCGACGCACAGCGGGCGGTGGACATCCTGGCCGCCAACCCTGACGTGCTGGCCGACCCACAGTTGCTGCCGATCGGTGTGGCGATCGTCATCCCCACCGGGGCCACCGCTGCCAGCAAGCCGGCCGTTGAGGAAGCCGTGCCAGAGGACGAGCCGCGCCTGGTGCCGCTGCCCACCGGCGGATTCCGCCGCGGGAGCTGAAGCGCTACTTGAGTGGGCTGGTCCGATCGGTCCAGGGAAAAGTGGCTTCGCGGTCCACCAGACGGGTCTTGATGCACCCAGCCACCCACTCCCCGACGCGCAGATCGCGGTCGTAGAGCAGATCGATGCCCTGCACCGATGTGTCCGCCTCGTAAAATAATACCGCGTCCTTGTCGTCGTTGTTGACGTGAGCGGCCTCGAACGACTTGTAGATCCGCCGGGCGTCGGCGTAGCGGGCGGTATCCTGTGTGCCCGCCACGAGCAGCAGCGACAGCTGGCTCAGAATCAGGCGGGCCCGCAGTGCCACGTTCACATTGACCCCCTGGAAGGACTGACGCGGCGAGATGAGGATCAGCGCCTTGACATCCTGGCCCATCTTGTACGTCGGGAGGTTGCGGACCTGCCAGTCCCGGACCGCCCAGTTGAGCGCCAGGGTCCCGCCAAAACCGACTCCCACCACGCCCAACTGCTCGATGTTCAGTTTCTCCTCGTTGTTCCGTTGCAGCAGATAACCTTTGACGGCTTCGACATCCAGCAGCATGGCTTCGATACCCAGCTTGTTCAGCTTGTCGCGATCGATGGGCGTTTCGGAGTTGCGCAGCCGAACACTGCTGCCGTGCCCGCGCAGGTCCGGCACGATGACCGCATGTCCCAGCATGATCTGCAGATAGTTGGCCAGCGGGTGCAGGTCGGTGCGACTGCCGTCCCAATCGTGCAACAGGATCAGCGGTACCGTGGTCTTCTTCTCCGGGCCCGGATAGTACGTGCACTGCAGGATCACGCCGTCTTTGGTATCGAGGGTGACGTCCTCGAAGGACTTTTCCGCAGGCTTCTTGGCGCGGGCCTGGGCCTGGGCCTTGACCTGGGCCTGGGGCTGGACCTGGGTCTTGACCTGGGCCCACAGCGACGACTCGGAGATCAGAACAGTGGCGGCGGCGAGGCATGCCACGGCCACCGTACGCGCGGACAGTACGCCGCGGATGGTGAGAAAGTGGGATCGGTTCATGGTTCCAGACACTTCCTTTAATAGTTCGCGCTCGGTGCCCCCTGGTACCTAACTATCCTATGTCGCACGACTTCTGGCGTCAACGAAGACCGTGGGCGAGGGGCGGTTTCCAGACTCGGCAGCCCGGGCGGGAGATGCGGGTGCGGGAACGGCTTTCCGAATTCCTGAATTCCTGAATTCCTGAATTTCCCTGATCGCTCTCTCGAGAAAGTGCGTTCCTGCATCTGTCAGGTGTTCAGGTGTGGGCAGGCCAAATCCGTCTTGTCTCTCCTAGGGTTCACTGCTATCCTCCACCCCCCTGGGAAGCATCGCCATGGCAGTTGACCGTTTCGAGCGCCCGATGGATGGAGTTATCATGCGCTACGCCACCACACGCCACACGTTGGGAATCCTGCTGATCCTCTGCCTGCCTGCCCTGGTCTGTTCGACGGGCTGTGCCGTGCTGTATCAGCTGGCCTATGGGGACGGTCACAAGATCGAGGCCAAATACACCGGCCTGAAAGGGAAGCGGGTGGCGGTCGTCTGCGTGATGAACCCGTCGACCTATGGAGATGGTGAGGCGTCGACGATGCTGGCGGATGAGGTGGGGCGGATCCTGCGGCAGAAGATCGACAAGATTCAGGTCGTGCGTCAGGACGAAGTGGCGGACTGGATGGACACGAACGAGTGGGACGAATCTGATTTTGTCGAGATCGGGCGCGGCGTGAAGGCGGACGTGGTGGTGGGGATCGACATCGACGCGTTCAGCATTCACGAGAGCAAGACGTTGTTGAAGGGGCGTTCGCGGCTGTCGACGACCGTCTACGACATGGCGCGCGACGGCGAAGAGGTTTTCCGTACAACCGACGCCGAGCACACGTTCCCGACAACCCACGCCGTATCGGTGCTCAATGCCAACTGGCGGACGTTTGAACGCACCTACATTCAGGTGCTGGCGGAGCACATCGCGAAGAACTTCTACGACTACAACATGGCCGAAGACTTCGCCCGCGACGGGGCCGCCTACGCCCACTGAGCGGATTCGGGTTCAGTCGTCATCGGACTCGGACAAGATGGCGGCCGGTGCACAGAGCCGTTCCAGCCGGGGCAGATCACTTTCGCGCAGCTGCAGGCGGCGGATGCTCAGCGCGCGGCCGGTGGCGGGATCCACTTCCACCACGGTGCCACCGAGCCGCACGTCGTTCCGGGCGACCTGGAAGTAGGTGGGGCGGAACGTGACGGTGGTGAGCGTGACGCGATCGATCTCGCGTCCGAGAATGCTCTCGAAGGGTCCGGTCATGCCCACGTCACATTGAAATGCGGTCCCGCGCGGCAGGATCTGTTCGTCGGCGGTTGCCACGTGCGTGTGGGTGCCCAGCACGGCCGACACCCGCCCGTCCAGGTACCGGCCCATGAGCTGCTTCTCACTGGTCGCTTCGGCGTGGAAGTCGAGCACGCGGACCGGCACCGTCGGCGGGATGTCCTGGAGCAGCTGATCGGCGCGCGTCCAGGGGCAATCGACCGGGCGCATGAAGAGGCGGCCCAGCAGGCTGAACACCGCCACGTCGACGCCGTTGGCGGCGCGCACCACGATCCAGTCCCGGCCGGGCGCCGACCGGGGAAAGTTGGCCGGTTTGACGATCGGCTGCCCCGTGTCCAGAATCGTCTCGATTTCGCTGCGCCGGTAGATGTGGTCCCCCATCGTGACGCAGTCGACGCCGGCCGCCCGCAGCTCGGCGAAGATCTTGGGGGTGAGTCCCGAACCGCCTGCGACGTTTTCTGCGTTGGCGATCACCAGGTCCAGCGCGGCTTCCATGCGCAGGCCCGGCAGCGCGCGCTGCACGATCTGTTTCCCCGGTCGTCCCACAATGTCGCCGATCAGCAGGATGTTCACAGGTGGTCCTCTGGAGGCTAAGGTTCCCCATGGCGGGCGCGGGCGGTCAACGCGCCAGTTCGGTAAACCGCGATTCCCGCACCACGGTAACTTTGATCTCGCCGGGATACGTCAACCGTTCCTCAAATGCCTTGGCAATGTCGCGACAGATCTTGGCGGCCTTGGCGTCGTCCGTCTGTTTGGCGCTGGCGATCACGCGCAGCTCGCGCCCCGCCTGGATTGCAAACGCCTGTTCCACACCTGGGAACCCGCTGGCAATCGATTCCAGCTCCTCCATCCGCTTGATGTACCGCTCCAGCGACTCGCGCCGCGCGCCAGGCCGCGATGCGCTGCAGGCGTCGGCGGTGGCCACCAGCATCGTGTAGGGGAATTCGGTCAGGATCTCGTCGTGGTGGCCCAGCGCGGCGTGCACCACCTCGGGACCCTCTCCGTGCCGTTTGAGCAGGTCGGCCCCGATCTTCGGGTGCCCCCCTTCCAACTCGTGGTCGGCCGCTTTGCCGATGTCGTGCAGCAGCCCGCAGCGGCGTCCGATGTCACCGTCGAGCCCGATCATCTCGGCCAGCATGCCGGTAATGAAGGCCACTTCCACGCTGTGCCGCAGGACGTTCTGGCTGTAGCTGGTGCGGAAATGCATCCGGCCCAGCATGTACACCAGCCGCTCGTGCAGGCCGTGGATGTTCACCTCCTGGACCGCCTCTTCCCCTTTGCGGCGGATAAACAGCTCGATCTCCTTGGCTGTCTCCGCCACAATTTCCTCGATCCGGGAGGGGTGAATGCGCCCGTCGGCGATCAGCTTGTCGAGCGACTGGCGGGCCACCTCGCGGCGCACCGGATCGAAGCCGCTGACGATCACCACGCCGGGGGTATCGTCGATGATCACGTCCACGCCGGTCGCCTTCTCGAACGCCCGGATGTTGCGCCCCTCGCGGCCGATGATCCGCCCCTTCATCTCGTCGTTGGGGATGTCGATCGAGCTGGTTGTGCTCTCCGCCGTGTGTACGGCCGCGTAACGATGCAGGGCGGTCAACAGCATGTCGCGGGAGATCGCATCGCACTGCTCGGCAATCTGCTTCTCGTGCCGGAGGATGATCTGCCCCGTCTCCTGAGTCAGCTCCGCGTCGAGCATCGACAGCAGCCGGTGCTCCGCCTCCTCTCGCCCCAGGCCGCTCAGATCGTGCAGTGTCTGACGCTGCATGTCGAGCAGCTTGGACAGCTCGTCGTTGCGGCGATTCGCGTCGTCCAGCCGCTCCGTCAGCCGCCGCTGTGTGCTCTCCACGATCCGTTCCTGCTTGCGCAGGTCGTCGGTCTGCTGTTCCAGCGTCTCGGTCCGCTTGTCCAGCAACCGCTCCCGTTCCCGCAACTCGTCGCGGATCTTGCCCAGCTCCTCCTCCGCCTTGGCTTTCTGCTGCAAGGCCCGCTCTTTGATCTCCAGCTCCGCTTCGCGCCGGCGATTGCTTGCCTCCCGCTCCGCTCGTTCGAGTATCTGTCGCGCTTCGGTCTCGGCGTCTTTCTTGCGCAGACGGTCCAGCAGTTTCACGACCGTGAACGTCAACGCCGCCGCGATCACGGCACTGACAATCACGCCGATCGTCACCTGGTCAATGGCCGCTATGATGGGACTCACCACGTTCCGCTCCCCTATCGGGATCAGCGTGGCACACCGCCCCCAGTCGTGACCGGATCGTCCGTGCAGCATGCTGCAGCTCGGCACGCCTCACCCACGACCTTCACTCGAGGCGCAAGATCGGTGCACGGTGCGATCCCGTGCGGTCGCCCGACGATGATGAAGCCAGCCCGGCGCGCAGACTCCCCCCCCGATCACAACAGCGGCGGACCACCCTCGGGCCCGTGACGCCTGCCCCGGCTGGCGGAAGATAGGTTTGCGCGTCGCCGATACTGTAGCGGCGAACGTATCGGGAGGTGAACGTTCACAGGACCAGAACTGACAGATAACGGAGGAGGCGGGATCGGCAACTCATGACACCAGTGGGGAATTCGCGCGCGAGCTGGAGCCAGCTGCAGATCTCGCAGCTCACCCCCCTGAATGCCCACAAGATACCGCAAGATGAGCATCACGATGTACATGCAATGGCCTACTCGGTCTCGGAAGGTCTGGTCGCGATGACGCGTTCCGAACTTCGTTCATCAGCGATCGAATTGAACCATCTTGCGCTCCGCTTCAGGCGTAGCGCCAACGCTTGTTCAATATGTTGTTGATTGAATTCAAGCACTGCCCTGCCGCTCAACGGCGCACACCGCTCGCAGCTTCTGGGGCAATTCGTCCTTTATGTTACCAGAGAATCGGCAGACTGCAACGGTTTTCGAAAACGTCTGCGCACGTTTTTCCAGTCCCCAACCCCCTTCCGCCGTTGCAGTTGCGCCCAAGAACGCCCTGCAGACCCCCTAATTGCCAAATCTCCCGTAACTGCACTGGCCGACGCGAACTCGGACCAGGCAAACCCCCCTGCGCAGGCGGCCAACGGGCCGGAACGTAGACGGATGGTCAGTCCCAGGGGACGCTGGACGTATGAACACATCCCCCCTGACTCAGCCGCAGCGCTCGTCTACATTGCCGACTATGGCGTCGGGGCACCCCTTTGAGCGGCGGATCGCCGCAGCCTGGCCTGTCAGCCAATGGCAGGATGTGACCGTGCTCGTGGCCGTCTCCGGCGGCCGCGACAGTGTGGCACTGTTGCGCGCTCTGGCACGCGTGCGGGACCCCTCCGCGGGGTCGCTGGTGGTGGCCCATTTCAACCACGGCTGGCGTGGCGCAGAGTCCGACGGTGACGAAGTGTTCGTGCAGCGTCTGAGCGATGCGCTGCAGTTGCCGTGCGAAGTGGGTCGTGCTCCGACAGGTCTGGCAGCCGTTCACACGGGACTGGAAGTTACTGCGCGGCAGCTGCGGTACCAGTTCCTGCGGGCGACCGCCGATCGCCTGGGGGCGCGGTATGTCGCGACCGCGCACACGGCCGATGACCAGGTCGAAACGATCCTCCACCGCATCGTCCGTGGAACCGGCTTGCGGGGGCTCGCCGGCATCCCGCGCATCCGCCCATTGAGCCCCCTGACGACCCTGGTCCGGCCGATGCTGCATATCCATCGTCCGGAGCTGCAGGCGTATCTGGACGATCTGCAGCAGGTGTTTCGCGAAGACTCGTCCAACGCCGCCACACACCATACCCGCAACCGCATCCGGCATCAGTTGCTGCCAACGCTCCGACGCGACTACAACCCGTGCGTGGAACAGGCGGTGCAGCGGCTGGGCGAGCTGGCGCATCAGGCTCAGCTGACAGTCGATGCGCTGGCCGATACGCTCCGCACGCAGTGCGTCAGCTATCCGCAGGCAAACCGTGTGCGGATCGACTGCGTTCCGCTGCGCAATCAATCACCCTATCTGGTCCGCGAGCTGTTGCACGCCGTGTGGTGCCAACTCCATTGGCCGAGACAGGACATGAGTGAGCGGAAGTGGCGCGAGTTATGCCGCCTGGTGCAACACCCCGACTCGACGCTGCGAAGATTCACCCTGCCGGGCAGGATCGAGGTCCACGCGTCGGGTGACGTGGTCGAGTGCGCGCGTCACGCGCCAGACGGGTAGCGACGGACCCGTTCTGTTCCGTGTGGCACTTGTTGGCCGTGCGACGTGGCACTCGTCCGGTCTGTTCCGGTTCCGGGCGGGCGCAGCTGTTGGGCTCGCCGGTCCGCTCTTTCTGCACGGCTAACAAGTAAGCCGTGCTACACGGTCGCATTCCCGCATTCCTGAATTTCCCTGGTCGCTCTCCCGAGAAAGTGCATTCGTGTACGTGCGCCCGTGCGCCTGCTAGCACAAATCAGTGTTGACGCCTGCCGTGCGCTCCGCCTACCATGCCACGTTCGATGAAGATGGCAGTAATGGTAATGTGGGAATGGTATGTCGGGCTCCACACGCCGCTGGATCGCGTTCACCATTCTGATGGTCGCGCTGGCCCTCCGGGGGCTCGGGGCGACGTGGTGGCAGCAGCATCTCGGGGGCGCCCGGGTGTTTGGGTTTCCGGACAGTCACAGCTACTGGGACTTGGGCCAGCGGATCGCCGCTGGCGCCGCGTACGAGTACGGCGGTCCGGACTTTCGCATCTTTCGCGCGCCGGGCTACCCGCTGTTATTAGGCGGCCTGTTCGCCCTGGTGGGGGACGATCCGCCGGTGTTATGGGCGCGGCTGGTGGGTGCGGTGTTGGGGACCTTGACGGTTCTCGGTGTGATCTGGCTGGGGAGCACGGTGTTTGACCGCGACACGGGCCTGGTGGCGGGCGGTCTGGCGGCCGTCTATCCGGGTGCCGTGGGGCTGAGCATTTTCGTGTTGGCCGAGGCGTTATTCTGTCCCTTGCTGCTGGTGCAGTTAGCCAGCTGGGTGGCGGCGTGGCGCGCGGCGGGTCGCGGCGCTGAAACGGGCTGGGCGGTACTTGCCGGGGGCGCGGCCGGGCTGGCCGTGTTGACGCGTCCGAGCTGGTGGTTGTTCGCGCCCTTCGTGCTGGGATGTCTGGTGGTGGGAAGCCGCGACCGCTGGCGTCATCTGCGGATTGGTGGCTGGATGATCGTGGCGTGCAGCGTGGTGATGAGTCCCTGGTGGGTGCGGAATTACCAGGTGGCCGGCCGCTTCGTGCCGACGACGCTGCAGGTGGGAGCGAGTTTATACGACGGTTTGAATCCAGAGGCGACCGGCGCGAGCAACATGCCGTTTGCCGGGCCGTTCTTCCGGGCACAGAAAGAGGAGGACGCGGCGGCTGGCCGATCGCAGGATGGATTCGAGACGCGGCTGGATCGGCGGTTGCGGGACGCGGCTCTGGCGTGGGCACAGACGCATCCGGGGCAGGTGTGTCGGCTCGCCGGGCACAAGCTGCTGCGGATGTGGAACATCTGGCCGAACGCGGCCGATTTCGGCAGCTGGCCGATGAAGCTGCTGGTGGCCACCGGCTATGTGCCTGTCCTGCTGCTGGGCGCTGTGGGGTTCTGGATCTGGGGTCGGCGCGGCTGGCCGTACACGGTCTGTCTGTTCCCGGCCGTGTACTTGACCTGTTTGCACCTGGTGTTTGTCAGTTCGATTCGATACCGCGAGCCGGCGATGCTGGCGTGGATCGTGATGGCCGCCGCCGTGATCGTCCGTGTGGGGACATCCGCCGCGGCGCGCCGGACGGTGTCTGCTGATCCAGCCGGCGGACCGGCGTAGTGGTGCGGGAATCGTGGGCCCCTGGAAAGGAATCCGGGCGGATGGCACAGCAACGCGGACTGATCGCCCGACTGACCAGCTTCGTGCGCTGGTTGTTTCTGGCGTTGCTGGTCTGCGCCGCGGGGCTGGTGGTGGGGCGGCAGTTCCTGGCCGCGCAGTTGGACGAGCAGATTCGGCTGCAGGTTGAATCGCTGGTCGCCCAGCACTATCCCTATCTGGACGTGCATGTAGCCGGTGCGCGCCGTGTGGAAGGGACGGGCATCGAGATCCGCGGGTTCTCGATCCGCGCCAAGGCAGGGGACGCGGCGCTGCGCCAATGGGTCTATGTGGACGAGATGCTCCTGACCTGTTCGACCGACCTGACGCAGCTGCTCGGGGGTGTGCCGCAGGTGCGACAGCTGACCCTGCGCCGGCTGAAGGTGCAGGCCACGTGCGACCAGGAGGGTCAGTGGAACCTGGCCACGCTGCTTCCGCTGCCGGAACTCGGTGGTCCGGCGCCGCGCGTCATCGTCGAGGACTCGGCGGTCGATCTGAAAGACTTCTGCCGGCGTCCGGAAGCCGGCCTGGCGCTGCGCGAGATCAGCGCTCAACTGCAGGCGGAGACGTCGGCGGACGGGACCGTTCGTTGGCACCTTTCCGGTACGCTCCGGGGCGATCACTTCAAGCATGTTCGCATCCAGGGGCAGACCGATCCGGCCTGCACGGACTGGTCGCTGTGGGGCACCATCGATGGGCTGGAGATGACGCAGCGCATGCTCGATGCGTTGCCGGCAGACGTGGCCGAACACGTGTCGTGTCTCACGGCGCTGCAGGCCCGCGCCCATTTCGAGTTCCGGCTGGGGTATCGCCGCGGCACACCGGAACCGCTGGACTTCCTCCTGCAGGGCCATCTGGCCGAAGGACGCGTCGACGACCCACGTGTCCCCCTGCCGTTGACCGACCTGGAAGCCGACGTGTTCTGGGACAACCGGCAACTGCGCATCGAGCAGGTGACGGCCCGCAGCGGCCCGACGACGCTGGCGCTGTCGTATCACTGTGACGGCGTCTTCACCGCCGCCCCGGTCTGGGCGCTCTCCGCCCGTGTCTCCCGGCTGACGCTTGACGAACGCATCTACCAGGCGCTGCCCGAGAGCCTGCAGGCGGAGTGGAACAAGTTCGCGCCGCGCGGCACGATCGACCTGGAGGGCACACTGTCCCTGGCCGACGGCTGCTTCCAGCCCGACTTCCACATCATCTGCCGCGACGTCTCGTTCAGCTACTACCGATTCCCGCTGCGATTGCAGCAGGGACGCGGCACTTTGCAGGTCGCGGGCAACACGATCCGGATCCCCGAGTTCCTGGCGGTGGCCAACGGGCAGACCGTGCGTCTGGCAGCCGAGCTGCAGGATCCTGGTCCGCACGTGACCGGATGGCTGACCGTTGCTTCCGACGGCCCCCAGCCCTTGAACGACGAGTTCATTGCGGCCATGCCTCCGACCGGGCGGCGGATCATGCACACGCTGCATCCCGGCGGTGCGTTCACGATCGTCCAGGGACGTCTCGAGCGGCAGGCCCCGGACCAACCGACAGACGTGAGCTGGGACGTGCAGCTGAACGATTGCACGCTGGAATACGAGCGGTTTCCCTACGCGATTCAGAACATCACGGGGCGCGTGGTGATTGCCGGCCAGCGGTGGGAGTTCCGCGACCTGCGCGGGTTTCACGGGAGCAACTACCTCACCTGTGCCGGAGACTGGACGCCGGCGTCCGACGACCAGCCGGGTGGCGATCTGACGCTGCATTTCAAGAGCTGGGACGTGCCGCTGGACGACTCGCTGCGGGGCGCTATCGGCAAACTGAACCCGGGTGTCGAACGCTTGTGGGACAGCCTGCGGCCACGCGGTTCGGTCGATCACGTGATGCTCACCGTCCACCACAGTGCGAGCACCAACCAGACGCGATTGGACCTCCGCGGCGAGAAATGGCCACCGACCCAGAACGTGCCGGGCCGCTCCATCAGCCTGCAGCCCACCTGGCTCCCCCTGCAACTGGATGACGTGACCGGGAGCCTGTCGTTCGCCGACGGGCGGTTCCAGCTGTACAACGTCAGTGCCGACCGCAATGGCAGTCGAGTGGAACTGGCCGGCCACGGTCAGGCCACGCCCGACCAGCGGTGGGAAATCACGCTCGAGCGACTGATCGCTGATCGGTTGGAAGTGGACCGCGATTTCATCGAGGCGATGCCGGAGGTGCTCCGGCCGGCGCTGCGACAACTCAAGTACCGGGGTACGGTCAGCGTGAATGGAAACAGCTGGTTCGGCGGCGGTGCCACCCAGCCGCTGCTGGCCGGGTGGGACCTGCTGCTGGATCTCGAGGACGGTGCCCTGGAGAACGAACTGCGGCTGGAACACATTCACGGCGGCCTGCGACTGACAGGCCGGATGGATGCGCGCGGCATGCACAGCCGGGGAGAACTGGAAATCGATTCGCTCATGACGCGGGGCGTCCAGTTCACGCAAGTGCGCGGTCCGTTCTGGCTGGATCCCCGCCAATTGACGCTTGGCTCCCAGGTGCTGCCGGCCCAGCCAGGCCAGGTGCCACGCCAGGTCACCGCCAAAGCCGTGGGAGGAGAGGTCGCGCTGGATGCCCAGGTGCTGCTCGACAACGAACTGCACTTCGGCGCCGATGTGTCGCTCTCCAATGGACAGGTCGTCGAACTGGCTCAGGCGATGTATCCCGGCGGCCACTCCATCACCGGCAAGGTCTTCGCCCTGGCACACCTGCAGGGAGCGAAGGCCGGACTCCACACGCTGCAGGGGCACGGCCAGGTGCGGCTCCGCGAAGCGGACATCTACGAATTGCCGCTCATGGCCCGCCTGCTGAGCGTGCTGAGCCTGCGCGACCCGGATGACAAAGCCTTCACCAGCAGTGACGTCGATTTCCGTATCAACGGTGAACAGATCTATCTCGATCGGATCGACTTCAGCGGTGATGTGCTGAGCCTGAAAGGAAAAGGATGGATGGACGTGAATCGGCGCGTCAACCTGGACTTCTACGCCCTGGTCGGTCGCGAAGAATTCCAGCTCCCACTCGTCAAGACGCTGCTGACCGAGGCGAGCAAAAACATACTGCAGATCCAGGTCGTGGGAACTGTTGACCAGCCACAGCTGATCCGCAAACCACTCCCCGAACTGGACGATACGCTGCAGCGCATCTTCCCCGAGTCCGTGCCGCGTACCGCCAACCCGCAAACCCTGTGGAAATGACGGATGACGAATGACGGAAGCACGAAGGAATGACGGATGACGAATGACCAGTGGCCGGGACGTGTGCGCTGCAGGACGCCATTGACGATGGTGGCTCTCCGGTCTGGCTCTTCACTGCACGTCTGCCATTTCCTCCCGCGCCATTCGTCATTTGCTATTCGTCATTCCTTCGTGCTTCCGTCATTCGTCATCCGTCATTCCTTCGTGCTTCCGTCATTCGTCATCCGTCATTTCCCTCTGGCTTACTTCGGAGGTGCATGATGAGCGTAGGCCCCATGGGTGTGGCTGGCAGTGCGGCCGGCTCGCCACTGGCTCAGAGTCAAGGATCGGACGTCAACCGTGTGCAGCAGGACACGGCCAGCCAGACGCGTCAATCCCAGGCGAGCCAGAAGGCGGAGCAGGCGTCGGGTGTGGGACAAACGGAGCAGGACGAGCAGGCTTCCGATCGGGACGCCGACGGCCGCCGCCCTTGGGAGGTCGGGTCGCCACCGTCTGCCGATGCGTCGGCCGCGGATGAGGCGGCGGCCGAGACGCCGCCGGGACCGAGCAAAGATCCTTCCGGGCTGACCGGGAGCCAGCTTGACCTGCACGGCTAGACGCGGACGCCGGGCCGGGACCGGCTCCGCGGCGCGCAGCGCAGAAACCGGCCGCACTGCCGCTGCACGGAAGGCGTCTGTCCTTTACAGTGGGACAGGCTGGAAGCCGATCCCACTTGACTGGCCGGAAAGCCAACCTGACGACACGAGCGGCGGCCATGAAGTTCACCAAGATGCACGGGGCGGGCAATGACTACATCTATGTCGACTGTTTTGCGCAGGCGGTGCCCGGCGCGCCGGCCGAGCTGGCACGCCAGATGTCTCACCGGCGGTTCGGTGTGGGCGCGGACGGGCTGATTCTGATCCGGCCGTCGCAGGTGGCCGATGCGCGGATGCAGATGTTCAACGCCGACGGGTCCGAATCCGAGATGTGCGGCAACGGCATCCGCTGCGTGGCCAAGTACGTCTACGATCACGGGATCTGCCAGCGGGAATCGCTGCGTATCGAAACCGGCGCCGGCGTTCTGGCGCTGGAGCTGGAAGTGGCGGATGAGCGGGTGACGCGGGTGCGTGTGGACATGGGCCCTCCGATCCTCGCGGCGCCGCGCATCCCCACGACGCTCGTTGGCGAGCCGGTGGTGGACCAGGAGCTGATCGTGGCCGGCCGGACGCTGCGGGTTACCTGCGTGTCGATGGGGAATCCGCATTGTGTGATCTTCGTGGACGAAGCCACCGACGACTGGGTGCTGGGGCTGGGTCCGCAGATCGAGTGCGACCCGCACTTCCCGGCACGGGTCAATGTGGAGTTTGTGGAGGTCCAGTCGCCTACGGTCGTGCGGCAGCGCACCTGGGAACGCGGCTCGGGCGAGACGTGGGCCTGCGGCACCGGCGCCAGCGCCGTCTGTGTGGCGGGCGTACTCAGCGGGCGCACGGAGCGGCGGATTCGCAACCATCTTCGGGGCGGTGACCTGGACCTGGAGTGGAACGCACACGACAATCACGTCTACATGACCGGACCGGCGGTGGAAGTGTTCAGTGGCCAGTGGCCGGAAACCATGAAGTAGCGGCCGGCGCACGCGGTGTGCGGCTGTGGGGCGTGACGTGACGAAGTGGAACGCCGTTCCACGCAGGAGGCAAGTCCGCCGGGGTGCCATGCTCCCCGACGGGAAGTGGGACGAACCAACGCCATGCGGATATCCAATCCTTATATCATGAAGCTGGGGGGGCTGGCGATCACGGCGACGACGCGGCAGTGGATGAGTACGTTGAAGTACCAGGCCGTCTTCTACGATGCCGCGGTGGATCCGGCTAGTCCCCGGTTTACAGGACCGGCCATCTTCCTGTTCTGGCACGAGTACATTCCGTTCCTGTTCTATCTGCGCGGGCATTGTCACATCGCGATGCTGTTGAGCCAGCATCAGGACGCGGAGTGGCTGTCGCACGCGGCGGGGCACATGGGGTTCGGGACCATTCGCGGTTCGACGCGCCGGGGCGGGATGGCGGCGCTGCGCGAACTGATACGGACCGGCCAGACGATGAACCTGACCATCACCCCGGACGGGCCGCGCGGGCCGCGCCGGCAGCTCGCGGCCGGTTGTATCTACGCCTCGTCGCGTCTGGGAATACCCCTGGTGCCCATTGGCCTGGGCTACGATCGCCCGTGGCGTGTCCGCAGCGCCTGGGACCAGTTTGCCGTGCCACGCCCCTACTCGCGGGCGCGGGCGGTGGTGGGGCCGAAGGTGCAGATTCCGGCGGGGGTGAGCCGGGCCGGCGTGGAGCACTACCGCCAGCGCATCGAGCAGATGCTCAACCGGCTGACGACCCTGGCCGAACAGTGGGCCGAGTCGGGCGCGGCGATGCGGGGCCAGCAGCCTGCCTGGCGGCAGGGGGCTGGCCGCCCGCTGCGGTCGCTCCGTGCGGCGCGATCGGGTGGAGCTGCGGCCGGCTGCGCCCGGGACGGGTGCGTGACAGCTTTGTCGGGAAGGAGCGAAGACGATGGGGCGTGGCAGCTGGCTGCCTGCGAACGATGCCGATGACACAGTATTGTCAGTGAGTCAGCTGACGGCGCGGATCCAGGAGACGCTGGCGGACCGGTTTCAGGCGGTCTGGGTGGTGGGGGAAGTGACCGACCTGGCCCGCCCGCAATCGGGGCACCTGTACCTGACGCTCAAGGACGCCGACGCCCAGCTGCGCGCGGTGGTCTGGCGGAGTGTGGCCAGTCGTCTCCGGTTCGCGGTGGAGGACGGCATGCAGGTGATCTGCTGTGGCGATATCGACGTCTATCCGCTGCGGGGCAGTTATCAGCTGGTGGTCCGGAAGATCGAGCCTCGGGGGCTCGGCGCGCTGCAGCAGGCGCTGCGGCAGCTGCAACGGAAGCTGGCCGCCGAAGGGCTGTTTGACCCGCAGCACAAGCGGCCGCTGCCACGCTTCCCCCGCCGACTGGCCGTCGTGACCAGTCCGACCGGCGCGGCGGTCCGGGACTTTCTGGAGGTGGTGCGGCAGCGGTGGCAAGGGGTCGAAGTGCTGGTCATCCCCACCAGGGTGCAGGGGGCGGGGGCGGCGGTGGAGATCGCCCAGGCGATCGCGCTGGCCAACCGCCTGCAGCCCGCGCCCGACGTGCTGGTCGTGACACGCGGCGGCGGCAGCATCGAGGACCTGTGGTGCTTCAATGAGGAGCCGGTGGTGCGGGCCATCTTCGCCTCCCGGATTCCGGTCGTGTCGGCAATCGGGCACGAGATCGACGTGACCCTCAGCGATCTGGTGGCCGATGTACGCGCGCTGACGCCGACCGAAGCCGCCCAACGTGTGGTGCCCGCGGCCGACGAAGTGACGACCCTGCTCACCCACCAGCTGGCCCGGCTCCAGGCCGGGCTCGCCGCCCGCGCCACCGCCGCCCGTATGCGACTCGATACGCTGGCCGACCGCCCCGTGCTGCGCCGGCCGCTCGACCGGATCCGGGATCTGGAACGGCGGCTCGACGACCTGCAGCTGCGCGCCGCGCGGGCCGGCACACAGGCGCTGCGCACGGCGCGCCAGCAGCTGGCCGTGCGCTCCGGTCAACTCGAATCACTCAGCCCGCTGGGGGTGCTGGCGCGAGGCTACAGCCTGACCGAGCGGGAGGCAGACGGGGTGCTGGTCGACCGGGCCGACCGGCTGCAGGTGGGCCAGCGGATCCGGACTCGGTACGCGCAGGGGGCAACGATCAGTCGCGTCGAGTCGATCACGGGCGACGAATAAGGCCGGCGGGCCCCAGACGGAAGAAACCGAAAGAGCAGGTACCATGGGAAAGAAGAAACCGACCGCAACCGCGGCAGATGGCGGCGAAGAGCCGTTGACATTCGAGCAGGCGCTGGGGCGTCTGGAGAAGATCGTGGAGCGTCTGGAAGGGGGCCAGCTCACGTTGAGCGAGTCGCTGGCAGCGTATGAGCGGGGTGTCAAGTATCTCCAGCACTGTTACCGGCAACTGGAACAGGCCGAGCGGAAGATCGAGCTGTTGGCTGGCGTCGATGCGGAGGGTCGGGCCACGACCCAGCCGTTTGCGGAGCCGGAGATGTCGCTCGAGCAGAAGCAGGCGGCCCGCAGCCGCCGGCGAACCGGCACGGCGCCGCCCACCGCGCCGGATGCCGCGCCGGATGCCGACATGGACGACGGCGCGTCGCTGTTCTAAAATAGGGTGCACCTGTGGCCGATCGGCTCTATTTCTTGCGGGTCGGCTCTATTCTTGCGGGCATCCGGGAACTCCATGACATCCTCGCCGCTCTTGTCTTTTGCCGATGTATCGCGCGGGCTGACCGAACGTATTGATCAGGCCCTGCACGGGTATCTGGCTCCCGATCCCGATTGTCCGGCGGTGCTCAACGAGGCCATGCGGCACATGCTGCTCGGGCCCGGCAAGCGGCTGCGCCCCCTGCTGGTGCTCCTGGCGGCCGAGGCGTGTGGCGGGTCCGTGACGGACGCCCTGCCGGCGGCCTGTGCCGTGGAAATGGTCCACACCTACTCGCTGATCCATGACGACCTGCCGGCCATGGATGATGACGACCTGCGCCGGGGGCGGCCGAGCTGCCACGCGCTGTTTGGCGAGGCGGTGGCGATTCTGGCGGGCGACGCGCTGCTGGCCCGGGCCCTGGAAATCCTGGCCCGTGATGTCCGCCCGCCGCAGGTGGCCGCCGCTTGCTGCGCCGCACTGGCCCATGCCGCCGGCCCGACGGCCATGGTCGGCGGACAAGTGGACGACATACGGGCCGAGTTCCAGGCGGGTGACCTGCAGCAGCTCGAGTCGATCCACCGCCGCAAGACCGGCGCCATGATCTGCGTATCGCTCGAACTCGGGGCGCTGGTGGCGCAGGCCACGGCGCCGCAGCACGATGCCCTGGCGACCTACGGACGGAAACTCGGGCTGGCGTTCCAGATCGTCGACGACCTGCTGGATGTGCGCGGAGAAGAAACGCCTGTCGGGAAACGGCTCAGGAAGGACGCGGCGCGGGGTAAGCTGACTTTCCCCGCTTTGCTGGGGGCGGAAGCCAGCCAACGCCGCGCCCGTGAACTGGTGGCCGACGCCTGTGCCGCGCTGGACCTGTTCCAGCCGCACGCGGTCCCCTTGCGGACGCTGGCGAACTACGTGATCCAAAGAAGCCGATGAATGCCATGCATAAACTGCTCGCGAGCGTCCATTCTCCTGCCGTGCTACGCAGCATGTCGCTCGCCGAACTCAACCAACTGGCCGACGAGATTCGCGACGTGCTGTGTAACCTGCTCGGCACACGCTCCGCTCACTTCGCCTCCAACCTGGGCGTCGTGGAACTGTGCCTGGCTCTGCACAGCGTCTTTGATTTCAGCCGCGATCGGCTGATCTGGGACACCGGACATCAGATCTACCCCCACAAGCTGGTCACGGGGCGGTATCCGGAGTTCGGAACGATCCGCACCAAAGGGGGGCTGATGGGATACCCCAACCCGGCCGAGAGCCCCTACGATCTGTTCATGACGGGGCACGCCGGAGCGAGCGTTTCCACGCTGCTTGGCCTGCACGTGGGGGACGCTCTGCGCGGCGCGCCGGATCGCTGCGCGGTGGCGGTGATCGGTGACGGCTCATTCCCGTCGGGGATGGTCTTTGAGGCCATGAACAACGCGGGCGCGATCCAGCAGAAAATCCTGATGATCCTGAACGACAACAAGATGTCGATCTGCCCGCGGGTGGGCGGGCTGGCCAGCTATCTGGATCGGCTGCGCACGAATCCCGTGTACACGGGGCTCAAGAACGAAGTCGTCCGGGCACTCAACAAGATGCCCGTTCTGGGCGACCCTGCCGAACGGTTCCTCGCCCAGATCAAAGAGGGCATCAAGGCCGGGCTGCACGGAGGCATGCTGTTCGAAGACCTGGGTTTCCGGTACATCGGGCCGATCGACGGGCACAACATCGGTCTGCTTCGCAAGTACCTGCAGATGGTCAAGAGCCAGAGCGACCACGTGTTACTGCATGTGGTGACCGAGAAGGGGCATGGTTTTCAGCCGGCGGCCGAGGATCCCACGTTCTTCCACACGCCGCCGGTCTTTGTGGCCGATCACGGCAAAGCCATTCCCAAACCGGCCGGGTCGTCGCACTCCTACACGCGGATCATGCGCGACGCGATTCTTGCTCAGATGCGGGCGCACGAGTCGGTGACGGTGCTGACGGCGGCCATGTGTCAGGGGAACATGCTCGAACCGGTCCGGGACGAGTTCCCCGACCGGTTCTTCGACACGGGCATCTGCGAAGCGCACACGGTGGCGTTTGCGGCCGGGCTGGCGAAGGCGGGCCTGCGGCCGATTGTCGACATCTACAGCACGTTTCTGCAGCGGGCGTACGATCAGGTGTTCCAGGAGGTGACGTTGCAGAACCTGCCGGTCGTGTTCACGATCGACCGCGCCGGACTGACCGGCCCGGACGGACCCACGCATCACGGCGTGTTCGATCTGGCCTACATGCGGATCTTCCCTCACATGGTCGTGATGGCGCCCGGAGATGCGCAGGACGTCGCGCCCATGCTGGACTTCGCCTTGGGGCAGGCGGGGCCGTGTGCCATGCGGTATCCCAAGGCGTCCGCCTTGTCGATTCAGCGCGAAGTGGCTCCCGTACAGTTGGGCCGCGCCGAGGTGCTCCGCTGGGGACCCGACGGCGCCATCCTCTGCTGTGGCACACTGCTGCATGACTGCGTGCAGGCGGCCAATACGCTGCGCCAACAGGGACTCAATCTGGGTGTGGTCAACGCGCGGTTCGCCAAGCCCCTGGACCATGAAGTCGTCGCGCGCGCCCTCCGGGAATGCCGCTTCCTCGTGACCGTCGAGGAGGGCACGCTGCTTGGCGGGTTTGGCAGCGCCGTGCTGGAAGTCGCCTGCAGCCAGGGGTGGGACACCAGTCGCATCGTCCGCCTGGGGATTCCCGACCAGTTCATCGAACATGGCGAACGGGCCGAATTGCTGGCCGATCTGCGGCTCGATGCGCCGGGTATCGCCCAGGTCTGCCGCGCGCTGGCGCAGCGCGTCGACCGGCAGCCGCCCCGCTCCGCCACACCCAAAACGCAGCAGTCGGGACCTCGCGTGCCATGAACGATCCGCAACCGTCGGTGGTCAGTGATGAGGCCATTGCTCCCGCCTGGCGCGCGGTGCGCGACCGCCGAATCCGCGTGCTGCTGCTGGGAAACGGCGACCGGGCGCAGGTGCACGCCGAGGCCGAACGCCTGCGGCCGGCGATCGAACAGCACGCCGAGATTGTGCTGTGCGACTTCGCCTCGCACGAGAGTCTGCAAACCGTGTCCGCCGACTTCGCCATCGTGCTCGGCGGAGATGGGTCGATTCTGCACGCCGTGCGGCAGATGGGCTACCGGCAGCTTCCGGTGCTGGGTGTGAATCTGGGGAGACTGGGGTTTCTGGCTGCCCTGCCCCCCAGCGCTTTCGTCCGCGTGTTTCCCGACGTCTGCGCCGGGAAATGCTGGGTGGTCGAGCACCTCATGCTGCACTGCTCGGTGTTCTGCCAGGGTCAGGTCGTGCGCGAGCAGCTGGGGCTCAACGAGACGGCGGTACTGGGGGGGCCCCCCTTCGCCATGATGAACTTGGATCTTTACGTTGACTCAGTTTTGGCCACAACATATAGTTGCGACGGTTTGATCATCAGCACGCCGGTTGGATCGACCGCTCACAATCTGTCCGCAGGCGGTCCCATCCTGCGTAAGAGCTTGCAGGCGTTCGTCATTTCGCCGATCAGTCCGCATACATTGACAGTCCGCCCGGTGGTTGACCGTGCCGACCGTACCTACGAGGTCGTCTATCGCGAGCCGCACACATCGGCTTCTGTGGTAGTGGATGGTACTGTGGTTGGTGCATTGCAGGTAGGTGACCGTGTCCGGGTGCAGCGTGCGGCGCCGCAGTTTCAGATGATTGAAGTCGGAGGTCAGAACTACTACCGGACGCTTCGCGAGAAACTCGGCTGGCGCGGGCACATCCGCCGCTAGCACACACACGGGAATGAATCGCTTCTTGCGCGGTGCGCAGGGTGTTGCCTTTCCCGGACAGCGCGCGGCAAGTCAGCATCGGTCGCGGCTTGCCGGTCCTGAACATTCCATTCAGCACGGATGCAAACACGATGAAGATCCGATGTCGCCAGACGGTCGTGGTTTCCTTTCTGCTTCTGGGGCTGTGTAGTTGCCTGCCGCTGCTCCAGGCTGACGACACGTCAAGTGTGGCCGCCGAGCTGGAGGTGGCCAAGAAGCGGGCCACGGAACAGAGCTATCTGCTGCGTTACCGGTTCGCACCTGGTGAGAAGATCTGCTGGCGGGTCAAGCATCTCAGCACGACGGAGGCGACGATCCAGGGCAAGACAGAGACCACGCGTGCCCGCACACTGTCGACCAAGGTGTGGGAGGTGCAGAGCGTGGACGCGGACGGCAACATGACGCTGGTGCACAGCGTGACGGACGTTGACATGTGGCAGAAGATCTCGGACCAGCCGGAGGCACGTTATAACAGCCAGACCGACGCGCGCCCCGCCCCTCCGTATCTGCAGGTTGCCAAACTGGTCAATACACCGCTGTCCACTTTCCAGATCACCCCCTGGGGCAAGGTGCTCAGCCGCGACGGCGACGCGAATCCGATCAATCTGGGAATGGGGGACATCGCCATCCCGCTGCCGGTAGACGCGGTCAAGATCGGTCAGCAGTGGCAGACTTCCAGCGACCTCCTGGTCCGTCGGCGGGACGGCACGAAGAAGCGGATCAAGACCCGCCTTGTCTACACCCTCAAGTCGGTCAAGACGGGGGTCGCCACGATCGAGGCCAGGACGGAAGTGGTGACACCGGTGAACGACCCGCAGATCCAGTCTCAGCTGATGCAGCAGATCACGGACGGCCAGATCCGGTTCGACCTGGACGCAGGCAGGATCCTGTCGCGCGAGATCGACTGGGACAAAACGGTGGTCGGCTTCAAGGGGCACGACAGTATGATGAAGTATCTGGCGCGGTTTACGGAAGAGTTGCAACCGGTGGCGCAGACTGCGCACCAGGCGCAGGATCCCGTGCGGTAGCGAGACGGCGCGGGGCAGCCACACGGATCGAGGTATTCGTGTTCAGGGTCAGGTCGCAGCGTTGATGCAGGGCGGGCGGCGTTGGTATTTCTGGTGCGGGCTGATGGTACTGTTGGCCAGCGCTGCGCTGTTGCTGTGCGCCGCCGATCGGCGCACGTTGTTGCTGGCCGGCAACAGTCTCTGGGTGGGGCTGGGTGCCTGCGCGGTGTCGGTGCCGCTCGGCACAGTCCTGGCACTGGTGCTCACCCGTACCGACCTGCCGGGTCGCCGGCTGGTGTTCGGGCTGCTGGCGTCGCTGTTATTCCTGCCCCTCTACCTGCACGCTGCCGCGTGGGATGCCGGGTTTGGCCAGCTCGGCTGGTACTCCACGTTGCGCGACCTGGTGCCCGCGCCCTGGTTGCGGGGTGCTGGAGCGGTCGTCTGGATCCACGGGCTGTGGTCCGTGCCCTGGGTGACCGTGATCGTCTCGGCGGCGCTGCACTGGAGCGAACCGGAACTCGAGGAGGCCGCGCTGCTGGACGCTACCGTAGTGCAGGTGTTCGTGCGTGTCACGCTGCGGCGGGCCCTTTCCGGTGTGCTCATCGCGACCGCCTGGGTTCTGCTGGCGGCGATTGGCGACATGACCGTCACCGATCTCTACCAGGTGCGGACGCTGGCGGAGGAGATCTACACCTGTTACGCGCTGGGGGACGACACGGCCACACGGCTCGGGCTGCACACGGCGCTGCTGGTGACCGGCGCGCTGTCGGGCGCCGCCCTGATGTTCCTGGACCGGTTGCTGACGCTGGCCCAGCAGTTGCCGCGGCGCGCTCCGCTGGTGTTTTCTCTGGGCCGTTGGCGCTGGCTCGTGGTGGCCTGGGTGGTGTTGGTGCTGCTGCTGTTGATTGCCGTTCCGCTGGGCAACCTGGTGTATCAGGCCGGGCTGGTTGTCCGCTCGGCCGCGGGTGTGCCGGTCCGCCATTGGTCGCTTGCACGCTGCCTGGAACTGCTGGTGCCCTGGCCGGCCACGTATCGGTATGCGGCGGTGTGGGAGTTCCGGCGCCCGTTGTGTTGGACGCTGGCGATCGGTCTGAGCGCTGCGACGCTGGCGGTGACGACCGCCGCGCCGCTGGCGTGGCTGGCGCGACGCGGTGGCCTGCGCGCGCTGCCGGCGATTGTTCTGGCGGCGGGCGGCATCGGGGTCCTGGGGCCGCTGGTGGGCGTGGTACTGCTGCAGCTGATGACGGCCCATGACCTGCCGGGACTGATCTGGCTCCGCGATCAGACGATCCTGGCCCCGGTGCTGGCCACGACCTGGCGCAGTCTGCCCCCGGCCATCGTGATCTGCTGGTTGGCGTTCAGCAGCATCAATCAGGCGATGTTCGACGCGGCGCAGGTCGACGGTGCGGGATGGCGCACACAGTTCGTGCACATCGGCGTCCGTCTGCGCATGCCGGCCCTGGTGGTCGCCTGGCTGGTGTCGCTGGCGACCGCGTGCGGTGAGTTGCCGGCGAGCATTCTGGTGGTGCCGGCGGGGGTGACAACAGTCCCGATCCGCGTCTTCGGGCTGTTGCATGCCGGCGTCACCAATCAGGCTGCCGCCATCTGCTTGACGAGCATCGTCGGATTTCTCCTGGTCGCGACGGCGATCCAGTGGCTGATCGCCGTCGTCCTGCGCCGGGCGGCACGTGCCACGGCTCCGTAGCGGTGTGGCCGCGCCGCCAGACCGTGGGCCGGTTTGGTGATCGAGCGAGCGTGTGCCATAATCAGAGACAGATGGGGTGGGACAGGGCTGGAGAAGGGAGCGGCGATTGGTGCGGTTGAGTCCTCGAAGTATGGCAGTTCTGGTCGTGGCCGCGTGCCTCAGTGGCGGGTGGTCGGCCGCTCGCGTCGGCGCGCTCGAACACGTCACGGTGCGGCGGGACGGGGGCGACCAGGCGGTGGCCGGCCGCGTGCTGGTCGAGGCGCAGGACGGCGGCCTGCTGTTCCAGACACGCGACGGCGCGATATGGATCATCCAACCGGAGGAAGTGGTCGACCGCGGAACGGACGAGACGCCGTTTGAAGCCTGGGGGCCCGATGCGGTCGCCCAGCAGTTGCTTGTCGAGTTCCCCAGCGGATTCAAAATCCATCGGACGGCCAACTACGTGATCTGCTACAACACCTCGGACGTGTACGCCGAGTGGTGTGGCGGGCTGTATGAGCGGCTGTATCGGGGCTTCTGCAGCTACTGGAGAAACCGCGGCTTGACCCTCGAGAAACCGGAGTTTCCCCTCGTGGCGCTGGTGTTCAACGACAAGGAGTCCTACGCCAGTTACGCCTGCCGGGAGCTGGGCGAGGCATCCGGCTCGATCTTCGGCTACTACAGCCTGGAGACGAATCGCGTGACCATGTACGACCTGACAGGCGCCGACGGACTGCGGAGGGGACGGCGCGGGGGCAGCTCGGCCGCGCATATCAACCAGGTCCTGTCACAGCCGGCGGCGGAACGGACGGTGGCCACGATCGTCCATGAAGCGACACACCAACTGGCGTACAACACGGGATTGCAGACCCGATTTGCGGGGAACCCGATGTGGGTCAGCGAAGGGATCGCGGTCTACTTCGAAACGCCCGATCTGGACAGCGCACGCGGCTGGCGCAACATCGGCGCAGTCAACCGGGTGCATCTCCAGCGCTTCCGCAAGGCGCTCAGCCAGCGCCCTGCCGACGCCCTGCCGACGCTGCTGACCGACGACTCCCGCTTCCGGGATCCGCATACGGCACCCGACGCGTATGCCGGTGCCTGGGCGCTGACCTACTACCTGATGCGCGTCCGGCGGGAACAGTACGTGAGCTATCTGCAGGAAATGGCCCAGCTGCGCCCGCTGGCTGAACTGACGGCGGCGGAGCGGCTGGCTCAGTTCTGCCGCGCCTTCGGCGACGATCTCGAACGTCTGGACAGGGACTTCGTGCGTTACATGCGGGAAGTGAAATAGCCCGGCCGGATCCACCGCTGGCCGCCGCGTGCGTTCGGCCGGCGGGCCGCGCCGGTGGTGATGAAACGAACCCGGACATCGCATACAATGTCTGACTCCATGGGGACCGTCTGCTCACTCTCACACGCAGAGGTGCTCAGGTGACGAGCCATTCTGATCTAACGTCCCGGAACAGTCTAACGTCTCTGAACAGGCGCACGTTCATTGCCGCCGCAGGCGCAGCCCTGACGCTTGGCCATTCAGCACGTCCAGCTGAAACCTCGGAAACCCCACCGGACCCCAAGGATCTCAGCCGGCACCTGCACCCCCGAGTTCGCATCTGTCGTAGTGAGCTTGCCCGGCAGGAAAACGCCTTCTGGGACTGGAAATCTGCCGTTCGACAGATGGACTCGCTTCAGGATTTCGCAGAGAAGTACTACCAGCATAACGCAGGCGGCCAGAATGCAGGTGTAGCTGAATTTGACTTTTGCGAGGCGGTTGGTAAGGCTGCACAGCCGTTGTTGCCCTTCCCGCAGGGTGTGACGCGGCAGATGACAGCATTCAAGACAAAGGCGATGCGGCCGCCTCCGGTGCCGAAAAACTGATCTGGCAGGCGTTGTAGGAGAGCACGGAATCGCGGGACTTCTTGGCGGGAAGCGGAATGCGGCACTAGTTGTCACATGGTGCGGGATCCGCGACAATAATACAGACTAGTGGTGAACCGCCGCAAGCTTGACGCCCGGCGGCCCTCCGCTGCCAGGTCGAAATGCCTTCCTGCCGCGACCCGCACGAACGTATCATCCCTTTGCGCTTAAAGGAGTCCAACATGTCGGAAACCCGGTCTCGCACGACAACATCGCGTCGCACGTTCCTCACACAGACCACGGCCACGGTGGTGGGGGGCACGCTGGCCGCGACGCTGGGCGGCGCCCGCATGGCACACGCCAGCGGCAGTGACATCTTGAAAGTTGGCCTGATCGGTTGCGGCGGCCGAGGTAACGGAGCGGCGGTCAACGCCATGAACGCCGAAGACAACGTCCGCTTGACGGCGTTGGCCGATCTGTTTCCAGACCGCGTGGAAGAGGCCAAGGAGGCGTTGAGTCAGGCGATTGGCGACAAGTATCAGGTGACCGATGACCGGTGCTTTGCCGGTTTCGACGCCTACCAGCAGTTGATTGACGCGGATGTCGACGTGGTGTTGCTGGCGACTACGCCGCACTATCGGCCGCAGCACCTGCAGGCGGCGGTGGCGGCGGGCAAGCACGTGTTCTGCGAGAAGCCGGTGGCGGTGGACCCGGTCGGTGTGCGCAGCGTTCTGGCAACGTGTGAAGAGGCCGAGAAGAAAGGGCTCAGCATCGTTTCGGGGCTCTGCTGGCGATACGACCTGGGGGTGCGCGAGACGATCAATCGGATTCGCGACGGCGCCATCGGAGACATTGTGGCGATCCACGAGAACTATCTCACCGGTGCGCTCTGGTTTCGGGCCCGCAAACCGGAATGGTCGGAGATGGAGTATCAGAATCGCAACTGGTACAACCACACCTGGCTGTCGGGCGACCACATTGTGGAGCAGTTCGTGCACAGTCTCGACAAGGCCATGTGGCTGATGGGGGACCAGCCCCCGCAACGCGGCTTCGGTCTGGGGGGGCGGCAGGTGCGTGTCCAGCCGGAGTACGGCAATATCTACGACCACTTCGCCAACTGCTTCGAGTGGGAGAACGGAGTCAAGGTGTATGCCTACACGCGGCAGATGGCACACTGCGACAACGACGTGGAAGACTACGTCTACGGCACGAAGGGGCGTGCGCAGGTGCTGGTCAACCAACAGCAGGGGTTGATCAACGGCGAGCCGGTGTTCAAGGGGAAGAAGCCGAGCATGTATGACTACGAACACAAGGAGTTGTTCGCGTCGATCCGTTCCGGCAAGCCGATCAACGACGGCCGTTTCATGGCGTTGAGCACCATGCTGGGTATTCTGGGCCGCGAGGCCTGCTACACCGGCAAGACGATCGAATGGGACGCGCTGTTCAATTCGGACATGCGGCTCGGTCCGACGACGTACGAATGGGGTGATGTGCCGAGCGAATCGGTGGCGACGCCCGGCGTCACGACGTTCCCGCGCGGCGCATAGCGGGTGCGGGCAGACAGGGAGTCAAGCCTGGGGTGGCACGCATCCGCGTGCCACCCGGCGCGGCGTCGGGAAGCGCTCGCCGGCGGGCGTCCGTCCCCGGGAGGCTCATCCCGCGCGGATCTGCGATTCGACGCGGCGAATCGCTTCGCCGATCTCACAGTGGCCATGGGCCAGGCGGATCGCCTCCCGCCGGTCCATCCAGCGCTGTACCTGTTTCTGGGCCGAGATAACGGTGCTGTGGCTGCGGCGTCCGAAGTAGGCGCCGATCTCCACGTACGCGGCGCGGGTGTACTGGCGTGCCAGCCACATGGCCAGCGCCCGCGGCTGGCTCACGGCGCGCCCCTTGCTGGATGACTGCAGGCTGTTGGGGTCGAGCCCGAACACGTCGCACACGGCGCGGTCGATGTCGGGAAGCTGCACGACGCGCGCGGTGGCCTGGAACATGTCCAGCAGCGCCGACTGGGCCAGTTCCAGATCGATGGGCCGCTGGAACGCGCGGCTCGAAGCCTCCAGCCGATGGATCGCGCCCGCCAGGTTCCGCGCATCGCCGTCCAACCGATCGACGATCAGGGTGCGGACGTCTTCGGGCAGGGAGACCTGCAGGCGGCCCGACAGTTGGTCGAGAATACCCAGCCGTGTGGCGCGATCGGCCGGCTCGATGCCGCACACCAGCCCGCCGGAGAATCGCGCAGTGAGCACCGAGCCGAATTTGGCCAGGGACGCCGGCGCGCGATCGGCTGCCAGTACCAGCTGACGATGCCCCCGCAACAAGGCGTCCACCGTGTTCTGCAGCTCGACCAGCGTCGCGCGCTTGCCCAGAAAGAACTGCACGTCGTCGATCAGCAACAGGTCCATGTGCCGATACTTGTGGCGGAAACTCGGCAGCCCGCTGCCACGCAGCGCTTCGAGGAACATCGACGTGAACTGCTCGGCCGTCAAGTACAACACGCGACGCGCTTGCCCCGCGCCGCGCACCGCTGACCAGATCCCTTCCAGCAGATGCGTCTTGCCGCAGCCGGGCGGCCCGTACAGAAACAGCGGTGATACCTCGCCCGGACGCTCGGCAATCATCTGCGCAGCCGTATAGGCGACACGGTTGTTGCGGCCCACCACGTAATCGTTCAGGTGGGCGAAACGCCGCGGAGCCGGACGCGGCACCGCCCCGTCTGACGCGGCGACCTCGGTCTCGCACCGGCTGTCGGCGGCAACCACCTCCGGCTGCTGCCGCTCGCGCAACGCCGGGTCGACGGCAAACTCCACCCGCACCGGGCCGGCGACCAGCGAACGGCAGGCCGTCTGTAGCTCGTCGCGGAACAGCCTGCGCAGCCGGTCGATCGTGAACTGATCGGCGGCGGACACCCGCAACGACCCGCCGATCAGACGCAGTTGGACACTATCGCCGAACCAGAGGTCAAATCGTTCTCGGCCGACTTCACCAGCCACCGCTTCCCGCAGGGCCGAGTCGATGTCCCTATCGTCGTTCGTCACGTCCTACCGCATCCTCTGCGCAAACCACCAGCGCCACAAAAACACACGCAGTTCGTGCCCGGAAGTCCATTCGCCAGATCGGCGTGGACTGGTGGCTGCCGGCTTGAGCAGCCTAATCCATAATTTTGGTAAAGTCGTACGTCCTATTAATTTAGGATCGACGACGAAGCACCCAGTAAGGTTCCGTGGCAGCCGATTGTACGCGTGCTAGCAGCGGTGTAAAGAAGGGACCACCAACTTTTCTGCCAGGTGGGAAATCGGCCGCCAAAACCGCTGGAAACATCGCCACATCCGGTATCGGGCAGCCGCGTCGCGCGCGGGTGGCTGGTCGTGGAAAACGTGTTGGTGCTGCCGATGCCTGGGCCGGGGTGGCGACTGCTACGTGCGGGCCTGCATGTTGCGCACGTACACGCAGCGTCGATCCCAGTGGTCGAAGCCGGCGAACGCGTAGACTCCCTGGGCGGGCCAGTTGTTCTGATCGACCGCCAGCACCATGCGTTGGCGGGGAGCTTGCGCGACCAGCCACTGAGCGTACCGGGTGATCTGCCCGCCCCAACCATGTCCGCGTTGTTCGGGTACGACCCCCATGTACATCAGTTCCGCCTGATCGTGATCCGGGTGATCGGCCAACAGGACGCAGCCCACGTCGCGTCCGGCGTGCTGCGCGAAAAGCCACCATTCCGGCCGATATTCGCCGGTTTCGCGATAGCCGGCCAGCACGTCATGCATGGCGCGCATGCCATCGAGTTCCGTGCAGTCGAGTGATTTGACATAGGTGCGTTCAATGAGCTGGCTCAACCGCGTTTCGTCAGCCGGTGTGAACGGCTGGAACTGCAGGTCGCTCTGCGGGCGGAGCCGGGGGAAGGACTCGTGCGCCGCGACCAGATAGTCGAGATCGGTCAGGTGCTGGTATCCGGCGCGCACCAGTCGCACGACATCGGCCACGGCGCGCACGGGCAACACGGCCTGCGCCAGGGCCACCTGTGCGGACCGCAGATAGTCATCCACCGCCAGTTGCAGGCGGGTCGCAGTGTCCTCCGGCTCACCAGGGCTGAGTACGGCGGGCCAACAAAACGCGCTGCGGCCTGGCACAACCTGCCCCCAGGCAGCCCCCACCAACCGCTCCGCACGCCGCGCCAGATATAGCCCCTGCACGTCCATATTTCCTGCGGCTGCGGCAGCCAGGATGCGGTGCGCACGCGTTCGGCCGATGCGCAGCATCTCCAGTGCTTCGACTCGCCGCCCTGTCGGAGCACTTTCGACAGTCACATCCTGTGTCAGCGGTAGATTCGGCATGACACGACCAGCATAAACAATTCGGCGCGCTTTCTCCAAGACCGGCGGCGTGAATTGGAGAAGTCGGGCATTCGGGTACAACGAGGGCGCCGGTATAATGATGGCGCCCAGGTTGTTCGGGCCCGACCCCCAGACGCGGGCGGATCGGATTGGGCGTCTGTGACGTGGTCGCGCGTCGGCCATGCGAAAGGTGAGGCTTTCAACGATGAATGTGCGGCAATGTGCGGGTGCGTTCCTGATGACACTGGCTGGGATGAGTATCTCGGCGGTCTGGGGACAAAATGCGGTCGAGCGACTGGAGGATCCAGTGGCCGAACTGCCGGAACCGGCCCAGCTGGACGCGGCACCATCGATCGTTGTCGAAGCAGCGCGGCCCGGTCTGGGAATCTCGGTGGACGATGTGTCGGATCTCACGCGCCGGCGTTTCGCCGTGACCGTGCCCACTGGTGCCGTGATCACGCGGATTCGTGCCGGATCGCCGGCGGCTCGCGCAGGACTGCCGCTGGGCGGCGTGATTGTCTCGGTCAACGGCAAACGCATTGGTTCGGCCGATGACCTGGTGCGTTTCATTCAGGTCTTTCGTCCGGGGGACGAGATTGAACTGACCTATTTCGAGGGGGATCGGATCGGCCGCAAGAAGCTGCGTCTGGCCCCGATGGATCCGGTCACGGTGCCGGCGCCGGCCGCGTCCCAGCCGAACGCGGCGGCGGGCCGGAGCGACCCGCCGCTGCAGTTGGGTCGTCGCCGGCAGGGAACGAAGCCCCGCCCAGTGCTTGATGCGCTGGAACGCACGCTGGACGCAGTCCTGCCGCCGGTCGACCCGGCAGGCGGGGCCGATTCTGCGGCACAGGTGCCGCCACCGCCTGAATTTGCGCCCGCTGCGGTGGACCCGGCGGTTGATGAGATGCCGCCCCCGCCGCCACCGGTCCCGCCGGCCGCGGGCGGCCAGCGGAGCGTCCTGGTGCCCGACCGCGGCGCAACGCCGCTCAGTCCGGCCGACGAGCTGGCGGCGCTGCGCCGCCAGGCGGAGTTGCTCAAACAGCAACTCGATCAGATCCAACGCCGCATCGAGGAACTGGAACAGACGAAACGCCGGTAACGCCTCAGGCCCGGTGCGCCCCGGCCACGAGTTCCTCAAATGCACGCCGCTGTTCCTGTAACGCGGCGACAGGATCTGCCGGTTGCCCGTGGCACTCGAGCAGAATCCAGCCGCTGTAGCCGGCCTGGACGAGCAGGCGCATGAGGTCCGCGTAGGGATAGTCTGTCAGCGTCAACTCGCGGACGTGGGTGGTGTCTGCCAGGCGGTCCTGGACCAGGCGGAAGTTGTGCTCGAGCCCCTCCCCTTTCAGGTCGGCGTCGTTGCAGTTCCAGCACACACCCACGTTCGGGTGCGTGGCGACGTCCATGATCGCTTTGATGTGGGGCAGCTCGGAGGTGCCCGGCCCGTGTACTTCCAGCCGGATACGTTGGCCATAGTCGGCGCCGAAAGCGGCCACTTCGTTCAGCGCTGTGCCAATCTGCTCCAGCGTGCGCTGGTGCGGCACGTCTTTCACGAACGAGTTCGGCTTGACCTTCACGCCGCTGCCTCCGCAATCGTGCATGAGCCGGATGTAGGCTTTGGTCAGTTCGATGTTTCTCCGGAGCTCGGCCGGGTCATTGCTGTGATACTCGGCGTTGGATCCATAACCGACCAGTGTGACCGGGCTGTCCGCGAACCGCTGGCGTACCTCGGCACGCTGGGCAGGTGACAACGACGGTTCCACACCGTGCTTGTGCTCCGTCCGCAGTTCCACGCCCGGTACCGCGGCGGCCGCACAGTTGGCCAGCAGCGTGGCGAGGTCCCAGTCCTGTCCCCACAAGTACGTGACCAGCCCCAACCGCATGTCGGCCGTGCCGGCCGTGGCGGCACTGGTCGGGGAGACGCGGAGTGCGGGGAGCGATGCGGTGGCCGCGGCAGCGGCGGCCAGAAAACGGCGGCGGGTCAGAGGCATGGTGAGTTCCTTGTGTCGAACTTGTGTCGAAGTGGGGGAGCCGCAAAGAGTTTGTCGTATGTACGGGTCGCGACATCTCCGGCGCCGCACGTCTCGCCGCACAACGCAGGCACTGAGCGGCCACGCCCGCGGCGTCGGAAATGTGTCCACGGCACCATTTTACACGCTCTCGCATCGCGGTATACTCAAGTTCCGCCTGTACTAGCAGACATTGTGCTGACGAACACGTGTCAGCCAGCCGTTTTCTACATTCCGCTTTGGCCGTGACTCCGCGGAGTTGCGTAGGGAGGGACTTGTATGGCTTCGAATCTACCGGATTATGTCGCGTCTGCTCAGCCGGTGCCACTGGCCAATCGCCTGCCGTGGTACAAGAGCACGGCGCAGTCGTACGCGGGCATCATGCTGTGGTTCGTGTTCTGGCAGAGCGTGCCGGCGAGCGGAGCGCCGGGGCCGGCGGGGATTCTTGCGCACGGCTTGGGTACCGCGCTGCTGGGGGTGGTGGTGGCTGCGTTGATCTGCCATTTCGCCAGTTATCTGGCACCCGCCATGATGGGCATGAAGACCGGCCTGCCGCTGGCGGTGGTCGGCACGTCGACCTACGGTGTGCAGGGCGGGTTTCTGATGCCCGGCTTCTTCATGGGTGTCCTGCAGTTCGGCTGGTTGGCCGTCAACGCGTACTTCGCCTCGGAACTGTTGGCCGGCTTCTTCCTCAAGAATGCGACGAACACGCCGCTACACATGACGATCGGCGTGATCTGGGCGGTTACCGCTGCGTTTATCGGGCTCAAAGGCATCCACTACGTGGCCCGCGTAGCCACCTATCTGCCGTTGATCCCGTTGATCATTCTGTTGATCCTCGCGGGTCGGGTGTTCTCGGGAGTCGGCGAGTTCGACCCGGCAGTGCTGCTGGCTGGCTCGTCCGTCGCGACGCCCAGCAGCTTTGAACTGATGTTGTTTGCGATCGCCAATATCGTCGGGTTCTTTGCCACAGCGGGTGCGGCGGGTGCGGACGTCGCGTCGAGCAATCGCGATCGCCGCGACGTCCAGCTGGGCGGCCTGTTCGGTGTGGCCGGTTCGACCATTTTGACGGGCTGCCTGGCCCTGGTGATCGTCGCCGGAACCTATGGCGCCGGCCTGGCGGGCGCCGGCGCCGGCATCGACCCGACCAAGCTGATGGATGTGATTGTGGGTGAGCAGGTGACCAAGGTGTTCTGGCTCCTGCTGGCGGTCGCCGCCTTCCCCTCAGCCTGCTTCAGTTCGCTGATTGCGGCCAACAGCTTCAAGAACACGCTGCCGCGGGTCAATCCGTTCATTTCGTGCGGCATTGGTACGGCTGCCTCGGTAGCCCTTGTATTGTCCGGCGCGGCCGGGGATGCGGCCAAGATGTTCGGGATTATCGGCGCGTCGTTTGGCCCGATCTGCGGTGCGATGGCGGCCGATTACCTGCTGGCCAAATGCCAGTGGCCCGGTCCGCGCGCGGGATTCAATCCGGCCGGATGGCTCTCTTGGGCCGTGGGTTTCTACGTGGGGGCGATCGGCATGATTAACGCCACCGTACAGGCTCCGGAGTTCGCCGAGAAGTTCCCACAGATCGCCAACTACGTGTCCAAGGTGGCCATTCAGGTGTACTGCCCGCCCGTGGCGGCAATCGTCGTCGGGTTTGTGCTGTACTATATCCTGGCCAAAGCCGGTCTGCTGACCCGGACGCTGGAGATGCCTCAGACGGCAAAGGCCGAGGCCTGAGTCGCAGACGCAATGCCCGTTCTGCTTTTTCGCCAGCACCGTCTCTCGTCCCGAGAGGCGGTGCTGGTTTTGATATCCATGGCCCCTGTACGGGCGCGGGCCGCGCACGGGGCTGCCGTCCGGGTGCCAGTCTGCGCCCGGCTATCCCAGCGCGGGCAGGCCGATGGCCGTCTTCTTGATCAGCTCGCGCCGCCATCAGGTCGGGGATCGCCGGCCGGCCGCCGACCAGGAACTTGACGCCGTTGTAGCGGCCCGGATTGTGCGAAGCGGTGACGATGGCCAGGTTCGGGCAACTGGCCTCGCGCGCCGCGAATTGCACCACCGGATCGGGCACGTGCCCCACATCCTGCACGTCGGCGCGCGGGAGAACGCCTCAGCGGGGCACCCGCCGGGCGAGGATCGCGCGGACGGCGCGCGCGTGGGGCGTGATGATCAAGACCGCCTCTTCTTCCCCCCTGCCCTGCAGCGCGCGGCGGACCGCCGCTGGGTCGAGCGCCACCCCTCGTTTCTTCACTTCCAGTATTCCGATCCGCCGCGCACGAATGAGGCGGCGGAGTTGGCGGAGATCGAACGGCAGGACGTCGATCACCTCGAACGTGGTCAAACGCAGGTCGGCCAGTGGGCGGTCGCCGGTCAGGTAGGCGACCTGGGGATCGACGGCCTGGACGTCGCACTCCGTGGCCAGTTCCCGCGTGAGCCGGGCCGCCACGACGCAGGCGTGCGGTTCGTACACGAACCGGCCGATCACCGGGGCGACGGGGCACGACGCATCGGCTGATCCCACGAGCGGCGTGCTGACGCGTCCCTGGCGGTCCACGACAACTGCCGAGCGAAGCCCGGGGTATCGTGCCAGCGTTCCGAACCACGCCACCTGCTGCCGGCACTCGCGGCCACTGCCCAGCCACTGGCGTTCGGCCATGCCCTGCCAGTCGGCAGGAAGCTCGGCGGCCGGCGCCAGTTTCACGGCCGCGTTCGGGCACACGCGCAACAACTGACGGAGGGCATCGAGTGACGGTTCGGAGAAGGCCACCTGTGCCGTCCGCTGGCCGTGCGACCGCCGATCGGGATCGATGTGCCATGCCGCGCACTGGTTCACGGGCCATGCCGCCGCGTCGGCCGTCTCCAGCCGGCAGGTGGCCAGTTCCAGCGCGCGGCAGTTGGCGGCGGCCAACAGCGTGTGGATCGGATTCAGGTCGACACCGGTCACGGGCCCCCGCCGGGCAAGTCCGAACAGATCGCCACCGAGCCCGCAGCACAAGTCGGCCACTGGCTGTCCGGGCGGGAAACGCTGGGCCTTGCAGCGGGCCAGCTCGTGGTCGGTGGCCTGTTCCAGCCCCTGGCGGGTGAAGAACATCCGGGCCGCGGCATCGAACTTCACCGCCGCCCGCTGCCGTAACTCACACTGTTCGAGCACCAGGTGCGTGCGCGCGGGTGTCAGCTCCCGCCGCAGCTGGCGAACCAGCGCGACGGTCGATGCCGACGCCGCCTGGCACCGGGCGAGCCACGGCGCGGCCGCGGCGCTGACCAACCAGCGATAGTCCTCAAGCTCCTCGTGCATCACCGGCCCATTGTCGCACGCCGCCGCCGGGCGGACCACCGCGGCTTGCCTTGCAGCCGCGTCCGGGCGATGATACAGAAGATATGTCCGTGTCAAGCGAGTTACTGTTGATCTATCTGCACCTGGCGGCGGCGAGCCACCGGCGCCGGCGGCTACACGCGCGCGACCGGTTCCTGCTGCTCGCGGCCGCAGCGGCCGCCGACATACAGCTCGATCCCGTGGTCACTCGCTGCCGCCGGCTGGTACTGGAACACAATCCGCGGCACCTCGTCCGCCGGTGGCCGACGATCCAGCAAGCGCTGCTGGACGACGAGTTCCTCTGCCTGCTGCGCCAGCTGCGCCGCCGCTACCCGCGGGAAAAGGCCGAACAACTCCTACAATCGCTCGACGTCGACCTGGACAGCGAGCGGCGCACGTATTACTCGGACTACGAATACGCGGCCGCCCTGCTCGGTACCACCACCGCCGCGCTGGACTCCGAAGCGGACGACTCGTAGCCGCTGGGTCCCACTGTGGCCAGTTCAGGCAGGCCAGCAGGTCGAGTTCAGGTCAGGCCTGGCTTGGCCGTGCGCATTGTCACGGCTGGGCAAGTTGCCCCGTGCTGGCCCGGATTCCGAAAGTTGCCCGGCGGCCCGTCCGATCCAATGCCCAGGACGTGCGTTGGCGCCTGCGCCAACCTCGGGGGAGGTTCAGACATGATAAAGCTGTTCCAACGTTTTTCGCTGGCGATCCCATTGGCACTGGCGATTGGCGTGCCCTATTTGTTGACGAGCGAGTCTACCGAGTCGATGCGGGGAACGATCGGGTCGTGGTTTACGGCCAGTCCGGAGGAGGTCACACCGGTGGCCGGGATCCAAGATCCACAGGTCGGCCGGGCTTTGGCGTTGAGCGAACGCAGCATGATGGACCTGCCGCCGCTGACGTCGACCGTCACGCCGGTGGCCGCACTTGAGGGCGTGTTGCGGTTCGACATCACGCCGCGGTGGGTCATGGACAACTGGCCACATGTCTCCACCACGCGCGCCGATGGCGACCTGGAGGGCCTGCGTGTGCCGCTGATCACGGGCACCAGTCCGCAGGATGTCGCCGGATCGCTCACGTACTACTTCGACAGGCAGCGTGTGGTTCAGCGCGTGGCGCTCGACGGCGTGGTCGGCGACGAACGCCACCTGGTGTCGGTCGTGACGCGAATCTTTCATCTGGAGGCTGATCTGGAGGCCGGCGCGGGGATCTACGTCAGCAAGTGGAATGGGGAGGCGACCAGCGCTCTGTGGATCCGGCGAGCGCCGGTGGTGAGCGTGGACAACCCCTACCAGCAATTCGAGTTTGCACTGGAACTGAACCGCCCCAGCCACTACTTCGGACTCAGCCCTCTGTTCCGGGCACGCCTGCAGCATGCTCAGGCCAGTATGGAAGCTTCGGCCGACGTCCGGTAACGGAGTCGGCTGGCCGCCCGCGCTTCAACTCCAGCGGAACAAGCGGGCCGAGAAACAGGTGTGCCCGGTCCGGTAGTGTCCCGGCAGGTCGCCGCAGGGGGCGAACCCGAGCGCCGTGAGGACCTGGCATTTGTCGGCTTCAGACGCGACTGCATAGATGACCTCGGTGCCGAGCTCGCTGCGCGCTGCCAGGCAGGCGTCACCCAGTTCCAGGGCGCTCGCACCGTGCGCCGCGTGCACATAATAGTCGAACATCGCCACGTGTGACTCGTAGGGAAACGTGCTCCGCACGAGCGTGGCGGTCCCGATGAGTACCCGGCTGTTCTCCTGCACCAGGCACAGGGCCTGGCCAGCGGCACATGCGGCGGTCGCTTCGATGAACGCCATCTCCGCCTCCAGACCGGAACCGACGCGCTGCGCGCGGTCTTTCAGTTGGCTGTCGTGCTCGCTGTTGTACAACAGACAGTATTGGGGCAGGTCGGCGGCGGTGAGGCGGCGTTGAGCGACTGCCGGCGCGGTGTACCAGTCGTTGACCAGGGGCGCGGAGCCCGCCGGCGCGCGCATGTACCAGTCGGTATCGTGGTAGGCGCGTCCCACGCAGAGGTTCTCGAACCCGAGCCGCTGGTAGAACGGGACCGAGTACGCAGTGGAGGTGAAGAGCTGCAGCAGCTGGCCGCCCCGCTGCGCGAAGTCCTGCACGATCCGGGCGAGCAGGTGCGCGGCGATGCCCTGCCGGCGATGCGCGGGATGCGTGAAGATATGGCCCACCAGCCCCACCTGTGGCGCGGCGCGGGCCACCGTGTACCAGGCATGGCCCACCAGCTGGCCATCGCGCAGCGCCGCGTAGAAATAGTCCGTGGCGCCGGCCAGCCCGCCCGCCAGACGCCGCGCAATGTCCTCGATCCACGGGCTGCCCTTGTGTTGCAGGAAGCTGGTCAGCGCGCCGGCTACCTCCGCGGCCACCGGAGGTGTCCAGACCTGCACGGCAATCGGACTCTGTGGCGTCACGACCGGGTCTCGGCTCATTTGCGGAGTTGCGAGACCTGGCTGCAGGCGGCGGCCGCGAATTCGCGGATGGCCGGCCAGTCTTGTGCCTGCACGAGCTTGCGCGGGGCCAGCCAGGACCCCCCGACGGCCAGCACCAGCGGGTCGACCAGGTAGGTGCCCATGTTCTCGAGCTTCAGGCCGCCCAGCGGAATGAAACGGACACCGAGATGGGCATAGGGAGCTGCCATGCTGCGCAGGTATTCCAGTCCGCCACACGGTTCCGCGGGGAAGAACTTCACCTGCGAGCAGCCCAGCTCCAGGGCCGTTTCCAGATCGGATGGCGTCGCGATGCCCGGGACGAACGGCAGTCCTGCCGCGCGCGCCGCCTCGACGACGCGCCGGTTGGTGCCGGGGGCAACGCCAAACGCGCCGCCATTATCCCGCACCTGACCGACCTGTTCCGGAGTCAGGATGGTGCCGATGCCCGCCAGCATGTCGGGCACGTCCCGGCGGATGGCACGCAGCGCATCGATCGCGGCCGGGGTACGAAGCGTCAGCTCCATGACGTCAATGCCGCCTGCCAGCAGGGATTCGGCCAGCGGCACGGCGTGCTTGACGTCGTCGATCACCAGCACGGCCACGACGCCGCACCGCTCGATCCGCTGGAGTATCTCGGCGGGGATTTGCGGTTGTATCATGCGGACCCTCATTCAACCACGCGGTTCCCGCTCCCGGGCGCGGTCCTGTTCGGAGGTCATTGATGGTGGTTCGTAGTCGAAGTCCCGCCACTTCATGGCGCGCCGGAACGGCTCGATGCGGAGCATGACCTCGCCGTTGCCGAACAGCCGCACGGTGCCGTTCGATTCGCTCACCACCACCGAGATGGCTTTGGTGACGCGGCTGATGGCGGCGGCCGCCCAGTGCCGTGTGCCCAACCCTTTCGAGAGGGTCAGGTTGGCGTGCGGCGCATCGACGATCTGGCAGGCCCGTTCCACGATCCCGTCGGCTGTGATCACGATCGCCCCGTCCAGCTGCGCGATCTCCTTGACCGCCTCTCTCGCGCGCGGATCGCGCAGGTCCCGTTCGTCACGCTTGTGGCCACGCACCGGGTCGAAGCCGGCCGGATGACAGTAGTTGAGCACCTTGCGGGTGTCGCCGATGATGAACAACGTGCCGACCGGCTTGCCCTCCCGCCCCTCGCGGCCGATGTCGACCGCCAGATCGACGACCGCCTTGAGCGTCTCGAGCGGCACGCTCGTCTCCAGTTCCCGCAGGTCGCGTGCGGTGAGCCGGCCCAGGTGCTCGTCCAACTCGATATAGCTGATCGAGTCGATCTGGTCCGCCTCAAAGCCACTGTAGACCGCCACCACGGCCGCGCCGGGCACTACCATGTCGCCGGCGACTGCCTCCAACAGTGCCTGGGTCAGCATGTCAACCACCGGCGCGTCCGGCAGGTTGACAATGACCGGCTCCAGCCCCGCCTCGCGGGCTCCTGCCAGCTTCTCCGCGTGATCGGCCGACACGAGCAGCTTGATGCGTTTGTTCCGATCCTTGAGCTTCTGCCAATCGGTGGGACCGTCGAGCACCACCAGCAACGCATCGGCTTCCACCGCTTCGGCGAGCTGGACGGCGGTTGTGTAGATCTTGGCGAACTGCCGGTTGAACTTCTGCGGTATGATCATACGGCCAGTCAGGACGAACAGAGACCCTGGGATGAAGGTCGGCACCCGCGCCGGGCACGAAACCTACGCATCCTAAAGGGTTTCCGCGGAAAGAGCAATCACTTCCCGGGCCGCCGAGCCAGTAAAGCGCGAAGTTCCCCCGGCTTGCTGCCGAAGACCCGTTCGTTATAGAGCACCAGGGCCCGCAAGGCGTGGCCGCGATGCCCCATCTCCCAGTCCTTGCCGCGATTGTTCAACAGCACGGTGGTCAGGTAGTCCACCGACTTCACGACACGCGGATGTGTGAGATCCTCTTCAGGCAACGAGAAGATCAGCCACTCGAGGATGTGACCGGTCGTCTGCAGCCGGCGCCCGACGTCCGGAGACGCCTCGCGTCGTTCCAGCCATTTCGTGCTGAAACTGCCATCCGAGTTCTGCAGCTTGAACGCGTGTTTCTGATAGGCCGTCACGAATTTGTGCGCCCGCTGCCACTCGCCTTCGAGCGGCTTGCCCTGCTTCACCCGGGCCTTGACAGCCATGCTCAGGCCAATCAGGCGGTGCGTCCCACCACAGGCCGCGCCCACCACCGGCTGCGCCAGCTCCTCCCGGATCATGCGCTCAATACTCCACTGCTCGCCCAGATCGTTCTTCCAGGTCGTATCAGAGTCCAGATAGTGGGCCAGGCCGATCAGCTGGAAGGACAGCTCCGACTTGGCGCGGCAACGCCGCTGTTCGAACTTCACCAGATCGGCCACAGTGAAGTCGCGACCCTCCACGCGGATCGGATAGGTGATCTTGACGCGGCACAACGCCAGCATGGACAGCAGCTGCCCTTCGTGACCCTGATAGCCCGGACCGCCACGCAACACCAGCTGGTTGTTCCTGACAGTCATCAGCGTCATGCCCCGACACGGCCGGTTGTAGCACAGCCATCCGATGGCATTGACGCGCTTGTTGCCGACCAGCAGTTCCGTGTCCACTCCGTACGAGATCAAGGAGTGCATCACGCCCCACGGACTGCGGTCGTTGACGTTCGTCGGACGTTGATAGTAGTAGGACAGGCAGGTGCGAACCCGGTCCCGCAGACGCACCATCGCCGGACTCCACTCCTTGGCGGGCGCGGCAGGAGCCGGCTGCGGCGCCGGCGCGATGTCGCGAGCCGACACGCCAGCCGGTGTGGGGGCGTCCGCGTCCGGGCCGTCCACCACCGCCTCGCTCTCCGGCGACTCGTCGTCTGTGTCCGGCTCGTCGTCCGCGCCCATTTCGTCGTCCGCGTCCATTTCGTCGTCCGCGTCCAGCTCGTTGCTCTCAGACTCCTCGTCCGCCGTCTCCGGGTCGTCGTCCCCGATCAGCGGCTGGGTCAGCTCAAATGTCGGCTGCAGATCGTCCGCATCGTCGACGGCACTATCGGACCCCGCTGAGGTCGACACCAGCGGGGCGTCAAGCGCCAGGAAGAAATCGTCCTCCGCGTCGCTGGGAGCCTCCTCCTGCGACGGGTTCCGCCGCGCCGGAGTCGGCTGTCTCGATTCTTCAATGCGACGCGCGGAGTCTACCACGTTGAGCCGGCGTGGCTCCTGTCGCAAACTGCGCCGCCCGACCTCGCCTGTGCGCGCTGGCGGCGCGGTTTCCGCCGCTGACTGCGGCGCTTCATCCTTGCCGCTGATACGAACGACCACAGCCCCCAGAGCTGAGGGGAGGAGTAGAGAACTCGCCAACAGGAGTGCGAACGGCAGAACGAAACGAGCTTTCACAATAACACCCCCGCAGCTGCGATGATGACGGCTGCAACCGTCGCCTCAACAAGCACGGCTGCGCTCCGACGCGCATACCTCGACGGCCCACATACAACGAATGTATCGGCTGTTATGAACGTCACAGTGCAGACTGTCACCGCGGATCGGCTATCGGTCCGGCGGAGAATCCCGGCCTGGTGTCCGTCAGGCAGCAAGGACGAGGCAAGTGGCGCGAGGCACGGAGGGCAGGCAGGATGGCGATCCCGCGGGATTAGAACAGCGCACGAAGGCGTTCGGCCAGCGACGGGGTGTATTCCGGCCCGGGATCCTGTCCTTGAGCGAATTGCTGCCACGCCTGCAGATCGGTGCCGTAGTCCTTCCCGCTGGCCTCTCGCAGCGATTCCAGGGCGCGGTATTGCAGCGCCGGATCGTTTTCCTGCAGCGCCAGCCCAAGCGCTTCATAGGCGATCGGGTCGGAGAACCGTCGCAGCTCACGAGCGGCAGCCAGCCGCACATCCATGTCTGAATCACTGCCCAGAGTGGCGGCCAGCAGCTGAGTGCCTTCCTTCCCGCCCCGTTGGCCCCAGGCCCGACACGCGGCAATCCGCACCGCTGAATCAGCGTCTTTCATGGCCAACGTGAGCGGCTCGTTGGCCGCAGGGATCGAGAACCTGGCCAACGTATTGACACAGGCGGCCCGGAGCACCGGGTTGGAATGGGACTGCACAATGTGCTGTAACTCCCCACACCAGTGCGCCTGCTGCTCGGCCGACATCCTGGCCACATTCGTACGTACCGTCTCCAGTTCAGCCAACTGCCGATGGAGCGTGGGTTGGTAGGCTTCGTCCGCCTCCCACTGGCTGCGCATCGATGGGTTCAACGCCATGAGATATGGGATCGGGCCATTCGCACAGCCCGCGAGGCCAGCCGCGCATATGACCCCACACAGGGAACACAGACGTTTTACGGCAGCTGAGTCCATTGGTCGCCGGAACTTTCTGCAAAGGAACGGCCACGACACAACACAACACAAGCGCTCTGCGCCCGATGACAAGCGGGCGGTTTATAGCAGACCACCCGAATTCCGCCTAGGTGAATTCGGGCTTGGGAGCGAAAACAGGCGGTGCGGGTGGGATGGCAAGGCGAGGAGAAAAGGGCGGAGGTGGCCGCCTGGCCGGATTGCCGGGCGCTGGCACGTCCCGTCACTCGATGGCAGTCGGGGGATCGCCAACCGTGTCCGGCAATGCCTCGGAGGCGGGATCCCATCCACGGATGTGCCAGCGAACGGTGCGCCCGAAGCAGGTTGCGTTCCGGGTCAACAGGCGATTGAAGTGAGCTGCCCGGTGTGCGAAGATGTCTTTGCCAACCGCTTTACGCACGTGCCGATCTAGGGAATCACCCGCGCGCAAGTGAGGTAAGTGAAGAACCTGGGCGATGTGGTGATCGAAGCGTGAAGGAACTGTGCCGTGGGCGACAGGTTGGGCGGATTGGCTTCCGCATCGCGTTGGCGTCGCGCCAGTGCGGTGTTTGCCGGTGGTCGTTAGCGTGGGGAAGGACTCGCCACATCATGGATGTTGTTCAGTTGACGCCCGAAGTGGCTGCGTATCGCACGCCGGGCGGCATACCCGTGCGGTTTCGGCTGGAGGATCGGGGGTTCTGCAGTTCGCAGGGGCAGGCGACGCGCGACCAGCTCGCGCTGCACCTGACGCTTGGGCGTCTGCAGTTGTTGCGCGGCTTCGACCGGCTGTTGTGCCTGGAAGGCGTCAACGGCGTGGAGCATCTACCGCACCAGATCGAGACGGTGCGCAAGGTGCTGCGCCGGTTTCGCGGTCGCGTGCTGCTGGCCGACGAAGTCGGATTGGGCAAGACAATCGAAGCCTGTCTGTTGCTGCGCGAGTACCTGTTACGGGGTTTGGCCCGCCGGATCCTGATCCTCGTCCCGAATCCGCTGGTCACTCAGTGGCGCGACGAGCTGGAGGGGAAGTTCGGTCTGGACTTCAAGATCCCGCCGCGCACGGCAACCAGCTCGCGGCCCGAGTTCTGGCAGAGCACTGATCGGGTGCTCGTGTCGACCTCGTTCGCGCGTACTGGTTCGCGGCCCGCGGCGATCGCAGCCGCGCCCTGGGATATCGTGGTGGTGGATGAGGCTCATCACTGCAAGAATCCCCAGACCAAACTCTGGCAGCTGGTCAATTCCCTGCAGCGACGATACATGTTCCTGCTGACTGCCACGCCGGTCCAGAATAACCTGGTGGAGCTGTACAATCTGCTGACGCTGCTGGAGCCCGGTCACCTGCAGACGGCCCAGGATTTCAAGCGGCAATTCGTCAGGCGGGGCAACCCGCGCGACCCGCGGAACCGCCACAGGCTCCGCGCGCTGCTGGGCGAAGTGATGATCCGCAACACGCGGAGTCTGGTCCAGATCGATCTGCCGCCGCGCTATGCCCAGACGATCGTGGCGGTGCCGGGGCCCGACGAACGCCAACTGCACGACGCGGTACATCGATACTTGCGCCAGCGCACGCCGCCGGACGCCGCGACGTCTCCACGGCACTGTGCGCCGTGCGAAGAGGATGCGGCGTGCGAGGAGGACGTGCCGCGCGAGCGTGGACTGTCGCGCCTGCAGATCAGGTCGATTCTGGCCGCGCTGGGCAGCCACCCGACGGCCGTCGCCGACAGTCTCGAGAAGATTTCGGCAGCGGACCCGGAGGCGGCCCGCCTGCGGCAGCTGGCAGCGCGGATTACGCACTCGGCCAAGGATGAACGGCTGCTCGAACTGCTGCGCGACAGTCACGGCCATAGAGTGCTGATCTTCGTGCACTCGCTTCGCACACTGCATCGCGTCGAGGATCTGCTGACGGATGCCGGGTTCCGTTTCGCCACGTTCTCGGGGGAACAGTCGCGGGCAGAAAAGGACGCGGCTGTGGAGCGGTTCCGCGACGAGGTGCCGATCCTGCTGTGCACCGATGCGGGTGGTGAGGGGCATAACCTGCAGTTTGCGGATACGCTGATCAATTATGACCTGCCCTGGAACCCGATGCGGATCGAGCAGCGTATTGGCCGCCTGCATCGCTATGGTCAGACGCAAGATGTGTTTGTCTTCAATCTCTGCACCGAGAACTCGCTCGAGTCGCGCATCCTCGCCTTGCTCAACGACAAGATCCGGATGTTCGAGCTGGTGGTGGGGGAAATCGGCTCGATTCTGGGGAACCTGGACGACGGTGACGAGTTCGAATCGGTGGTGCTGCGGATGTGGATGAAGGCGGGGGACGAACGGCAACTGGCGGAGGCCTTCACGTCACTCGGGGACGCCTTGCTCGATGCGCAGTCACAGTATCTGGAGTCGAAGGAACTTGACGACGCCCTGTTCGGTGAGGATTTCGAATGAGCGCGACGGAGGTGGCATCCCAGCTGCGCGACTTCACGCAGCGGTTGATTGAGCAGACCGGGGGCATAATCGACTGGCCGGCCGACCAGCCGCGGGGCACGGCCCTGGTGCCGGAAGACATCGCCAGCAGTCTGGGGCAGCGCGGCGAGTCGTTTCCGGTGGCGCTGTCCGGGCTCGACGCCGGACTGTCTGTGGATCTGGGGGGCGAATTCCTCGACGCCGCGGCGCGCACCTTGGCCACCTTCGTGCCCGCGCACGGCGTCTTCGCGCTGCCCAGCCTGCCGGTCAAGAAGAGCAGCTTCCAGTCGGTCGTGGACCAGGCCTTCGGCTGGCAGAACGCGCGGTGCAGCGTCCTCCAGGGCGTCGTCACGCCGATCGTCTACCACACCTGGTGGTTCCACGTCACGCTGCGATCTGAGGATATTTGGGAGACGCTGGCGGAGGTGACCGTCAACTGCGACGGCCGCACCTGCTGCTCGCTTGACGGCCTGCTGGACGCCATGGACCTGCAGCCGGTCAGCGGCGTGGCGCGGGCGCCGGACACGACGCTGGAGATTGCCGCGTCGCACGTGCAACAGCGCGCTCTGCTCGCAGCCCGACCGTTCCTGAATCGCATGGAACAGCGGCTGGAACGGGACCGCCAGCGGCTGCGGCAGTACTATCGGGCGCTGTCGCGCGAGGCGGCCGCGCCCAACCGGCGGGTGAAGACCGCGCCGTGCCCCGAGCAGCTGGCGGCACGCCAACGCGCTGTAACGCTCGAACTGCAGCGCAAGCTGGCGGAGCTGGAGGAACGCTATGCCTTCGATGGGGTCGTCCGGCCCGCGGCTCTGGCCGAGTTTCGCGTCCCGGGGCTGGCCATCGACGTACGCATCCAGCGCAAAGCCGCGACCCGCACGTTCCGGCTCTTCTGGAACGGCATCCAGAAACGGCTCGAGCCGCTGCGCTGCAGTCGCTGTGGCCAGGGGGCCTACAACCTGTGGTTCACCAACGACGAAGTCGAACCGATCTGCATACCGTGCCACGACGCGTGATTGGGGCCGTTGCGGACAGCAGGGCGCGGGCACGGGCCGGCGAATCGCTATACTTATCTGCATGTACACGACGCAACTTGCCGATGAAGTGCGACCGCGCGGGAAGAGCGACGAAGAGTCTCTTCGCGAAGTCGGTTTTCGATGGGGGAACAAAGGCACTCACACCAGCCGAACGATCATGCTGGATGAGCTGCGGGCAGTGCTTGCCAAATGCTCCCCCCCGACGCGGCACGCGACACCTACCTCTCATCAATCCACGAGGACAATCTACTGGCAAGACTCATCAACGGGCTGCTCGTCATATCGTAACCCCAATTTCCCGCCTATTATCTGAGGAGGTGCGAGAAAGCGAATCATGATAATTGAAGACACTGAACTGCTATCTCTCTTGCGCGATCTAGAGTCAGACCGCGTTGAGCGCAAGGAATCGGCCGCCGATGGTAGTAGAATCCGTCAGGCGATTTGCGCGTTCGCAAATGATATGCCGGGACATGCTCGACCGGGTGTGATCTTCGTGGGCGTTAGAGACAATGGCACTTGTGCACATCTCTCGATAAGCGACGAACTGCTTCGTCAACTTGCCGATATGCGATCAGATGGTAATATCTTGCCTATCCCGGTTATGCGCGTCCAGAAGAAGACGCTCAATGGTTGTGACACGGCTGTGGTTATTGTCGAGCCGTCCCTTTATCCACCAGTTCGCTATAACGGGCGTATCTGGATACGAGTTGGTCCGCGAAGAGCGACCGCGTCGGCGGAGGAGGAACGACGTCTTGCAGAACGTCGGCAAGCAGCCGACCTGCCGTTTGACCTGCACCCGCTTCAGTCTGCACAACTCGACGACCTTGATATTGATCTCTTCCAACGCACCTACTTGCCAGCGGCTTTTTCGATAGACGTACTCGACCAGAACGAACGGACAGTTGAGCAGCAATTGGCTTCTCTGCGGTTCATCTCCCGCACTGACGATCGCATCCCGACTGTTGTGGGTGTCTTGACCCTAGGAAAGTCTCCTGCCGACTTCATCCCGGGAGCTTATCTGCAGTTTCTCAGGATCGATGGTACCGGTTTGTCCGACCCGATCTCAGATCAAAAAGACTGTCACGGACCGCTTCCGGAGCTTCTTACTGAAATTGACTCCATTCTCTCCTCGCACATCCGCATTGCAGCGGATGTAACTTCCGCGGCCACAGAAACGCGATCGCCCGACTATCCGATCGCCGCGCTTCAACAACTCGTGCGGAATGCAATCATGCACCGCGACTTTCACACCTCCAATGCGCCAACCCGAATTACGTGGTTCATTGACCGGATCGAGATTCAGAATCCGGGAGGACCCTACGGCCAAGTCACTGTGGACAATTTCGGTCAACCTGGGATTACCGACTACCGCAATCCCCATGTTGCTGAAGCTATGCGGACGCTCGGGTATGTCCAACGATTCGGCATAGGAATTCAAATCGCGCGTAAGCAACTTGCCGACAATGGGAATCCGCCTCCAGAGTTCCAGGTCCAGCAGAGCCACGTCCTCGCCATTGTCAGGAGGAGGTCATGAACATACCGGTCATCGCGTTTTTCAACAACAAGGGGGGGGTGGGAAAAACGTCGCTCGTCTATCACGCGGCGCACATGATCGCCGAACTTGGCTGCCGTGTGGTGGCCGCGGATCTGGATCCCCAGGGAAACTTATCGGCCGCCTGTCTCGAAGAAGATCGCCTGGAGCAACTGTGGCCAGAGAATCGGGATGTTCCAACGATCTTTGGGGCCGTTCACCCGCTCAAGCGGGGAGTGGGAGACGTGATGCAACCGTTGCTCGAAACAGTCGCTGAGAACCTCGCCTTGATTCCTGGCGACATGGCCCTGTCCGAGTTTGAAGATGACCTTTCGCAAATGTGGTCCAAGTGCCTGGACCGAGATGAGCGTGCCTTCCGAGTCATGTCGGCTTTCTGGCGAGTGATTCAAAGTGGCGGTGAAAAGCATAATGCCCGTGTCATCCTGATCGACCTCGGGCCCAATCTCGGTGCGATAAACCGCGCCGCGTTGATCGCAGCTGAGTCCGTAGTAATTCCAGTGGGTCCAGACCTGTTTTCGCTTCAAGGGCTCCGCAACCTTGGTCCGCGACTGCTTTCCTGGCGCACCGAGTGGAAGGAACGCCTTGACAAGAACCCTGTAGCTGACTTGAGGCTTCCGGAAGGGAGGATGAATCCGATCGGCTACATTGTAATGCAACATTCGGTGCGACGTGATAGACCCGTCAAGTCCTATGAGAAGTGGATTGCTCGAATCCCGCAGGCGTATCGCAGGTACGTGCTAGATCAATCTGGTCGTGCTTCCCCTTCGTTGCGCGAGGACGAGCACTGCATCGCATTATTGAAACACTACCGGAGTCTGATGCCGATGGCTCAGGAGGCCCGCAAGCCGATCTTCCAACTTAAGCCGGCTGATGGCGCGCTTGGCGCACATGCTGTGGCAGTGCAAGACGCATATCGCGATTTTCGTCAACTCGCGGAAGGGATTCTTCACCGCGCCGGCGTATGTGCGCACCGGGTCGTTTAGCAGGACTAATCTCCAGCGTTGCATGCAATTTCAAGCGGCGCTGTCGCAAGCCCGCCACGAGCCGCAAATTGCCGGCCGGGTGCCGGAAGCCCAGCCGCGGCTGTTTTCGGTCTCACTCCAATCGCCAATCGGAAACAGATACTCTGACTCCGGCCGTCCTGCGGCACATGCCACGCAGTACGCCACGCGCGGTTTGTTGCGGCCTCGGTGGCCGCCGGTTAGTTGGCTACCTTACGGCTCGGCCGCCCCATCGTGTACGGTTCCCTACCCAGGGTGCGTCGCGAAGCGCGGCGACCCCTGGGCTTTGGAGTGTAACGCCTTCGGCGCATTCAGAAGCTCGGCATGACATGGGCGCGTTCGCACGGCAAGAGGCTGTACCCGGCTCACTTGGCGGTGGCGCTCGCCGGCCGGTGGTGCCGCGGCAGCCGGCCCGTCCTGCGCCGCCACGCGGCCGCCGCCGGACACTGCGGCTATCCATCAATCCGAACAACAGGACCCTGATGCGGTCTCTCATCCCGTCCACCTCATTGTACGAAGTCGCTGTGCAAGTCCTTCCGTTTCGAGGTCACCCATAGACGTCACCCATAAAGGTACAGTTCCCTGGTATGCCCGGATTATTTCTACTCATCCGGCAGCCGGTTGGGTCCGATTCGGCCGATTCCAGCACGCGGCGGGCACCGAGCGCCCTCGTGCAAGTCGTGTTGTTACCAGGGCGTTACGCAACGCTACGGTTGCGGGCCGCGCGGGCCGTGAGTAGACTCGACGGCGTCGATTCTGAACGTGACCCGCCGCCTGCCGGCGGGTGGTGGTTTTCCGGCATCGGACCCCCGCCGCGCGTCGGCGGGCCCTCGTGGAGACGAACATCATGTGGCTGTGCGGATGGCGATTGGCGGCGGGATTATTGGTGTTGAGTGGGTGGCTGGCCGTGGCTGCAGGGGCAGGCGAGAACGAACTGACACCTGAAGAACAGGCACAAGGTTGGCAACTGCTGTTCAACGGCACCGACCTGACGGGCTGGAAATGCAGCGATGGCAAGCCGGTGTCCACACCCATCGAAGATGGCTCGCTCTTGCCGTACCAGGCCGGCGCCTATTTGATTGTCTATGACAAGCCATTTGCCGACTTCGTGCTCAAGTGCGACGTCCGGTGGGAGGATCCGCGCTGCAACTCCGGCGTCTTCTTCCGTATCGAAAACCTTGCCGATCCGGTCAATACCGGCTTCGAAGTGCAGGTGGCTGCGGGGCGCGGCGTGGGCAAGCACGCCTTCGGCGCCATCTACGATCTCGTCCCGACGACCCGTTTTGCGGGCCGCGAGAACGGCGAGTGGAATCAGCTGGAGATCCGCTGCCAGGGGCCCGAGATCTCCGTCAAACTCAACGGCATCGACGTCGCCCGGATGAACTGCGACGAGTTCGACAAGCCGGGTGTCTGCCCGGATGGAGCCAAACACAAGTTTGAGCTCAATAGCCAGCCTCGCGCCATCAAGGATTTCGCCCGCGCCGGCTACATCGGCTTCCAGGATCACGGACACAAGGTGTGGTACCGTAATGTCAAGCTGCTGGAACTGAATAATGGCGGATGACGAATGGCGAATGACGAATGACGGATGGTGGGGGGGTGAGCAGATGTCGGCGGTGCCAGTTCTGGGGCGCGCTGCCGTCCGTGCTCTGGACGAGCGGGCGATGAGCGGGTATGGCCTGCCGGGCATGGTGCTGATGGAGAACGCGGGGCGCGGGTGTGTCGACGTGCTCTGCCAATGCGGCGTGCGGGGGCCGGTGGCCATCTGTTGCGGCAAGGGCAACAACGCGGGGGACGGACTGGTGATCGCGCGCCATCTGGATCTGCGCGGGGTAGCTGCCCGGTTACTGTTCTGGTCCGATCCGGCGTCGTTGCAGGGAGACGCTGCCACGAACTTCGACATTGCCCGCCGCGCGGGGCTGGAAATCCACGTGTGTGAGGGGCCGGACGCCGCCGCGCAGCTGGCGCGGCATCTCGAGGGGGTTGAGTGGATTGTGGATGCGCTGCTGGGCACAGGGGCCATCGGGGAACCGCGTCCGCCGTTGGACGAGGTGATCGATTGCCTGAATCGGCAGGCGTCCCATAAGATGGCGGTGGACGTTCCCAGTGGCCTGGACTGTGAGACAGGCGCCACGGCGCGGCGCACCTTTCGAGCCGATCACACGTGCACGTTTGTGGCGGCCAAGCCGGGGCTGGTGGCGGCCGCGGCGCGGCCGTGGGTCGGCCAGCTGCACGTGCTGGACATTGGCGTTCCCCGCGCCTTGTTGCGGGAGTTTGGCATCGGTTGAACAGCGAGTGGAGGACGGGCCTGCGGGGCGTCCTCCCAGGAAAACAGCAGGAGGAGACCGCCCAGCATGCCCATTTACGAGTACGTCTGCAAGCAATGTCATCAGGAGTTTGAGACGCTGGTGCGCGGCAGCGAACAGCCGCAGTGCCCGCACTGCGGTGCGCGGCAGCTGGACCGGTTGCTCAGCGTGTCGGCGGCCCACGTCGCGGGAAGCACCGCGCCCCCCTGCGGCATCGGCACGTGTCCCGCGCGGGACAGCCGGGGCTGTTGCGGGCTCGATGGACCAGGGGGATGCGGACTGTAGACGCCGGCACTGTAGACGCCGGCAAGGAACAAAAAACACAGGACGGCGGGGCACTGGCGTGCCAGCCGCCGTCCTGTCGAGCCAATCGCTCCCGAGTTGCATGATTTGGTCAGGGCTAGGGTATGATGGCGATGCCGCCCACCCAGACGCCCGCTGCACTCAAAGCGCCCCGGACACTCAGCGGCACCGGCGGCACCAGCCACGGCGCACAGCTGCCCGGTCGATAGTAGCCCAGCGGATACTGGCATTCCCATGGCGGATAGATGCCGGCGTTGTAGGGCAGTGCGACCAGGTTCGCGAAGAAGTGTGCGCCCGACAGCACCGGTTGCGTGAAATGCCCCGTCGTGTGACCGTAACGTTCCAGTTGCGGGTCTTCGAAGTAGAGCGGCTTGTGGCAGACTCCCGTGGCCTTCCAGGTCAAGGTGCTCGGCTGCCAGTTCCGCCCGGCGAAGATCTCGTCGCCGAAAGTACACTCGGTGGGAATCCGCCACCAGGCCGTCACGAAGCAGAGATCGTCGTCGCACAGTTCGTCATAGGGGACTTTGATCACCGCGTTGCTGGCGTCCAGCACGAGGAGTCGCCCGTGCGCGATGTTGGCCAGGCGACCGGTGGCCAGGACGCGCCCCTGGCGGTCGCGCCAGCTGCGGACCGGCGTCTGACTCAGGTCCGCGTTGCGTTCGGACTGACCTTTCCAGGGATCATCCACGTCGGGGTGCAGTTTCGGGGTGATGTCCAGCGAGATCTTGGCCAGGGCGTCCCGTTGCCAGTGCTGGCGCGCCTCGCCGCACTTCTGTTCGTCCTTGCAGCAGTCACGTTCGTTGTAGATGCGATCACAGGGTGCCGCCGCGGCGGATGTGTCCGCCGGCGCGGGGAGCAGCTGCGGGGTACTCTCCAGGGGCCTCTCCGTCTCCGGTGCCGGCACCGATTGCGGCTCAGGGGCCGGATCCTCTTCCCACTCGCTGCCGTCATCCGGCGTCAACTCCACGTTCGGTGGATCGGGGATCCGCTGCAGATCCGGTTCCTGCCGCGCTACCAGTGCGATGTCTGTCGCCTGGCCACGCGCGAACTCGGGCAACTCCCGGGGCGGTTCCAGCTGCGGGCCGCGCGGTGTGGTCTTCCAGGGATTGTCGGTCGGGTCCGGCACCGTGTAGGGAATCGCCACTGTCGTGGCCGATGCCTGCCGCACCGCGCCCCGCTCCGCAGTCTGACCGGTACCGCTCGACACCGTGATCACTTCCACGGGCGCGTCCGGACCGCTTGACGTGATCTTCGCCCGGACCACACCGGACGTGCGCCAGCGCAGGACCGCGGCGGGCGTCTCGCCGGACGGCGCACGGTCGATCGTCTGTGCGGCAGCGGCCTGCCGCTGCGTCGGCTGTGCAAGACTGAGACTATGTTGAGCTGTGGCGCGCGCCGCGGACGTGCCTGCAGGTTTCCAGCGGAGTTCTGAGGTGGCGGTCGTCGTCTGCGCCTGCAGCGCGGGACAAATCAGAGTCAACACGACGAGGATCAGAGGGACGGCGCCCCGGCACGCGGCGCGCCGCGACGCTGCTGGACTGCGCTCAGCTGACGTCGCTGCCAACGTGGTACTCGGGACTGTAATTGGGAGATTCCTGAGTAATCGCGATGTCATGTGGATGACTCTCTCTGACACTGGCCGGCGAGACTTGGATGAACCTCGCCTTGGTGCGTAGTTCCTCGATGGTGCGCGTGCCGCAGTATCCCATCCCGGCACGCAAACCACCTACCAGCTGGTACACGTAGTCGTCCAGCGGCCCCTTGAACGGGACACGCCCCTCGACTCCCTCCGGCACCAGCTTTCCATTTTCCGGATACCTCCCGGTGACGTCGGCTTGCCGATATCGTTCCGCTCCACCCTTCACCATGGCACCCAGCGAGCCCATCCCGCGGTAGACCTTGAACGTGCGTCCCTGGAACAGGATGGTTCGCCCCGGACTCTCCGCCAGACCGGCAAACAGGCCGCCGACCATGACGCAATGCGCTCCGGCCGCGATCGCCTTGGTGATGTCTCCCGAATACCGAATTCCACCGTCCGCGATAATGGGCACCCCCGACTCGCGAGCCGCTTCCGCCGCTTCCAGGATCGCGGTGACTTGCGGCACCCCCACTCCGGAGATCACCCGCGTGGTGCAGATCGATCCCGGTCCGATGCCTACCTTCACCGCATCCGCGCCCGCCTCTATGAGGTCCTTGCAGCCCTCCCTGGTTGCCACATTGCCCGCGATGACGTCTATATCCCACCGCCGCTTGATCTCGCGGACGGTCTCCAGCACGTTGGAGGAATGGCCGTGAGCGCTGTCCACGACCAGCACGTCAACGCCTTTTGCTATCAGGCTTTGCGCGCGGTCATAGTCGAACACACCCACCGCCGCTCCGACCCGCAACCGGCCCAGCTGATCCTTGCAGGCCAGCGGGAACCGTTTCATCATGTCAATGTCCTTGATCGTGATGAGTCCGGTCAGTTTGTATGATTCGTCAACCAGCAAAAGTTTCTCCACCCTTTTTCCCGTTAAAATTCGCTCAGCTTGCTCAAGCGTTACACTCCCTGTTGCAGTCACCAGGTTCTCATGGGTCATGACCTCGGAAATCGGGCGGTTGGCGTCCTCCAGGAACCGCAGGTCGCGGCGCGTCAGTATGCCGACCAGCCGGCCATCGTCCAGCGTGATGGGGATTCCTGACACGTTGTGGAGCTCCATCAGCTCGAGTGCTCGCGATACCGGCACATCCGGCCGGAGGGTGACGGGGTCCACAATGATCCCGTTGGCACTGCGCTTCACCTTGTACACTTCCTCGGTCTGCGATTCGACCGACATGTTCTTGTGGATGACCCCCAGACCGCCCGACTTGGCCAGAGCAATGGCCATGGCGGATTCCGTCACGGTGTCCATCGGCGAACTGACCAGCGGAATGGGCAGCGTGATGCGGCGTGTCAGCCGGGTTGTGACCTCCACCTGCGAGGGAACCACCTCGCTGTAGGCGGGGCGCAACAGGACGTCGTCAAACGTGATAGCAACTCGGGCGATTTTTTCGTCCATGGTGTGTGGCGTCACTTACGTGAGGAGGGGGAGAAAAAAGAAGGGGGTATTGTAATCCACCCAGCCCTGATCTGCACGACCCGGATGCCGCCAAACGGCCTATCGATGGCGGAACAGACGCTTGGGACGACCGTACCCGTAGCCGATCAGTTCCAGTTCCTTGCGGGCCACAAGCACGCCATTGGCATCGAACTCTTCGGTGATCTGCGATACCAGCTCGCCGGGGACCTCCGCACAATTCACCTCGCGAATGGCAATTGTCTTGTCCGGCATCTTGATGACCGTCGTCGAAGCCCAGGTGCACTTCGGTTCGCCCAGAATATCGGCCATCTTGTTCAACTCCGTCACCGCGACGGTCGTCTCCGTCGCCGTATCGGGGTTGGCTACATCGACCGACCTGGTCACCCGCTTGAGCGTCTGGGGCGTCGTGTCCTTGCAGTAGAAGATCGTGTTCGATTCCTGCTGCGTCCCCGTCGTGCTGGAGAATGTGATCACCTGCGTGGCGTACTCTTGTCCTTGAATCGTGACCTGCTGCTGGCCCACGACTTCCGACGACTCGATCCGCGGCGCTACGTCGCGCGAAAACGTCTGCGGCTCCGAGGAAAACGCCTGCCCTGCCACTTCCACTGTCGACGACACGCACAAGGAAAACGACCGCGCATCCACGTTCGTCACCCGCGTCCGCGCAGTCGTCGTGCTGGAACGCAAAACCTCCCCCTGCTCCCCCACCGCGTACGTTCGCACACGTACTTCCTTCCACGCGCGGGCCCCAAACCGGGACCACGCGTGCGTCCGGACCGTCGGAATCCAGTCGAGCGACTGGCCCAACGCCGACAGCTGCACGAGACTAGTCGCCGCCACGGCGACCAGCGTCCAGGTCATGGCACGGCAAATCTTCCGCTGATGCATAGCAGGTGGGAACATCTGTCAGGAATGGATTTTATCAGTTGTGAGGCCGTTCATCACACTACGACAACAGAATCGCTTTTTGCACCACCTTTCAGAGCTGATTGCTTTCCCCTCTGTGGGTTGTGTTGCGGGCCCGACTGTTGGTTCGTACCGGGGGCCTCCTGCCGGGCACCGCAGGAGTCTGGGGCTGGCGGTCTGGATCCGGATTCGGGTCTTTTTCATTTCATTCTTGATCTCATCGTTCTTAGTCTTATGTTCTTAGTCTTGTGGTGTGGGAGCTGCTGAGGGAGCCGGTGTTTCCGGGGCCTCGAGGGCCTGGACCGCTTTGACCAGCAGGCCGTCCTGGCGCGCGAAGACGGTTCGCAGGTCGAGCAGCACGCGGTCATTTTGCACGCGGGCGCAGACAGCCGGCTGACCTTTACGGAGGCGTGTAGCGAGCGCATCGGCGCTGTCGTGGGCCGGCGCGAGGGCCACGCACCAGGTGGGGATGCGCTGGGTGGGGACGGACCCGCTGCCGAGAAAGGTCGAGTCTTCGACCGGTTCGGCGGTGGCGATCGCTGGGCAGGCAGCCAGCTGTGGCGCGAGGCGCTCGGCCCGATTGCGCAGGTTGTCGGTGGAGGTAGCGAGCAGCAGGAGCAGGGGGATTTTCTGTTCGACGGTATCCGGGTCTTGATAGAGGCGGAGCGTGGCGGCCAGCGCGGCGAGTGTCAGTTTATCGACGCGCAGCGCGCGCGCCAGCGGATGGCGGGTGATCGTGTCGATCAGAACGCGTTTGCCGACGATGATACCGCATTGCGGCCCGCCCAGGAGTTTGTCGCCGCTGAAGAGCACGACGTCGGCGCCGCAGCGCACGCTTTCCCGTGGCCGCGGTTCATCGGCGATGCCATAGCGGGTGAGGTCCCAGAGGGCCCCGGAACCGATGTCGTCAATCACGAGGTGGCCTGCCGCATGCCCGAGGGCGACGAGTTCTCGCAGCGGCGTGGACTCCGTGAACCCCTGCACGACATAGTTGCTGGCATGGACGTGCATCAGCGCGGCCGTGGACTCGCCGATGGCCGCCTGGTAATCGGCCGGGCGTGTCATATTGGTGGTACCGACTTCGCGCAAGCGCGCGCCGCTGGCCTGTATCACGTCGGGCAGCCGGTAGCTGCCACCGATCTCCACGAGCTGTCCGCGCGACACAATCACTTCGCGGCCGGACGCCAGCGCTGCAAGGGTCAGGAGAGTGGCGGCCGCGTTATTGTTGACGACGGCCGCGGCCTCGGCGCCGGTGAGCTGCTGGAGCAGCCGTTCGACGGCGACGATGCGCCGGGAGCGTTCGCCGGTCGCCAGGTTGAGTTCGACGCTGGCGTAATCCCGCGCGACATCCACCAGGGCGATGATGGCCTCTTCGGCCAGGGGAGCGCGTCCCAGCCCGGTGTGCAGCAGGATCCCGGTGGCGTTGATGACCGGGCCCAGCGGCGGGCGTTCCTCATGGATAATCCACTGGGCAATCCGCTCGGCCAGTTCATTGGCGGCCGGGAGTTTGATCTCGGCTGCGGCCGACTGTACCTCGGTCCGCAGGTTAACCAGGAAGTCGCGCACGCCGTTGACCACGACGCTGTGGCTGGCGCGGTCCAGCAACTTGCGCAAGGCCGGGCTTTCAAGCAGTTCGTTGACCGGGGGAATGTTGCGTAGGACATTGGCCATTGAGCGACAGGCCTCCATATTGAGTTCACCATCATAATGCCGTTGCTGGCGGGGGCTCCGAGTGCCGCCGCAGCGCGGCCATCATGGGTCAGGGGTTGAGCCGCGGCGAACCGCCAGGCGTCGCACGTCGCCTTCTCTACGTGTGAACCCGATGCGATCCAAGGTACTCGCAGTACGGCACGGCGCACCTGCGGGACATATTCAGGATTTCGCGAATCTGGCTAATCGTCAAGCCACCTCGGCCGGCGAGCAGGCTGGCCAACTGCACGCGGGTGGCTCGGGCGACACCAGCGTTGCATACGATTTCAAGCGGCGCTGTCCGATCCCGCCGCGAGGCGCGGCTTACCCCGGGCTGTGATAGGGGCGCCGCGCTACGGCTCAAGACGACAGTTCGCGTGGCGCGAACAGGTCACGAAACGTGACTTCTATCGACACACGAACAGAACGCGATTACTGCCACGATACCAGTTGCTTTTTTCGTGCATGCGGCGTAAGTATTGCAACTGGAGAGTGGAGCGGCCCGTGCGGCCGCGGGTGCAGTTGCCCCCCGCTCTCCCGGCTGGCCGGGGCCGGGCCCCACCCCGCCCGCCCGACATCAGAACTCGGGCCGATCCTGGCCGATGAAGTCGCTCACCGACATCGGCCTCTTGTCCACCGGCTTGTGCTGCGGGAGCCATGCCTTGTACCAGGGAGTCTGCGACGTCTTCTTGGCCGATGCCGGTCGGGTCGCCGACTTCTTCGCCGGCTTGCTCCAGGGCATCAGCACGTCCTTGGTCTTTCCAAAGAAATCCTTGGTCCCCTGGTTCAATTTGGTGAGCGTCGACGGTGTCTTGGATTTGGTGGATTTGGCCGGAGCGCGGGATGTCGAACCCCAGCTCGGGAGCGACATCTTGGGCATCCAGCTGCCGCGGTCCTTGTCCGATACGGACGCATGTGCCCGTTTGCTCGCCGATGACTTCTGGAACGGAACGAGCTTCGGCAGACTCCAGCTCTCCGCGGCCGCCAACGAGCTGCCCATTGCCATCGCGACCACGCCAGCCATCACCATCCAACGTCGCCTATTCACGGTACCACTCCTGTGTGCACGTAACCGACTGTGCGGTCCAACCAGCGCTTGTCAGACGAAGTGAGCTCAGCGCCCCCGGTACGCTACATCGCGAAAAGTGGGCCAGAGTGTCGCAGAAGCGACGCCAGGCGTCCAGGTCATTTTGGGTATTTTCGAGGCGTCGAGGCGTCGAGGCGAGGCCGCCCGAGGCCCGGCGGGCGTTGCTGGCGCCCGGCCGACGTCTTCCCCCCGGGCGACACACTGTGAGCATATTGTGAGAGTGTCTGGATTTCCGTCTGAATTTCCGTAGCATTGTGGTCTGCGCGGGTGAGCGCCGATTCACGGCGCTGCCGGGCGGCACTGAGCGGCACAGGGCAGCGGTGTTGTATTGGCTGCCCGCACGTTGGACCAGTGACAGGATCAGACAGGATCAGACGGATGACGTCTCCATCGATTGTGTGCATTGGCGCGGGGCAAATGGCGACAGCTTTGGCCTGTGGTTGGGTATCGACGGAGTTCTGTGCACCGCAGAACGTGGCTGCCTGTGACCCGGATCCAGAGGCCCGCCGGCGGTTCGCCGAACACGTGCCGGGGGGACACGTCGTGCCCTCCAGCCGCGACGTGGTTGGTTCGGCCAACATCGTGGTGCTGGCGACCAAACCGCATCACCTGACGCACGTGGCTGCAGAGATCCGTCCGCTGCTGACCGACCGGCACTTGCTGGTCTCGATAGCGGCTGGCGTGACGCTGGGGCGGCTGACCCAACTGTTCGGCACACAGCGGCTGGTGCGGATCATGCCGAATACCCCCTGCCTGGTGGGTCAGGGTGCTTCTGCATACGCGCTTGGAGCGCAGGCGACGGAGGAAGATGCGGAGGTTGTGCAGCGGATGATGAGTGCGGTGGGGGTAGCGTACCGGTTGGAGGAATCGCACCTGGATGCGGTCACCGGTTTGTCGGGATCGGGTCCGGCGTATGTATATTTGTTGATTGAAGCGTTAAGTGATGGGGGGGTGCGGGTCGGTTTGCCACGATCCGTGGCGACCGCTCTGGCGGCGCAGACGGTGCGGGGAGCGGCGGAGATGGTGTTGGTGCAAGGGGAGCATCCGGCGGTACTCAAGGACCGGGTTGCCAGTCCGGGCGGGACGACGATCGCGGGACTGCAGGCCTTGGAGGACCGTGGTTGGCGGGCGGCGGCGATGGCTGCGGTGGAGGCAGCCACACGTCGGTCGCGCGAACTCGGCCGGGAGCAAGCATAATTGATCGGGAGTAAGCATAATTGAATTGAAACGAGGCCGGCGGCAGCCGGCGCAGAGCTGAATGACGAGGAAGTACTATGCCCTCCATATTGTGCATGGTTGATGACAAGCACGTGCCCCTGTATCGCGTGATGTGGGTTTCGGCGGTGCCGCATTTCTGCGGATCGGAGGATTGCATGTGCGAGGGGCTGTACGAGGTGCGGCTCGAAGAGGAGGAATCGGTGTGGGCCAGGCGGGACGAACGCGATAGCCTGCTGGCGGCGCTCGAGCAGTGGCAGGGAGGTCTGGGGGTTGAAGAGGACGAGTGGGACTGATCGGGCCTGACTGAACCATTCCGGCGGTGTCGAGGAACAAATCATGTCCTTGTTTGAGAACCAAGAGTATCGGTGGCGCGACACCTACTTCGTGTTGTTTCACGTGAAGGACCGGCCGTCGGCCGGCGCGATGCTGCAGGCCCTCGAGACGCTCGGCCCGCGTTTTCAGGTCCAGGAGACCCGCTGCGACGAAGCGGGGCGCTTCGAATCGATGACGCTGATGTCTCCCGATGACTTCTCGGCGATGGACATCTCGTTCATTGCCGGCGACGAGGTGGAGGAGCAGGTGCAGACGCTGCTCAAAGGAGAGAAAGCGAGCCAGATGACGAAGGAGGAGCAGGACAAGTGGAAGCTGCTCAAAGGCTGCGATGCGCGGTTTGACATCTACCACTTCGAACGCATTGTGCTCTCCGAAGAGGACGATGAAGACGAGGGGTTTCTCGACCCGGGCGGTCTGCTGATTGTCTTGGAGTGTCTGTCACAGCTGTGCCATGGTGTGAGCATCGACCCTCAGGCCGGGACGGTGCTGTGAAGGCAGGGCGTCTGTTCAGAGCGAAAGAAAGTAGTTGCGAGTACTCGGATGCAAGCGAAGGAAATCAAACCCGGGGCGATCGTCAATTATGAGGGTGCGCCCGTGATGATCGAGGGGATCCATGTACAGACGCCGTCGGCCCGCGGCGCGGCCACGCTCTACAAATTCCGGGGGCGCAACCTGGTCACGAAACAGAAGATGGACATCACGCTCAAAGGGGGCGAGTCGCTGGACGAGGCCGATTTCGGCCGCCGCAGCGTGAAGTTCATGTACGCGGATGCCACCCACGTCCACATCCTGGACCAGGAGGACTTCAACCAGTACAGCCTGCCCCTGGAGGACGTCCAGCGGGAGATGGAATATGTGACCGCGGAACTCGAAGGAATGCTCGCGCTGATCTACAACGACGAGTGTGTCGGGCTGCAGCTGCCAACGGCCGTGGAGCTGACGATCACCGAGTGTGATCCCGGCGTGCGGGGCAATTCGGCCACGGGACGCACCAAGCCGGCCAGACTGGAGACCGGCATTCTGGTGCAGGTGCCGGAGTACATCAAGCAGGGGGAACGCATCAAGGTCGACACACGCACCGGCGAGTACCTGTCACGCGCATGATGTCGCGCATCCGGCAGGGGTGCGGTTGCCGAGTCTGCCCCGGCACGGTGGCCGGGTTTGTCTCCCAGGGGACGGGGGGGACATGAGCGTGCTGTGCCCGTGCAGTATCGCTTAGCGGGACTTCTTCGTTGCCTTCCGCGTTGATTTCTTCGTTACCTTCTTCGTTGCGGCCTGCTTGCCCGTCATCTTCTTACCGCAGGCTCTGGCTGGCTTCGCCGCGCGTGCGCCGGCGCTCTTGGCGTCCGTCCGTTGTTTCTTGCTTCCGAACGCCAGGTCCCAGCCCAGGGCATACTTGCGATTAGCACCGACCCGTGTGATGGACACTTGCACCTACCTCATTTCTGGCCGCACCTGATTAATAAACATCACGGCCCCACGCACCCGGTGGGGCCTCGATGCGACGTGTCGTTGCTGAATGTCTAACGCATGGGCGATCAGCGGTCAAGTCGCGGTCGCGGGTCAAGTCGCGGTCGCGGCGCGCCGCGACTCGGCGCCCCGGTCCGCTCCTGGCCGCTCGCCGCTCGATCGCCGCTCTTGCGCTGCCAGGACGCATTCAGCGTTTGAGTTTCTTGTAGCGGAACCGCTGCGGTTCGTGCTCGCTGATCCCCAGGCGTTCGCGCCGCTGCTGTTCGTAGGTGGCGAAGTTTCCTTCGCACCAGTGGACGTAGCCATTACCCTCGAACGCCAGGATGTGTGTCGCGATGCGGTCCAGGAACCAGCGGTCGTGGCTGATCACGACCACGCAGCCGGCGTAATTGAGAATGGCTTCCTCCAGGGCGCGGAGCGTGTCGACATCCAGGTCGTTGGTCGGTTCGTCGAGCAGCAGGACGTTGGAGCCGCGTCGCAGCAGTTTTGCCAGGTGGACGCGATTGCGTTCGCCGCCCGACAGGTCCCCCACTTTCTTTTCCTGATCGGTGCCGCGGAAGTTGAACCGCGACACGTAGGCACGCGCGTTGACTTTCTTGCCGCCCATCTCCAGCGTGTCGTGGCCCCCCGAGATCTCCTGGTAGACCGTCTGGTCGGGCTGCAGCGCGTCCCGGTTCTGATCGACGTAACCGAGTTCGACGGTGGGGCCTATGCGGAGCTGGCCCGAGGTGGGCTCGACGTCCCCCGTGATCATCCGGAACAGCGTGGTCTTGCCGGCGCCGTTGGGGCCGATGATGCCCACGATGCCGCCGGCTGGCAGCCGGAACGACAGGTCTTCGATCAGCAGCGTGTCATCGAACCGCATGCAGAGATGGCTGGCGTCGACCACCAGGTCCCCCAGGTGTTTGCCGGGCGGAATCTGCAGCTCGAATTCATCGAGCCGTTCTTCGAAGCCCTGCGCAGCCAGCTCCTCGTAGGCCTTGATGCGCGCTTTGCTCTTGGCCTGCCGGGCACGCGGCGCCAGCCGCACCCACTCCAGCTCGCGCTGCAGCGATTTCTGCCGCGCCAGCGAGGATTTCTCTTCGCGCGCCAGCCGCGCCTGCTTCTGTTCCAGCCAGGATGAGTAGTTGCCTTCCCAGGGAATGCCACGGCCCCGGTCGAGTTCCAGGATCCACTGGGCGACGTTGTCGAGGAAGTACCGGTCGTGGGTCACCGCCACGACCGTCCCCGGATAGTCCGCCAGGTGGCGTTCCAGCCAGTTCACCGCTTCCGCGTCGAGGTGGTTGGTCGGTTCGTCCAGCAGCAGCAGGTCGGGTTTCTGCAGCAGCAGTTTGCACAGCGCGACGCGCCGCCGCTCGCCGCCCGAAAGACGCGCGACATCCGCATCGCGCGGCGGCAGGTTCATGACGTCCATGGCGATCTCGATTTCGTGGTCCAACTCCCACAGGTTCTCGGCGTCAATGCGATCCTGCAGCCGCGCCATCTCGTCGCACAGCTTCTGCATGCTGCGCTCGTCCAACGGTGCGGCAAGCTGCTGGCTGATCTCGTGGTAACGGTCCACAACGGCCTGCCGCGGGGCGATCGCCTCCTGGAGATTTCCCCACACGTCGAGGTCGGCGTTCAGACGCGGCTCCTGCGGCAGATACCCGCGCGTGAAGCCGTCGGTCAGCCGCGCTTCGCCTTCATACTGCGTGTCTTCTCCGGCCATGATCCGCAACAGGGTGCTCTTGCCGGCGCCGTTTCGGCCCAGCACCCCGATCTTGGCACCCGGATAGAACGCAAGCCAGATGTCCTTGAGCACCTCCTTGCTACCGTGCTTCCTCGTGAGCGACGCGATCGTGAAGATGTATTGCTTCCCCATGTTGGCCTGCCTGTGATAATGGAGGATCTGCGGCGACGTTATCGATTGCGGTGAGCGTGCGGCGTTTGACGGCTATGCATGGCCCTCCGAAAATTCTGGTTGCACCGATTGCCCCAGGCCGATGCGTAATACCGGCAAACTTCCGCGTACTTCACTTGCCAGCCGCTCACCAAAACCGGCATCGAGCCTTCACTGTGCTCGCCCCGCAAGCCGGCGTTGGAACGAGCATCCGCGCACCTCGAGGACCCGGTCGTTCCCCGCGGCTGTGTTCTCACCCATAAGAGGTGCCAGGAACCATCTCGCCCAACAGGTTCCTGGCACCTTCTCTTTTGCGCTCCCAAGTCGTTATTCACCACGCGTGTGTCTTTATTCCCACTCGATCGTCGCGGGCGGTTTGGAGCTGATGTCGTATGTGACGCGATTGACTCCCCGCACTTCGTGAATGATCCGGGTCGAGATGCGGGCCAGCAGGTCGTACGGCAGCCGGCTCCAGTCGGCCGTCATGAAATCATCCGTGTTGACGCAGCGGATGGCGATGGCATCTTCGTACGTCCGCGCGTCGCCCACCACCCCCACACTCTGGACCGGCAGCAGGACGGCGAAGGCTTGCGAGGTATCGCGATAGAGTCCGGCCGCTTTGATCTCGTTCACCACGATTGAATCGGCTTCCCGCAGCACCTCGAGCCGCTGCCGGGTCACTTCGCCCAGGCAGCGGACTGCCAGGCCGGGTCCGGGGAACGGGTGGCGCCAGACGATGTCGTCGGGCAGTCCCAGTTCAAGTCCCAGTCGGCGGACCTCGTCTTTGAACAGATCCCGCAGCGGCTCGATCAGTTCGAACTGGAGTTCCGCGGGGAGGCCCCCCACGTTGTGGTGCAGTTTGATCGGCGCAGCCGGCCCGTCGGGGGCGGCACCGCTCTCAATGACGTCCGGGTAGAGCGTGCCCTGGGCCAGGAACCGCGCGTTCTGGATCTGGGCAGCTTCCTGGGCAAAGCAGTCGATGAAGCAGTGGCCGATCCGCCGCCGTTTTTCCTGCGGATCCCGGACGCCCCGGAGGCTCGCCAGGAACCGTTCTTCGGCCTGCACGACGTGCAGGTCGGTGTGGAAATGCCGTGAAAACTCGGCGATCACGGCCGCCTTTTCATCCTTTCTCAGCAATCCGTTGTCCACCAGGATGCAGGACAACTGCGCGCCGATCGCCTGGTAGAGCAGCGCGGCAGTGACCGACGAATCGACACCCCCCGACAGACCGCAGATCACGCGGTCCCGGCCGACGCGGTGCCGCACCTGGTCGACGGTCTCCCGGATAAAGTCACTCAGCCGCCAGGTGCCGCGGCAGTTGCAGACGGTCATGAGGAAGTTTTGCAGCAGCAGGCCGCCCAGTGGCGTGTGCGTCACCTCCGGGTGGAACTGCAGGCCGTAGACCGGCAGCCGCCGGTGTTTGACGGCCGCGATCGGGCAGGTAGCCGTGCGCGCGATCGGCAGAAACTCGTGGGACACCCCCGTGACCTGATCCCTATGGTCCATCCACACGTCGATCTCCTCGGGGAGACCGTCGAAGAGTTCGGAGTTTTCCAGCAGCTGGCAGCGGCTCGGGCCGTGCTCGCGTGCGCTGGCACGGTCGACGCGCCCGCCGAGTGCCTGGCAGACCACCTGCATACCGTAGCAGATGCCCAGCGTGGGCAGCCCCAGTTCGAACAGCCGCGGATCGCACGTCGGCGCGCTCCCCTCATGCGCGCTCGAGGGACCGCCCGACAGGATCAGCCCGCTCGGCGCGTGATGTTGCACCTGCTCGACCGAGATGTCGTGCCGCACGATCTCGCAGAACACGTGCTGCTCCCGCACCCGCCGGGCAATGAGCTGGGTATACTGCGAACCGAAATCGAGCACCAGGACGCGCTCACGTGCGCTGGGCGACGCTTGCCCAGCGGCCCCCTGCGGATAGCTGCCCATCACCCTGGCTCCCTGCGGTCCAGCCGTCGCCACCTGCGAGATCACCGGAGGCACCAGTCCCGCGCCGCACACTGGGCGGGAAACAAGACGCGAAACTGCGGATTATAGGCGCGGCAACCGGAAACCTCCAGGGGCACGGCAGGGGGCACGGCCGGGCCGGCCGGTATGCGATCGGCCGCCGGCCCGCGCGGCTGGCCCGCCACCGACCACGGAACACCCTCGTCGTCCGCGCGCCGCAGCGACCACTCTGACGGCACCCGCGCGGCATAACTGGAACAATCGGGCCGTTCGTCGCAATCCGTTTCCCAAACGTGCTTTGCAGCCTGCAGCCGCGTTGAATGCCCGCCGGCATGTGACTATCATGAAACGCAGCCTCGTGGCGCATGGCGGACGCAACGGAGAAGGGATGGTCGGACATCGTGGAGATGGAGATACTGCTGACCAACGACGACGGGATCTACGCCCCCGGCCTGGAAGCGCTCGAACGCGCGCTGCAGCAGTTCGGCAACGTCACGGTTGTGGCACCGGCGACGGAACAGAGCGGCGTGGGGCACTCGATCACGTTCCTCAGCCCGCTGGTCTGCAAAGAGGTCTACGACGGCCAGCGGCGGCGCGGGTGGGCAGTCGAAGGGAGTCCGGCCGACTGCGTGAAGATCGGCATCCTGAAGTTCTGTCCGCGCCGTCCCGACCTGGTGGTCAGCGGCATGAACGGTGGGCTGAATGCCGGCATCAACGTGTTGTACTCGGGAACTGTTGCGGCCGCGATCGAGGGGGCGTTTTTCGGGATCACGAGCGTGGCGGTTTCGCTGGAGTTCGACGAGCAGGCGCCTTACGAGCAGGCGGCGGCCATCGCCGGGGCGGTTATCCAGCAGATCCTGGCGCAGAAACGTCCGGAGCCGCAGCTCTACAACCTGAACATTCCGACAGCCGCCATCGGAAAACCGACCCGGCTGCGGGTGGTGCCGATGAGCGTTGTGCGGTATGGCGAACGCTTCATCGAACGCCAGGACCCGCGCGGCCGTACGTACTACTGGGCGGCACACGACCCGGCGCCGCGATCCGCGGATGTCGAGACGGATCTGTCCGCGTTGGAGGATGGCTGTGTGACTCTGACTCCGTTGCAGTACGACATGACACAGCGGACGGCCATGGCGGACATGGCGAACTGGACGTTTGATTGGAATACACGTTAACGGCAGGGGCGAGACAGCAATGCGTAGGCTTGTGGTTGGTCTGATGGGGTGCGCCGTGCTGGTCGCTGGTTGCGGTGAGAAACCGCCGGCCGCGCAGCCGACCTCGCCGCAGTTCATACTCAAGAAACCGGTGGAACCGCCCCTCCCGCCGCCACCGCCGGAAAAGCGCGCGGAACCGCCGTACCAGCGCGGCGGCAGCCTGCAGCTGACGCCCGACCCGCTCGGCGGACCGGCGCGCGTCGCCGATACCACGCAGGTGCCGGCCCAGGTCGGCGTGGGTGCGCCAGGCCAGGGGCTGCAGGATCCCAAGCTGGTCCAGATGATCGTCACCCCGGCCCGCGCGCTGTTCAGCGCTCAGGAGCGACTGGTGTTCGAAGTGTCGGTGCCCCACGCAGTCCAGCTGTATGAGGCTACCCAGGGTCGCAGGATCCGATCCCATGCGGAGTTCATGGAGTACGTGATCCGGGCCAATCAGATCCAGCTTCCCAAGTTGCCCGAAGGCCAGCGCTACGTGTTCGATTCCGAAGCGGGCGAACTGATGGTGGAGAAGCCGGCGACCCCCTGAGAAAGCAGTCCCGGCCGTGGCGGCTGGCGGGATCGCCTGCCACAGCCACACGTGACGGATGACGAATGACGGAATGACGGAATGACGGAATGACGAGTTGCGAACCGCAGGGTCGCAATTCACAGACATAAGGAACCACGCAAGTCCGACACGGGGGTGGGGATGACCGTCACGGTTGATGACCCCTCTTGATAAGCTACTTGATGCAGGCGTCCTCCCCATGAAACGAGATGTGCAACTTGAGTCCCTGTTACTGAGCATGCTGGGCGTGGCGATTTGCAGTGCCTGTTGCGGCGCGGAGTGGATCACTGCGCCTTCCTACTACACGCACGATCCGCAGACCGGCCAGCGCGTCGATCAGTACACACCGATCGGTCCGTTCTACACGTTCGCGCGTACGGACTACCTGCAGAGTGGTTACCGGCACACGCGCAGCAGCATTCAGGCCGGGACCAGTATGGACCACCTGCATGTAGTGGAAGAGTGGGGGCGGCCCGTGCGCCCCTACGGCGAATGGCGATTCCCGTATCGACCCTATTCCGTGCCCTACGCGCTGTGGGGACCTCCGTTCGCCGGCCTGGGATACCCGGTGCCGTATGGCCCATATTATGGCCCGGTGGGGCCGGGGCCTGGCGGGCCCGACGCGGCCGGGCAAATGGGGCCATCCGGTGAACCAGTGTCTCCCCCACAGGCGGACGACTACTACGATCCGTATCATGCGCGACAGCGCGACGCGCGCAGCGGGCCAGGACCGGGGAGTGGGCCAGGGCGAGGACCAGGAGCAGGGCGAGGAGCAGGGCCAGCGCCGTCACCGCGGGACCGTTGAGCGGGTGGCGCGCCGGTTCCACCAGGCGTGCCCGCTACCGGCGGCGCAGCGGAGCCGTAGGTTCTTGGTACCTGCACCCGGCCACCATCCACTGGCCGTTCACCTTGCGCATGACCACCTCGACGAAGCCGGCCTCCCGCCACAGGTGGCCGGAGTCGGCTTCGCGGACATCCACCCGCGCGTTGAACGAGGCGTGGGCTGTGGGTGGGTTGGCACGCTGGTCAAGGACGATTTCCATGTTCCGCTTGACGGTGGCGCGGCTGAACTGATAGCGCGGCAGTTCGCGTTTGGCCAGCGCCAGCGTCTCCTGTGCCGCAGGATCGATGTGGGCGTAGACCGCCTCATGGTCGTTCTGCTGGACGTCGCGCGCAATGTGGCGTATCGTCGCCTCGATCTGCTCCGCATCGGTCTGGACCAGGTGCTCCATCAGCAGCAGGCCGAGCGTCAGCGCGACCGTGCCGATCGCGGCATGCAGCAGTGTACGGCTGCCGGTCTGCATCCACGCGAAACCGACGAATGCCAGTGTCGTCAGGCCCAGGATCGCAATGTACAACGGTTCTTCGAAGATCCAGCTCATGGGCCACTCGACTCCCGGCGGCTGCCACCGGCCAGGGGTGGCAGCCAGACCTTCGACAGCTGGTTATTTCTGGCGTCGGAACAGCCGGCCCCCGTACTGGGCGGCGTCCCCCAGTTCCTCTTCGATCCGCAGGAGTTGATTATACTTCGCCATCCGGTCGGTGCGGGAGGCCGAGCCGGTCTTGATCTGACCGGTTCCCAGCGCGACGGCCAGGTCGGCGATGGTCGCATCCTCCGTCTCACCGCTGCGGTGGCTCGTGACGGTCGTGTAGTTGTTCCGCTGCGCCAGCCGGATCGCCTGGATGGTCTCGGTGAGCGAGCCGATCTGGTTGACCTTGATCAGAATGCTGTTGGCGATGCCCTGGTCGATCCCCCGCTGCAGCCGCTGCGTATTGGTCACAAACAGGTCGTCGCCGACGATCTGGACGCGTGAGCCAATGGCATCGGTCAGCAGCTTCCAGCCGTCCCAGTCATCCTCGGCGCAGCCGTCTTCGATGGACACGATCGGGTACTTGTCGACCCAACTCTGGAGCAGTGCGACCATGCCGGCGGCGTCGATGGCCTTGCCGTCGATGGTATAGGCCTTCTTCTTTTCGTCGTAGAGCTCCGTGGCGGCTACATCCAGGGCGATGAACGCCTGCTTGCCCGCTTCATACCCCGCCTTGCCGATCGCTTCCATGATCAGCTCCAGCGCTTCGGCGTTGCTGCCCAGGTCGGGCGCGAAGCCCCCTTCATCGCCAACGGCCGTGTTGAGCTTTTTAGCCTGGAGCACTTTCTTGAGGCTGTGAAACACCTCGACTCCGCAGCGCAGCGCGTCGCTGAAGCTGTCGAAGCCGAGCGGCATCACCATGAATTCCTGCACATCGACCGAATTGTCCGCGTGCTGGCCACCGTTGACAATGTTCATCATCGGGGCTGGCAGCAGCGTGGCGCCGACGCCCCCCAGGTACCGATAGAGCGGCTGATCGGTGTACTGGGCCGCCGCCTTCGCCACGGCCATCGACGCACCCAGGATCGCATTGGCGCCGAGTTCCTTCTTGTTGGGCGTGTCATCGAGCTCGATCATTGCCTGATCGACGCTGGCCTGGTCGAGCGCGTCCATGCCGATCAGACAATTGGCGATCTTGGTGTTCACATTCTCGACCGCCTGCAGTACGCCCTTGCCCACGTAGACCGACTTGTCGCCATCGCGCAGCTCCCACGCTTCGTGGACACCTGTGCTCGCACCGCTCGGCACGGCGGCCCGCCCGAACGAACCGTCCGTAAGGGTGACATCCACTTCCACCGTCGGGTTGCCGCGACTGTCGAGGACCTGGCGGCCATGCACAGAAGAGATAATGCTCATCATTCGAGTTCCTGGATTCCAGAATGCAAAGCAGGGGACATTTCACCTGAATGGGCCTTATTTTGCCTGATTCGGCGGTGCGTGCCTAGGCGGCAGACGCGCTGGCGGAACCGCCACGCATCGGTTGCTCTCGGACCGGCGGACCTTTACACTCGCCCCAGCGGCGTGGTACGTAAGGAGGTTGGGGAGTCCGAGCGTTGGAGAGTTGAGCAATTGGGGCCCGGTTCCGGGCGCTGCGGCGGCAACGCCGGTGGTGATCTGTCCATAAAGGTGTGGGAGGTGCGCAGATGTTTACGGGTCTGGTGGAGCGGCTGGCAGTGGTCGACCGGCTGATCCCGGAGCCACCGGGGGTCCGGCTGGTGATTCGCGAGCCATCGTTCGCTGCGGAACTGCAGATCGGTGCCAGCATCGCGATCAATGGTTGCTGTCTGACTGTGGTCGACGTGCAGGGGGACACGTTTGGGTTTGACGCCGGCGAGGAGACGCTCAGCCGCACGAACCTCGGCCGACTCACTGCCGGCAGCTGTGTGAATCTCGAACGGTCGCTCCGCGTGGGAGACCGCCTGGGGGGCCACTTCGTGACCGGGCACATTGACGGTGTGGGGCACCTCGACCAGCGCATCGATGACCAGGACTGGTCGACGTTCTGGTTTCGCGTGCCGGCCGGCATGTCACGTCAGATGGCCAGCAAGGGATCCATTGCGGTGGACGGGGTGAGCCTGACGCTTGTCGACGTGGAGCCGGAGCGATTCAGTGTGGCGCTGATTCCTCATACGCTCAAGGTGACGACGCTCGGCCCGCTGCAGGTCGGGGATCCGGTGAACCTCGAGACCGACGTCCTGGCCAAGTACGTGGAACAGCAGTTGCGCGGTGGCGAGACACGCTGGGAGTTTCTCTGAAAATGGCGCATCGCCAGACAGTCTCCTTCCTGCTGCAGCGGTTTCGCGATGCGGGCATTCGGCCCGATACGCGGCACGGCCAGAATTTTCTGATCGACCTGAACCTCGTGCAGGTGCTCGTCGACGCGGCCGAACTGGAACGTCACGATGTCGTGCTGGAAGTGGGCACCGGGACCGGCTCGCTGACCGCCCAACTCGCCCAGCGGGCGGCCGCCGTAGTGAGCATCGAGATCAGCGCGGAGCTGCACCAGTTGGCGCAGGAGGAACTGGTCGATTACGACAATGTGACGCTGCTGCGCGGCGATGCACTGCGGACCAAGAATCGGCTCGACCCGGCAGTGCTCGCCCCGGTGGCCGCGGCCCTGGCCAGCGATCCGTCCCGGCGACTTAAACTGGTGGCCAACCTCCCCTACAACGTCGCGACGCCCATCATTTCCAATCTGCTGTCGACCGACATCACACCCCATCTCATGGCGGTCACGATCCAGAAAGAGCTGGCCGACCGCATCACGGCGCGACCGAGCACGAAGGACTACAGCGCGCTGAGCGTGTGGATTCAGAGCCAGTGCGACACGGAGGTGGTACGCATCCTGCCCCCGGCCGTGTTCTGGCCGCGGCCGAAAGTACATTCCGCCATCATTCGTATCATCCCCCAGCCTGCGAAGCGAGCGCAGATTGCCCATCCGGAGTTTTTTCACACCTTCGTGCGGAGCGTCTTTCTGCACCGCCGCAAGTTCCTGCGCAGCGGACTGATCAGCGCACTGAAACGTGATCTGAGCAAGAGCGCCATCGACGCCATCCTGGCCGACATGGCGCTTGGCGCCGAAGCGCGGGCGGAACAGCTCGACGTCCACCAACTGCTGCAGCTGTCCGATGCGGTCTACGCGGCGCTCAACGCCCGGCCTCAGCCTGACGCTTGAAGCGGCCGCCCGGCCGGCTTCCTGCCAGCCACCTCCGCGGTACTCCTACACCCACAGCCCCGACGTTCTGTGCGCGTCGCCGCCCGGAACCGCCATACCTGCCGATGCAATGCGCTGGCTCGCTTGTATATTCTCGCAGTCGGTTATGGTAGGATGGAGCCTGGGCAATGTGCCTCGCACGGCGCGAGCCGCTGACGGGGTTCGGCACGCGACGGCCCCAGACACATGAGGTGGGAGGTGTGTGATACAGCGCCCATGAAATTCATCGAGATGACAGGCCGATCACTTGCCCGGATTGTGAAAGACGACGAATTGCACGTCAAAGATCTGCCCGGTGCGGGAGTTCGAAACGATACGGTTGTTCGCGTGAACCAGCATGGTGACGTCGAGGTGCGACTGCGCGACGGCTGGGATGTGATCGGTGGTTTGTTGGGCAACTTCGAGGAGCGGGTGCGGAAGGAAACCGGTTTGGATTGGGCCTGACCCAGCCGCCGACGGGTGTCGTTCAGTCAGAAGTGCGTGCATGGCTGGTGTCGGCCCCGGTCTTCAAAGCCGGTTGAGCTGCCCGCATTGTCAGGCGACTGGTGCGTTTGATTTCCATGTAGTTCCGCTTCGGTTGGTCCACCCCGCCTCGCATGCCAGGCCGCAGGCAGGCAGCCGCTGGCCCACCACCGACCGGCTCTGCCCCCCCTGCTCTTTCTCTTTCCAAGCAGGCACTGTCGGCGCCGCCCAGCGCGCACACACTTGGGCCCACAGACGGTTTGAGGGGGTGTGAGCATCGCGCCGGTGCCTGGGTGGCGATGTCTGGGTGGCGGTCCGCCCACCTGAGCTGGTGCGAATTCTTCGTCTGGGGGGGGTGTTGTGCTAGCGGGGCAAAGGAGTATTAATTGGGAAAACTGTGAGGGCGGAGTGTTCCGAAACCGCCTCAAAAGACTACAGTCGTAGTTTCATGGACCCGATGCTGCGTGTTAGGACGGCGTGGCAGCGCGCGCGCAACGCGCTGCCTGTCTCGTTGTGAGGAGTCGTGATGGGCAGCGCACGCTCCGGCACATCGACGCCGTTGGCGGGCCAGTGGGGGTGCGATTGCCCTCACGGAGGATGGCCCGAGACAGAGAGAGAATGTCGACACCTTGATGCTGGAGCGAGTACTGCGGTGAACCTGGATCGTTTCTTTGCCCCCTATAGTCCCCCGCCGGGCACCACTATTGTGGATGTCCTGGAGCACTGGGCCCGCCATCGCCCGACGCAAGTGGCGTTCTATTTCAGCGATGGAGACGGTGGAGAAGAGCGCATCACCTACGCGGAGCTGCAGCGTGCGTCGCGCCGGATCGCCGGTGAGATGCTGCGCCGCGGCCTGGTGGGTCATCGAGCGCTGTTGATGTTCCCGCCGGGGCTCGAGTTTGTGAAGGCATTCTACGGCTGTTTGTACGCGGGAGTGGTGGCAGTGCCGGCGTTCACGCCGCGGCGAAACCGCAACGTGCAGCGGCTGCAGGCCATCTCGGACGACGCGGAGGCGAGTGTCGCGCTGACCGTGGCCGATGTGCGGGATCGCGCCGTGGGCATGTTGGACGAAACGCCCACCTTGCAGACGCTCGATTGGCTGGCGGTCGACGAACTGGTCGGCGATCCGGGCGATTCGGACGCCATGCCGACCTTGCGGCCCGATCAGCTGGCCGTGCTCCAGTACACGTCGGGTTCGACTGGGTCGCCCAAAGGCGTCATGCTCTCACACGGCAACATCATGTACAACGTGATGGCGATCGTGTACTCGTTTGAATCGACGCAGACCGGGCTGGGCATCACCTGGCTGCCCACCTATCACGACATGGGTCTGGTAGGGGGCGTGCTCAAGCCGCTGTATTTTGGTCGTCCGAACGTGTTGATGTCACCGATGGTGTTTCTCCAGAAACCGGTGCGGTGGCTACGAGCGATCACCAAGTACCGTGCCACCGTCAGTGGGGGTCCAAACTTCGCGTACGATCTGTGCACGCAGAAGATCACGGATGAAGAGATGGAGGGGCTCGATCTGCGCAGCTGGCAGGTGGCGTTCAACGGCGCCGAGCCGATTCGCGCGGCGACGCTTGCCGACTTCTGCCAGCGGTTCGCCTCTGTCGGGTTTCGTGAAGAGGCGTTCTTTCCCTGCTACGGGATGGCCGAAACGACGCTCATCGTCACAGGCGCATATGCGCAGAAGACGCCCACGGTGGGGCGCTTCGACGGCAAGGCGCTGGATGAACGTCGGGTCATTCCCGTGCCGGCCGGCCACGAGAACGAGCGTCTGTTGGTGGGGTGTGGACGCGTGTTCCCGGACGAAGAGGTGTTGGTTGTTGAGCCGGAAACCCGTGTCCAGCTGCCCGAACACCAGGTAGGTGAAATCTGGATTCGCAGTCCCAGTGTAGGGCTGGGGTACTGGCGCAATCAGGATGTGACTGAAGAGGTCTTCCGGGGGCGGTTGGCGGACGCCAATAAGAACAAGAACAACAACAACAACAACAACAAGAGGAAAGACGCCCAGGAAGACCGGTATTACCTGCGGACGGGCGATCTGGGGTTTCTGGGCAACGGCGAGTTGTTCGTTACAGGCCGCCTGAAAGACCTGATCATCATACGCGGCGTGAATCGCTATCCCCAGGATATCGAACGGACGGTGGAGCAGGCGGACAACCGTCTACAGGCGGGTGCGGTGGGCGCGTTTGCCGTCGAGATGGGCAACCACGAGCGGTTGATCATTGTGGCCGAGACGGAGCGGCGCCGCCACAAAGACTGGTCGGACGTCATCGAGAAAGTTCGGCGCAGTGTGACTGCGGAACATGAACTGCCGCCAGATGGGATTGTGCTGGTGCGATTCGGCTCGATTCCCAAGACCTCCAGCGGCAAGATCCAGCGCAGCGCCTGCCGCGATGAGTTTCTGCGTGGCGAGTTGCAGGTGGTGGCCCAGTGGTTCGGCTGGGAGAACCAGCTGGCGACGGGCAAGTCGGTCGGCGACAATGTCGCCGCGCAGGGCGGGGACGTGGATGCCACGCTGCCCGTACCCAACGAACGCATCGCCCGCGAGGTACTGGACCACGTCCGGGCCATCGCCCGCGAACGGGCGGCCCACCTGACGCTCGACACTAACATCGTCGCCGATCTCGGGCTCGATTCGCTCGAACGCCTGCAGATCGCCAGCTCGCTGGAAGAAACCTTCGGTGGGCGATTCCCGGAGGAGGTGCTGCAGCAGATCGAAACGTGCCGCGAGACCGCACTCGCCATCGAAAAGTATATTGGCACCGAGCCGCGGGTCGACGGGCGGCATCGCCAGCACCCGACGACGCGGACGGAAGGCGAGATTCCCCAGGAATACTGCGATTTCAGCCAGATGCCCGAGTACGTGCGGCTCAAGCAGACGCAGGCCTTGTTGTCTTCCACCGGGCTGTCTAATCCGTTCTTCAGCGTGCACGAGTCGGTCACCAACGATCGTACGTGGATCGGTGGCCGCCAGTACATCAGTTTCGCCACCTACAACTACCTCGGCATGTCAGGGGACCCCGTGGTGGTGGCAGCGGCCAAAGATGCGATCGATCGCTATGGCACGAGCGTGTCGGCCAGCCGCCTGGTTTCGGGCGAGAAGCCGGTGCATCGGCAGCTGGAACAGGGCCTGGCCAGCTTCATCGGTACAGAAGACGCCATCTGTCTGGTGGGCGGGCACGCGACCAACGAGACGACGATTGGCCATCTGTTGGGGCCGGGGGACCTGATTCTGCACGATGCTCTGGCACACAACAGCATCATCCAGGGGGCGATTCTGTCCGGAGCACGGCGGCGTCCGTTTCCCCACAACGACGTCGATGCACTGAACCAGTTGTTGGCCGAGATCCGACGCGACTATCGCCGCGTGCTGATCGCGATCGAGGGGGTCTACAGCATGGACGGCGATTATCCGGACCTGCCGCGGTTCGTGGAGGTCAAGCAGCGTTACAAGGCGCTGTTGATGGTCGACGAGGCGCACTCGATCGGGACGATGGGGCCGCACGGCCGGGGGATCAGTGAGCATTTTGATGTCGATCCGCGGGCGGTGGACATCTGGATGGGGACGCTCAGCAAGTCGTTTGGCAGCTGTGGTGGCTACATTGCTGGCAGTCGCGAGCTGGTGGAGTACCTGAAGTACACGGCACCGGGGTTCGTGTACAGCGTCGGGATGCCGCCGTCGAACGCGGCCGCCGCGCTGGCCGCGCTGCGTCTGATCGAAGAGGAGCCGGAGCGGGTGGCGCGGGTTCAAGAGCGTTCCCGGACGTTCCTGAGGCTGGCCAAGCAGCGGGGGCTCAATACGGGATTGAGTAACAACACGCCGGTGATCCCCGTGATCGTGGGGAACTCACTGCACTCGCTGCTGCTGTCCCGGCAGCTCTTTGAGCGCGGGATCAATGTGCAGCCGATTCTGTATCCAGCTGTGGAAGAGCATGCAGCGCGGCTGCGGTTCTTCGTGACGGCCTGTCATACGGAGCAGCAGATTCTGGAGACCGTCAACGCGGTCGCCGAGGAGTTGTTCCGGATCGATGCGAAGTACTGCCAGCCACGGCAGCCTGCGGACGCGGCCGTACCGTCGAGCGATTCGGCTGCCCATGCTGCGGGTGGAGCCGGCGCGGGAGCCGTATGACGCGGCAGCGGGCCGCCATTTGCGGCCGCCGCACTTGCGAACCGACGGCCGGTTTTTAGAATGAGGTGTAACTGTGGTATCGCCGTCCGATGGCGCGAACATCGGGGTCCTGTGCGGCGAGCCTGTTACTTCCCTGAGAGGCGAGGAACACGTCTTTGCTTACCGAAGCAGAAGTCCAGCGCAGTTATCGGCAGATTCTGAAGAAGGCGGATGGTGACCCGGAGGCGTACGACAAGGCGGAAGCGTTGCTCGATGAGCTGCGACCCGAAAGCCCGTTGCGGTTGCGGCTGTTGAACGAGATTTCTGAACTCCGCCGACTGTCCACACGCACCTCCTAGTGGCTCCCCATACAGCATTGACCCAAGAAACGACGCCAGGCGCCATGGTGGCGCCTGGAGGGTCGAAGTGGGGGTTGCGGCCGTTGCCGCTCCGGATCCTGCCTGCTGCGGCCGCCCGGGCTAACGGTTCCACGTTACGCCCATGGTGAACCCGTACATGATCAGGTCCTGGTTGTTGTCGGCCACGTTGAGCCCACGGCCAATTCCCTGGCCGAAGTCCATGAATTCCGCTCCGCATCGCAGCGAGATGTCACGGGTCAGGCGATACGCAGCGTCGAAGCGCAGTTCCATGCCGAACACGAACTCGGCGTTGTGATCGCTCCCCCCGTTCGACTCCATCATCAAGACCGTGTCAGGCTGCCCGTCCGCCGGCGGTCCACCGCCATAGATCGTGACTTCCGTCCTGGTGATATGTTGCCAGTTCTGGAAGTTCTCCAGGGCGAAGGCCTTGAAGTCGCCGGAGAAGTTCCAGCGGCGGTAATCCTTCGACCAGTGTACTCCCAGCTGGCCACCCACCATGTCGTTGACCACGCTGGCCTGCAGCGACTGGAGCGTCTCGGTCGTCGCATCCAGGGCGTCGACGCCAATGGGCGGGTAGATCGGAGTCTCGAAGCCGTCCTCGGTCCAACGCTTGTAGGTCTCGCGGCGATAGTAGTCCTTGAACTTCACATACCGCAGACCGACAAACGGCGTCAGGAACGCGCCATGGTGCAGCTGGTCCAGTTGCCAGGTACGATTGAGCTCCGCGCCAGACAGGTCGGCTACGTTGATACTGTTGGTCACGAGATAATCACGCGCACCGGTATAGAAATTGTTGTCGTCCCGGCGCGGATAGAGCAGTGCATCGTCATCGTCGTCGTCATCATCATCGTCGTCGTCATCATCATCGTCGCCCTGACCCTCTTCGTCATTGTAGCGGTTTATACGCTCTGTGATGACCACGTCCGACTGGTTGGGGCCGTCGATGTGCCAGCCGGTGAACAGCCAGCCCTTGTATTCGTCATCCACGTAGCCGATTTCAAACCGGTTGCCCCACGTGAAGTCGCCCATCTTGCTCGATTCCCAGAACGAATCGTTCGGACGCGACACGTTAATGTACACGCGGTCGTAGTCGGCGAACCAGCCGGTCTTCTGCTGCGGTCCGCCTCCATACGTGTCCACGTCCGCTGGTGCAAAGAACTGGAAATCCGATTCGACCGGCGGAAAAGCGAATGGTTTGAACAACTCGGCTTGCACATGCGGTGTCAGTATTACCGCCGTTACCAACGCCGCCAGCACGGACGTAAATCTTGTGATCGACATGGTTCCGTTCCACCCTCGGCCATCGCGTCTGGTTAGCCACGCCCCCCAACGAATATGCTCGAGCAGCGTGGGACTACTTCTCTTTGTGACGGTAGTATCGGATGTGCACGTCGTAGAAGTTGAGCAAGAACGGTAAGCCTTGCTGAAATTCGCGAGGATTTGTTGCTTCCATGATCTGGGGTTTCCAGGATCACGCAGGATGGGGCGTCTGCGCAAATTTCGACCGGTCTCAACGTCCCGAACACTCGTCCTGGCAGGAGTCTGCCGTATGCGAAAGCTGTTCTGTAGGTACCCGACGTGGGGATTATTCCGATAATGACCGCTGCCTTGCTTCTGACATCGGCACGTTGAGGCACCCAACTCGATTCCGGGTACTGAGCAGACGCAACAAAAAAACGGCCTCCTCAGGCGGGGCAGGTTCCTGGGAGGCCGAACTCAGAGTTTCCTCTGAGCGATTCTGCTACTATGATTTCGCCTGCCTGGAAAATCAAACAGGTTTTGCCAGTTTTTACGCGCGTTGCCGCGGGCGGCCGGCACAGTAACCTCTCTGCACCACCCTTTGCACCAGCGTTCGCCGGTGATTTATACTGCAGACGAGCGAAACGAGGGGCCAAAGCCAGATGCTTCCCGCCGGCTCTCCGGCGGCCGTCCGACGCTCTCCGGTCACGCCGTAGAAGCCCTGAAAATGGGGGGCGTGGCCTGGGCGGCCCGATCCCGTCGTGGCACCCACCACCAGTGAGTGAATACGTAATGACACGCAACCGTCGGCCGATTCTGACGTTCTGGGCATGCGCAGTGCTGCTGGGGACCCCGGTATTCGGCCAGGAACAGACGCCAGAACCGAAGCAGGCGGAGGCGCGGACGCAGGAGCGGGACCAGCACGGCGCCGGTGTTGCCCGTGGCCAGGCCGCAGACGGGCAGGAAGCGACCCGATTCCTGCGTGTCCGCCGCGACGATGCGAAACAGCCGGTGGCGCTGGAAACGGCCGTAACGCGGTACGTTTCGAAACCGGGTCAGGAACCGTCCGTGCAGGTCGACCTGATCGGAGCAGTGCACGTGGGGGACGGGCCGTACTACGACCGGCTCAACGAGCTGTTCCGGTCGTACGACGTTGTGCTCTACGAACTGGTAGCTCCGGAGGGGACACGCGTGGCGGCTGGCCAGCAGCGGGCGGGCCGCAATCCGGTCAGTTTCCTGCAGAATATCATGAAGGATGTCTTGAAGCTGGAGTTCCAGCTGGACCGGATCGATTATTCGCGTCCGAATCTGGTGCATGCCGACATGTCGCCGGCGGAGTTTTCGCAGAGCATGAAGGACCGGGGAGAGAGTTTCGCGACGCTCTTCTTTCAGCTGCTGGCCGACTCGATGGCGGTGCAGGCCAGGCAGGGGAACGAGCAGGCTGGAAGCGACCTGGAGTTGTTGATAGCGCTGCTGGCCAAAGACCGGACCTACCGCCTGAAACGCATCATGGCGGAGCAATTCGAGACCATGGAGGAGCAGATGTCCTCGCTGCGTGGCCCGCAGGGTTCCACGCTCATCACCGAACGCAACAAGAAAGCGCTGGACGTGCTGCGCCGCCAGTTGCAGCAGGGCAAGCGGCGGATCGCCATCTTCTTCGGGGCCGGTCACCTGTCAGACATGGAACGGCGTCTGCTGGCCGACTTCGGGCTGAGCAAGGACAGCCAGCGCTGGCTGGTGGCCTGGTCGATCACGCGGGAAGGGGGGGCCGGCGGAGCGGCCGCTGGAACCGGCAGCGGCGGCAGCGGAGCCGGCGATGGAATAAAGGAGCCGACACGGATGGCAGTGCGCATTTCCATGAACGAGTTGACGACCTATCGATGGTCATTTGAAGAGGACGTGCAACACTACGCTGATGCGGGTCTGGACGCCATCGCGGTATGGCGCCAGAAGCTGTCGGACTTCGGCGAGGAGAAGGGGGTCGAGCTGATTGCCGAATGTGGCCTGGCGGTGTCCAGCCTGTTGTGGGCCGGCGGGTTCACGGGCAGCGATGGCCGGTCGTACAGCGAGAGTGTGGAGGATGGGCACGAGGCGATCCGCCTGGCCGCTCTGCTCCACGCCCCATGCCTGGTGCTCTACAGCGGCCCGCGGGCCGGGCACACGCACAATCATGCCCGGCGGCTGCTGACCAACGCGCTCAAGGAACTCCTGCCGCACGCCGCGGAAGCCGGCGTCTGCCTGGCGCTGGAACCGGTGCACAAGGAGTGTGCGGCGCAGTGGACGTTCCTGACCGATATGGGCGAGACCGTGTCGCTGTTGGAGAACTTCGAGCACGCGCACCTGAAGCTGGCCTTGGACACGTATTACTTCGGCACCGATGACGCGACCATGAAGAGTTTGCAGCAGTGGGCGCCGCACCTGGGCATCGTGCATCTGGCCGACACGCGGCACATGCCGGACGGGGAACAGGACCGCTGTCCGCTCGGCGCCGGAATCGTGCCGCTCCAACGCATTGTCGCCACGCTCGTCGCGGCCGGATACGACGGATTTTTGGACGTCAAGTTGATGGGGCAGGAGATTGAAACGGTGGATTATCGGGACCTGGTGCAGCAGAGTCGCGCCACCGTGACACAGTTGTGCCAGCTGGCGCAGTGAGGCCGAATTGCTCGTCGTCGACCCCCAGATTCAGATCCCGATGAGCGAACTGCGGCTGTCGTTTTCCCGCAGCAGCGGACCCGGCGGCCAGAACGTCAACAAGGTGAACTCCAAGGTGACGCTCCATTGGGACGTGATGCACTCGCCCAGTCTGCCGGCGGCCGTGCGCGACCGCTTCCTGGCCCGCTATCGCCCGCGTCTGACCGTCCACGGGGAGGTGGTCCTGCACAGCCAGCGCTTCCGCGATCAGAACCGCAACCGGGAGGACTGCCTGGAGAAACTGCGGCAACTCATCCTGGCCGTCCGGCAGCCACCCGTGCGGCGGCGGCCGACAAGGCCCAGTCGCGCGTCGCATGAACGGCGCCTGCGCGCCAAACGGCACACGGCCCAGAAGAAACAGCTCCGCCATCGTCCGGCCAGTTACGACTGACCTGGCGGGTGAAAGGCCCAAAGAAACGGCCCTGGTGCCGGTTTTGACATTTGTTCCACCGGTGAGCCACTTCACATTGACGGTTTACTTCTCACTGCGAACCCTGTGTCAGGTTGGCGACCCTGCACCAGGGGTGCGGTACCGGGATAGCTGTCGTCTGGCCGAAGGTCAGTTCTCACCGTAGCCTGGGGCAACGCCGCAGGAATGGGAGCACAACGAGGTGTTTG
>JAAYDI010000066.1 GCA_012729315.1 Planctomycetaceae bacterium
CAGTCGTTTTGCATACTCGCCCATGATGTTCCGTTCCTTGCTCGGATTCCCGTTACCAATCATCTATCAGGTGGCGGTGCCAATTGGGCAACTACGTCGCAAACCGTCTCGACCGTGTGCTGCTGCCGCTGAATACTTCGGCGGCACGGCGTTTGACCGCTGAACTACGCTGCGACATATGCCAAATGCTACGTCCCACGTAGTAGGCAACGGCAACGATTACGATAGCGACTAATGTCAGATACATTAGGTCTTCCTTCCATCTGCAGGATACCTGTCTTTCTTGGAATCTGTCTTGAACTCGTGCGCGTTCCGGCAACGGTCGGCACGCGAGCGCGGATTGCGTCGCCATCTCGGACCGCGAGCCGTTCTCTACCTGTCCGCTAATGCGAGTTCCCAGCCACCGCCTTGACGTGTTCGATCAGGACGCCGAACGGGTCCGCCTCTTTTGCCGCGCTCTGCACATGAAGATAGCTAATCCCGTTGCGAGTGGGAAAGATACGGGGCAGTTCATGCCAATCGCCGGCATCGATGCGGAAGCGAGCGGTGTCGGTTTCCCAGCGGATCTCGAGTTCCGCCCAGGTGTCAGGTTTCAGGCCGGGGATGTCGTTGATACGTCCCGCGGCGTCCAGGTGTAATACGTGTTGCGCGAAGTGCGATACGACCGGGTCGACCGGATTGAACCAGCGATCGACCAGGCACACTTGCGTCCCCTGCGAGCCCTGGGGCATCCGCAGGCGCAGCTTGATACTTCCGCTCGGCCAGCAGGGAAAGTTCCACACGGCTCCTTCTACATCATGCACCAGTCGCGGGTCGAGGTGACGCGCCACCTGCAGTACCTCCCGCGGCAGGCCGTCCGGATGCGGGACGAGCGCAGCGCCGGCACGGCGGTTGTATGCGCAATGGCCGCTGACGCCGCGAAAGTTCCCCGCCACACTCTTCAGGTACTGCTGCACGGACCAGCCGCCGAGTCCGAAGGTCAGGTTGTCCTCCCGCTGATTCTCCAGCAGCCAGTTCGGATCGAAGATGATGAGCCGGCGGCAGAGCGCATGCTGGCCGAAGGCAAGCAGGATCTTTCCCTCGGGCAATTCGACCGCCTGCGACTGGTGGATGCTCTTGTCGAGAGACTCGGCGTTGCCGCCGCTGGTGCGGAAGTCGGCGTCGTTGCGGCGCTCGTTCAAATACAGTTCGCGAAATCCGCGCCACGTCTGGCCGTCGTCGGTGGAGATGGCGGCGTGGAGGACGTCGCGGTTGGTGAAGAAGTCTTCGCTGCGTCCTTCGCGTTCGGATTGGTTCAGTCCGGGCTGAGCGTCGTGGTTTAACTCGGGCAAGGGTGTCGAGTTGTTCCAAACCACCAGCAGGCGTCCATCCTGCATGCGAAACAGGAGCGGCATGGTGATGGTGGCATAGAAGCGGGACGGAGCAGGCTCCGTCCACAACTCGCCGCCGTCGGCGGAAAACGATTCGTAGTGGCAGTCCTGCGAGGTGCGAATCAACATCCACAGCCTGCCGTCGGACAATTCGACCACGGTCGGCTCACAACCGTCGTTCTGCCAGCGCACGCCTTCGTGCGGCCACTCGACGCGGTGCCGCGGGGGACTGGGCAGAAGTACTTCGCGCCAGGTGGCGCCGTCGTCATCCGAAAGTAACACGCCTGGCCGCACAGGGCCGTCGACGCTGCACTGGATCGGTTGGACCCAGCGGCGCCGCTCGCGCAGCGGCAGTGGCAGGCGTGCCATGAAGCCCGTGCGCGCGCTGACACGAGCCGGCGTGAAGGGACCTTCCGGACCGTGAGTTGAACGAACGGCGAACAGGCCGGTGCCTGTGAGCGAGCGCAGCACACTCGCCGTGGCCGTGTCGTGGTCGGGATGGCCGGTCCGGCAGAGAACCGTCAGAAAATCGTTCGACCAGGGACTTCGTACCATGGCACCCGCTGTCGGAGTTTCGATTGCGACTTCGCGCCAACTCAGACCGTTATCGCGGCTGGAAATGTACAGCGGCCGATAGGAGTCCCCGTTCTCGCCGGCGTCGCGCCGGAATCCGTAGTGCCGGATCTCGCCATCCGGCATCACCATCAGTCCACGGCAGGCGTTCTCCGGCGGAACGCCGACCACTTGCGGGGCATAGATCTGCCGCAGAGCGCTCTGTGTCTCCGGAGCTGACTGGGCGAACCCGTATGTTTGGAGACCGATAGCGATACTCAGGATAATCACCGTTTTTCCCATGACTTCCTCCACAGAGCTCAACATAGCGCATCTTCACGGTGGCCTGTGCTGTCCGCCCCAGCCGGCAGGCGACATCGGCCGGTTGCACCGGTGTGCTCGCACAATGATAATGATTATGCGATTATGCTTTCGGAGGTGTCGCTTGAAAACCACGCTATCCATCTGCGGCTTCTTGCTGCTCGCAACATCCAAAGCCACCGCAACCTTGACGCGACGAGCACTGTAGAACAGGAAAAGAGGGGATCTGGTATTCACCGATGATCGTCTTCGACCTGGATGGCGACGGACGGGCGGAAATCGCCCTGAAATCCGGTACCGGTGATCCTCGCGGGCCTGATGGGCGAGTAGACGCTGATGCGAACAAGAGTACCCGAGGTGGAGAAATCCTCTGTCTGTTTTTGGTGAACTCCGCCCCGAGGGAAGACCCTGTTTGGTCAGCCATTGACACGGCCCCAGACGCCGGGCACATTCAGGCCGTTGGGGAATGCCGTCTTTAAGCGAGGGCCATCACATGCGTATTTGGACAAGCATTTGGACAAGCATTCTGCTGGCGCAATATGCCATCACGGCCTCGTCGTGGGCTGCCGATCCCGCGCAGCAGCCCGGGGGCGAAGTACACGTGTCGCGCGAGGCACCCCACGGTCCGAGCGCGGGGACAGCTCTGCAAACGATCACCGTGTTGGAGCCGCCGGGCAAGGAGTTGCGCCCGTCGATCGGTCCGGACCGGCCGGTGCTCATCAACGGCCGCTTTCTCACCCCTGCGGGCCGGACTGCGCTGACCCAGTCGTATAGCTGGGGAATGGCTATAAGTGCCGACGAATCGACTGCGGTTCTCTTGTCCCGCGGCGCCTTCCAGGTCATCTCTATCGCGGAGCCCAAGGTGGTCGATCGCTTCCCGGCCTTCGGTCAAAAGACGCCGACATGGTTGCAGGACGGGACGTACATGGGCTGCGCTTTTTCACCCGACTCCCAGAAACTCTACCTGGGCAGCGCCAATCATGGAGAGATCGTGGTCTACGACCTGGAGGCCCGCAGCGACGTCGATCGGATCGACATCAACGGCAACGGGTACGAAGACAGCTTCCTGGGCGACTTCCTCCTCAGTAACGACGGCACATTCCTGTACGGTGTCGACCAGTTCAACTATCGCATGGTTGTGGTCGATCTGGGCCAGCGGCGCGTGGTCCAGTCGGTGCGCGTGGGGCGCAATCCGTTTGGCATCTGCCTTTCTCCGGATGCGAAGTACGCCTGGGTCTCTAACGTCGGCATGTTCGAGTATCCGTTGCTGCCCGGCGTGACGCCGCAGTCGGGGCCGACGGACGGCCTGTCATTCCCCGCGTATGGAGTCCCATCGAAGGAGGCTGAGGAAGGCGTCGTTGCCGAAGGCAAACAGATCCCGGGGCTCGGGTCCCCGAATCATCCCGACGCGATGTCGGTCTTCAAGGTGGAATTGGAGACTGGGCGGGTCGAAGCCAAGATCAAGACCGGCTACCTTGTTGGCCAGCGGCGGGGCGATATCAACACCGTCGGCGGCGCCAGTCCCAGCACGGTGGTCGCAGGCGAGCGTTTCGCTTATGTCTCCAACGCCACGAACGATACCATCTCGATCATCGACGTCCAAAGCAACGCGATCGTGGATGAGGTCGAACTGCTTGTGCCCGGGCTGGAAACGCTCCGCGGCGTGCTGCCCTTCTCGATCGCCCTGAGCCCCGACGAACAGTCGCTATACGTGGCCTGCGCCGGGCTGAACGCGGTTGCCGTGGTCGATCTGGAGCAGCGGAGGCTGGCCGGTTACATTCCGGCCGGCTGGTTCTGCTCGTTAGTGCAGGTCTCGCGCGACGGCCAGCGGCTGTTTGTCTACAGTGCCAAGGGAGTCGGCTCGGGGCCCAACGGGGGACGTGACTTCGTGCCCCCGGACCGCGGCTTGCATCCGGGCGACATCATGCAGGGACTGTTCCAGGTGGTCGACGTCCCCGATGCGGCCCGGTTGGCCGAATTCACGCGCCAGGTCGTGGCCAACACCTATCAGAAGCGCGAGCTGACCGACGACGGCCGTAATCCGCTGCCGCCGGCCCCGCGACTGCGTCCCAGTCCCATCCAGCACATCGTGTTCATCGTCAAAGAGAACCGCACCTTCGACCAGGTCTACGGGGAACGCGAGAATGTAGTGGGAGACCCCACGCTGGCCGGGCTGGGCTGTCACGTCACGGTCGTCAACAAGGCGGGTGAGAAGGTCGAAGACGTCAATGTCGCGCCCAACCACCAGGCGCTGGCCGATCGCTTTGCCCTCTGCGACAACTTCTACTGCGACGCGGACCAGTCGAATACCGGGCATCGCTGGGTGGTGGGCGTCTATCCCAACGAATGGGTCGAAGTCAACGCCCGCTCGCGAATCGAGGCCCGGCTGTTCAGTTCAGCTCCGGGGCGGCGGTACGTGGCCGGCGCCTCCGCGGGCGTCTTCCCCGAGGACTACAACGAGGCCGGGGCCCTCTGGGAGCACCTCGATCGCCACCAGGTCTCGTTCTTCAACTTCGGCTTCGGCACCGAGATGCCGGCCAGCATCGAGGAGCAGATCCACAAGTACACGGGCATGCAGATGCGCGTCAGCATCCCACTGCCCAAGCCGCTCTTCGACAACACGTCGCGCAAATATGCTACGTACAACATGCATATCCCCGACCAGTTCCGCGTCGACATGTTCGAAGAGGAGTACCACGAGAAGTGGGCGAGCGGGCGGGAGGCCTTTCCCCGGCTGATCACCATGGTGCTGCCCAACGATCATCTGACCGGCGAAAGCCCGGACACCGGTTATCCGTTCCAGGAATCGTACATGGCCGACAACGACCTGGCCCTGGCCCGCGTGGTCGGTTTCCTCTCCCGCACTCCCTACTGGAAGAACATGCTGATTATTGTCACCGAGGACGACTCGCAGGGAGGCCGCGACCACATCGACGCTCATCGCTCGCTGCTGCTGCTGATCAGTCCCTACGTGAAGGAGGGCTCGGTCTCGAGCACACTCTTGAACTTCGGCTCGATCATGAAGATGATTTTCACCCTCCTGGATCTGCCGTGCCTGAACCACTTTGACGCGACGGCCGCCATGCCCCACGACTGTTTCAGCGATCAGCCGGACTTCACTCCCTACACGCCTCAACCGGTCGATAAGCGGCTGTTCGATCCGGCCCAGGCATTGAAGCCCTTCGATCGCGGATTCGACTGGTCAAAGCTGCTCGATTCGCCGGTCATGGACGATCCGAAAGACATGCAACGCGGCTTCGAGGAGGAGGATTCGTGATTTCGTTGGCAGTGACGGCAAGTATCGTGTTGTTGACCGCCGGCGACGGTCCACAGGCAACAGCGTCCGACAAGCCCTGGATGGAACAGGTGACGGTGACGGTGGGCCCGCCAGTGGTCGTCGCGCAGGCCGTGGAAACCGGCCTTGTGTGGGGCGTCTGGCAGTTTCCCACAATCAGCCGGCCGGAACCCGGCAAGCTGCTGGTGGCGTTCAACATGAACGAAGACCGGCCGTACGATAACCCGGCTGACCTGAAGCCACCCGGACGCTACGCCTCCGTGGACGGAGGCATGAGCTGGCAGCCGTGCGATCTGGAGCCGGGTTTCACCTCTCTCTATGGCCCGGTTAAGCTGTGCCACAGGCGCAACGGCGATGTGCTCTATAGTTCGGCGAAATCCGGCCTGATGGTGCGGCACGCCGGCACCGGCCAGTGGCATTCGGTTCCCTTCACCGTCGAGGACGCCATTACCGGTGTGGCCAACGCCGGGCAGAAGCACCCCAGTCTCAGCCTGTATGCACTGGGCCAGATCGTGGAACTGCCGGATGACTCACTGCTGGGTGTCCGCATGACGCGATTGCAGGGCAGGGGGAGCGGGCCGCGGCCCAAATGGGGCACCTACTGCCTGAGGTCGGTTGACGACGGGCGAACCTGGAAATCCCATGCGGTCATCGCTCAAGACGACGCGAACCAGCCGCTCAACGGCTACTGTGAACCGTCGGTGGAGGTCATGCCCGATGGTTCGCTGCTTGCCGCCCTGCGCACGGAGGGCGGCATGGAGGCCGACCAGAAGACTGGCGTATTGTATCTGGCCCAGTCCTGCGACGGCGGGCTGACCTGGAGCACGCCGAGGGCCGTCAATCCATTCGGTGTGTTTCCACAGTTGCTGAGACTCGACAACAACATCGTGGTGCTGGCATTCGGCCGACCGGGTGTCAATCTGCTGTTTAATGTGGACGGTCGTGGCGAGCGGTGGCAGGGGCTGACGCTGCTGGTCAACGAGGGGCAGCGTTTCACGCACACCAGCGGCTACACATCGCTGGTAGCCACAGGGGCTGACAGGTTCCTGATCGCCTACGACCAGTTCGACTATCCGGACGCTGACGGCGAGCCCCGCAAGACGATTCTGGTGCGGGAAGTCGTGGTCCGGTGACGCGCAAGGGCAGCTGTCGGTCTCCGGTGAGCCCAACGGATGCGCCGCGCGAGGTCGCATGCTCGGAAACGGACCTTGCGATCGACGCTGCTCGGCAATCAACACGGTTCACGAAGTAAGCCGCGCGGAACAGACGGGACGACGCGTGCCAGGTCGCACGGCCAACAAGGGACGTGCCACACGGAACGGACAGGACGCGGCCACCACGTCTCATTTCCTAGTTCGAGGGTGCGCCGGCCACGGGGCGTCCCAGGCAAATCCGAAATCCGTCGCGGGAGTCGGAGTAGGTGGTACTGTGGATCCCAAGGCGCACCGCACAACGTGCGTTGCCCGGCACATCGAAGTAGTTGCCGCCCCGGCAGACGGGATGCGGATCCTGGTCGACGAAATATGCTTCTTCGTGCGCTCCCTGCGGATCGAAGTGGTCCAACACAAATTCCCACACGCCGCCGCACATGTCGGCCAGGCCGAAGCCGTTGCGGCCCCGCTCGCCGTAGTGGTCTACCGGCGAGACGAACGCATACCCGTCGCTCCACGGCGCTTTACCCAGCGGCCAGGTCTTTGTGCGGCCCGGCAGGAAATCGCAGGCCGAGATGTTCAGTCTGCCTTCCCCCTCTTCGAGCTCATCTCCCCACCAGAAGAACGCACGCGGGCGGCCGCCTCGGCAGGCGTACTCCCACTCCGCTTCGGTGGGCAGCCGGTATTCGAGCCCTTCCGGCAGTCGGCCGGCTTCGCGCTCCCGTGTCGTCAGCCACCGGCAGAAAGCCCGGTCGTCATCCCAGCTCACACACACCACGGGATAGACGTCCAGGTTCGGGAACGCCCAGTTCGGGTCACGCCAGCTCTTTCCCGGCATTCTTACCCAGGGATGTACCACCTCCGTTGTGAGGTGATATCCATCCCACTGCGGATCAAAGCACTGTGTCCAACCGCCGGGCTTTTCGGCGTCGGTGACATAACCGGTCTCCTCGACGAAGCGCCGGAATTGCCCGACACTGACCTCCGTCCGTCCCATCCAGAATCCGTGTTTGATCCGCGCGGGTCGCGGATCGCCTTCGGGTTCTTCACGGCCTGTCCCGGGGGTCCAGCCTCCTTCCATGCCCACGGCCCACGCCTTCTCCTCCGGCGTGCTGCCGAGCGTGAACTCGCCGGGCGGGATGTAGAGGAGTTCGAGTGTCACGCCGCCGCCCAGGTCGAGCTGCTTGACATCGCCCTGGGCCGGTTCGGCGCCCGTGGCTGCCTCGAAAACGCCCAGGAATGCCGCCAGGGCGAGGATGCCAGGCGCAAGTAGATGCGCCAGGGGACTTGCCCAGCAGGCTCGTCGCGGACGAGTGCACCGTGTCTGTGTGGCTGGGAACTTTGCGGATTCCATGGAGACCTCCTCCGGTACGGGGTTGGGGTTGGGGTTGGGGTTGCGAGACGCGTAAAGCGTTGAGATTGACGACAGCTTACGAAAGTCCTTCTGACGCCTCCATCGTACCCTGTGTACAGGAAGTTACCACGTGGCAGCCGCTTACGCGGAGTCGGCTTCTTCGCTGGCCCGCTGGACCCACTGGTCGAAGGCGGACACGTAGTCCGCGTGAACGTGCGTGAGATGTTCTCGAATCGCGTTGATCTGCTCCGGGTTGGCCTGAATCAGCTTGAGCACGTCCGCGAGATCCTGAGTCCGCCCGGCGGCGAGCTTCAGTTCGATCAGAGCCGGCAGGCTGGCGTATCGCAGCACCGTTCCCGACCCGCCGATACGGCTGGGATGCGGAATGGTCGTCGGGGCCGGCCGGGAGGGAATGCCAGGTCGTTGGCCCTCGGGAAGTATGTCGACGTCGACCCCCGTGTTGCGATGCAGCAGCTTGGGCCATCGTCCGGCCGGGACCGGCAACACCTGGAAACCGGCGAAGCTGGCCGCCTGCAGAAACGCGTCCACGTGTGCGGCTGGCAGAACGATGTCGATGTCCTGAGTAATCCGTCCCACATAACCGTGCCGCCACACTGCCCATCCGCCGCCCACGACGGACTCGCAACCAGTCGCCGTCAGCACATGATCTAACGCCTTGACGACTCGGCCGTAACGGCCGGGCAAGTCCTGCGGCTCAAACATGGTTTCCCTTCGGGCGCGAAGCTCGTCTGCCAGATGCAATTGCGCCGTGAGGAAGTCCAACGTCACCTGTCCCATAGCGCTTCACCCACCAGCTGGATTGCCGCCTGCCCACAGCACTATTCTACTCGTAGACCTCCAGTTCCGCGGGATGTGCCAGTTCCGCAGGATGTGCCACTGCTCGCCATCGATCCAGCGTTGGGAGGGCATGTCGAAGCCGAACTGTGCGCTGGCCTGTGCGTCCGCGCGCGGGCCGTCGCCGGTGTAGTACAGCAGCAGCGGAATACCGCGCTTGTTGAGCGACTGGTAGCGGTTTCGACTAGTAGCGTCGGCCGCCCCCGTAACCGCCTCGGCCCGACCTGCCTCCGCGGTCTTCCCGTGGCTTGGCTTCGTTGACAGTCAACGCCCTCCCTTCCACCTCTTTGCCGTTCAGGGCGTTGATGGCCGCCTGAGCCTCTTGATCACTGGCCATCTCGACGAAACCAAACCCTTTGGATCGCCCAGAATCCCGGTCAATAATCACCTGAGCCGACTCCACAGTCCCGAACTCTTCGAACAATCCCTGCAGATCACTGTCGGTCGTGCTATATGGCAAGTTTCCGACGTATAACTTCTTCGCCACGCTGGGCCTCCTTCACGAACACGGACGCAAGGCAAGTCAGGCCCACGACGGGCGGCTGACTCTGTGCCTGAGTTGTGACCGAAAACCGGTTGGAAAGCAAGAGGAGACGCCGTTTCATGGGCTGTCGAGGAACCGCAGTCCACGTGGCGGCCGCATCGCCGATGACCCCCAATTGCGCGTCCGCCGCGATCGGCCGATATCGCTCTCATCCGGGGCCTCAGTGGGCTGGCTGCCGGAACGGTCAGCGATGCAAAGCCTGGTCCAGCCTGTGCAGTTGCTCGACCGATGACTCAGCCAGCGTCCCGTCCTGATAGATGCCCACATTAAAGGTCATCGGAGCCTGATGGCGGTTGCAGGTGCGGACGAACGCGGCGATCTCGTCGTCGGGGTATAGCGGCTCGGGAATCTGGGTATCCAACCGGTGATGCACCCAGGCCCGGTCTTCCAGGCAGGTCCAGCCAAACCATTGGAGTCCGTTGGCAGCATGGTAGCGGGCTGTGGGCGGATGCTGCAGGTCGACCAGTTCGCCGGCCCAGTAGTCCTGGTGAGTCGTGTAGAGGAACGTCTCGTTCACCCCGGCGTTGTACGTCACCAGCCTGGCGGGATTGCCGGTCTTCGCGGCGCTCGTGAACCGTTCCCAGGGGAACTGGAAACCGGTCATGTCTGTTGTGACGCTGTTGTGCGGGCCACGGGTGTCGAGAGAATACGGGCTGTCGAACCACCAGCCCCTGATCCGGTCGCGATACCGGTCGCCCATCCAGGATATGATCTCCAGCAGATTCTCAGCAAACGGTTCCTTGTGGGGCGCGTGGTAGCCCACCGCCCGCTCCCAGGCCGCATCCTGGTTGCTGTTGCAGGAGTGGTTGTAGTAAATCAAGAGCGGCATATCCCGGGCAGCCAATGCATCGGCAAGTTCCGCAATCAGGTCCCGTTCACAGGTGCGGCCCGGCAGGATCCTGTCGATTACCGGATGAGGGGCGGGGAGCATCTGCAGCGCGTGGGCGGCCGTAAAGAGCAAGTAATCGGCCCCCGCATAGACCATCTGTTCGACAAGCCGTTTCACGTTGAAGGAGTCGACAGCCTGCTGGAACGGCAGCGGCGCACCGTTTCTGGGGACCGTCTGGGCAGTCCAGTGGAGGCCGATGCCGAAGCGGCAGCGGGCCAGCCAATCGGTGTTGGCCCGCACGTACGGACTGTCGACCTCACCGCCGTCGAGTCGCCGAACCAAGCAGGCGGCTGCCGCCGCTGTGGCCGATCCCATGAATCCGCGTCTGTCCATGATTCCCCCAGCTGTATGCTCTGCAGCTCATTGCGCGTCCAGGACTGCTCTCGGCCCGACGTCTGTCTTCGCTTGCTGTCTCGGGGCGTTCCCTAGATCGGGGCGTTTCCTAGATCTTGGCCAGGACCTCCGTCAGATACGCTCTGCTGGTCTCGATCAGACGCTGGCCCTCATCGGCGTCCGATTCGCCTTCGGTTTCCAGCGAGAGCACGCCCGTGTATCCATGCTGTTTCAGAACCCGAAGGCACCCGACGATGTCTACGTCACCCTTGCCGAGCGGTACACAGGTCGCGCCGACAACATCTTTCACATGGAAGTGGACAACGCGGTCGACCACGGACTGCAGGGTCGCCACTTCGTCCTGCCGGGTCCCGAACGGGGTCCAGGAGTAGCCGCCGGCCACCGTCTCCACGTAAGTGGCGCGATGCACATTGGCCGTATCGTAGTTGATTCCCAGCCATGGGGAGTCTGACAGGCCCATGATCTTCCGGAGTCCCTCCGCCGTCAGCGAAAAGGTCCCGTGAGGCTCGATCGCCAGGTGCACCTGGCAAGCGGCCGCCACTTCCAGGATCGGTGCCAGGCGGTCCGCCATCTGTTTCAGGGCCTCCTCGTCGGACAACGCGTCCGGCTTTCTGCCGTCGCCCGCGTTGACCACGGGAATGCCCGCTTCCTTGGCCCAGCGGATTGCCTGAGTGATACCTTGCACGCTCTCGGCATCCGGTATGATCGCACCGTGAGGTGCCCACAGAGCGGAGGCCCCCTTGAAGCCGAAGTCCCGGATCAGTTGGCGGAACGTGTCGGGGTCGTCTTTCCAGGGGTCGACATGCGGACAGAACGGCGCGGTGGCCTGGGGTTCAACATACTCGTAGCCGGCCCGCGCGATGCGCTCCAGGGCTTCCTTGAGCGGTAGCTTGCGGAAACAGACGGTTCCGCAGCCGATGTGCATCACCGCTTTTTTATCTTCTGGTGGCAGTACCGCCGAGGCGGGCTTCCCGCCAATCGCGACGACGCCCGCCGCTCCCAACATGGAAACCAGTGCCTCGCGCCTCGTGAATGCTCTCGATGTCTTTTCCGTCATGGTAGGTTCCTGGCTGGATGGATGCTGCTGCTACCTCGCCGCACGCGGTACCGGCGGCCGACACTTCAGTCTATACCACCCACTTGCCGCCGTACACGGCAGCCTTCGCTCGACGCGTACAGGCATTAGCGCGACGATCGTGCCGCCAGAAAGACGGACTACGACGCTCTTGTGGTTCAGGGCCCACATAAGACGCGGTGAGGAACTGGGGCAGAGACGCACAAACGTGCACAAACGTCGAGGCACACCGTGCCAAGTCCGCATGCCTCACGTGCGTTGCCGCCGGCCGTGGGCCGGCGAGACGACAACAGGACGGCTACCCGCTCTCCTTCTCCCACAGGGACGCGATCAGCTCGAGGGTGCGATCAACCAGGACGCGCCCCCCTTCGGGGCCGATCAGAGTGCTCTGGGGAATGGCACCATAGGCGCCTCCTTCAACAGACCGCTGCGTTGGCAGGTAACCGCCGTCACCGGGGCTGGCCAGCTCCACGACGAAGGTCTGCACCGCCTTGCTGCGGGCCTTCATCTGCGTGCCATAGTCCAGGTACAGTTCGAACGGATTGGTGGCAACCGCCAGGTCGCCAATCCTCAGCACGTGGACCTTGATCGGGAGCGTTGTCTGAGTCTTCTGCAGTTCATACCGCTGCAAGGTGCGCCATGCCCTGGCCAGCAACCAGTGCGTACTGGTGATCGGAATATACCAGTGCGGCTTGTTCTTGAGTTCCGGCTGTTCCTCCAGCTGCTGGTACATCTGCTTGTACTCGCCAAGCAACCGGTCGAACGTCTCATGTACCGATTCGACCTGCTTGTTGTGGAACGTGCTCCGACGCGTGGTAAGATCCTGCTCCGTGATCACTCTCCGGTTCAGTTCCAGCTGCGCGACGCAGTGCGCAAAGACGGGGCTCCAGTCGATGTTCTGCTGCATGGCAGGCAAGATGGAGGTCACCGCATCGGAGATCCGTACCCCGATCTGCTCCATCTGCGTGCGCCCGGTGAGTTTTTCCATTCGCTGTTCGGCGCGGATATCGACCATCAGTCTGGGCGACTGGTCTCCGGCCGCAGAAACCTGCGGCAGGATGAAGATCTGCTCCCCCAGCCGCCTGCGGAGCTCGATGCGCGTCGCGTGCCAGTAATCGGCCGAGATCTGAAACCCATACGCCACTTGCGACGGCATGGCGATGTTGATGACGACTCCCGTAAGCGCTCCTTGCTCGTCCCAGGTGTAGAGCAGGCCGAGTGAATGGTCCTCGTAACCTTCCACATGGCTGAAATCAGGGCGGTTGGTGTCACCGTACATTTCTGAAGTACCGTCATAATAGGCGGTCAGACGATTCCGCCCGGTAGTGGCGTACGACAGGCCGAAGCTGATGCCGCCCGGCTTTCGCGCCTCCCACGCTTCACGAATCGCCGTCGCGATCCGCCCGGCCGCGAATTCGATGTACTGTCGGGCCGGCATGACGCCCAGGTCGACGCCCCAGGTCGCCCAGTCCTCCGGGACATCGATGCCGTATGTCGAGTGCATGCGCGCCAGGTCGGGCGCGATGCGCTGGTCAGGCGCGGTATGGGTATGCGTGGCGTTCAGGATGATCTTGTCCACGTCAACCTGCGGGGCTGCCGCCCTCACCAGATCCTGGACTCGACCGTAGAGAACCTCGGTCACGCCGACCAGGTCCAACGAAACCATGATGACCATGTCATCTGCTGTACCGTCATCGCGGATCGACTCTATCGCCAGGGCCGTGGCCGAGATCGGAGTTTCGATACCCTCGGAGAGGCGCGCCGCTGATCCCCCCGCGATCACCACAGGTTGGTCCGGCGTGATATCGGCAGTCGCCCACCCGATACGGAGACGGGCGGCAGCTTGCTGGCTGTTGGCAGTGGCGGGAGCCGCATGGCAAACCGCGGCCCCCAGTTGCACGCTCAGACTCAGAATCAGACTCAGAATCAGACATGTGCAAGCGGTTTTCCAGTTGTGCATCATCGGTCGGGCCTCCTGGCTGCGGATTGGTTTACTCACTCAGCATGCGGACGCTACAGCGTTCCCCACGGCGCTCAGGGGACCGGCTTCCGGCCGTGTTCCCCGAGCGTGTGTGGTTGTCAAGCGGCGCGCGGCGGGTGCTTGCGCGTCAGACCCCTTCGGCGCTGCGCCGCAGCAGCTCGGCCGTCGAGCAGTCTCGCACGGGGGTGTAGCCGCGGAGCGGCAGGATGTGTTCGTGCACCGCATCGATGATATCGGACGGCTGTGGGAAGAACGCGTCTTCCACTTCGTCAGCCGGGGTGATCCAGTTGCGGCTGCCGACCACGACCGGCGGTCCGTCCAGGTCGTCGAAGGCGAATTGCGCGATCTTGGCGGCGAACGTCTGCAGCGCGCTGCCTCGTTCGCAGGCGTCGGAGGTCAGCACGATCTTGCGCGTCTTCTTGACCGACTCGAGCACCTTTTCGAAGTTGAACGGCACGATGCTCCGCGCGTCGATGATCTCGCACGAGATGCCGTGTTTCTCCTGCAGCTCATGGGCCGCATCGATCGCGCGATAGAGCGTCGCGCCGATCGACAGGATTGTGAGGTCGTTGCCGGCGCGTTTGATGTCCGGTTCTCCGAAGGGGATTTCGTACGCACCCCGCGGCACCCCGCCCGGATGGAACAGCTCCGGCATGTCGTAGGTCCGCTGGCTTTCCAGAAACACGACCGGATCGGTGCCGAGCAGCGCCGAGTACATCAGCCCCTTGGAGTCGTACGGCGTGGCGGGGAAGACGACCTTCAGCCCGGGGACGTGCGCGCACATGCTGCTCCAGTCCTGGCTGTGCTGGGCGCCGTACTTCGAGCCGACGGAGACCCGCAGCACGACCGGCATCTTCAGCAGCCCGCCCGACATCGACTGCCACTTGGCCAGCTGGTTGAACAGCTCGTCGCCAGCGCGCCCCATGAAGTCGCAGTACATCAGCTCCACCAGCGCCCGACCCCCTTCCAGCCCGTAGCCGACCGCCGTCCCCACGATCGCGCCTTCACTGATCGGGGAGTTGAACAGCCGCCGATACGGCAGGGCTTCCGTCAGCCCGCGATAGACGGCGAACGCGCCCCCCCAGTCCCGGTTCTCTTCGCCGTAAGCGACCAGCGACGGATCGGTATAGAAGCGGTCGATGATCGCTTCGAACAGCGCATCGCGGATGCCCACGCAACGCTGCTTGGGCAGCGGCTTGCCCTGGTCGTCCAGCCCGCTGCGGCTGCGCTTGGCCAATTGCTGCACACGCGGGTTTTCCGCCAGCGGGATCCGCACTTCAGCCTCGCCGTCTCCCAGCTTCTCCACCCGCTGGTTGGAGAACATCACCCGTTCCAGCAGGTTGTTGGGCTGCTTCAGGTCGGCGCGGGGCGAGAGCTCCAGATCGATCGCCCGCTGGTACGCCTTCAGGACGACCGCCTCGACCCAGGCCTGCATCTCGTCGATGTCCGACTGCGTGCACACGCCCGCCTCGATCAGGTCCTCGGCAAACGTCTTGATCGAATCGAACTGCTGCCAGGCCTCCACCTCTTCCTTGTCGCGATAGGAACTGGCGTCGGACGGGGAATGGCCGCCGAACCGGTAGGTGATGGTGTCCAGCAGCACCGGGCCGTCACCGCTGGCGATAATCTCCTTCTTGCGGCGAATCGCGTCGACCACGGCCAGCGGGTTGAGGCCGTCGACCCGTTCGGCGTGCATCGCGTTGGGGGTCAGGCCAGCACCCAGCCGCGCCAGCACCTTGAAGCCCATGGTCTCGCCGACGGGCTGGCCCCCCATGCCATAGAAGTTGTTCACGAAGTTCATGATCAGCGGCAGGCCGCCCCGGTGGTTTTCTTCCCACAACTCCTTGAACTGGTCCATCGTCGCGAAGCACAGCGCCTCCCAGGTGGGACCGCAGCCGGCCGACGCGTCGCCGATGTTTCCGATCACCAGCCCCGGCTTCTTGTTCACGTGCTTGTACAACGCCGCCCCGACCGAGATATCGGCCGAACCGCCGACGATGGCATTGTTCGGATAGATACCGAACGGCGGGAAGAACGCGTGCATCGAACCGCCCAGCCCCTTGTTGAAGCCGGCTTCCCGCCCGAAGATCTCGGCCAACGCCCCGTAGACCAGATAGTCGATCGCCAGATCCTTGACGGTACCGGTCGCCCCCTGTTCGACCACCCGAAGGCAGTCGCCGTCGAAGTACCCCCGCATGATCTGCATCAGCGCCGGGTCGTCCAGCTTCTGGATCGCTGACAGTCCCTTGGCCAGAATCTCGCCGTGCGAGCGGTGCGACCCGTAGATGTGATCGTCGATCCCCAGCAGGAACGCCTGCCCAACCGCGGCCGCCTCCTGACCCATCGACAGGTGCGCCGGCCCGCGATGATCGTACTTGACGTCCTTGTAGTGCCCCTGTTTCTTGACCGAATCCAGCATGTTCTCGAAGGTGCGGATGAGCATCATGTCGCGCTGGATGCGGAGCAGATCCTCCTTGCTGACATGGCCCGCCGCCAACTCGTCGGCTACCGTGCGGTCGTACTGATTGACCGGGATCGGCGGAATCTCGACGAAGCTCTTCGCGCGCATCTCGGTGGGGTTGATCGGCACTGTCTTGGGCATGACCAGGATCTCCTCTCAACGTGGCCCCGTGGACGGTCTGCTCCTGCCGCGTCTCCCCACGGCCGGACAAGATCGTCCACGCTCCACGCCGCTTCTGTATTGCTATGTGATTGCTATGTGTCTGTCGCTATGTGTCTGCTCGCTCGCCAAAAAACACTTCAATATGATGTTCGTCAAAGAACCGTTTCCACGGTGCGTCCGGTGGGCAGTCCGTCACCACCGTGCTGATCTTCGACCAGTCGACAATCTGGAACAACGACGCGCCTCCGAACTTGCTGCTGTCAATCAGCAGGACCGTCCGCCGCGCATGCTCTACTACCTGCCGGTGCAGATGCGCGCTGGCCACGTCACTCGCCGACGGGCCGAAATCCATGCTCACACCATCCGCCCCCAGGAACGCTACGTAACCACGCACCTGATTGAGCGCGCTCATCGCCATCGGCCCCACCGTGTCCATCCGGTCCGGACGATACTCGCCGCCAATCAGCAATACATGGAGCCCCGGGCTGTTCAACTGTAACGCCAGCCGCGCGCTGTTGGTCAGCACCGTCACACCCTGCATCTTCTTCAGATGGGGAACCATCTCGGAACAGGTCGTCCCCGCGTCCAGGAACACCTGGTCCCCGTCGGAGAGCAAGGTGGCGGCCAACCGGCCAATCACGCGCTTCTGTTCCACAGCCCGTAACTGCTTGGCCCGGAACGAGTAGTCCCGCCGCTGCGGCAACACCGCGCCGCCATGGACCAGCAGCAACGCGTCCTCCTCCGCCAGGGCCTTCAGATCCCGCCGCACCGTCGCCCCCGACACGTTCATCGCGGCCGCCAGCTCCTTGACGGTAAGATGCTTCTTGTCAAGCAGTTGTGCCAGGATCTGTTTGCGGCGTTCTTCCGTGGCTTGACTCACGGCGGACCTCGCGTTACTTTAACTTTTTCAGCAGATTGCGCACAGTTAACACAGAATCGACAAAGAAATCAATAGCCTGATCAGGATTTTGATCAAGTTGAACTGCCTGGTGAGGAATTAACTGCAGTTTCTTCGCGGCCGGCTTGATCATTCTTTACAGAGGGGGGATCATCGATGCCTGCCTGTGGGGCCTTACGAGCTGATCCGAGGACATGAGCATGCGATCAATTACACTGCCCCCGTTGGCCGGCGGCGCGGCCGCTGCCACGGTGGTTCGCTGGCTGAAGCAACCCGGTCAAGGGTTCAGTGCGGGCGATGCACTTGTGGAGCTGGAGATCGAGGACGCGCTGGTGCGGCTGGAGGCCGCCGGGGCGGGCACGCTGACCCGGATCCTCGCTCAGCCCCGGCAGACGGTCAGGCCGGGTGCGGACCTGGCGCAAGTGACTGATTCGGGTACCTCGCAACCTCCCTCGCAGCAGCCATCTTCCCCGTCGGAGTCGCACGTGACACGCCAGCAACCGACCGCCGTGGCGGGCACGCCCGCCAATGTCACACCCATTCTGATGCCGCAGGCCGGCAACACGATGGAAGAAGGGACGTTGATCTCATGGAAGGTTGCGGAGGGGGACCGCATCCAGGTCGGCCAGGTGATCTGCGAGATTGAAACGGACAAGGCGACGATTGAGTACGAGTCGCCTGACGAGGGGCGGTTGGCCCGCATCGTGGTGCGGGAGCAGGAGACGGTGCCGATCAAGGAGCCGATTGCGCTGCTGGCCGACAACGACGCGGACGCGGACGCCTATCTGGCGGCACGGGGGACGGCTGCTCAGGAGACCACAGCGCCGGGTGCCGTGGCGGTGTCCAGCGCCCCGGGTGCTGCCGCAGCGCCTTCGGCGGCAGCGCAGCGGATGCCGAGCGGGCCGGCGCCGGTCACGGCGGGGGGGCGGATCAAAGCATCGCCGGCGGCGCGCAAGCTGGCGCAGGAACGCGGCGTGGATTTGAGTCGGATGGGCGCGGGCCGCGGGCCGGAGGGGCGCATTCTCTCGAGTGACGTGGCGACGGCGCAGGTCGGGGCCAGCGTCGCCGGGGACGGGCAGTCGGTCCGCCGGCCGATGTCGAAGATGCGCCGCGCCATCGGGTTGAATCTGCAGAAGTCGAAACAGACGGTGCCGCACTTCTACGTGCGGCTGACCATCAACGCGGAGCCACTGTTTGCCTACTATCGCGCGCGGAAACCGCAGACCAACTGCACGCTCAACGACTGTGTCGTACTGGCGGTGGGCCGGGCGATGGCCGAGTGCCCGTCGGTACGGAGCCAGATTCACGGTGACGAGATCGTGGAATTCCCGCACGCCAACATCGGCATCGCCGTGGGGGTCGACGAGGGGCTGGTGGTGCCGGTGGTGCGCAGTGTCGAGACGTTGACACTCACGCAGCTGGCGGCCGAGACGAAGCGGGTGGTCGAGAATGCCCGCCACGGCAAGCTCGAGAATATCGGGCATGGAAACTTCACGATCACGAACCTCGGCATGTTCGGCGTGGAGGAGTTCGGCGCGATCATCAACCCGCCGGAGTCCGGTATCCTGGCCCTGGGGGCCATGCGGGAAGCGGTGACGGTCGAGGCCGGCGCGATCCGCACGGGCCGCGTGATGACGATGACGCTCAGCGCCGACCACCGCCTGGTCGACGGCCTGCTGGCCGCCCGGTTCCTCGGACGCCTGCGCGAGATCCTGGAGAACCCCAGTGGCGAGTTGTCCTAACGATCCCCTCAACCTGACGATGGCAAATGAGTACTGAACACTTCGATATCTGTGTCATCGGTGCCGGACCTGGCGGCTATGTCGCCGCGTTGAAAGCGGCACAGATGGGTGCCCGGACGGCGGTGATCGAGCAGGGAAACCTGGGCGGCACCTGCCTGAACTTCGGCTGCATCCCGTCCAAGGCGCTGCTGTCCTCGGCCGAGCTGCTCCACAGCGTGCAGAACGCGCGGAAGTGGGGTGTGACTGTCGGCGGCGAGATCGGCTTCGACTGGTCCGAAATCACACAGCACAAGAACAAGATCCTCCGCCAGCTGCGCGGCGGGATCGCCAGCCTGTTCAAGGGACGGAAGGTGACCCATCTGGCCGGTCGCGGCCGTTTCGAACGTGCGGGGCGCATCGTGGTGACGCCCGGCGAAGGGGCGCCGCAGACGGTGACGGCCGACAAGGTGATCATCGCCTCGGGCTCGGTGCCGATGCGCATTCCCGGCTGGCCGACCGATCCGGCGATGGTCTGCACCTCCGACGAAGCGGTGCACTGGACGAGCCTGCCGCAGCGACTGCTGATCGTCGGCGGCGGCGTGATCGGCTGCGAGTTCGCCTGCATGATGCAGGCGTTCGGGGTCGCGGTGACCGTGGTCGAAATGCTGCCCAACCTGCTGCCGACGCTCGATCACGATCTGGGCGCAGCGCTCTTGGCGATCTTCAAAGGGCGCGGGATCACCTGCCACCTGGAGACGAAAGTCGAGCAGATCGAAGTGGTGTCCGGGGGAACGGTCGTTCGCACGCAGTTGTCCAGCGGTGCGGCGCTCGAGTTCGATCGGGTGCTCGTGGCGACCGGCCGGCGGCCGAACACGGCCGAACTGGGGCTGGACGCGGCCGGGGTGCAAGCGACCCGGCACGGCTTCGTGCCGGTGACCGACCACCTGGAGACGAACGTGGCGGGGCACTACTGCATTGGCGATGCCAACGGCCGCTGCATGCTGGCGCACGCCGCTTCGGCGCACGGCGTGGTGGCGGTGGAGAACGCGTTGGGGCATGCCAAGCCCTTTACGGCCCCCATTCCGTCGGCCGTGTACACCTTTCCCGAGGTGGCGGCCGTGGGGTTGACCGAGCAGGAAGCCCGGGAGCAGGGGTTGCCGATCGCCATCGGCCGCTTCCCCATCGGGCATCTGGGCAAGGCCATGGCCGCGCGGCATCCGGACGGGTTCGTCAAGATGATCCGCCACCGCGAAACCGATCAGTTGCTCGGCGCGCACATGATCGGGCAGAACGCCACGGAGTGCATCGCGGCGGCCACCGCGCTGCTGCACAAGAAAGCGTCGCTGCACGACGTGGCCGAGACCGTGTGGGCGCACCCCACGATCAGCGAAGCGATCAAAGAGTCGGCCGAGGATGCGTTGAATATGGGCCTGCACCTGCCGCCGCGCAAGGTCATCCGGGCGGCGGTGGGCGGGTAGGCCGGGGGTCCGCGTCGGGCGGGCAGAGTGCCGGGTGCCGTTTTCAGTCCAGGGCGCCGCGCCGTCCGAGGCGGGCGTGCGAGCGCCGGAACGTCTCGTGAGGGGATCAGCCATGGACCAGCAAGTTGCCGCGGCGCTAGACGCGCTGCGCAAGCTCGGGACACCGGACGGCATGCGGGCGCTGGCCCGGCAGGGCTGCGCGCCGCAGCCGCAGCCGCGCGTCAATTCGCACATTCACCTGCCGCCGAACTTCTCCGCGTTCGAGAGTGTCGAGCAAGCGGTGCGGCTGGCGGCCGAGCAGGGGATCGGGGCGCTGGGGGTCAGCAACTATTACGACTACCAGGTCTACGGCGAGTTCGTGCGGTGCGCGCGGCAGCAGGGGATCTTCCCCCTGTTCGGGACGGAGATCATCTGTCTGGACGCGGCCCTGCGCGACGCGGGGATCAAGATCAACGATCCGGGCAACCCGGGCAAGATCTATTTCTGTGGCAAGGGGATCACGCGTTTCGATGTGCTGACCGCGGAGGCCCGGCAGCTGCTCGAGACCATCCGCCGCAACGACGCGGCGCGCATGGCGCAAATGGTGACGCAGATGGAGCGGCATTTCAGCGCATGCGGCCTGCGGACCGGCCTGGACGAGCAGGCGGTGGTGGAGATGGTCGTCCGCCGCCACGGCTGCGACCGCCGGACGGTGTATTTGCAGGAGCGGCACATCTCCCAGGCGTTCCAGGAGGCGCTGTTCGCGCAGCTGGAGCCGGCCGCGCGGATCCCGCAGCTCAACAAGATCCTGGGCGCCGCCACGAAGGCGCGCGACCCGGACGACTTTGTGGCCGTGCAGAACGACCTCCGCGCACATCTGATGAAGGCGGGCAAGCCGGCCTTCGTCGCCGAGACGTTCGTCAGCTTCGACGACGCCTATCGCCTGGTGTTGGAACTCGGAGGTCTGCCCTGCTATCCCACCGTGGCGGATGGCGCCAGCCCGATATCGCAGATCGAAGCGTCGCCGGACAAGTTGATTGCGGAAATCCGGGCCCGGAACATCCACGCAGTGGAATGGGTGCCGGTCCGCAATTCGGTCCAGCTGCTGCGCGAGTACGCGCTGGCGATGCGGGCGGCCGGCCTCGTGGTCACAGCGGGCACCGAACACAATACGCTGGACCTGATTCCGCTGGACCCGTTCTGCCGGGACGGTCAGGTGCCGGAGGAGCTGCGTACGCTCTTCTGGGAAGGCGCCTGTGTGGTGGCGGGGCATCAGTTCCTCACCTTGCACGGCGCGTGCGGGTTTGTGGATGGCGCCGGGAACCCGAATCCGGACTACGCCTCGGCCGACGAACGTATCGCGGCCGTGGCGGGAATCGGCGCGGCGGTGATCCAGCGGTACTATGAGGCCTGCCGCGGGGCGTAGGTGCTCCGGGCCCCGACGCCGATTTCCGTATGATGACCTGAGACAACTACTGGGACCACCATGAGTACTCCGAACGCCTGGCCCGCCTTCCTGCCCACCGACGATCCGCTCGATGTCATCGTCAAGCTATCGCGTTTCTACGGTTCCGATCCGTCCATCGTGCTGGCCGGCGGCGGCAACACCTCCTGCAAGCTCGACGACTTCCTGTATGTGAAGGGGAGCGGGACGGCGTTGGCGACCATGGCGCGCGAGGGGTTCGTGAAGATGGATCGGCGGCAGCTCGGCGCGTTGGCCGAGGCGACGCTGGACGCCGATCCCAAGACGCGCGAGGCGCAGTTCAAGGACTGGATCAGCGGTGCGCGCTGTGAGCCGGAGAAGGGGCAGCGCCCGTCGGTCGAAGTGCTGCTGCATCACCTGGTCCCCGCCCGGTATGTCGTGCACAGCCACGCGACGATCGTCAACACGCTGACCTGTCACACTGGTGGCCAGGCGCTGGCCGCCGAGATTTTCGGGGACGACATCGTGTGGATCCCGTATGTCGACCCGGGGTTCATCCTGGCCCAGACACTCCGGAGCGCGCTGCAGGACTACCAGGCCCGCACCGGCCGCGCGCTGCCGAAGGCGATCCTGATGGCGAACCACGGCGTGATCATTGCCGGCGACGACCCGGAGGCGATCCGCGCCCACACCGACGAGATCCTGCAGAAGATCGCCGCGCGTCTGGGGGACGGCTGGCAGACGCAGGCGAACGGACCCGCGACGCGCGCTGACGGCGCGCGCCGGCTGGTGCAGACGCTCGGGCCCGCGCTGCGCGCGCTGCTGGCCGACGACCCGGCGGGGCCGCTGAAGCTGGTCACGTTCGACGATTCGGATGTGGCGCTGGGCCTGGTGGGAACCAAGGCCGGCCGGGAGATGGCCTGCGCGGGACCGCTGACCCCCGACCAGATCGTGTACTGCAACAGCTATCCGCTCTGGTTTGCCCCGGCCGAGCAAGCGGACGAAGAGGCGCTGATCGCGCAGCTGCGCGCGGAGATCGACCGGCACACGCGCGAGACCCGGGTGCCACCCAAGGTGGTGCTGGTGGCGGGGGTGGGGCTGTTCGCGGCCGGCGACGACTACAAGATGGCCAGTACCGTGCGCGACGTGTACCTGGATGCGGTCAAGGTGATGTCCGGCGCGGCGCGTCTGGGGGGCGGGCCGCATGGTGTGAGCTACCTGACGGATCCTCAGCGCCTGTTCATCGAGACCTGGGAATTCGAGGTCTACCGCAAGAAAGTCGCTGCGGCCAGCGGCGCGGCGGCCGGCCGCCTGAAAGGGAAGATCGCGCTGGTGACGGGGGCCGCGCAGGGGTTCGGCCTGGAGATCGCGCAGAGCCTCGCCGCGCAAGGAGCGCATGTGGTCCTGACCGACATCAACGAATCGGGGGCGGCCGCCGCAGCGCGGGAACTGTGTGCGGCGCACGGCGCCGGCCGTGCGATCAGCCGGCGGATCAACGTGACCGACAGCGCATCGATTGCGGAGTGCATCGAGTACGTGGTACGGACGTACGGCGGGTTCGACCTGTTCGTCTCCAACGCGGGCGTGTTGAAGGCCGAATCGGTCAAGACGCAGCCGGAGAAGGACTTTGCCTTCGTGACGGAGGTGAACTACAAGGGGTATTTCCTGTGCGTGCAGCAGGCCGCGCCGATCCTGGCCACGCAGCACCGGGCGAATCCAGCCTACCTGAGCGACATCATCCAGATCAATTCGAAGTCGGGGCTGGCCGGCTCGAGCCGCAACGCGGCGTACGCCGGCAGCAAGTTCGGCGGCGTTGGGCTGACCCAGTCGTTTGCGCTGGAACTCGTCACGGACGGGATCAAAGTGAATGCCATCTGCCCGGGCAATTTCTTCGACGGCCCGCTGTGGTCCGACCCGCACGATGGCCTGTTCGTGCAGTACCTGCGCGCGGACAAGGTGCCCGGGGCGAAGACGACGGAGGATGTGCGGCGCGCGTACGAGGCGAAAGTGCCGTTCGGCCGCGGCTGTACGACCGCCGATGTGATGAAGGCGATATACTATCTGGTGGAGCAGCAGTACGAGACAGGTCAGGCCTTGCCGGTGACGGGGGGCCAGATTATGTTGAGTTGACGGCGAAGGAACCACGCCGTCATCTGCTGCACCATACGATCTCTTACTCTTAGACCTCGCGATCTTACGGACCCCGCGATCTCACGGACCTGCCCGTTGCTGGACCGGGCGATCCGCGGTCTGCAACACGGAGTGCCCACGACATGGCCGCAACCGTTCCCCAAACCCAGCACGCTGTCCAACTTGTTGGCCCGAGCGAGTTGAAGCTCAACACGGCCAAGCCCGTGCCGGTGCCCGGTGCCCACGAGATCCTGGCCAAGATCGAGGCGGTCGGCTTGTGTTTCTCGGACTTGAAGCTGCTCAAACAGTTCGACCAGCACGCGCGGAAGACCGAGATTGTCGGGGGCATCGTGCCGGCGGTGCTGGGGGAGATGCAGTCCTACCAGCCGGGCACTCGGCCCACCGTGCCGGGACACGAAGTCGTGTGCCGGGTGGTTGCCGTGGGGGAGCAGGTGAAGCATCACCAGGTCGGCCAGCGTTGCCTGGTGCAGGCGGACTACCGCCAGTTTCCCACCGCCGGCGGCTCCAACGCCGCGTTTGGTTACAACTTCGAAGGGGGCTTGCAGGAATACACGGTGCTCGACGAACGCGTGGTCGTGGCCCCCGATGGCGACCGGTTCCTGATTCCGGCCGGCGAGGACAAAAGCGCCTCGGCTGTAGCGCTGGTCGAGCCGTGGGCGTGCGTCGAAGCGTCGTATGCCACGCGCGAACGCCAGCGGGTCAAGGCTGGTGGCCGGCTGCTGGTGGTCGTGGACAGCGGGCGCGAGGCGCGCGGTGTGACCGACGGCTATGCGCCTGAAGGTGCCCCGGCCCACCTCCAGACCTGTGCGCCTGACCAGGTGGCCGAACTGCCGGACGAGTCGTTCGACGACATCATCTACTTTGGGTCCGACAAGGCGACGCTCGATGTCCTGAACGACAAGCTGGCCGCCGGCGGGATCATGAACATCGTGCTGGGGGGCCAGCGGATCGGCCAGCATGTGTCGGTCGGCGTTGGGCGTCTGCACTATGGCATGACGCGCTGGATCGGCACGTTCGGCAAGGACGCGTCCGAGTCGTACCGGAACATTCCAGCCACGGGGGAGATTCGCGACCACGATCGGATCCTGGTGGTGGGAGCTGGTGGGCCGATGGGCGAGATGCATGTGATCCGCAACCTCTGCGCGGGGTGCACTGGCCTGCGTCTGATCGGCACCGACCTGGACGATCGGCGGCTGGAGTCGCTGCGGCGCAAGGCCGAGCCACTGGCGCAGGCGAACGGGGTGGCGCTGCGTCTGGTGAATACGCAGCGCGAGCCATTCGACGAGACGTGCACTTACTTCGCGTTGATGGCCCCCGTCGGATCGCTCATCGTCGACGCGATCGAGCGGGCGGATACCGGCGCGATCATCAACATCTTCGCCGGCATCCCGGCGCCCACCAGGCACGATCTGGACCTGGATGCCTACATCGAGAAGCGGTGTTTCATGTTCGGCACCAGCGGTTCCACGATCGAGGACATGCGCAGCGTGCTGCGGAAGGTCGAGTCCGACCAGCTCGATACGAACACGTCGGTGGACGCGATCTGCGGCATGGCGGGGGCCACCGAGGGGATCGCGGCCGTGGAGCATCGCACCCTGGCCGGCAAGATTATCGTCTATCCGATGTTGCATGAGCTGGGTCTCGTGCCGCTGGCCGAGCTGCCTCAACGCTGGCCGACAGTGGCCGAGAAACTCGACAACGGCAAATGGACTCGCGAAGCTGAGCGGGAACTGTTGCGCGTTGCAGGAGGGAAGGGCTAAGTGCCGCGCCGTGGTAAGACTTTTTTCGGGGTCGGCTTCGGGCCGATCCAGAGCGCACTGTTTCTTTACGAAGCGTATTGCTCGGGCAATTTCGACCGCTATGTGATCGCGGAGGTCGACGCCACACTCGTGCGCGCCGTGCGCGAGGCCGGCGGGCGCTATGCGATCAATATCGCGCATCCGGACCGCATTGAGCAGGTGGTGGTCGAGGGGGTGCGCCTGGGCGACCCGGCGGAGCATGCCGACCGCGAGGAGCTGGTGGCGGCGATTGCCGCTGCGGACGAGCTGGCCACGGCGCTGCCGAGTGTGCGGTTCTATGACCTGGGGGACGCGACGAGCGTTGTGCAACTGCTGGCCGACGGCATCCGGCAGCGCGACCCGGCCGGGCCGGGGATCATCTATGCGGCGGAAAACCATAACCATGCCGCGGAGATCCTGACGGAGCGTCTGCAGGAACGGCTCCCGGCCGCGGCGCTGGACCGGGTGCAGGTGCTCAACACGGTCATCGGCAAGATGAGCGGCGTGATCACCGACGCCGACACGATCCGCCGGCTCGGCCTCGCGCCGCTGACGCCCGCCACGCCGCGGGCGGTGCTGGTGGAGCGGTTCAACCACATCCTGGTGTCGCGCATCACCCTGCCCGGATGCCAGCGCGGTATCGAGGTGTTTGTAGAGAAGGATGACCTGCTGCCGTTCGAAGAAGCCAAGCTCTATGGCCACAACGCGATCCATGCGCTGATCGGATACCTGGCGCGGCTGCGCGGCGTGACCACCATGGCTGAGGTGGCCGGCCAGCCCGACATCCTGGCCGTCGCACGGGCGGCCTTCCTCGACGAATCGGGCGCAGCGCTGGTGCGGAAATACCAGCAGCTGGGAGATCCGCTGTTCACCGCCGACGGCTATCGCGCCTATGCGGAGGACCTGATCGAGCGGATGATCAATCCCAACCTGAACGACCTGATCTCGCGCGTGACCCGTGACGCCCGCCGCAAGCTGGGCTACGACGACCGGCTGTTCGGGACGATGCGTCTGGCGCTGTCGCAAGGTATCGAGCCGCGGCACATGGCCACTGGCGCTGCCGCCGCGCTGTCGTGCCTCAGCGACACCCCGCCCCGCACGCGGCAGGAGGTCGACGCCGCGCTGCGCGAGATCTGGGCCGAGCAGGCGGACGACATGGCGGAGCATCTGATCACGCTGACCTGGCAGGCGCTGCCGTCGTGAAGGGGAGCCGTGATGCGGGATCCGCTCATCCTGGCGCATGATATTGGCACCAGCGGCACCAAGAGCACGCTGGTCCGGCCGGAGGACGGCGGAGTGGTGGCCTCGGAAACGACCCCGCATCGGACCCACTTCCCGCGCCTGGGCTGGGCCGAACAGCAGCCGAGCGACTGGTGGGACGGCGTGTGCCGCAACACGCGTACGCTCATCGCGCGGCACGCGGACCTGCGCGGACGCATCGCCGCGATGGGGGTCAGCGGCCACATGCTGGGATGCGTGCCGGTGGACACCGCAGGGCGGGCGCTGCGCCCCTCGCTGATCCACTCCGACTGCCGCGCGGCCGGACCCTGTGCCATGGTGGGCGACCGTCTCGGTCCGCGGGGCCTGTACGAGCTCACCGGCAATATCCTCGAGCCGCGCTCCAGCCTGTGCAAGGTCCTCTGGGTCCAGCAGCATGAGCCGGATATCTACCGCCGGACGGCCCGCTTCCTGCAAGCCAAGGACTATGTCGTCAGCTGCATGACGGGCAACTGCGATGCGACAGACTACTCGGACGCTTCCCATGCCCAGTGGCTGGACATCCGAGCCAGATCGTATGCGGCGGATATGCTGGCCGAGCTGGGGATCGAGCGGGGGAAGTTCCCCACGCTCCATCGGTCCACCGACGTGGTCGGCACCTTGACGCGCGCGGCGGCGCAGGCGCTGGATCTGCCGTCAGGCGTCCCGGTCGTCGCCGGTGGCGGAGACGGCGCGTGCGCCTCGGCCGGCGCCGGGGCGGTGAATCCTGGAACGACCTATTGCTGCCTGGGTACCACTGCCTGGATCGCGGCCACAACGGGCGAGCCGCTGATCGACGGGCAGCAACGACTGTTCAACTTGCTGGCTCTCGATGGAGAGCAGAACGGGGTGTTCGGCACGGTCCAGGCGGCGGGCCGCTCGGTGGAATGGGCCATGGACGTGCTGGGCGAGAGCAGCTTCGAGGGATTTGATGCCTTGCTGGCCGAGGTGCCGGCGGGCAGCGAAGGCCTGATCTTCTTGCCGTATCTGGAGGGGGAGCGTTCCCCGATCTTCGACTCTGACTCGCGCGGCGTGTTCTTCGGGCTCTCGTCCATGCACGGGCGTGCGCATCTGCTGCGGGCTACCGTGGAGGGTGTGTCGTTCGCGCTGCGGAGTGTGCTGGAGGTCATGCGCGAATCGTTCGCCGTGCCGGCGCTGCGGCTGATCGGAGGTGGCGGCCGATCTCTGTCGTGGCAGCAACTGCTGGCGAACGTCTGCCGCATCCCCGTCCAGACGCTCTCGACCTGTTCCGCGGACGCTACGTCACTGGGGGCGGCCTTTGCGGCGGGAGTCGGGGTGGGGTTGTTTGACAGCCTGGCGCATGCGGCGCAGACGGTCCGCGTGACAGGTCAGCAGGCGGCCGATCCGGATCTCGCGCAGCGTTACGATCGGGGCTTCCACATCTACCAGGCGCTGTATCCCCAGCTCAAGCCGCTGTTCGCCGAGCTGCAGCAGTCGCTGCAGCACGAGGACCGACAGTAGCCGGGGCAGGGACGCCGCATGCAGTGCAGCCGGCGATCAGGCGGCAGCGCGTGGTACGCTCGCGGCTGGCAGCTCCGTTCTCGGCGCGGTGTTCTGGCGGTGTTCTTCGATTTCGGGAAACATGCCGACAACATCGGTGACATCGATCAGGCCGACCGGCCGGCCGGCGGTATCGACCACCGGCAACTCGCTGATCTTCCGCTGGGCCAGGACCGTCACGGCGTCGATCATCTTGGTGCCCGCGCGGACACTCAAGGGCTGTGCGGTCATGACCTCGCGGATCGGCTGGTCCAGCGCGCATTCCTGTCGATGCTCGAACAACCGCGCCAGGTCGCTGTCGGTGAAGATGCCGCAGAGCTTACCTTCGTCGTCGATCAGCATGATCGCGCCGGTCCGTCGTCCGGGGACACTCAGATCCACGAAGACCTGGCGGACGGTCTTGTTGGCAAGTGCGACGCGGCACTTGGCCAGCGGGCGGAGGTGATGTTCGACCTTGCTGAGCTTGCGTCCGAGGCTGCCGGCAGGATGGGAACGGGCGAAGTCCTCTCGGGCGAATTTCCGCATGCGGCTGGTCACCAGCGCCAGCGCATCGCCCAGTGCCAGCATCACCGTCGTGCTGGTGCTGGGGGCCAGGCCGAGCGAACAGGCCTCGTCGAGCGTGCCCAGTTCGACCACGACCGTCGCGGCCTGGCCCAGCGTGCTCTCGGCCTGGGCGGTGATGGCCACGATGGCGACCCCCAGTTCCTTGAGCGACGGGAGGATGCGGACGATCTCTTCGGTCTCCCCGCTCTGCGACAGCATCAGCATGACGTCGTCGGGATGCACCCGGCCCAGATCGCCGTGGACCGCCTCGGCGGGATGCAGAAAGTGGCTCCGCGTGCCGGTTGAACCGAGCGTGGCCATGATCTTCTGGCCCACCAGCCCGGCCTTGCCCATGCCACAGACGATCACACTGCCGCGACAGTTGTACAGGTAATTGACGGCCCGGCAGAACTGGCTGTCCAGCCGGTCGGCGACCAGCAACAGTGATTTGCTCTCCTGCTCGATGATCTGCCGGGCAAGGCGGAGTTGCTCAAACGAACTGAGCGTCTCCGTATCCGGCTGCTGATCGCGATCCGCACTCATCGACTTGTCCTCCCTGACATACATCGATCGAGACGCACTGACGACGTCCTGGAATGGTCAGGCGGTTTGTACCACCGACGCCGATTTAGGGCAACGGGTGTTCTTGACTGTTCCAGTTCTCCAGTTCTCGGGCTCGCCCAGCATATTGCCGCAGGTGACCGAAGGAGCGGCCGTGTGGCATAGAACGTGCCACACGCCCCACTGGACAGGCAGACTGGCTTGCTTGAGAAGGGCGGGTAAGATGGTGGCCCGTACTCTGGACGAGAAGCTGACGCATCAGCACGCGGCTCATTTCCAAGGTACGGCGCCTTGTCCCGGTTGTCTGTTTGTTCGCTGTTCTTTACCGCGAAGCGGTTACACTCCGCAGCCCAGGGTCGCCGCGTTTCGCGGCGCACCCTGGGGTTCCGTATGCCAATTACGCACGATACGCCGAAGGCGTTTCACAAAGGGATGCCGCGATACCACCCGATCCGAAACAGACGATCGGAAACCGGAAACAGATAAGATACTCTGACTCCAGCCCGTAGGGTGCAAGAGAGGAGAAAGTAGAGAGGAGGCCGTACCACACGGAACAGACGGGACGCTGGGGGCTTGACAGTCGGACCGCCGTGGTGTTCTGTTTGGGCACGGGTTGTTTCTACGGTGTGAAGACATACTGCTGCCTGGAGAGGTGTGGTCGATGGAAGTCATTATCAGCAATACCTATGAAGAGCTGAGCAAAGCCGCGGCTGCGATGGTTGCCAAGACGCTCAACGCGAAACCCAATGCCGTGCTCGGGTTGGCCACGGGAAGCACTCCTCTGGGACTGTATAAAGAGCTCATCCGGATGCACAAGGAAGAGGGGCTCGACTTCTCGCATGTTACGACGTTCAATCTCGACGAGTACGTCGGCCTGAAGCCGAACCATCCCCAGAGTTACCGGTACTTCATGCAGGAGAACCTCTTCGACCACATCAACATCGCGCCGCAGAACACCCACCTCCCGTCCGCCACTACCGACGACCACGAGATGTTCTGCGAGTCCTACGAGCGGATGATCGACGAATGCGGCGGCATTGACCTGCAGGTATTGGGGATCGGTTCCGACGGACACATCGGCTTCAACGAACCGACCAGTTCGCTCAGTTCTCGGACCCGCATCAAGACCCTCACGCGTCAGACGATCAAGGACAACTCCCGTTTCTTCGAGGCGGGAGAGAACGTACCGACCTACGCGATCACGATGGGGGTCGGCACGATCCTGGAGGCGAAGAAGGTCATCCTGCTGGCCAGCGGCGAGGGGAAGGCGTCAGTCATCGCGGACGCGATCGAGGGCCCGGTGACCAGCATGTGTACGGCCAGTGTGCTGCAGTTCCACGAGCGGGCGATCTACTATCTTGACACGGCCGCCGCCAGCAAGCTGAAGATGCGCGACTACTTCGAGTGGATCCAGGCCAATTTGCCCAGCGGGCCGGCTTGAGGCAGCAGCGGTGCAGCGAGCCTGTCCGCGGTGATTTGTTTCCGTCCACGGTGGCGTGGTGTTTGGCCGAAGGCCATATTTACACATGGGAGACCATGCCGTAGGTGAGTTTGGCCTTCAGCCAAACGAGTGCTATGGCTTCGATTTCCTGGGGCGTTGCCCCAGGCTACGTTGATAGTGGCCTTCGGCCAATTGCGGGATGTAACCGCTGCTGCTGCACGGTGAGGAGGTAGGCAGTCCATGCGAATGGGCCCATCCATGGCATGGATTTGTCCACTACAACCGGCTCGGAATGACCG